>NZ_LT549890.1:895000-1608008 GCF_900079115.1 Saccharolobus solfataricus
CCCGTGGAGCTTCACCGCAGCCTGGCGCTGCTCCTCGGGCGCCTATGCGTAGAGTAGGTGGGAGGGGTCGAACCCATCCTTTCGGGGATGGGGGACCCGAAGGTGAAACACCACCCATGGGTGCTCGAGGAGCTTACCTACCCGTAGGGGTGGGGACAGCGTCAGGTGGGCGGTTCGGCTGGGGCGGCACTCCCGCGAAAAGATAACACGGGAGCCCAAAGGTCGGCTCAGGCGGTACAGAACGCCGCCGTGGAGTGCAAGGGCAAAAGCCGGCTTGACGAGACCCTCCAAAGTACGGGGTCTCGACGCGAAAGCGCGGCCTAGCGAACGCTCGTGTCCCCCCACGTGGGGGCCGGGCATGACAGAAAAGTTACCCCGGGGATAACAGGGTCGTCGCGGGCGAGAGCTCCCATCGACCCCGCGGTTTGCTACATCGATGTCGGCTCTTCCCACCCTGGGGGTGCAGCTGCCCCCAAGGGTAGGGCTGCCCGCCCGTTAAAGGGGAACGTGAGCTGGGTTTAGACCGTCGCGAGACAGGTCGGACTCTAAGGGTGGGGAGTGTGGGCTGCCTGAGGGGAAGGTACCCCAAGTACGAGAGGAACAGGGTACCGGGGCCTCTAGTTTACCGGTTGTCCGGTAGGGCAGTGCCGGGCAGCCACGCCCTGTGGGGTAACCGCTGAAAGCATCTAAGCGGGAACCCCTCCCCGAAAAGAGGCAGCCATGCGGGGTAACCCGCGAGAGCCCACCCCTAGAAGAGGGGATTGATGGGGGCGGGGTGTAAGTCCCGAGGGCGAAAGTCCGAGGGATTTAGCCCGCGCCTCCCAATCGGGCAAGCCCTCTTGTCGTTAACGATTCTAGGCGGTCCGGTAAATCCTAAGTCAGCTGAGGGTCGTATTACGTTTGTTTTTATGTAAAGGAATATTTATAATTTTTGTTTTTTAAAAGGTTTTATGCCAGTTTTTCCAATATATGATCTGTACTACATCTGCTAAATTCGTACCGTCATATACTAAACCTATTAACCCAGCGTTTTTACACCCACTTGGAGAATATAATGAGGGAATATTGGTGTGCCAATTAAAGCCTCAGTATAAGAGTTAACTAGACTCAGTCATTTACAATATTTACTTGCCTTTCCCCATCCAATTGGGAACAATTCATAAAGTGCTTGCATCACTTAGTGTTCGAGATTGTTTTAAAGATTCCTCCTTCTATCTGTATTCTTGGAATTAGTGAGGAAAATTGCCTCACCCTTTGTGGTTACTCTATTTTCTTTATCCTGTAAATCATTCCAGACCCAATCCAAGTTATGGCAAAGGTTAGTATTACATAATATCCTATTGTTTCCCAGTAAACGTTGTTTAACGCAGCTATTTGATCCCAGAATAATCCAGTTAGGTTGAACTCAGCTTGTAATAGTCCTAACAACTCTATTGTACCTATTCCAAACGCTATTAAAATTGATATTAGTGTTATCGTTAAGTTGTACCATATTTTTCTGAGTGGTGATAGGAATGCCCAGCCATAGGCGAACCTCATGAATAGACCATCAGTAGTGTCAACTAGTGACATTCCTAGTGAAAATAGGATTGGGTATAGTAAGATTATGTAGATTGGTATGTGTATGTACGTTGATGATAGTATTGCCGATATTGATAGTATTGCCACTTCTGTCGCGGTGTCAAATCCTAGTCCAAAGAGGAATCCTACAATGTACATTTGCCATTGGTTTGTTATTATTTTGAACAACTTGTTAAAGTATTTATTCATGAAACCTCTTTTCTGTAATATTTCCTCTAGTTTTTGTTTGTCATATTTTCCTTCTTTATAAAACGAGTATAATTCGTAGAATACTATTGTGTTTAGTAGGCCTAAAAGATAAAGAAATCCTCCACTTATTAGTGTCTCGATCAAATTTCCGGTGTTCTCGAGGGACGGTAATGAGTTAGTTACCAGCCTTGAAGCCATCATTACTGCAAGGGATAGTAAAATTACTACTGTTGAATGACCAAATGAGAAGAAAGTGCCAACGAAGACTGGATTCTTTCCTTCTTGTAACATTTTCCTAGTTACGTTATCTATTGCTGCCAAGTGATCAGCGTCTACTGCGTGTCTTAAGCCAAAGGTGTATGATAAAACTCCTAGTGTTATGAAGGTTCCTATTAGCTCACCGCTATCTGTGTTTAATGTTAGTGGTTTTTGCGGTAATGTGTATAGGAAGAGAAAAAGTAATGCTGTTAGTAATACGTTGAGTACGTAGAAAAGTGATAAGGTGACTAAATTTTTGTAACTAATTGTTTGTGTTAACGTATTGAGAATGGATCTCATCGCATATATGGATTGTCTATCCATCATATAAATTTTTCTACTATTCTGAAGCAATCCACAAGGCAGTTATTTCATGGTCTTGTGTAAGTTATAGTACAAGTTTTACTGGTTTCAATAACCTAAAATGCTGTAAATTGTAGAATATTTGATTAAAAGCTTATTAACCTAAATTGTTCTTTCATATTATGCTTGTAAGTGTTGAATGGCTTAACAACAACTTAAAGGACGTTAAGGTTGTAGAGATTGGTTATAATCCGCAGATAAATTATTATGAGGGGCATATTCCGGGGGCAGTATTAATAAATTGGAGAGATTTTCTTGACGATAATTCTAGAGATTTCGCTAGTCCGGGGAAGTTGAGTAAGGTTTTAGGAAACGCGGGGATAAACAACGATGATCTCATTGTGTTATATAGCGAAATGAATAATAGGTACGCATTTTACGTTTATTGGATTTTAAAGGCTTATGGACATTCAAATTTGGCTATATTAAATGGGGGAATTTATAAGTGGTTAAAAGAGGGTTATCCTATAGAAAGCGATGGTATAGTAGTTAATAAGAAGAGTGAATACAAGGCTAGGAAGCCTGATTGGTCCTCAAGGATTTTAGTATGGGAGTTATTGTCTAAACTTAAAGAGTTTGTTTTAATCGACTCTAGGAGTAAGGAGGAGTATGATGGTCTGACTACTGCACCTCCAGAGCACAAGTGTGAACAAACCCAAATGAGTGGTCACATTCCGGGTGCTAAGAACATTCCATGGACAATTTTGCTTAATGAAGATGAGACTATGAAATCTAGGGATGAGTTGGAGAGAATATTTTCTTGGTTAAGTAAAGAGGATAAGATAGTGGTGTACTGTAGGACTGGTGCTAGGGCTTCTGTTGCTTGGTATGCTTTAAAAGAGGTTTTGGGATTTAAGTTGGTCAGACTTTATGATGGTTCATGGGTTGAATATGGCAATATGGTTGGTGTCCCAGTAGAGAAATCAGTTAGTGATCGTTTCTGATCTTCATTTTCTCTCAAGGTATTTACAAAATAAAATGTCTAACTCTTTATACAGTTCTTCTGCTAATGCCTTGTCGTAGTATTTGCAATTGGCTATTAGCCCTGCTAAGCGTAATGTTTCAACTTTTGCTTCTTCTGATAGCTGAAACAGCTCGAAAGTTAACGCTGATTCTCGTGACGATAGATTAAGCAATTGCCTTAGTAGTTCTGAGCATTCTTCCTCGTACACTCTATTGTGATCAATTGTAGTTGATATATCTTCTCTAGGTCTCTTCTCGTTTCCTCTATTCTCCTCTTCAGTTCCTCTATTCTCCTTATCTTCTCCTCTATTTTCTCCTTTAGTTCTTTTTCTTTTGAACATGTAATAGTTTCACCCCATTACAACTACTATTATTACTACAATGAGCGTCAAAATAATGTATATAATGTACCATGAGATTGAGCTGTTGATAAGTGTTTTAGCGAAAATCTTCCCAAATCTTCTTATTGAATTTGCTAGTTTGTAGAGGTATTCCCAGAATACATCTAAACCGTATGTAGGTAAGAATTTCTCTTCTTCTGGCCTTAAGATTTTCTTTAGCATTTGTCTTATGTTATTTGCCATTGCAAATGCTGTGTATTCTTCTTTCTCGTTTACCCCATTGTTCCACGTTTCTGCTTTTCTTATTTTAGGCTTTCCAAAGGCGAGATAGCTTACAATAGAGAAGGCTACTAATAGTAAAATTATGTAGAGTGGCGATATTCCTCCGAATGTGGTGTTATAGTATTGTGTTAGAATCACGCTATTGGTTAGCATTCCTAGAATTGTTGTAGAGTTTTTATAAGGGTATATCAAATAAGGTAACGTGAATCCCAGTATGAGTACTATAAGTGCAGATAATAAGATGGGATATTTCTTTATTTTACTTAATTGTTCTCTTGTATTCTGAAATATTGATGTATACGTTATGTATCTAATTAATAAGGCTGTTGCTAGACCTTCTCCCATTGCGATAATTGCTCCAGTCATTATGAAGAGGATAGATATCATGTTATGAAGTACGTATGAGAACATGAATAGGTTTTCAAGTAATAGCCAAGATGCTACTCCCCCTATATTCGGCAATAGTCCAGACATGGAGGAAGCCAATAGGGTTAGTCCTATTTCAATGTTTCTTATCTTTTTTGAATAAGTTATGCTCTGTTTTTCTTGTAAGCCAGAAGAGAGGAATAGTCCAGTTTTGGCTACTGAGTGTGCGAATGAGTATAAAATTACAGTGATTAAGGAAATGTGCTCTATTGAGGTAATGTTTAGTTGCTTTGAGATCATGTATAGACTTAAGGCTACTAGTATTGCCCCGTTATTTTCTATTGTACTAAAGGCTAAAATTCCCTTAGTGTTCTCATTTACGTATCCGTAAAGTGCTCCAAAGAATATGCTAAATGCACCTATGGCCATTATTGTAAGTGAAAATCCAATCGGAATAGTTTGTGTTAAAATTGTAATTTTTAGTATTCCGTAAACCCCCATTAGCGTCATTGTGGCACTTAGTATTGCAGAAAAGTTTGATGGTGCTGTTCCATGTGCTATAGGTAGCCATTCCGATACAAGGAAAGGCATCATTCCCATTTTTATTATGAATCCAAAAGTAGCGACAATCAAGGGAACTGGAGATGGCAAGTAATTGAAGTTTGTAGTGTTTGCTATTATAAATCCCGCTAAAATGAGAACTGTACTCAGCTCTCCAAATGCCATGAAAACGAATGGTGGTCTATTATTCTTTGCTGTTAGACCTATTGCTACATATGCTGGGATTGTCATTATTTCCCATCCTGCGAGGAATAACAGATAACCATCAGAGTTTAAGACAATGGTCATGCCTAAGATTGTTAGTATGTATAAGGGGGAGAGCCATTTCCCGTAATGATCGTACTCTATTGAGAAAATTGAGGCAAGAATCCACACTGAGGTAGAAATTATGGAGAAGAATGAGAGAACTCCATTATATTCGTAAATCGAGGTGATAAGTAGTATTATTGATGATATCATTGTCAAGATATATCCCGCTTTTTTATTAAAGATTGAGAATATAATAGAAATTAGAAATGGGGGTAATGTATAGAGTAGCGTGTTCATTTTCCCTTCACCTTCATCAAGGCTTCGAGTATTGTAAAGGGATTTGGTGGACAACCGGGGATTTCCACTACTGCTTCTAATGGTACTCCTTCGCCTATTATTCCTCCTGAGATAGCGCAAGCACCTAATAATATAACTACTTTGGGTTCTGGCATTGCTTCATAAGCTTTTTTTAACACTTCTTTCATTTTCTCTGTCATTACCCCCATTACTACTAATGCGTCTGCATGTCTTGGAGTATTGGTGAAGAATATGCTAAATCTTGTCATATCGTATTCTGGTGATGAGATCAGCTTCAGTTCCATGTTACATCCTCCGCATGTGCCGGAGTCTATTGGGTAAAGGTAAAATGACCTTTTGAAGAGGGGTTGTGTTTTGTTTATTGTATATATTCTTGGATTGAGATTTGGTCTATAGTTGGGATAGCATCTTCTGCAAAATACGCATCTTTCCTTTATCCACTTTCCATCCTTTATGGCGTTTGTTGGACAGTTTACAGTTCCCTCTCCTTGTATTTCAGTGCTCCATTCCGCTATTTCCTTCGGGTATTTCTCTGTCATTACTCCTTTTCTTAAACCTCTAATAAACCACCAATTCTTCACTTTAACATCACTCCTATTTCACTTACCCAAATTCCAAAACTTTCCCAATTGAATTGAAAATCGGTAAATATTGTGTTTATCACGCTTTTCAAAAATAGGTTGAGATTGACTTGTGAAGGAGTGAGAAGTGATACTGAGTCGATAATCCCGTTATTTAACTTGACGTAATAGGCTAGATCACCAGATGGACTCTCGACTCTGGCTAGTCCCTCTCCCCCTCCTTGTTTGTGATTTTTCCCTCTCTCGTTATTGCTGTTCTTTATTTCATCGTGTAACTCTACTAAAATTTTGGCCGACTCGATTATCTCCATTCCCCTAACTAGGAACCTTCCGAATGAGTCTGCCTCTTGTGTGATAACTGTTCTAAAACCTAAGTCTTCATAAGGTAAGGCTTTAAAGTCCTTTCTCGCATCGTAAGCGAGTCCAGCAGCTCTTGCAGCTGGTCCTATACTGTTTTCATCTATTATTTTTCCGTTTTCTTGGAGTCTATCTATGAAGATTCTACTTTCAAGTAGCCCATCGAAGATTTGTTTAAATTCCTTGGTAATATCTATTATTCTTAATAAATTTCCGAAATCGCAGTTAACCCCGTTAATTGCATTAACGCCAAAGAAATACCTGTGACCACACATTTTGCCTATTAATCTGTTGACTTTTTCAACGAGGTGCAAGAGATGGTATGTAGGTACGTTTAGTGATGTGGTTTCAGTTAATCTCGATATTACGAATAAGTGATTTCTTATTCTTTCCAATTCTATTTCGGCTATTCTCTTTAGTTGGGTTGGATAGTCTTGTTCTAATTCTAACGAATCTTCTACAGCGAGTAAAAAGGATATTGTGTGGGAAGCACTAAATGGAGCGTTTATTCTCTCTACTCTGAGTAAGGCATCGTCCACAGTTAAACCGCTTATTACTATTTCTCTGTTCTTGTATACCTCAGCGTCTATTCCTAGAATTTTTTCACCATTAGTTGTAATAATGAATTTTATTGTTTCGAGTAGTCCTCCAGCTGAGGGTCCGTAAATGAACTTGAATGATCCATACGTTTGTGTTATATTTGGTTTGTTTTCCTCACATTTCTCTTCTGTTATCGTTTTTTCGTAGAGACAATAATCCCCTATTTTGCCTATTTTCCTTCCCTCGCCTTTTTGAGTCCATTTATAGTATTTCATGAAAGGATCACCAGTAAAAGTATACCGAGAACGAGTGGAATTATAGATGATACAAGAGAAATGAACGTGATTAGCTTGGGTTCTTCTGAGACTGTCAGCTCTCTTTGAGTGAATATCATTTTGGTAACGTTATAGTTTATTGAGATGAAAGCTGTTGCCAGAGAAATTACTATTAATATAAACTCTATAATATAACCTTTTTGAATTAATGTTTGTAATATGAAGAATTCTCCTATGAAAGTTGCAAAGGGTGGCGTACCAGTTACAGCTAGAGAGGACAATAATAGCGATACTGAGGTGAGTTTTAGTTTTGTATGTAAACCGCCTATGTTTTCAATTCTCTTTTCTCCAAGGACTTTCAATACAATTCCGCTAGAGTAAAAGGCACCCGCTTTGCCAAATGCGTGTGCAAGAAGGAGGATTATTGCTCCGAGGGGTTGGCCTATTGTAAGTCCAAGCAAGGCTAGGTTCATGTTTTCTATGGTTGAGTATGCAAACATTCTCTTTATATGCCATTGATAGGTTAGGATAATCGATGCGGTTATTATCGATAAAGTTGTGAATATTACAAAGATATTGGTTAATGGATTTACTTGATATACCATGTACACCACGTAAGTTGCGGCTGGAAGTAGTACTCCAGAAAATAATGCGCTTATTGGAGATGGCGCTTCGCTATGAGCATCTGGTAACCACGTGTACATGGGGAAAACTCCTGCTTTTGTTCCAAATCCTATTAAAGCTAGAGCTACCGCAAGTTTAGTTATTATGTTGTTTTCAGGTTTTGTAAGTATTTCCGTTACAGTTAATGTATGGTAATTATAGTAGATGAAAATTATTGAGAATAGGGCTAAGGTTACTCCAGCGGATACTATGATTATATACCTCCACGTGGCTTCCAGTGAGGTTTCAGATGCTTCCGCTATTATTAGAAGAGCTGAGGTCACAGTTGTGAGTTCTACCCCAACCCACATTAGACCGTAATTGTTCATAATAACGGTAAAAAGCATTGATGATGCGAAGGAATTTAGTAGAATGTAGTATAATCTTTCACTTACTATTTTGCTTGGTTTTATATAATTCATGGAGTAAAGGGTAGATAGGAGATAAATTGATGCAATCACCAATAGGAAAAACGTTGTGAACTTAGTGATGAAGAAGAAAGAGTTTTTGATTGGTGCTAAGAAGTAAAGGAAGATGCTGATGATTGATGTTAGTACTGCTGATAGTACGGATAGGGTCTTAATTAGCTTGAGTTTGAAAAAGCCTACGTTACTTATTATAGGAATTAATAGTAAGAGTATGGGTTCAATATTCATTTAGATCACCCTTTTAGTTCATCTAACCTAGAATGTTCTGCTTTTTCTAACGTCAAAATTGAGGAAATTATAACTAGCCCTAATACATCAAGGAATACACTCACTTCTATTAAGAAGGGAATGGGTAGTAATAAAATACCAAAAAGAATTGTGGAGTTTTCTTCTTCTATGAAACCGATGAATTGAAATATTGTACTTTTTCTAGAAATAATAAGGAATAGACCCTGGAAGAGTAAGACAAAGGCGAACAATAGCATTAGCGTGTTGTTGATTTCCGTACTTATGGGTATTTTCTCCAATACGAAATAATATACTACTAGAGATGCTATAATGGAAAATGCGAGATTCAATATTAGTTCAGATGCTACTCCCTTAGAGCTTTCTCTAGCTCCTGGTTTCTCTTTAACTAGACCTCTAAATAAAAATATTGTGATTAGTACAGTCCTCAGTAGTATTACTGTTATTCCTAAAATTATATAGTCGATGGAAAAAAGTGAGATTCCTAGATGGAAGGCTAGAATTGCGATTAAGGTAGATTGAATGGCTTGTGCATATATTGCTGGTTTAAAGTAAGCTTGTCCTTGAATGTAAAAGGCTGAAATTAATATGAACGTTGAGAGTAGTTCTAGGATCTCTGAGTTAATCACTATACCTTCACCCCAACAAGACAGTAAGCGTTAATGAAAGTAGGGAAAGGAGGAACGCCACTGCGAGATAATCCTGAACTTTAAATAGCCTTAATTTAGCTAGGGTGGTGTTTATTATAACGCTAATAAGGATTAGGAGTAACCATTTGCCGAACATCACCGCAATGTCTATTAAAGAGCCTATAATTCCAACTTGCAAAAACCAAGGGAATATAAATACGTTTAGGAGTACTGAGCCTAATAGATATTGTTTGATGTAAGAACCCCACTTTAGTATTGCAAGTAATTTTCCGCTATATTCGTAGAGAACTCCATCGTCTATCATACCCATTTCGCTTAGTCCAGGACTCTCTACGGGTAATTTACCGGTTTCGAATAACCATAACATGAAGAATGAGATCGATACGAAGATGTGGTCTAGTTGAAAGTAATGAGAGAGGCTTTGGGAAACGTAATCTAATGTTACGTAAGGGTTGTTTGTACCAGTTATTAGTGCAACGCCGAAGAAAACCGTTATCAGTGTAGCTTCAGATAAGAAAGTGAAAGAGAGAATTCTACTTACTCCTAATGCTACGAAATTACTTCCACTTTCTAGGGAGGCAATTATTTTTATGAACGCAGCTAAGGAGAAGAGTAATGCTCCCCCTAAGAAATCCACCGTAGGGGTGAGTAAGATGGGCACTGGATAAACTACTGGGATGACGAAGGAAATAAGGAGATAAATCCCAAAAACTATGTAAGGAGCATAAACAAATAGAGATAATGAGTTATTTGAAATAACGGTTTCTTTTCTTAGTAGTTTAATTATATCATAGTAAGGTTGCAGAACACTGGGGCCTTTACGCCCTTCTATTATGGCTTTTCCCCTATCGTAAATTCCTTGATATAATGGGGATAGTAGAATAACTACAATAACTTGAGTTATGGTTAAAACTACTATCTGAGCTTCATTTGGCGCCATACTTCCCACCCTTTTGTGGTGAAGTAGGCGTCATCAGCCCCTATCATTAATCAAGAGGCGGTTCGGGGTTATCCCCAGGGGGACGCCATCCCCTACTTCATTGAGTAAACTCCGCATGTTAATATCGAAGCAAACTATTTTAAAGCTATCGCTACACCATAAGGATGAAGTAAACTCGAACTATATTATTGTAAATGCTACTTAGGCTGGAAATAGAATCGAATACTAATTTATTGTATCAAGTATATTTAATAGCCTAAAATCAAACTATTAAAATTAATAAATATATAACAATAGATCGAATTTATAGAGCCTTTCTTTTATCAAGGAACGAAGTAGATAAACGAAGATAAACATAAAATATTTTTAACACAACTCGTACGTCATGTTCTGGGTTTTTATATCCTCTTCAAAAATAAGAGTTAAGTAAAGAAATCAGAGAGGAAATGTTGTTCCTCCTTCTTCAAACAAACTAGATCTTTCAAAATGTTAAACCTGGAAGTCACATGACCTACCTAAATCTGTCAAGTATCTGATAACTTTATTATCACTATTGTACGAGCTCACATTAGACAAAAATACTACAAAGCTAAAATGTGATCTCAGACTAGCCGTACTTCCTCTCAAACGAGAGATGTAATTCCGAATCAATGAGAAGAACCAACCTAACTCATCTTTTAGATTAATGTAAATAATGGTCGAATTATCGTATTTTTCTCCTTTTAAGCTTTATCCATTTAAGTATTGATTATCATGATAGGCAAGGTAATTGTTGTACTAGCAATCATTCTAGTAGGAGTATTTCTCTTAACTCATACTAACCTATTCTATCATCCACAGACTCCAGTTTCTAAAGGGCAAGAGTACTATACGACTACAAATGTTCAAAACATAACTTATCAATTTGGTATAATATCAAATGTGTCAACAAATTACACTGTTCCCTTGAAGTTAAGTTATGGCAATGTTACAATTAAAGTAATGGGACATAACGCGTTTAACTTAACCGTGGTAAATAACTCCACTGTAATTTACTCTGGTATAGTTGATAGATATTTTAGTAAGACATTTATCATTGGTGGCGATGTTAAGTTAGTGTTTTCATCAAGGCAAGGGTTAGAAGTTAATGTAACGATTTTTGATGTGTTAAGTTAGTTTTTTCTTTTTATCTTCCATTTCTTTTTGTATGTATAAGTACTTTGACGCTCATTGCCATTATTCCTATTTAAAGAAGAAGTATGAAGGTTATCTTATAGCTGCGGTTTCAATGGATTACCAATCCGCTATGGATACTTTCTCCTTAAAGAGTGACAACGTATTAGTAGGAGTTGGTATTCATCCTTGGCGTGTTCATGAGGAGGATCTGACTAGAATTTTATCGTTGATTATTAAAGCTGATTTCGTTGGAGAAGTTGGTTTGGATTACAGATTCGCTAAGGCTCCTAAAGAATTGCAGATTAAATATTTTGAGGAGCAGATAAAAGCGGGAGAAGGTAAGTTGATAAACGTCCACGCTTTAGACGCTTGGAAAGACGCTTTCAACATTTTAGTTAAAAACGACGTGAAGAGTGCTATCTTTCACTGGTATACTGGTCCCATTAATCTGTTGAAGGATATTGAGAGTGCTGGGTATTTTATTTCTATAAATCCTTCCGTTTCTTTCCAGAAGAAGCATCAAGAAGTGTTGAAAAATGTCGACCTAAAAAACGTTCTTACAGAGAGTGATGGTGGGTATGAATATAGGGGTAAGCTATTAGAACCTAGTGATATACCTAACGCTATCTCATTTATGAGCAATTTTTTAGGTATAGAAGAGTATAAGCTAGTGAGAATAATAAGCAATAATTTTTTCAAAGCTTATGGAGTAAACCCAGTTAATAATTGATATTAATACGGATAGTAAGATCGTTTTAAATTTTCTAGATCAGTATACTATTGTATGGAAGTTAGGAAAACCATATGCCCTTTCTGTGGTGTAGGTTGTGGTCTAGATTTTTATGTAGAGAATAACTTTATATTTAGGGTATCTCCATCACAAGAGCACATTGTTAGCAGAGGACACGTTTGCGGTAAGGGCGCTGTTGCTTCAGAAGTAATTTACGCCTGGGACCGTTTAACTTATCCTTTAAAGAGAGTTAAGGACACTTTCGTTAGGACTACTTGGGATGAAGCAATTAGCGATATTGCTAGCAAGTTAAAGGAAATTAGGAGTAAGTATGGCTCAGAGGCTATTGCCTTTTACGGGGGTTGTCAGAATACGTTGGAGGAAGGATATTCGTTCATGAAGTTGGCTAGAGCTTTGGGTACTAATAATGTTGACTCGTGTGCTAGGGTTTGTCATGAGCCCTCTGCAATGGCTTTAAAGGAGTTAGTCGGTATTGGAGCTTCTTCTGTTACCGTTTCTGAAATTTTGAATGCTAGAAATATTGTAATTTCTGGAGAATCTGTGACTGATAGCCATCCCGTTTTGTCTCAATATTTAGTTGAGGCTAAGAGAAAGGGTGTGAAAATTGTAGTTATTGATCCTAGGATGACTGGTACTGCTAGGATTGCTGATTTGTTTTTACAGATTAGTAGTGGTACTGATATTTATCTATATAACGCTGTTGCGAATTATTTGATAAGTAACGGATTATATGATAGTAAGTTCGTTAAGGAACGTGTTGAGAACTTTGATGAGTTTAGGGAGATTGTAAAGTCTTATACTATTGAGGAAGCCGAGAGGATTACTAGTGTTAGTAAGGATAAGATTATTGAGTTCGCTAGGATTATTGCAAATAAGCCTACAATACTCTCATGGGGTTTGGGTTTAACTCAGTCAAGTGGCGTTAATGCCGTAAAGGCTTACATTAACCTAGCATTGCTTACTGGGAATGTTGGTATTAATGGTGGGGGACTATTAGTTTATAGGGGTCAAACAAATGTTCAAGGTTCTGGTGATTTAATAAAGCCAGATGTTTTCCCAAATGGTCCAATGAATGAGGAAAACGCTAAGGAGTTGAGTAAGATTTGGGGTTTTGTTCCTCCAATCAAGAAGGGTTTGAGCATAACTGAGGCTTTTCTAAGGGATAGTAATGTTAAGGCACTTTTTCTAATGAATTACAATCCAGCTTTTAGTTTGCCAAATAGATACAAGGTTATTAAGTTCTTGAAGTCGTTGGAATTGTTAGTAGTAATGGATCCGTTTATGACTGAGACTGCTAAATATGCACATTACGTTTTGCCTACTCCTTTATGGGCTGAAAAGGAGGGTTCAGTTACTAATTTAGATCGTACTGTTAAGTGGAGGTTTAAGGTTGTTGATCCTCCTGGGGAGGTTAGGAGTGAGTTGTGGATAATTAAGAGGATTGCTGAGAAGTTAGGTCTTACTGGTTTTCATGACGATCCTAAATTGGTGTTTAAAGAGATAAAGGAGGTTGCAAAGTTGTACTCTAATTTGACCCTTGATGAATTGATGGATTACTCTGTAGACTCCAGGTATCCTGATCACGAGTCTAGTCTGTACAAGGATAGGTTTATGACTCCTAGCGGTAAGGCTAAGTTTGGATTAGTTAGGTATAACGAAATATCTGGTGATAGTTACATTTTAATTACTGGTAGAGTTGTGACTAGGTATAATTCTGATGAGTTGATCAAGAGAGTCCCAGGATATAGGAATTTCAGTTCTGATTTGTTGATAAACCCAGAGGATGCTACAAAGCTGAATATCAAAGACGGGGATATGGTTAAGGTTGTTTCTAAATGCGGCATGGCTGTGATGAAAGCCAAGCTAACTAACGAGGTTAAGGTTGGTCATACGTTTGCTTATATGCATGATTACTATGTAAACAACGTTGTCTGTGACGATTTAGATGATATTTCTAAGACTCCAAGATATAAGATAACCTTTGTCAAGATTGAAAAATTGGGATAAATTATTTTTAAAAAGGAAGGTGTTTCTCTATATATGTCTGAAGTTGCTATTGT
The DNA here is from genome assembly GCF_900079115.1 of Saccharolobus solfataricus. NCBI lineage: Archaea > Thermoproteati > Thermoproteota > Thermoprotei > Sulfolobales > Sulfolobaceae > Saccharolobus > Saccharolobus solfataricus. The sequence continues at coordinate 909,118 of NZ_LT549890.1, forward strand.
AACCGGAGCATCAAAAGGTATAGGGAGAGCTGTTGTTAAGTTACTTAAGGAGAATAATTATACTGTTGTTTCGATTTCTAGGAGTAAATCGGATATTGGTGATGTAATTTATGATGCTGATGTCAGTGATAGGAGCACTGTATTTAGGATTGTAAATGAGGTACTGGAGAAGTTTGGCAAGATTGACGTCTTGGTTAATAATGCAGGTTTTGGAGTTTATGGATCTTTTTTAGAGACTGATTTAAACGAGGAGGAGTACATGATTAGGACTAATCTTCTAGCCCCACTATACTTCATGAAGGCCGTGCTTCCACATATGGTTTCTAGGAGGAAGGGAAGTGTTGTTAACATCGTTTCGGAAGCTGCTTACGTATCTACACCCAAGCTTTTAGTTTACTCGGCAACTAAGGCTGGTTTAGCCAGTTTAACTAATGGCTTGTGGGCTGAAATGAGGAAATATAATGTTAGGGTAAGTGGTGTTTACCCTGGCCCTGTCAGGACTAATTTTACCTCTCATCCTTCATTTAAAAAGAATAATGGCGATCCTTTTGCTAATTATAGCGTTGAGCCAGAGGCTGTAGCTAAAGCCGTTCTAAAAGCAATAAGGACTGGTAAGAGGGAGATTTATGTACCTTCAAGGTTGAAATTGGACCCCTATTTCCTTAAGCTTGCTAACCTTTTCCAGAGTTTCACTTATACTATAGTAAGTAATTATTTTAGCTAACACATACGGGAGAAAAATTATAAAATGTTAAGGTTATTTTGTTAGAGAAAAATTTATTACCGGAAATATTACTGGCTATACATATGCCGTTAAATAAAGGGTTAACTAGGGTTAAAGCTATCGTGATAATAATTGTTGTTATAATCGCAGTGATAGCTGGGGTTGTAGGATATTATTTAATTAATCATCCTTCTAATTCTGTAACTACTTCATCTTCATCTACTACAACTAGTTCTTCCCTATCTAGTACTAGCATATCTTCATCTACTACTAATATTACTTCATCTCAAGGTATTACAGTCTTCGTAGCGGGTGCTTATCTTGCAATTCTCAACTACCTAGCTGACCAATTTCAGAACGCTACTGAAATTCCAGTTCATGTTGTAGGTAGTGGCTCCTTCGCATTAGCTTCACAAATAGCTTCCCAGACTCCAGTTCCAGCAAACGTTTTCATTCCAGTTGCCTATATTCAAGCTGTTGAGTTAACTGGCAGTAGGAATCCCGGTTGGGCTATAGCTTTTCTATCAGATCAGATGACAATAGTTTACTCTAACTACACTACCAAATCTCCTTATTGGTCCCAACTATACTCCAATTACACCATGGCTATGGAGACCAACAATACTAAGTATTGGTATAATTTCTTCTACTTATTGACCACCAGGTTCAGTCTGGGAATTGCTAATCCTAACACTGACCCAGAGGGATTATATGCGTATTTGATACTTCAAATGGCAAGTTATTTATATGCTAATCATAATATAAGCTACTTTGTGCATCTCGTTAAAGCGAATCCAAATGTCAAAGTAGCCCCTAGTACAGCTAACTATGTAGCGCCCTTAAAGGCGGGTACTTTAGACTTCACATTCTCTTATGTTTCCTATGCTGTATCTCAAGGATTGGAATATCTAAAACTACCTCCTTGGTTAAGTTTTGGTTATTATCCGAACGAGACGACATGGTACAGTCAATTTGCTTATAATATAAGTGTAAATGGCCAAACATTAACAATTCATGGAAATCCAGTTTACTTATACATTACCATTCCATTAAACGCTTCGAATATACAAACTGCATATCAGTTTATTGGCTTCGTACTGGGTCATGAATCTCAACTTACCAGATTTAATGTAATTCCAATACAACCAGCTTTATTGTATAATGAAACTAGTAATATTCCGCAGCCTATATTGAACTTGTTAAAATCTGGTGAGTTGAAGTATGCGGGTAATTTCTCTGAAGTTTAATACCCTACAAGCCATATCCTTTTTTCTATCTCTCCTTTTAGCTTTACCAACTCTCTATTTGCTATTTTACGGCTATGGTCCGTTTTTTGTTAAATCAGTCGCGTTCAGTAGCTCTTTACTTTCCTCAATAGGTTTATCGTTTTTTGCTTCAGCCCTTTCCATTGTAATAACTGTTCTTATCTTTACTCCCTTGGCATATTATTTATCAAGACATAGGAATCCAATTATTGAGACTTTAGTCGATGTGCCAGCATCTATACCGCATCCCCTAGTTGGCATTGCTTTAATTTTCATTGATAGTCCCACTAATCCTCTAGGTGCTTTACTTTACTCTCATGGTATTATTTTTTACTACACTTATACTGGCTTATTGTTGGCTTTGATTATTGTTTCTAGTCCTATCTATATTCGTTCGATGCAGAATTTCTTCGAGTCTCTTCCAAGGTCTTATGAAATATATGCCATGAGTTTAGGTGCTTCCGAGTTCAAAGTATTTACTTCCGTAGTTTTCCCTCTTTCAATTAGGGGGATAATATCTGCTGGGCTAACTTCTATTGCTAGAGCTATAAGTGAATTTGGATCTGTGGTAATAGTTGCACCTTATGTTACTGGCTGGTTGTTTAACAACGCGTATGTGGCTTCAGTATATATTTATAATGAATACGAAACGTATTTTAGCGCTTCAATAAGTGCCTCAGCTACGCTTCTCCTTTTCTCCCTCATACTAATAGTTACAAGTAGGATAGTTAACCATTTCTTGTATAAGACATGAAAATCCTTTTAAATTATTAAGTAATGAAGTATGGTAATATGAAAAAATGGGCGCCATTAATATTATTTCTATTTTCTCTATTATTATTACAAGGAATATCTCTTCATGCCTCTTCACCGTCATTTTCCGTGAATGCAAGTTATTTAGCATCATTGCCTTACGCAAATTCTCATGTCGCAGTAGTATACTATCAAGGTAGCTTATATATCATAGGTGGGGATTCACATTCAAACCAAGTTTGGATATACTCCAATGGCACATGGAATATCGGGCCTAGTTTGCCTTTTAGTTTAGTTTCACCTTCAGCAATCGTCTATAATAACACAATTTATGTTATGGGTGGTTATAATAGCACTGGGATAAATCCTTACGTTCTTAAACTTAATGGTAATTCTTGGGTTGTCGTAAGTGAAATGCCACTCCCAGCATACTCACCTTACATATTTGTTTATAATAATGCGATTTACGTTATTGGTGGAGAGAACACCACTAGCCCAGCTGGCCTTTATTTTCCACCTTCTAATGCAATTAGATTATTCTACCCCAATAACGATAGTTGGAGGATAATAGGTTACATGCCAGTTCCTACATATGGAGGTGGGTATGTATTTAATGGGACTTCCTTGATAATAGTTAGCGGTTACATTGGATATAGTGCCTATACCAATGACATATTGATTTATAGTCCACAAAACAATAATTGGACTATTCTTAATGGCGTTCTTCCCTACTGGATTCACGATAGTGCCTTAGCCTATTATAGGGGTGTTTTGTTTATTGTGGGTGGTTATATTTATACTGCAGGTTCTGGTGGGGTTAATAACGCAATCCTTGCCTACTATAATGGTAATTTGCAAAGAGTTGGATATCTTCCCGTCCCAGTATATTCTGCTGGTTATGTACAAGTAGGAAATATGTTGTATCTTGCTGGAGGCATTGGTAGTTCATTAAGTGATGTCTCTGCTTTACAGCTAATCACGTTTAACTTCCCACCTCTTCCCCCTAAGATAACCTCTTATTCTGCAGGAAATGAATCCGTTACCTTAGGCTGGAATCCAGTTAGACTATCTAGTGGTTATGAGATAATATATTGGAATAACATGGGATTCAACAGCTCAATTAATGTAGGTAACGTTACTAGTTACACTGTAACTGGTTTGAAAGATGGTATAACATACTACTTTGAGGTTTTAGCTTATAATTCAATTGGCTATTCTTCTCCCTCAAGTATAATCGCGTTAACTCCAGCTTCAGTTCCTAACCCTCCACAACTCGTTTCTGTGAAGTACGGTAATGATAATGTTACATTGAATTGGTTGCCTCCAACTTTTTCTGGAGGCTATCTTTTACTAGGTTATTACGTTATTGTTAAGAACGAGAATTCGATGGTTAGCTCACATTTCGTTAATAGTACTAGTTTGACAATAAGTAATCTGACACCAAACGTGACTTATAACGTTTTCATTTACGCTGTAAATAAGCTTGGTAATAGCTCTCCCCTAGTACTTACCGTTGTTCCAATTACCAAGGCTAGTGTTTTTGCATTTATAACTAAACTGGGAAATGGAATTTTAGTCAATTGGACTACTTCTTTCCCAGCTAATATAACTTTGGAACTGTATAATCCTAATGGTAACTTAATTTCTCAGATTGCAGCTATAAAGGGTAATAGTAGCTATTTGTTTAGAGTACCTCAAGGTAATTATACGCTAGTAATAATAGCTTCAAACTCAGCTGGGGTTTCTAAATACGTTTATCAAGTAGTTTACTATTTACCACCAGCCTCTCCGCAAGTCTCGCTTATCGGATTTGGAAATAATCTGTACATTAGTTGGAATAATGAAGCGAATGTAATCACATATCTCGTTTACGTTAATAATAGTCTGGTTTATGAGGGACCAAGTAATAGCATTGTGACTAATATTAGTAATGGTACTTATTTAGTAAAGGTTATCGGTGTGAATCCAGCTGGCTCTTCATCTCCTGGCATTGCTGTAATTCACTATACCGGTGATTACGTCACTGTGGTTAAGATGAAGGTTGTTAATGTTACTATTGTCAGTAAGATCGCTTCGGCAGTATCAGGTAATGGCAATAATTTAAGTTTAGGTCAAAGTATTGTTATCATATTACTGGCTGTAATGATTTTGTTGAGTATTGCTATTATTACGAGAAATAGGAGCAATGGATTTGATTGGTAAATAATAGGGTTAACAAGGTTTGAACCCGGGATCACCAGCGTTATAGAAGAATCTTTATAACATCGTAAATTAGTTGCCATCTTACGGCAATACCTTACAAGTGTAACGCAAAGGCTTTCTTTGAATTTTAGATAAATAAAAGGAAAATAAGCGAAGAGATGCTAAGAATATGTTATGGCGGTAAATAAGCCTCATCACAAGACTTCATCCAAGATGATCAGAACGGAATTCGTGGATAATATCAGTAAAAATTTTGATTGGATTAAAGCAATCTACAAAAGCATTTATCTAAATAAAGCACGCAAAAATCCTCCTCTTTAGATTCCACTCCCTATAGAGATTTTCCTTAATTAAAAGAATTATACCCAAAATTACGATACTATGAAAACCGCAACCAAACAAACCTTATTACCTCTATAATAGATTTTTTAATAACTACAATATGTTAAGTATCTGCTAACTAAAGTAACACGCTAACGTTTAATTCTGTTTGACAGAATATAATTTTATCAAAGCTAGCGTGACTTACTTTTAAATCAAAGTTTGATTTTGAATTTAAAAAACTTAACGAGCTTGGTATCTTAGAAAATTGAATGATTTAACAAATCATTAGATATAGAAAAATTTTAGCTACTTGAAGGTAATGGGAAACCTAACTGGGTAAGAATAAATTATTTCTCTCTAGATGTTTAATTTTGTAGTAAGTATTTAAATTAAGGCGATTATATATACTATAATGTAATAAATATACCAAATTCGCGTATTTTTATTAAAGGAAAAATAAATAATAAAAACTGCACTTTATAAATTATTTAATCTCAATTCGCTCTATTTTTCCTGTTCTTAAATATATTGTCTTATCACATGATTCTTTGAGCAGAAGATCATGAGAAGCAAAAATTATTGTACCGCTATACTCCCTTATCATATCCTTGACCGCTTTAGAATTTTCTATATCTAAATTAGATGTAGGCTCGTCAAGTAGTAGTAATTTGGCCTCGGCAGAGAAGGCTAAAGCTAATTTAAATAACCTTCTCTGACCAGAACTTAGTTGGTAAGATTTCTTATAAAGAGGTAGATCGAATTTATTAATTAGCTCCTCTGTTTTATTTATATTAAAATCCCTTAATGACGTTATGAACTCTAAGTTTTCCTTTAAACTAGCATTTTCTAGAAATATTAAATACTCCTCTAGCATGTACATTTCACTTTTTCTTAGCTCTACAGTTGGATTCTTATTAAATACCCTTACGTATCCAGAATCTGGATTTAACACGCCATAAATTAGATATAGTAAAGTAGTCTTACCAGAACCATTTGGACCTTGAATTAAAACTTTCTCTCCTTCATTTACACTGAAATTTACTTTTAGCTCAAAATTTTTAAATTTCTTAAAAACATCTACTTTAACTATCTCACTCAATACTCCTCACCTTTAGGAATTTGTGCTGATTACTGTAAGCAGAAAACACCGTATAGTACTCAATCAAAATAGAAGATACTAATAATCCAATTAGTCCAGCTATGAATGGATAGACGACCGATAATGGATACCAGTAGACATCGTATAAATAATAATAAGCTATATATACTATTAATGGAATTATACCTATTACCAGAAACGGTAATATTAGCAGCTTAAAACTTCTCTTCTCGTCTACTCCATTAATTATGAATAGTGCCAGAACGTTTGAAAATCTACTTCTAATTCTAAATATAAGGAGTAATGAGATCAGAATGTAAATGGTTTCGACTATTTCTGAGGTAGTCCTTAATGAGTTAAGCTGAAAATACGAAAATGTAAACGAGGAACCAAATCGAGTTATAGAATACCAGTCTGAAAGCGGTAAACCTTCGTATTTTGTATTAGATAAGAAAGCTTTGAATTCATTTAAAGCAGTATAATTATCTTTAAGAATTATAACATTATCTAATGAGTTTATAGTGTAGTTTATATTAGTTAAAGGTAAGATAGCAAATCCTTCTGCGGAAAAGAACGCGTTATATAATATTCCAACAACTCTTAAACTTATGATATTTTTTCCCATATATACACTAACGTTCTCACCTAGCTGAAGATTAAGCTGATTCATTTTACCAGCTACCAAATATACTCCATATTCTGGATATCTACCTATTGCGATCATAGAGGAAATAGGAAATATTTTCTTAGCCAAACTTAAATTATTTATTGCAATAGCCTCAACTGTAGCTCCACCAAGTCTAGCCCCTATATAAATATATCCAAAAGGTGCTAAAGAATTATTACCGAAGAGCCTTTCTAACTGATTTATTACTAAAGTATTGTTATTACCGGCTATACTTACCACAGATAGATTGCTATAACTCGTTGCTCTAACTTGATATATGGTTAGGGAACTAAATAAGGCAAAAAAGAAAAGGTGCAAGATTGGAAGAAATAATAAAAGAATTAATAAAAATATTACTAAATCTCTTATACTATTTCTTGTTAAGAATTGTTTAAAAATAGATTTAAGCATATTTAGCACCTAATATATTTAATCAGATTGAGAAAAAAGATTTAAGTTATGGATAATGTCTGATAGGAATATGAATACCCTGAACCTACTGATACTGAACGAGCCCACCATGGTGTTATATTAAGATTTATTGCTCCTGCTGCTCCATAATCCACTTGTCCTATCAGGTTTGTGTTAGATGGAATGGGTTGCGCTATGTAGTATCCGATAGTTTCAGGTGATGTAATAAACCATATTGAATAATAAGCTGCAGCCCATACTTTAACATTACCCCAGTTAGCAGCTACCACATTAACTGGCGGAATACCACCTATTTCTCCAGTTATTTGGAGTTTAGGCATAACTACCTCCGTTAATACTGTAGTTAGTAACAACAGCGAAGTTTACAGCAGTTGTAGGTACAGGTATCGGGCCTACATTATCTGGGCAAACTTCTATACTTTCCGCACCATATGCCGTAGAGCCTATAGCAACACTTCCACTAGACCATGCGAAATAAGGGTTATTCTCAAAAGCTAATGTGATTATAGAGATTATAGGTACTGTTATAGCTAATAATATTACAGCTTTTAGAACTAACTTTTTCCCCATTTTATATCACTATATTAAACCATAATTTATAACTTTTTTTACTCTCATAATACTTAGTAAGATAGGTTTAAAGTTAGAAATCTATCCTTATAAATCTAGTTTTGGATATATAGATATTATAGGTAATTTTTATTCCTTGATGTTGTCGTTAACCTATTTATTTTTCCTATTACGAGTATTTAGGACATAATCAAGTACTCCATTCCCCTATTCTTGGGAAAAACGCTGTTCCTTGAATTTAAAGGTTAATAACGACACTATGAATCTTTACTGTCTTCTTTCAACTTAACGCGTTTTGACTGCAAAAATTAACGGGTTCCCAATGCTTATAAGCCCGTTTTAGCAACCATAATACGGGGCATAAAACTGACGAAAGATAAGACGCGCTATAAATATGGCGACTATATTTTACGTGAGAGAAAAGGGCGGTATTATGTCTATAAGTTGGAAACGATAAACGGTGAGGTAAAGGAGCGTTACGTTGGTCCTTTAGCTGACGTTGTTGAATCGTATCTGAAGTTGAAAGAAAGTAATGGAATTGGGGGTGGGGGGTACCCCCCACAATGGGGCCGCCGGGATTTGAACCCGGGACCACCAGCGTTCTGGTGGTTAGGGTAGTATCCCCAGGCTGGCATCCTAGTCCAAGCTAGACTACGGCCCCTTTAATAAAGATAGAGGGAGGGTTTAAAAATTAACTCGTTTCTAATACTCACATAATACTTTTACTTTCGGTCTACTCTCTCTCCCTATTTAATACGTTTGTATAACGAGTATCACAGTAGTTTGTGCTATATTAAATGGTGTAAATAGTTGTTAATAGGTGGTCATCAATTCCGATAAAATACGTTTGCAGGAATTGTGGAACAATATTGCATAAGTTTGAAAAGGTTGGACAAGATTTCTATGGTGTGAGGACTCCCTCAGAGATTAAATCAATATTCGGAGGCAGATGCCCTAGATGTGGACATGAGTTAGGTATCCCGACTTTAAACGATATAAAGATAAATCTTAAAAAGAAGACAACAAAAGTTATGGTTTTAGAACAACTGAGATAAGAGCTGGTCAAAAGTTATTTCAGATTTAGAATACTTGACCCCCAAGTCACGCCTATTTAGATAGTTTGAAAGTAGTTTTGTGACATTTCTGGGTTTCTCTTTTATTGTCGCAGAATCGTAATCTATAATATACGTTCTGTTATACGAGACTATTACGTTTTTCCATGGTCTACTCAATTCTTTATGCTCTATGAGTTTCTCTTCAAGAATTCTAGCTCTTTCTAGTAAATCAATTATTGTTTCTCTTCTCTCATTTTTCATTAAATTTCTCCCATGTATATACTCCATTAAAATAAAATTCTTACCGTAATCGTAAACCCTTGGTGCTACTTCCTCTCCGGCTTTGATTTGTAATTTTGCTTCAATTTCTAAGGTTTCTTTAGGAGCATCTGTTCTCCTTATTTTTAGGACTTTGTATGGTTCAACTAATACTACTATTCCAGTTTTTCCTTTCCCTAATACTTTTAAACTCCCTAAGTTCTTTTGACCAAATGAGTACGCGTAATCAAATCCCGCCTTTCTTAGCTCTTCTTCAACTTCTTTAGAATAAGTAGGGTAGATAAAACAGCTTATTTTAACCAAGTTGGAGTTTTCCTCAAGAATTTCATTATTTGTTGATCTTCCGTGTTTTGTAGCCAATAACTCTCGATATTGTACTTCACCTTTAGAACTATATTCTTTTTGGCTATTGTCTCTGCATCGTATTCCTTTCTCTCTTTTATAGAGTATAATCTTCCATCTTCTCCAACCCATATATTATCATTTTTCTGAATAAAATCTTCTATAGTTCCTGAGTAGTATTGTGGTCCAATATTTAGATAATACTGTCCAATGTTCTTACTTTCCAGTTGTACTGCAATAGTGATATTATTGGTATCTCCCCATGCTTGTACATCGATTACTCTAAAACCATATTGTTTTAGTGCTCTCTCTATTTTGTTTACACTTCTCTTTATTTGACCCCATACGATATCCTCTGAACTCTTCTCGTCCAAATTTAACCTTAAAATTAGCACGTCTCCCTTAACTTTTTCCTCTACTTTTTTTGATGGAAAGAAGAACTCTATAGAGGGGTTTTTTAGATAATATTTTGCGGCAATGGAAAATGTCGCTATATTTTTTAATGACACTGCGGCGGTTACATTTCTTTTAGGGTCTACTGGGTCTGGGATAATTAATGGCTCAGAAAAAATTTTCATTGGTTTCGTTAATTCTATTTTTATTGGATGCTTCCATTTTGAGGCCTCTTCTAGAACTTTTCTAAAATTTCCATAATATATAATTAAGAGTTCTGTTGCATATCCAGAGAATCCTTGTACTTTCAATTCAGCCCCGTAAACGCCTATTCCTTTCATGAACCTTTTAAGTAATCTAACCTCATCTTTTCCTCTTTCGTCCAAGTGGGAAGTAACGTATTTCGTATGGAATGGTGTTCTATCAACTGCAGTTATTGCCTTATCTCCGCTTTCCACTCTCAAGGCTGGGACTATATCTACTTCTACGTTATTTATATTGACTATCACATACGGATGTTCAGCGTATGCTAAAGTATAATCGAGATCTTTTATTCTGTTAATAATATCGTTTAGAGCGTTTCTTTCTAGATATTCTTTTCCAACATCTTTAGGATAAAATACGAAGACGTCTATATCTGTATCTTGTCTTAGCCAAGTTCCTTTCCTAAATGATCCCTCGACCTCGAAATCTAATTTATTTAACCTTTCCCTAATGATTTCCAATACTTTTTCTATTCCTTTTTTGTCTTCTTCAGTGGGTTTTATTATCTTCAGTACTTCCTCCTCTATCAATTGAACTCACTTCAAATAGTTTATCATATATTGGACCTTTTGGAGTTAACGTGCTTTTAAAGAGAACAACATTATTAACTTCAAAGGTTCCAATATCCACGTTCATATTCTCGTTAATCGTATTTATGAGGTTGCTAATGGAGTTGTAGCTTTTTACCCTGCCTATTGTTAAATGTGGTGAGAAATCCTTATCGTCTTCTGGTCTAATTTTTCGCTTTAATAGCTCGTTAAGTATATAAGATCTAATCTGTCTAAGCTGTTGTTGGCCCTCAACGATTCCAACCCAAACTACTCTTGGTCTTGTTAAATTTGGAAATGCCCCTAAACCTTTTAGTGTAACTTTAAATTTATTGAATTTTAACCCACTCATTGAATCTTTCACTTCTTCTACTCTATCCTCTCTAACTTCGCCTAGGAATAATAGTGTAATGTGAATGTTATATGGTTCGACCAATTTTATGTCGGCTCCTGCATTTTTTACTATCTCGAATATTTCAAGCAGTTTTGGGGATTGCGGTACTTCTATGCCTATAAAGAGCCTCATAATTTTTAAACCTCTATAATGAGTTATTTGGTGGTCACAATTAAAGTCATTCTAATTACTGGAATGCCAGGATCTGGAAAAAGTGAATTTGCAAAGCTGTTGAAGGAAAGGGGAGCAAAGGTTATAGTGATGAGTGATGTAGTAAGGAAGAGATACTCCATTGAGGCTAAACCTGGAGAGAGGTTAATGGATTTTGCAAAGAGGTTAAGGGAAATTTATGGAGACGGTGTGGTTGCAAGACTTTGTGTTGAGGAATTGGGAACTAGTAACCATGATCTAGTAGTGTTTGATGGCGTGAGGAGTTTGGCAGAAGTTGAGGAGTTTAAAAGGCTTTTAGGTGACAGTGTTTACATTGTGGCAGTTCACTCTCCGCCTAAGATAAGATATAAGAGGATGATTGAGAGGTTAAGGAGTGATGACTCTAAGGAGATTTCTGAGTTGATAAGAAGGGATAGGGAGGAATTGAAATTGGGTATCGGAGAAGTAATAGCTATGGCAGATTATATTATAACTAATGATTCAAACTACGAGGAATTTAAGAGACGCTGTGAAGAAGTGACAGATAGAGTGTTAAAAAATGGTTAAAGTTATGGTAGTCGCAGAGGTTAGACCTTCAGAGGACGTAAATAAGGTTCTTTCAGCAATTTCAAACTTCTTTGATTTTGAAAAAATGAATACGAGAAAGGAAGGAATTATTGATATTTTAGTTTTAGAAGCTAGAACACTTAAAAGCTTACTAAAATTTCATAGAGTGTTAAGGAATGAACGAATTTTGGATTCTGCTAGGAAATACTTGATGAAGGGAATAGAGGGTAACACAATAGCTTTTATGATACATAAACAAGCTGCAGCAGTTGGTGTTTTAAGCTTCGTCGATAGCGATAAGGAATCTCCTCTTGGAGCAATCAAATTTTATATAGAATACCAAAATCCTAAAGAGATAGTCGATTGGTTAGCTCCAAAAACGGCTCATGGAGTACCTCTTTGGGATAACCCCGTTCCTCCAGATGTCTAACTACTTAATAGTTATGTAAGATAGGTCGTCTGGTAAAATGGATTTCGGGAAAATTCTCCTAGCCATTTTTAAATGCTCACTTACGTCCTCATATCTGGGACTTATGTGTGTTAATGCTAACAGTTTAACTGATGCTTCCAAAGCGATTTTTGCAGCATCTGTTACGTTTGAATGTCCGTACGTATAAGCTGAGGGTTCATCTAAGAATGTTGAATCGTGAATTAAGATATCGACACCTTTAACAGAGTCTACTACAGATTGACAAGGCATAGTATCTCCAGTATAGGCTACTTTCGATCCTCTCTTTATCACTAAATAGTCCTCAGGCTTTAATAACTTGCCATTATACTCCACTGTCTTTCCTTCTTTTAATTTTCTTATTACTCTCCAATCTCTTATTTTTTCTTTTTCTAATTTTTCTTCATCTATTTTTACTCTATCCTTTTCCATGATTAAATATCCTTGGGACTCTATGGTATGGCAAGTTTTAAATGTAGAAATTGTAATATTCTCGTCATTATAGTTATCTATGAACTCTATCTTGAATGAAGGATTGAATTTGGAGTATTCGAAGGATGTGTATAGGAAATCCTTAAGTTTTCTTGGGCCTAGTATATATAATGTCTCCTTTCTATCTAGAAGACCCATGCTTGCAATCACTCCTAGTAGTCCAAATACGTGATCTCCATGCATGTGAGATATTCCTATGATTTTTATTGAATTTATTCCTAACTTATAGTTCATTAACGTATATTGTGTTCCTTCTCCACAGTCTAATAAAATGTTTACTCCCTCTCTCCTTACCAAGAATGCTGGTAATTTTCTCTTCTTAGAAGGGGAACCTGCTCCCGTACCTAAAAAGAATATTTGAATCACTTTTTCTGCACCACGTAAATTGCCCTTGTTAAACTCTTATGTGAGTATAAGTAATGTAGACCTTTTATAATAAAACTATTTTCCTTTAATTTATCTATAAAATTGAATCGTGAGTCTGTTGCGAAGACCAGAAATCCACCCTTTGTTAACGTCTCTGATGCTGAGGAAAAGAATTCCTCATAGAGTTGGGTTAATTCTGCACCCTTATTTTTAGTTGATCTTCCATATGGGGGATCCGTTGCTATTGACGTTATTTGGCGAAATGGTAAATTAGTAGCAGAAGAGAATAATAAACTACAATAGTAATTGAAATAATTTAGGTTTATTTTGGTCTTTTGTAACATTGCTTTATCTAAGTCACTTCCTATACACTCATAGTTCAACCATCTTGCTTCTATTAATATTGATCCAGTACCGACGAAAGGATCAAGTACTTCTTTTTTAGGTCTAGAGAGGTTTACCAGTAATCTCGAAGTCTCAGGGTTCATTGTTCCAGACTGAGAGAATGGTTTCTTCTCGTGTTCATGGAGACTTTTAGAGTCAATTTGTCCCTTTATTTTTCCCAATATAATCACTCCGTCAGTTAGTATTATGTCAATTTTCTCGCATTCCTTCGACACTTTTACTCCTCTTTTTATCTCGTAATTTATTGCATTCAACTTATCCTTTTGAGAGCCCATTATTACGTCTTCCTTTATCCAGAAACATCCCCCTCTTAGCATCTCATTAATTTTTTTCGGATCATCTGAGATATACACAAGTTCGCCACTTCTTTTTATTCTAGCCGATCTGTTAGCTATGTCTCCTTTATTTCCTTCGAATATTGCTACCCCAGTGAAATAGTTAATCTCAGCGTTATCATCGTTAAGCAGAGCTCTCAATTCGGCCAATGACAAAAAATAGTTGTTCCCTTTTAATACGGCATAGGATGTAGTTTTCATAAGCTTAGTGCTATTGATTGTGAAACGTCTATAGTTATTATATCTTTATCATTTACATTGATGGTATTTGTTCCTATTAACGTTTTTACTCCCACCTCTCTTAATCTCTCTTTTGCACCTCCTACTAGCAATAGGTGAATTGCTGCTGCTGTAACGCTTTTAGCACCTAATGAATAGGCTAAGCGTGTAGCTTGTACTATGGTGCCCCCTGTGCTAATTATATCGTCTATTATAACTACATCTTTACCTTTTAGGTTAATATTTGGCGCCTCTTTTATTCTGACTTCACCCGTTGTTCTATCCCTTTCCTTTTCGATATAAGAGTACGGAGCATTAATTTCCTCAGCGATTTTTCTAGCTCTATCTAATGCTCCTCTATCCGGTGCCAATATGAATGGGTCTTCGATAATTTCTTTTATTTTTCTCGCAATTTGATGATAAGGATGGACTATCTTAAGTTCCCCTTTAAAGTACGATAACTCTTCTGGCTTATGTGGTTCTACTACTACTAAAGTGTTAACTCCTACTTCGCTCAGTATATGTAAGATTGTTTTTATGCTAATTGCTTCTCCATCTTTGAATCTTCTGTCTTGTCTACTATATGCTAAGTATGGTACTATAGCAGTCAGTTTTTTAGCTCCTAGATCCCTTATTGTTTCTGCAATTAGAAATAGTTCTATTAGATGTTTATCTTGTGGGTAATCTGTTGTCTGTACTAATAATACTTCTTCATCTCTTATTGAAGAGGGTACTCTTATGTAAGATTCCCCATCGGGAAATATTTTGTTTTCCACTTTTACTAAAGGTATGGATAATATTTTTGATAAGCTTTCGTCTATTCCATTAGTGGCTGATCCACCTATTATTATCATTATTATCATCTTTAAGGGGAAGTTTTTAAGATTAAAAGCTGAGTGAAAAGAGATATGTACTATGTTTTTATACTTGGAACTGCGGGATCAGGAAAGACAACCTTGACAAAAAATTTACAAGATTATTTACTTGATCAAGAGATGGATACGGCAGTAATAAACTTGGATCCAGCGGTTGAACACTTACCTTATACCCCCGATTTTGATGTTAGAGATTATGTTGACGCATATGAGGTGATGCAAAACTATCATTTAGGGCCTAATTCTAGTTTAATAGCATCTATTGATTTAATTTTGACTAAGGCGTCTGAGATCAAATCGGAAATCGATCAAATTGAAGCTAATTATGTACTAGTTGATACACCTGGACAAATAGAGCTATTTGCGTATAGGGATACTGGTAGGCTAATTTCCCAGTTAATTAGAGGAAATAATAAGGCATTGGGACTATTTCTTCTAGACTCTTTTTTAGCTAAGGAAGCTAGAAGTTTTATATCCTTATTACTTCTTTCAAGTTCCATAAAATTTAGGTTGGACTTACCGATTATCAATATACTTAATAAGATAGATCTTCTGACAGAAAAGGAGTTAGAGCAGATATTGGCGTGGGGAGATAATGCTGAGAATTTGATTGACGAGTTGGGTAGGTTAGATGAGTATTCCCTTGAGCTAGTTAATTTATTAATAGAAAGCTTGTCTTATAACCTAATTCCCATGTCATCAGAAGAGGGCAAGGGATTTAACGAACTCTACGCTGAAATTCAAAGAGTAATAGCTGGTGGTGAGGATTATTTAACTGAAGAGTCTAATCCTAAGTTATAAGCTTTATTAGTCCTATAGACTAAATTAAATAGATGATGAAAGCTAAGGTAATTGACGCTGTCTCATTCTCTTATATATTAAGAACTGTGGGTGACTTCTTGAGTGAAGCCAACTTTATTGTTACTAAGGAGGGTATAAGAGTTAGCGGAATTGATCCTTCAAGAGTAGTTTTTCTAGATATATTTCTCCCATCGAGTTACTTTGAGGGATTTGAAGTTAGTCAAGAGAAGGAAATAATAGGGTTTAAGTTAGAGGATGTAAATGATATACTAAAACGTGTTTTAAAGGACGATACGTTAATACTATCCTCGAACGAATCTAAATTAACACTTACTTTTGATGGAGAATTCACTAGATCTTTCGAGCTTCCATTAATTCAAGTTGAATCTACACAGCCGCCTTCAGTCAATTTAGAGTTTCCATTTAAGGCTCAACTACTCACTATAACTTTTGCGGATATAATTGACGAGTTATCTGATTTAGGTGAAGTTTTGAATATACACTCCAAGGAGAATAAACTTTATTTTGAAGTTATTGGAGACCTCTCCACTGCAAAAGTAGAGTTGTCAACGGATAACGGTACGTTATTAGAAGCTTCTGGCGCAGATGTCAGTAGCAGTTATGGGATGGAATACGTTGCGAATACAACTAAAATGAGAAGAGCTTCCGATTCAATGGAATTGTATTTTGGTTCTCAAATTCCTTTGAAGCTTCGATTTAAATTACCGCAGGAAGGCTATGGGGACTTTTACATTGCACCAAGGGCAGACTAATCTAATAAAGAGTTTTTTTAGGAACTACTATTTAAATGCGGAATTGGAATTGCCAAAGGATATGGAATTAAGGGAGTTTGCTCTCCAACCATTTGGCTCAGACACCTACGTAAGGCATCTTTCCTTCTCTTCTAGCGAAGAATTAAGGGACTACTTAGTTAACAGAAATTTACCACTTCATTTATTTTACTCTTCAGCTAGGTATCAGTTACCGAGCGCTAGAAATATGGAGGAGAAAGCTTGGATGGGGTCCGATTTGTTATTTGATATAGATGCTGATCACCTATGCAAATTAAGGTCAATTAGGTTTTGTCCAGTTTGTGGTAATGCCGTAGTTTCTGAGAAATGTGAGAGAGATAACGTAGAGACTTTAGAGTATGTTGAGATGACTAGCGAGTGTATAAAAAGGGGTTTAGAACAGACTAGAAACTTGGTTGAAATTCTTGAGGATGACTTCGGATTAAAACCTAAGGTTTACTTTTCTGGAAATAGAGGTTTTCACGTACAAGTCGATTGTTATGGTAATTGTGCATTATTAGATTCTGATGAAAGGAAAGAAATTGCCGAGTACGTCATGGGTATTGGTGTTCCAGGCTACCCTGGTGGTAGTGAAAATGCTCCGGGATGGGTTGGAAGGAAAAATCGCGGTATAAATGGGGTTACTATTGATGAGCAAGTCACTATTGATGTTAAGAGGCTAATTAGGATTCCAAATTCTCTACATGGGAAATCTGGATTAATTGTTAAGAGAGTACCTAATTTGGATGATTTTGAATTTAATGAGACTTTATCTCCATTTACGGGATATACGATATTTTTGCCGTATATTACTATAGAGACTGAGGTTTTAGGTAGTATCATTAAGTTAAATAGGGGTATACCAATTAAGATTAAATCTAGTATTGGGATTTATCTTCATTTGAGAAACTTGGGTGAGGTAAAGGCTTATGTTAGATGAATTGGTTAAAAAGGAATTATCAGAGGAAGAAATTACTGAAATTAAGCTAGAGGAAATAATCAAGTACATCACTCTCATTAAGAAATCTAAAACTTTTGTTAGTTCTGAAATCAGAAAGGAGGAATTGAAATTTCTTTCAGAGCTGGCTGAATCGTTATTTGAGCTAAGATTGTCAAAAGTTCTAGAGGGAAAGGTCGGCAAAGGGTTTGACGAATTTATCTTCGATATTTTTAAGATATTAAAACAATTTTACGTTGATTTATTAACTGGCAGATACATAATTTATAATGATAAAATCTATTGCATAGTACAGAAACCATTAATATATAATGATCACAGGGTTAATGAGGGAGATGTTTTGGTTTTACCTATGAGAGAAGCCTTGCCATTAATAATAGCAAGTTATTTAACTCCCTATAAGATAGATATTGAAGAACAATTATGAAAGTCCCTAAGGTCATCAGCACATATTGTCCAAAGTGTAAGACTCATACAGATCACTCTGTATCACTATACAAGAGCGGTAAGAGAAGAAATCTCGCTGAAGGACAGAGAAGATATGAGAGAAAGAATATTGGATATGGAAGTAAAAGAAAACCAGAACAGAAGAGATTTGCAAAAGTTACAAAGAAGCAAACGTTAGTTTTGAAGTGTTCTAAGTGTGGTTACACTATAGTAAAAGAGGGAATTAGAGTAAAGAAGTTAGAATTAGTAGAGGTGGCTAAGTGATGAGAAAACTAAGGGTCCTAATTCCAGAGCCAAAGAGTAGATTCCTTAGAGTAAAGTGTCCAAATTGTGGTAATGAACAAACAATATTTAGTCATGCTACATTTCCAGTTAGATGTCTAAGTTGTGGGACTGAGTTAGTATACTCTATGGGCGGTAAAGCAAAAATAGTTGGAGAAGTAGTTAGAATAATGGGTTAAAGATGATTTACAGTAGAAGCAAACTACCCTCAGAAGGAGAAATTTTAATTGCAACTGTAAAACAAGTTTTTGATTATGGTAGTTATGTTTCTTTAGACGAGTATGGGGGTTTACAGGCCTTTTTGCCTTGGAGTGAAGTAAGTAGCAAATGGGTTAAGAATATAAGGGATGTTCTCAAGGAAAATAGGAAAGTTATAGTAAAAGTAATTAGGGTTGATAGGAGAAAAGGTACTGTAGATGTGTCATTAAAGAAAGTTACCGATGACGAGAGAAGAAAGAAGAATTTACAATGGAAGAAAATCCAACGATTAGATAAGATTTTGGAACTAGTATCGCAAAAACTTAAATTAAGTGAAAAAGATGCGTGGGAACAAGTTGCGTGGAAATTAGAAGCCAAGTATGGTGACCCTATTACAGCAATAGAAAAAGCTGTTAAAGAAGGAGAGAAAATACTAATTGATGCAGGAGTCCCAGAAATTTGGGTTAAGCCATTACTAGAAGAGGCTTCAAAGCACGCTGAGGAAAGGAAAGTGAAAATGTCTGGTCTTATAACAGTTAGGACAAATGAGCCATTAGGAGTTGAAAAGATTAAAGAAGTGATCTCTAAGGCTTTAGAAAACATAGAACAAGACTATGAGAGCCTATTAAATATTAAAATATATACTATTGGTGCCCCTAGATATAGGGTTGATGTAGTAGGTACTAATCCAAAGGAGGCCTCAGAGGCACTAAATCAGATTATATCTAATTTAATTAAGATAGGAAAAGAAGAAAACGTAGATATAAGTGTGGTTAAGAAATGAAGTGGAAAATGAGGAAATGTCCTAAAGACAACATCTATACTTTTAAAGATACTTGCCAAATATGTGGCTCTAAAACTGTGATCCCTCATCCATCCAGATTTTCTCCGGAAGACAAATACGTAAAATATAGAATCGAATTAAAAAAAGGAATAACGCTTAACTGTTAACCATTACTGTAGGTTTTAATACTGTACCAGGCTGGGTAAACTGGTATACCATTACCATTATATAAACAGTGTAGTACAATCCTCCCGCACCTCCATTTCCTACTGGGAATAATGCTATATATGCAGGTTGGAAGTACATTAGTTGAACACGTGGTAATGGAGATCCCGTTATCGTATATCCAGAACTGGTAGGGACTATTTGCGTTGTAAATGGAGCAATAGGTTGTCCATATCCTATCTGATATAGACTCTCAATGAACATTTGGACTATAAGTGAGTTATAGGCCTTAGGAGTCCACGCAAATGGTTCAGCTTGTGAAACTTGTGAAGCTAAGGTCTGAGCAATAGTTGGATTAGTAGTGGCATAAGTATTAATTATTTGTGTTATCGTATTATTTATTTCAGTTAGATTTACGTATTCATCTAAAGGATATCCAGCTATCGTTGTCATCGCCCCCATAGCTTTTCCAATATCTCCTAAACTTGTTGTGTATCCAAAGAATGCTCCAGGAAAACTAGGCGGATATCCAACATACCATTGAGCTTGGCTACCAGCATACACAAACGTGACAGCATCGTAGGCCACTATATAAACTGGTATGGTATAGTTTGGACTACCGTAAGGATATAGATGGAAATCGTTTTCTAGTACATTAGCAGCGAAAGTTTCATTGTTCAAAAACATTTCAGCCATTAATCTAATTTGTGTCCCGTTAAGTGTATTATTTTCATCTATGACACTCCTATTTGTTAAAACTTCTAGCCAATATCCGTAATCCCACCAAGATAATACAAATGCGTTTTGTGGAGAATGTGTTCTTATCCAATTTGCTGCAGATACCCAAGAATAATTAGTTGTCAGGAAGCTGGTAGCTGCATTGGTTATTGCTGGAGGTTCGTTGCTTGCTAGCGTTGCTAATCCAGCATCTGCTACTAAGGATATCCCTACTAGCGCTAAAATGAAACCTACCAATATTTTGTTACCATTCCCATTTTTAACTCCCTTTAGTAGGTTATCTGAAATATAGTATACTCCTAAACCTCCTAATGTAGCTACCATATAGGCTGTATAGTTAAATAGATATGGTTGTTCTGATGTGCCAAATATACTCGCAACTCCTAACACTAATAGCCATAAACCCACTAGGTTTCCTCTTCTTATCAAGTAGTACATTCCTATGACTGATAAGAATAGTGCTATTCCGAAATCTTGGATCATTGCGGTTATTGGTTGAGGAATATATTCTGCTACTGTCTTATCTATAGGTACTGTAACCTGATAAAACGGATTTATTATAGCGTAATACCTTGAGGGTATTGGGGCTGATGTAGGTCTTAGTATTGATAACCCAGACAATCCTAAAGTAAGTATAAAAATTAGTACCGCAATTACTATTAAATTTCTTGAATCTACGATTTCTTTAGGAAGTGTTCTGGATAGATATAAGTCTAGATAAAGAACTGCGGAGATCAAAAGTAAGGAAAAGCCATGTGCTAGTCCCGACATGAAACCTATATTATTTGGGGCCAAGGAAGTTAGAAACGAAGTTACAACTACCATTATTGTGTAAAGGTTTGCAGTAATCTCGTCATTTCTATTTAAGAGAATTAGTAAGAACGCTGCTACAAGCAAACTTAAGTCAATATAGGTGTAACCTCCCCAAGAAATCTCGGCTAAAAATAGCACTATACCTGCCGGTATGCCATACCAGATGTTCTTCTTCTTTAAACCTTGATTTAGGAGGAAAATTGCAAATAGTATAAATACCGCACCCCACGATGTCTTAGGAAGTCCACCTAACAAGTTCTTATATGTTAATGCAGGAGAAACTGCTATTATTGCTGCAGCCATATAACCGGCTAATCTACTATTAGTAATTGATTCTATCGAAAGATATGATGCTATAACGCCTAGTCCAGCTAATAAAATGTCAGAAAATATCGCTACCGTATATACTGCATTTGCTCCGTAAGTTCCATAAAAGGGTAAAGAGGCTAATGCAACCAAGAATGGCAAGCCTATAGTATTCCCGAGTTCAATAAAGTACCCCCACGGGAACCAGCCCAGTACGTCTGGAGGTACTGCATACCAATTTCCATGAACTTGCGCTATCAGCAATGCGTTGTAGAAGAGATACCAAGGATCGAATTCGTTAACTGCTAAAGGCCAATTAGCGCTTAGGCTTCTAATTAATATTGACACTAATGAAAGACCCACTATTAGAGGTAAGTCTATGAATGACATTTTTCGTAAATCTCTTCTCAGTCCCTTAACTGATTGCATGGCTATAGTGTATTAGGTATTATACATTTATTAAACTTATTCCAAGTATTGCCTGGTTGATCCATTGAATATTTTCCATAAACTACTATTATCTTCATTTTAATTAGTATTTGTATGTCAATTTAGATTTGTAACATCCTTCAAATGCAGCAAAAATTCATAACTCCATAAAAGCATCTAAGCATACTTACAGTTTTAGTTCACAGAGGATCATTTTTAATTAAAGCTCTTAATTGACATGATAAAGAACAGCGCTTTCATTGCTTTAGGAATTATACTCATTGACATTCTTGTTATCTACTTCTTTCTCTATATGCCGTTTTCATTATCAACATTCTACCCCTCCTTCTTGCTTGGGCCAATCTACAATTTTAACCCTATAGAATACGCCAAAAGTTTCCCAGTAAGTATTAACTACTCTTCATTAACTTCCAATGATTCAAGGGCACTCTTCATTTACAATACATCTGGAAAGCCAATTTTACAGCAGATTATCGGTATTTTAAAACTTAATGCAAGTCGAGTAAGTCCAGAAGCTTATTGGAGTGTTGCGGATTTAGCGGGTTTCTTTTCCAATTATACTGTAACTAAAAATTATTCTGTATACTTTCTAAATCCCTACTATTACGATAATATAGCAGAACAACCTAATGTCACAGAAATATATTTAAATATTTCAGATATTTATGCTTCTCCCTTTTATACCTCCTATCCTCCAAGTGATAAGATAAACGCAACCTTCTCCTTTATTATTACGAACTCATTTTCGATCCAGAGTTACGCTAGTTGGAACTTCACTGATATTGAATGGCATTTTGGAGGAAATATATCCCAGAACGAATCCTACTATTACTATACTGCTACATTGAATTTGAATAAATATATGGTTGTCAACAATTCACACTACTATTATGAAGGGTCTTTGAGTTTTCGAATAGCAGTTAAACCTTGGGGTGTATCCCCAAGTACTATTTCAACTTACGTAGTTTATAATCAAAGCTTAAGTATTCCCTTAACGCTTTATCTATCTACGCATTCAGTAGAGCATCAGATAGGCAACAATTCTTGTGTGCTTACTCCCTCTTATCCACCTAAGGTAAACCAAGAATCTTTCGGGTATAATTTCTATAACTATTCAGCTTATCTCTCTCTAAATGTAGACGTTTATAATGGATCATCCCCTGCGACTTTAATCTTACTCAACGGCAGCAAGATATATACAACACAAGAAAGGCATTTTAATTTTACGTTAGATTTAGAGGAATTTAGCTTTTCTCCCAAAGTTTTCAACATCAGTTTACTGACTTATGATAATGTTAAAGTGGGAAATTATTATATTGATAGGTATTGGTCCCCAGGATATATAGTGATTTATCCGCAGAAACATATTATATATAATGGAAACCTTAGACTCATTGTACTGAATTTTTTTATTCAATATCATATTATCCAGACTCCACCGGACTGGGTTTTTAATCACAAGCCATATACTGAGATATATAAGAACAATTATGCTAACATTTATTTACAGCAAGTAGGTTACTACTATGGTCTTAATAGGTTACTTACCGAAATCGTGAAAAACTTTACTACAGATGAAAAATATAGTGTGTATTTAAGTTGGGAATTGCTATTACTTTCGTCTGAAATTTCTATGCAGATTAATTACTCTAGTCCAGCTCAAAATTACACAATGGCATTGTTAAGTAAAGAGGGTAGTGAATATCAAGCTTTCATGCAAATGGTTTTTATAGTATCTTGGAATCTGTGGTATACTACGTTTAACGGCTCATATTATTTTCTAGGTAAATGGATTCCTTGGACCTACGGTCTTTTCACCGGTTTTTCTATCCCAAATTTTTATAATAAAACATCCGTTCTACCTTATATAATACTAAATGGCTCTAATAGCTCCTATTTGCTTTTTAATATTGAATCGTTTAGGGTAACCTCTTGGTGGTATGAAAATGTGAATCTGGATAACGGCTCAATTCATGTAAACTATTTTAACGTTTATTCATACATTCCTAAGAAGGGAGATGTTTTAGTCCTACATAAATACTATAATTTTAGTGATCTTATATACGTAAATACCTTAGTGGCAAAATTTGTAGTAACGGAAAACATGAGTAATGGGCCCGACGGGATTTGAACCCGTGACCTCCCGGTTTCTGAGCACCCTATCAGCCGGGCGCTCCACCAAGCTAAGCTACGGGCCCTCTTAATCTATATCTTAAATTTCATAATATAAAGCTTACTTAGCATTAGTTGCTTCCTCTTAGTCTGAAGACAAGATACTAAGTTATTCTTGAATATAGACAAGACTATCTGATTTTCAAATATTGAAAAATCTAAATAATATGTAACATTTCTATTCAAGTAATATGAAAATAGTTTAGAAAGAAGCTTTAAGAGTTTGCCATATACACGAATATATTTTAAAAATATAGCCATATTAATGAAAAGTTATTATGTAGATCCATAGCAATCCTTAATAATTATTTTTTATCTGATTACCTAGATAGAGATGAAATCGTGGAAATTCAAGGCACTGTTAATTGGCCAAGTAATATTGGTAATGCTTTTATTTTCAAATATTTTAGCACATTCTCAAACTACAACAAATTCATCTGCACTTCAACAACTAAATCAATCAGTGCAATCAATTCTTAACAGAACGTCTAGCTATCCAGCTGCAGCAGTACCATCTTGGCTTGATACTGGAAGTAATGCGTGGATGTTAACTGCAGCGACTTTTGTAGGATTGCAAAGCGTTCCTGGTGTTGCGTTATATTATGCTGGATTGTCTAAAAAGAAATATGCAGTGAACTCTGCATTAATGATATTTTATGCATTTGCGGCAGTGTTAGTTATATGGATAATAGCCGGATACAGTTTTGGTTTCGGTTATCCCGCACTGGTTTCCATTCACGGTTATGGAATATTCGGATATCCTATTCCCGCATGGGGAGGGCTTTTTGAAGCTTCACAAACCACCTATGGTCCTAGTGGTGCTCACGCTAATATACCAACCGCTACCTTTATATTCTTCCAATTCGTCTTTGCTGCAATAACGCCAATATTATTAGCCGGAGGAGTATTAGAAAGAATGAACTTTAAAGCTTGGATGGTTTTTGTACCTTTCTGGTCTCTCCTAGTGTATAGTCCAGTTGCATACTGGTTATTTGCAGGAGGATGGTTAAATCAATTAGGTGCTGTAGACTTCTCTGGAGGTTATGTAATACATGTAGATGCAGGAGTAGGAGCTCTAGCTGCAGCGTTGGCTATAGGTCCTAGATTAGCTTCTGAAAGAAAATTAGAGGCGCATAGCTTACCTTTAGTTTTAGTTGGAGCTGGCTTAATTTGGTTGGGGTGGGATGGGTTCAATGGCGGTGATCCATTAGGAGCTACAGTGGATGCTGCAATCGCAGTGCTGAATACGAATATTGCTACCGCAGTTAGTGCTGTAGTATGGATGTTGATGGATATGAAATTCTTTGGAAAACCAACATTAATTGGAGCTACTAGTGGCGCTATAACTGGCCTAGTTGCAATTACTCCAGCTGCAGGTTATGTAAACGGATGGGAAGCCGCATTAATTGGAATATTTTCTGGAAGTATACCATGGATGGCATTATATTGGTTAGAGCCAAAGCTTAGAGTTGATGATACTTTAGGTGTGTTCTCTACTCACGGTATAGCTGGAATAGTAGGTGGTTTATTAACTGGAGTTTTTGCAAATCCCGCAGTCACACAGTTTGTGGCTCCGGGATTAACAGGAGCTCTCTATGGGAATTGGTATCAACTAGGAATTCAAGCACTTGCAGCAGTAATAGTATTCGTATATGACTTCGCAATAACTTTTGGCCTTCTAAAGTTTATAGGATTATTTATACCATTACAAGCGCCACCTCAAGAACTAGCAATAGGAGATTACGCTATGCACGGAGAGGTAGCATATTCAGAATTATTAGCTACAATTCCAGAAAGCGCTAAATCTAAGGAACAGTCAGTCGTTTTACCTAAGAAAGAAAAGGAGGAGAATAGTGAAGAATAAATAGAAATATATTTTTTGTTAAGTAATTTATTCTCTGCTTTTCCACGTATTGTATGAACGCTTAATAACTTGTATATTTAATTTTTTAATTAGTGGGCCGGTAGCTCAGCCTGGAAGAGTGCTCGGTTCGCACCCGAGAGGTCCCGGGTTCAAATCCCGGCCGGTCCATTATTATGATGACCGATGGGCGGCTTGAATTATGATGATCCATTGTAGCACTGATAAAAACACTGGAATAAATATGAATAAAGAGGAAGATATCACAAACTAAGGACTACGTCAGTCTAGTTATCATCGATATTATAGTTTAGTACCGATATAGAAACATTGAATGCTCAATCTTGAGTAATTTGATGGAAGTGTTTACCCGTGGCGTAACTTCTGCTTACTTTTAACCACTTCTAATTCCGCCACGGGCACCCCTCTTGAGGGCTCATACACACTCACCCTCAACTCATTGGGGCTAGTCGAGGGAAACACCACTACCCTCCCATCCGTATTTGTCGCCCCCAATACCTCGTGAGCATAGCCCGTCATCAGTATGGAGTTCATCAATTTATAATGTAGAGGAAATAATATATAAACATAATCATAATAAAGATCATATTGTGAAATGATTAAAAGTATTTAAAAGTTATGCAAATGTGTTACAGTCTTTAGAAACCTTGCAGCCTCATATTCTATAGTCACGTTTTAGAAGGAAGTTGGGATTGTGAAGAAAGGAGTGATTCCTCATAGCGATTTTAGGCTAGAAAGAGAATAAGGGAAACAAAAAAGAAATTTGAGTTAGCAGTTTCGAACGGGCTGTAAAGTTTTTATAGAAGTTCATTAGAGAAGAAAACTTAGATGAATCACCCAATGTTCATATATCACGAATAGGTAATGCCAGAAATAAGATGTATAAGGTTTTCCAAATAGTGAATGGGTGTAGTTATCCGGTAAGGGGTATAGGAGGGTGAACAAGTTTGTCCGTGACTTTGGTGTAGCTGAAGGGCAAAGGACTAATATTATATCATGAAATCTTATGAACCTAAAACTCCATGGGAAAAGTTAGTTATGGTTTTATTATATTTATCTCTTTGCATTTTGCGATACATTCTGAGATATCTACAAATTTCCATTGACTATTTAATGAGAAGCACTCACGTATGCAAGGATCTTCTACTTTTGGCATATAATCACCATTGTTAATTTGATAAATGAGATAGAAAAAAATTTTTCTGTTAGGATGTAAAGGAAAATTGATATGAAAGAAAAGGTAGGAAATATAGAGCTTGAAGTTGAGGCGATAGTTGAGATTAACGGAAAGGACTATAAGGTTGTAAATGTACCTAATGCTGATGAATATAAGGGATTTCCTCCCTCATGGGAGTTCGTGAAATCACATATGCTAACATGGAGACCTTATTTTAAGGCCAAGATGATTGAAATTAATAATCAACTTATTCCCGCAGTAGAAGATTTTTTACTTAATCTAGACGAGGATATGTATGATCTACTATTGGATATTTATTATACATTTAAAGTGAATAAACCCTCCATAGAGACTAACATTAGCACAGTGCTTACTAGGCAAATAGACAAGCTTGAGGAAAAATTTGGAAGGAGATTTAATGAAGAAGAGAAAACGAAATTATACATTAAGTATGGAATAGAGGTAGCAATATTAAGAGATATTGGTGTGATAAATTGACAGTGATAACGTTTACTGCAGAAGGTAGATTAGATGGAGATAAAGTCATTGTGGATCTGAACGGGACTGAGATAAAGGTAGGCTTATTAGGCTCTGATAACCCTACCCCAGAGGAATTCTGCCTAGCTTCTGCAATATCTTGTCTTATCTTGACTGTTTACTATATTGCGAGAGAAAAAGGTGTTACTATCAATTCTATTGAAGGTTACATTGAAGGAAAAATGGATACTAAAGGGTTTCAAGGAGTAGAAGAGGTTCCTCCAGGTTTATTGGAGGTTAGTTATGAGTTAATAGTTTATTCGAAAGATAGTAGAATTAGCGATATATTAAAAGAAGCTGAAGAACGATGTCCAATGAGGGATACGTTAACTAGAAGTGTTAAAGTAAATATTAACTGGAAAATTAAAAGTTGACTTTTTTAGTTATTAATTTATTTTTATGTGGGGATACTAATGACAGTCGAAGAGAGCATATTGGGAACTGGAGAGAGGGAGAGAAGAGAAATCGTAGGCTATATTCAGATGCTTCTAGATTCTATTAACGATTTAATGGTAAAATATAAGCAAGAATTAAAGAATATGGGTGTGATTAATAGACTAGGAATTCTAACCGAGATAATAACCATGCATAAGTATAATCCAGAAGTATACATGGGAAATTACTGGGAGGAATTATTAAGTTTAATCAATATTATTAAACAAGACCAGAAACTTGCCAATGAGGTAAAGGACATAGAGGAATTGATTGAGAAAATAAATAGTCTGAAGGAACTGGTTAAATTTTAATTAGAAATTCAGGTAAGACCTCCTTTGCCTTTTTTAAGTGTTTTTCTATTTCGCCTTTAGCTAGTTGTTTAAAGGGTCCCTTATACCACTCTTTCATTTTTATCCTACTTCCAGTACCTTCTGACATTATATAAAAGTCAAATCCGAATGAAACAACAAATAATGGGATTTTTTGTGACGCATAATATCTAGCTATGTACCTATTATCATCGAGTTTTACACTATATACAGTTAAAGGAGTATCCCAACTTATGACCCACTTAATTCTTAATAGGTATATTCTTTCTCTAATGCTAGAAACTGCTTTAATTTGCGGTATAAATAATGTCAAAATTGCTGGATTCAGAATTTTTTCATTAACACTCTTGGGCGGTAAAGGTACAAGAAAATCGGTAGCATCACTTACAGACCCTTTTACTTCAGTACTTTTCTTTATTTTTACAGAATATACTCCATCTTTTTCGTATTCTTCACACTCGTACTCCAATTCATGACATAGATCTTCTATCATATTTTTCCCATCTTTATCCACTTTGAATACAATCTCAGTATCATCAGATTGTAGATTCTGCACAACAATAAACTTCCTAACATTGGCATCTTTTTCTTCTGTCAAATCAATCTCTTTCATACATGTATTATGTTTCTTTTATAAGTAAAAAAGCTTTTCTTTTCTTTTACACTACTATATATCTATTAAATATTACTATTTGACTTTAAGTAATGTGGAATATTAAGAAAATAAAGTAAAAATTTAAATAACCTCTTGTATTTCAGGTTTACTCATAATTTCCATTATTGCGCTTATTAGATCATTTTCATTGAAACCAAATATTACTGGTTTCTTCTCGTTAAATGTATCAAGAATCGTTTTTCTTATCGCTTCCATATTAGCTGATACTCCCTTTAGTTTATCTTCCAAATATTCTATGAACCCATTTGGTGACATAATGAAGAAGTCACCAGAAATTGATATTTCATCAATTTTCTTATTTGCTATTTTAAGGGTAATTCTTAGCAACTTCCTAGCCTTATAGTCAAGGTGGCAAAGAGCTGCCGCAGACGAAATTTTAACGCATCTCTCCGTGTGAATATCACGATGCCTATTATCTTTGTAAAATATCCATTCCTCTTTAGCTTTTTCGCTTGCCAATTTCTCCCATAATTCTATTTCTTCTGGCGTTAACGTCGAATCCTCAAATTTTATACCTAATTCCTTTTCAAAAGCCTCCTTAAGTTTCTTGTTAATCTCCTCCTTAGGCGGAATATATCCTAATTCTCTCTCTAATGATGTTAACCACTCTGACATATCCTTAGCCATTTTATCCCTAAACTTTTCTGTTGGAACCCTTATACATTTACTAATTAGGTCAATATCTAGACTCAACAAAATGTTGCCGGCTATTACGATTGAATTACCGTGTGTCATCGCGCCATTTCCACTTATTTTCTTTCCATTTACTACTATATCTTGATCTCTTAAATCGGCTTTTAACCCATATGAACGTAAAACGTTTACTATGGGTGTGAGGAATTTCTTATATAATTCACTTGGATTTCTTGGTGCGTCCTCTTGTCTAACAACAATAAAATAATCATGCTCACCTGGTGTTATTACTACTGTGCCTCCTCCTAAATCACGCCTAACGACTGGGATTTTCATCTTTTTAGTAAATTCTAAATCAACTTCTAGCCATACTTCTTGGTGGATTCCCACATTTACAAAAGGCTCTTTAACTGAAAAAACCAATAATGTATTTTTTCCTCCTCTATTTACATAATCCGCTACCGATACAAATGAAGTTACCATGTGATAGCCATCTTGAGGAGGGAGAGAGACAAATCTCCAACTCATTTTATAGCCTCTTGCATGTTAATTTTTCAGAGGCTATTAATTCCTTCAATTTCTGTATAGCTGCTTGGCCACTAAATAGTTGTTTTAACTCCTCTGGATTACTCATCTTCATCTTTACTAACCATCCTTTTCCATATGGATCTTGATTTATAATGATTGGACTTTTCTCAGCCTCTGCATTAACCTCAACAACTTCTCCAGTTACTGGTGCCGGAACTGGTCCAGCCCACTTCCCACTTTCCATAGTGGCTACTGGTCTTCCCTTCTCTACCTTGGTGCCTTTTTTCTTTATCCTTACTTTAACTATCTTTCCTGCCATCGTTTGTGCAAGATCAGTTATTCCTACAACGATTGTATCTGGGCTCTCTAATTTAGCCCAAACTGTGTTTTTACCTTCTATAAAGTAATAAAGATTTTCTGGTATTTCACAGTTCGATTCAACTACCATGTTTGGTCAGTAATATAATAAGTCTAATTAACTAAAAAAGTTTGCTTTAGAAAGCAGTTATCAGAAAAATGAGAATAATGAAATCTTATTTTTCAGATAGCCAGACTTATGATTATGAACACTAAGGAAAGATCGCTGCTTGGAAGCTGGATAATATGGAGTGTTGCATACTATATGTACTATCCGTTTATATCCATCTATCTTTCTCGTTTCGTGGAAGAATCTAAATTAAGCCTATTTTTCGTAGTATTTCAAGCAGTATCCTTGCCTCTTCCGCTAATAGGGGCTAGACTAAGTAAGCGTAACAGAATTCTTCCAATAATTATTGGAATGTTAGTAGGAGGGATAGGTATGATAATGCTTCCTTTTTCTAGAAACATTTTGGAAGCTACAATATTTATGTCACTCAATTACTTCATATCCTTATCGCTTCCCTCTTACTATTCTTTGATGTCAGAAGTTGGTGAAGGTACTATAACTAGAATATGGTCACTATCGATTTTACCTTCTATAATAATGCCTTCATTGGGTGGACTTCTAGCCCAATATTTTGGTCTAAGATTACTTTTTATGATAGGTGGGATAGTCCTTGCTACATCTTTCCTACCTATGGTAAATTCTTCATATAATTCGTCGAGTCAAAGCTTATTGAACTTTAATATTACTATAAGGTCTTTCCTTCCAGCAATTTTAATATTACCTATAGCAATGGAGTTTCCCTATATCTACTTAGTAGTTTATAACTACTTTCATTTAACAAAGGAGTACGTTGGGATAATAGCTACTTCAGCTGAGATTCTTGGTATGTTGTTAACCTATCTAGCATCGAAGCTCATATTTAGAAAGAAATACCTTCTCTCACTATCTCTTTTTCTCTTCTCTTTAACGTCTTTGTACTTTTTATCACCAACTATTGCAATCTTTTTTGGTTGTTGGGAGGTTATAGTACCGCTAACCCTAGAGTATTTTTCATCTAGGAAAACAGTATATGATTTTGCCTTAATTACTACGATGCAAGGTTTAGGCTGGGTTTTAGGATACTTAATAGACTATTTCATCCCAAATATAAGCCTTTTATTATTAAGTAGTAGTCTTATAGCTTTTTTATTAGCCTTGATGATAGTATTTACCAAGGATTGATGTCAATGAACGTTAAAGAGCTAGCAATTCTAACTTTGTTGTCAGAAGGTGAATTAAGCGTTAAAGAAATACAAGAATACGTAAATATATCTAGAAGAAATCTAGTTAAAACCATAAGAAAATTAGAGAGGAAAGGTTATATTCAAGAAAAGGCATATGTAGGTGATGATGTTATAGTTGAAATTACTGAGTATGGGATGGAAATACTATATAAAAATTTTGTATATTTAAGAGGTTTAATAAACGAAATGGAAGATATTTTATGTAGTAAGTTCGACTGTTAATTATGCGAATATATTATAGAAGTCCAATACCCGTTTAAGCTTATAGAAGACTGGATGAGGCTTGTTTCTGGGGTAATATTTTAAATCTCTTAGCAAAGAATCATCAGTAACGTAAACTTTGAGTAAGTTAACCCCGTATATTCCGTACATATAATATGGTGAGACTCTTTCCGCAATTGATATAAAGTCTTCCACAAAATCGCTTATTTCAACTATATAACTGTTTTTATCAGAAACTTCGGAAATCATAGGAATTCCTTCATCCTTAGAGTAACTTTGCAAATCATATTGAGTAACGTAAGATGCATGTATTTCAAAAGCCTTATTATCTCCTTCATATTCTACTAGGAGCGCAATTGGTTTCAGACCTATTAATTTTCTTAATTCAAGTTTTAATTCTTTCTTATCAGTTATCTCTCTTTCATATATAAATACCTTACTTGGTTTCTCATATAGTTTTAGACTAGCTTTCGTTATTACTCCAAATAAACCTTGTGAACCGATTACAGCTCTCCATCTGATTTTGCCAAAAGTATTTATGAAATCTACCCACTCTGTGAAATTCCATGGCGTGCCATATGCCGTAGATATACTTGACATTTCGTTAAGTGCTAGTAGACCACCTATACTTCCATCATAAATTGATGGGAATAAAAGCCCCTTTTGTAACGCTTCTTCTCTTATTTTCTTGACATCAGCCCCACTGTCAGCTATTACCTTGTTTTCACTTATTTCGAAATTGTTAAGTTTTTCAGTTGTAATTATCATTATATCTGGTTTGATTTCCCTCTTTGTATGTGAGCCAAATCCTCTTATCCCTACTTTCTTATTGTCTTTTTTAGATTCACTAATTATCTGAAAGACCTCATTCTCATCAGCTGGGTTTACTTCTAACACAAATATTATCTTAATCAAAAAGATATTTAACCATAAAACCCACCTACCTAGTGTGCCAAAAGTAGCTGTAATTATGGGAAGTAAAAATGACTGGGAATATATGAGAGAAGCTGTAGAGATTTTGAAACAATTCGGGATAGACTATGAGGCTAGAGTGGTTTCAGCTCATAGAACACCAGAATTTATGATGCAATACGCTAAAGAAGCAGAAAAAAGAGGAATAGAAGTAATTATTGCTGGGGCTGGTGGAGCAGCTCATTTGCCAGGCATGGTTGCTTCACTTACAAGTCTTCCAGTTATTGGTGTTCCTATTCCCTCAAAGAATCTAAATGGTCTTGACTCGCTTCTTTCAATAGTGCAAATGCCCTATGGAGTCCCAGTAGCTACTGTGGCAATAGGTGGTGCCAAAAACGCTGCGCTACTGGCAATTAGGATTTTAGGAATAAAATATAAGGAATTAGCAGATAAAATTAAAAAATTCTCAGAGGATATGAGGAACGATGTTCTCAGTACTAGACTGGAAGCCTAAAATTGGAATATTAGGAGGAGGACAGCTCGGCTGGATGATAGTATTAGAGGGTAGAAAATACCCATTTACTTTTTACGTATTAGAGAACGATAAGAATGCTCCAGCTTGCAGAATTGCAGATAGGTGTTTCTCTCCTCAAGATTATAAGGAATTCGTTGATTCCTCAGACGTTATAACATTTGAGTTCGAACACGTGTATGAAAAGGCATTAGAGTATGCTGAGTATAGTGGCAAGCTATTACCTAGACTTAACTCTGTAGAGTTGAAGAGAGAGCGTTATAAGGAGAAGCTGTTCTATAGACAACATAATTTACCAACTCCTAGATTCTATGTAGCAGAGGATGGTGAGGAAGCATTAAAGATATTAAGAGAGGAATTCAATAATGTCGGAGTTATTAAGGAATCTAAAGGAGGATATGATGGTAAGGGGCAATATTTCATCTTTAATGACGTTGAGAAATATCAATTTCTAAGGGAAAAGAAAGAGAAGATGGTCGTTGAGGAGTATGTAAAATTTGATTTTGAGGCCTCCATTATTATAGCAAGGGATAAGAGAGGTGTTTTTATTAGTTACCCTCCAACTTATAATTATAATGAAAAAGGTATTTTAGTTTATAATTATGGGCCGTATAATAATCAGAATATAGTAGAGATTGCAAGAAGGTTAAGTGAGGAGTTGGATTACGTAGGAATTATGGGCGTTGAGGTATTCGTAGTTAACGGTAAAGTTTTAATTAATGAGTTTGCCCCAAGAGTTCACAATACTGGGCACTATACTCTTGACGGCGCTCTAATCTCTCAATTTGAACAACACCTAAGGGCAATAATCGGTATGGAGTTAGGTCCATCTACCATCTTATCTCCTAGCGGGATGGTTAATATTCTTGGTACAGATAAAATACCAGTTGAGGTATTAAAATACGGTAAAGTTTACTGGTACTCTAAGAGTGAAGTTAGGAAGAGGAGAAAAATGGGTCATGTAAATGTAGTAGGGAACAATCTTGAAGAAGTTAAGCAAAAAATTGATAAAATTATGCAACTAATCTATACTAATGGGTTAGATTTATGAGGTTCAGATTTAAAATTTGGATTGAAGCAGAGGACGGAAAGCCACTTATAGGTAAAGGAGGGGTAAAATTACTAAGAGCGATTGAGGAAACCGGCTCTCTTTCCAGTGCTTCCAAATCACTTGGTGTATCATATAAGTTTGCCTGGGAATATGTCAAAAGAATTAATGAAATATTAAGCGATTCTGTAGAAATGAGAAAAGGAGGAAAGAACGCAGGAGGTTCTAAGGTTAATGAAAAATTAGATAAGCTGTTAAATATTTATGAGGAGGCACAAAAGGAGATTTCAGAAATCCTTGAAAAATATAATAAAAAGATAAATGAAGTATTAAATCAAGAAGGGGAAAAAGCTTAGTAGTAATATTACTTTATACTCTTAAGTGCCTTAATTAAAGTGGACGCAAAAGCAGGTAGATCACTAGGGACTCTAGATGATATTAGATTTTCATCTACTACTACATCGTTATCAACGTAAATTCCTCCCGCTGCTATTACATCATCTTTTATTGAGTTAACTGACGTTAGTTTTCTTCCTTTTACTAGATTAGCTGAGATTAAAATTTGAGGACCGTGGCATATTGCAGCTACTGGCTTCTTTAATTCAAAGAACTTTCTCGTAATATTCTTTACTTCTTCTAATGTTCTTATATGCTCTGGGCCTCTTCCGCCTGGAATAACTAATGCTATATAATCTTCCGGCCTTACGTCCTTAAATGCTATGTCAGAAATTACAGTATATCCATGCTTTCCGATAACCTTACTATTAGCCTCTTTCCACGCTATTACAGGTTTGAAACCCTCTTCCATAACTCTATAGAAGGGATATAATAACTCTATATCTTCAAACTCTTCTCCAACTAAGAATAATACCTTTTTAGAGTCCATAATAGCATATAACTTATATTTTAATAAAAAAGCTTTCTAAAACTAAACTTTATTATACTCTAAAAACTCATTCTTGTTTTATCGTTCCTTAATCATATTTTTCCATTTCTTCAGTTCTAGATTCGGTATAAATAGCTGCGTAATAACACGTATTTCGATTTCGCTTGCAATAATTATATCCCATAAGTATGGTAAAGGCGCTAAAGAACATAATAGTCTAGCACTACCAAAGAAACTAATGATACAAATTATGAGTAGCGGTTTAGGAAAAATTCCCTTACTTACCTTATATCTTATAATAGGTAGGGTAAATTTTCTATGGCAGATATTGCGTATAATGTTAAAAGTGATTCTCAGAAAACTTATTTTTTAAGGAAAGAGAAGATTGTATAATGTAAATTAAACGTAAATTTCAAGGAAGTCGTATATGAGTGTCAAACCTACTAGCCAATGAATAACTTCTCCACACCCTATAGGATAAGATTTATTATATCTCCTCTGACTGTTATGGATAAGAGTATTTAATCTGGTTTTTGAAGAGTTAAATTTCTATTCATTTAGAATCTTCATTGGGCTTATTTTTATAACTCAAAGAAGGGTAAATTCCTACATTATATTTTACTTTGAGCTCTTTTTAAGTTTAAAACTAAATAGTCTGTTGTACTTGGTACATGAAAATTTATAAAGTATATAAGTGTATATACTTCTATGGGTGAAAGAGAAGCCAAAGGAGCAAGAGATTTAGGTATTTCTTCAGATAAACAATTAAGGAGAAGCTTAGGAAAATTTGAGCTATTATACCTCTCATTAGGAGGAATTATAGGATCTGGATGGTTATTTGCATCTTTAAGTACAGCAGCTTATGCTGGCGGTGCAGCTATATTGAGCTGGATAATTGCTGGAATTTTAGTAATGTTTGTGGGTTTAGCTTATGCTGAAATAGGTGCAGCAATTCCAAAAAGTGGTGGAATAACAAGATATCCGCATTATACTCACGGAGGGCTAGTAGGGTATATAATTACTTGGGCTTATTTCCTTTCCGCTGCATCAGTGCCAGCTATTGAGGCAGCAGCAGCAATAGAATATATAGGATCTTATTACCCT
Source organism: Saccharolobus solfataricus (assembly GCF_900079115.1). Classification (NCBI taxonomy): domain Archaea; kingdom Thermoproteati; phylum Thermoproteota; class Thermoprotei; order Sulfolobales; family Sulfolobaceae; genus Saccharolobus; species Saccharolobus solfataricus. The sequence continues at coordinate 945,742 of NZ_LT549890.1, forward strand.
CAGCTAATAACTTCTGGAACTTTTGATGGAACTACCGTAACAATTTTGACACCATTAGGCATAGGATTAGCTGGTCTATTGTTAATTTTCTTCTTCTTTTTAAATTACTTCGGAGTTAACATTTTAGGAAAAGTGACTCATGGTGCAGGTTGGTGGAAATTATTGGTGCCAACAATAACTTTTTTAGCATTATTAGCGTTGGACCTGCACTCAGCTAACTTTACATTAGGTGGAGGTTTCTTCCCATCTGCACAATATGTAAAAGGAGGTTCCTCTGGAATTTATGGTTTTAGTGCAGTTCTCTTTGCTATTCCTTCTACCGGAGTAATTTTCGCTTATCTAGGATTTAGACAAGCAGTAGAATATGGGGGTGAAGGTAAAAATCCCAGTAAAGATATACCATTTGCGGTGTTAGGTTCATTACTTATAGCTATTGCGTTATATACGTTACTTCAAGTTAGCTTTATAGGAGGAATAGATTGGAGCAAATTATATCTTGTTAATAAGACTACTGGTATATTAATCCCCGTTGTACCAGGGAATTGGTCAGCATTAAGTACAGCAGTCACAGCATCTAACGTCTCAATATCTTCTGGCCCATTCTTAGTTCTAACTCAGATTGCCCCAGTCTCTGGTCTAGCTGCAGCGTTTTTCACGGCTTTAGCGGTTTTATTAACTATTGATGCTGTAGTTTCACCATCCGGAACTGGATGGATTTATACTGGAACTTCAACTAGAACACTATACGCATTTGCTAGTAATGGTTATTTACCAGAAATTTTCTTAAAGATTGGAAAGACTAAAATACCAACTTATTCACTAATTGCAGCATTAATAGTAGGTTTCATATTCTTACTACCATTTCCATCGTGGTATGCTTTAGTAGGTTTCATATCTTCAGCGACAGTATTAACTTACATTATGGGCGGAATTGGATTAGCAGTCTTAAGAAAACACGCTAAGGAATTAAATAGACCATTTAGAGTACCCGCATCAGTAATAATTGCACCAATAGCAACACTAGCAGCTGGTTTAATAGTTTACTGGTCAAGTTTTGCTATTCTCTTTTACGTATTTACTGGAATATTCTTAGGTCTTCCATTATTCTTTATATTCTATTCCAATAGAATATTAGGGATAAATAAGGCATATTCAATAGTTGTTGGCGTTATTAACTTAGTAATAGATCTAGTAATGGCATTCTTGTTATTTGATGAGACTAGCGGACTTGGTGCTGCTAACAATCTCTTCTTCGGAATTTATATAGTAGTTATTGCAGCTATGCTAATTGGCGATATGTTATTCTTGCTGAAAACTGTACCTCCAGATGTTAAGAGAGAAATTAATGCCGGATGGTGGTTAATTTACTTTATCTTAGCAATTTACATAATATCATATTTTGGAGGATTTGGGCTATATACTATAATACCATTTCCATATGATACTATAGTTGCTGCTATTGTAATACTCATTGGATACTTCTGGGCTATAAGAAGTGGTTTCAGAACTCAAGCAATTCAAGATATAATTCAGGCAACTAGAGAATAAAGTAGTTAGATAATCAAGCAGTATAAAATATTTTTTAAGTTATAATTCTTTATTTATTTTTAAATTATAGGGGCGTTCAGTAATAAATCTTTCGGTCGAATTTTGAGCATAGTGTAAGTTACAATTGCCACGCAAATTGAAAGAGATCCGCGTGGCGATTAGGGTGTCACTTTACCTCATAAGGTTTATTATTGTACCAAACACTCCACACTATCCTAGCCAACTTCCTAGCTAAGGCAGTGTACAACTTCTTACCCTTCAGTTTGTCCTTGTGGGTTTCGTAGAACTTAAGGAGAGTTGGGTTACGCGAATATTGAGTCTCGGCAAGGAAATAAAACAAGCTACGCAAATACTTGTTACCCCTCTTGGAGATACCCTTTCTAACCTCAATCCTACCACTCCTCTCAACCACCGGGTCTAAACCGCAATAAGCAACGAAGGATTCAGGTCTTGGGAAGCGCCTAATATCACCCACAATCCCAATTATAATCCCAGCTGCCAGTTTCCCTATTCCGGGAATCGTGAGTAACACGTGGTCTTGAGGCACATTACTCTCTATCATTTTCCCCACCTCCTTCAACTCTTCTCGTGTTTGAAGTAGTATCCTAGCTAGGACTTGAATCTCACGTAGTACTGTACCAGTGTATTCCAGTTGATACAGTTTTACGTCAGAGAAGTCTCCCTTAGAGAACTTCTCCAATCTCTCCTCGCTCAACTTCTCCTCGTCGTTCACGAGGAAGAGAGCTCTCCTTAACCTGTTCTCTTGTTTTGTTTGGGCATCCTTCATGAAGAGGTAGAGTGATACGAGCTCTCTCAAGGGGTTGTAGGTGTCTTTAGTCTTATTTACCATGTTTTCAAGTTTTTCTGCGTCGTAAAAATCTTTTTCCCCTTACATCCTTTTCTTTCCATAGCAAGACTGACTAATAGGACTTTCACTCCTTGAAGTATTGGCAAGGTCTTGTTGAGTATACTCCAGGGGGTTCTATCACAGTGATGTCTGGCTTCATGGTTAGTATTTCTTCGTAGCTCTTCTCGTTGTTCGTGAATTTCCTCACCCTCCCCTTACTTGTTACCAAGTGTTCCTTGGATACGTCTATTCCAATTACCCCTACTCTTGTGTCACACCTATATTAGTGAACGATGTTCAGTCCGACGGTAGCTTCCGGTATAAAAATCTTTCCGTTAGTATTTTGGAAAAGTTCTTAGACTATGATCTAGTGGTATATCCTTTGCCTAAAGCTATAAACTTTCTGAAAGCACTAGTGAAAATCAAGCATAGTCCTCACTACTTATGCAAGGATAACTCTACTTATCACTCGTTAGCGTTGAATGATTTGTTATAGTACAGTACGGCCCAAGTAATAACAGCTAGCACAAGCAACAATCAACTTCTTACCCTTCAACTTCCCCTTGTGCCCCTCATAAAAACGCCTAATTACGGGGTTAACTCTAATAGCACTTAGAGTTAGAAGATAGAAAGCCCTCCTCAAAACAGCATCTCCTAGAAATACCCCTTGAAACAACACTCTTACTGCTAGACTTAACAACTGGATCAAGATCACAATAGGGGTTTGGGCTTCATAGGATTTCATGATATTTAATATCAACCCTCAGCCCTTGGGCTTCACCGAAGTCGCGGACGTTCATCCCTCTCCGCCCCATTAGCGGGATAACCCCAACCCACACCCGCGCTATTTCACGGATGTGAGGAAAACCGCACATCTTGAGATAAATATTCAGTGACGCGTTCAGTTGCCTATCCAACTTGAACCCACACCTCTCACACTCAAAGGTCTTACCAACCTTTCGGGATACAAACCCACATCTGGGGCAAGACCTCGAGGTGAGGTGTGGGTTCACTTCCTTAACGAAAGAACCGTAAAGCGGAGCCTTGTACTTCAACACTCTATGTATACTCCTCCAAACAGTCCTAGAAATCTTCCTCGAAAGAGAGCCATTAGCATCCTTAAACATACTCTCTTTGTTAAGCTTTTCCACAGCGAAAAACGTCATGGGGTACAAGTCCAACAAAGTGTTTACAAACTTGTGAACGAAGTCCAGAACGCGATTCCTCTCCCTATGCGAATACTTCCTTAACAACTCTCTCCCCCTCTTCGTGTGCTTTGATGCAAATGATTGCACCTTAGCCCTCTTCACCTCCATAGAGTACTTAAGGGAGTACAACTGCTTCAGAGAGATTGTAACGAATTTCTCACCATCATAAGCATCTAGAGTATAAAGGTTGGAGTCAATAGCTAGAAAGTTCACTGGTGTTACCCACGGTAACTTGTAACGAAATGGCAAATACACTTTCTCCTCCTTAATTATAGGTTCGCCAAGTTCCAACTCCCTAACCCTTCTTGAGAACCATGACTTACTCCACGGGAAGGTGATGTACTCGTGAGGTCTTACAGTTATTCTAACGCTTTCCCCCACAACCTTCCTCAGAGTCGTCTTTATCCTAACGTAAGCCTTCTTCACCCTTGGTTTTTCAATCGAAGCTCTCCCCTTTATGGCCCTTTTCCTCCACGACTTCAAGATCGAGAATGCGTCATTAATTGCCTTATCGACGTAGTGTGACGCGAGGTGGTTGATCTTCTCCAACTCTTCCCTAAGTGGTTTGTACACTTCCTTCTTCTTCGGTAGTGTTATCTTGTAATTACCGTTCTTTTTTCTTACTTGTATTTTCGTTAAATTCCACAGGTAGTCAATTGCTTTCTGTAGTAGTGTTCTGTATTCTTTAATTAACTCTTTGCTCTTCTCCCTCTCACTATTCTTGATAGAGTACGTGAAGTGCACGTATTCCTCTTCCGGTTCAAATTTTCTAATTCTTAAGTTCTTCAGCACATTTCTTCACCTTTTCGTATTTATGACTCCTCATACCATACAGTTTCCCACTGAATGAGACTAGTGTTGAGACTAAGTCTTCAACCAATTCTTCTGGTGTCTTGTCCTCTTGGTTTATTACTACTATTTCACAGCCATGTGCTTTATAAGTCTCCTCTAGGATTTCGAAGCCGAATCTAACAAGTTTGTCTGGGTAAGCAACAACTACGCGTGATACTTCGTTATTTAATATCATTCTCAACAACTTCAAGAACCCCTTTCTCTTCATGTTTAACTTGGAACCTATGTCAGTGATTACTTGGTCGTACTCCTTGACCTGTTCCTCTAGGTACTTAACTTGGTTTACTAGATCGTCTTTTTGTGTGTTTGATGATACTCTAGCGTAAAGTATTACTTTTCTTTTTCTAATAATTCCCATTAGCCTCTCTATGTCTTCTTCTCTGAATCTTTGTTTTCCGCTCTGTAGTATAACTGGTTTTATGTATCCTTTCTTAACGTATTCTCTAAGTGTTGCATAGGATATTCCTAGTCTTTGGCATGCTTCCTTAGGTCTTAGCGTTGTATAAGAGTTTGTGGCAAAATAATATAAACTTTACGGTTTATCTGAAACTGTTGGCAACGGCAACAAACCCCTTCTTATCACTAAATCGCCCAACATCACCAATCCTAGCCAAAATAATAGAACCCAAGGTTTTACCAATACTGGGAATAGTGAAAATCAAACTATCCTTGGGAACAAGATCCTCAAGCCTCTCCTCAATCTCCCTCTTCCTACCCTCAAGCCTCTCCAACTCGTCCAAAAGAAACCTCAGCTAGAACCACACTATCCTCACTCTTCTCACTTAAATTCCTCCTAGACAAACTATCACTATAACCCAAGAGAATTAAATCCCTCCTCAACCTATTCTTAACCCTAGTAATACTCTTCACTACAAACTCCCATTGGCTAGTCAACTCTCTAGCATCACTCGTTATAAACTGACTACCCATATTAACAGCTAATTCCGCAAGTTTTTATCACTCTTATCATTCTTCTTCCCCCTGAAACCCTTGATTACTAAGGGATTAATAACCCTAACATCATAACACAAGTACTTAGCTTAAGTTAATATGGTAAATTCCAGTACTCTCAATACCCACTTTACAACCCTTAGGCAAGACTTGCTTTACTCCCTCAAAACCTTGCTTATTATTTTGAAATTCGTAGTATTTACCTTGGAAGTACACTACTAATTTATCTTTTGATATATCTATTCCAGCAACTGGGGCCTCCATGTATACTCACCCTTATTCGGGCTTCAAACCCAACTTCCGGTCCGAATTGGAGGAGGCTAAGTTCCCCGTCGAGCTCTAAGCTCAAGGACGCCGACGGCCTCAACCCTAGCCAGATCTATATTGCATAGATCTGACTAATATGTTTTATATAAGGGTTTGTCACGCCCCAATCCGAAGATTTGGCTTCATTTATCCCGTCGACCATGTTTTCCCAGCTGAGGAGAATATTACTCTCCCCAGCTAATGTTAAAGTGCTGGCAAGGTGGGGTATGAAGCAGGAAGCCTTGTCCGTTAAGGCAAGGTAGTTTACATAACTATCCTAATAACTCAAAATTCCTCTTTATTAGCTAGCACATTAAAAATTCAAAGGAGAACCGTATATCTGCCGTTTTTAGAATGTTGAGTTACTTTGTCGACTTATTGGATTTTTCATATAAACAACTATTGTCTCTATTCAATTAATCTTTTAATGTGTAATTTACGTTTATGACAACTCTTAGTTCACAAAGTAATGTTAAGTTTATTAATTACTATCTTTATCATGTGTTATTTTTAAAATATTGTTGATATTATGGTATATGATCTATCATTTTTATGCCTTAAGGAAAGTAAAGCTAAAGTTTTAATAACTTATTTGGAGTATGCTAAATCTGGCAAAGGGTGACGTAGATTGGCAATAAAAATAGTGTTCTTTCATGATGTTTTATGTCCATTCTGCTTTGTAACTTCAAGACGATTAAGAAAAGTGGTAAATAAGTTTAAAGAAGAGGTGGTTGTTAAGCACAAGGCATTCATGATAATATCGTCGTTAGAAGACTTAAAAGCTGCTGCACCTACTGAAGAAGAAGCAAAGGAGATTTTCAAACAAGAATTTTCTATCATAAAGAGATACTATCCAGATTATGATCCAGAAAAAGTGATAGGTAAAGGTAAAATAATATGGGTTTGGTCTCTCCCCCCTTTAATAGCATGTAAGGCAGCTGAATATCAAAGAGGTGATAATGGATACTGGGATTACTTTGATAAGGCTCAAGAGAAGTTCTTCTTGGAAGGTGAAAATGTTAATGACGATAATATTTTGATTCAGATTGCAGAGGAGTTAGGCCTAGATGTGGAGAAATTTAAAGAGGATTTTAAGTCTAAAAAGGCTAGGATGTCAGTTTTCGAAGACGAAGCTGAGGCGCACGCAATGGGAATTAGGGGAGTACCAGCGCTACTGGTTAATGATTATTGGCTTATTAGGGGAGTTCAAGAGGAGACTTATCTTGAATCGGTTATAGAGGATCTGCTATCTAATGGCGGAGAACCTAAAAAGGTGAAACTAAAAGCTTATTGGGAAGCTACTTAAAATCTTTATACATGCTTAAACGGGTTAAAGATTTCATGTCAACACCAGTTTTTCAAGTTGAAGCAAATACTTCACTTCAAGAAGTATGTAAGTTAATGCTAGAGAGAGGAGTAGGATCAGTAGTAGTAACTGAGCAAGGTATTCCTAAGGGAATATTTACTGATAGGGACGCAGTTAAGGCAATTGCTACAAGTTTAAGTTCCAGTGACGAGGTTAGATTAGCAGCTACTATGGGTAACCTAATAATTGTTGATGAGGACATAGATGTCTTCGAGGCTTTAAAAATAATGGCTGCTAATAAGATTAGACATTTACCAGTTAAGAATAAGGATGGAAATATTATAGGAATGTTCTCGATAACTGATGTGTATAAGGTTTATGGCTAGCTAAAAATATTAATTAGTATTCATATATGCTTAAAATGTGAAAGTAGGTTATCTGATAGGCAGTAATGGCTACATTACTAACCTTAATAATGCAATTAAGCTAGAGGTAATAGATGGATCTAAGGAGATTATAAGCTTAGCTTACGGAAAGATATCAGATATACCTAAACTTGATGTTCTTATTGGAAGAGATTTTTTGCAAGGTGAAGTTTTATTTCTGAAAAATTACGCCAATTTTCTTATTGATAAAAATAGATTAACCAATATAATTCCGATTCAATTACCTTTACATAATCAAGACGCAATTTGTGTTGGAACTTCTAACTGTTCTGGTATATCTTTTAAGGATGTTATTTTCACATATCCATTTCCTTTTAGAGATTCATCGTTTAATTCTGCAATAATTTTTGAGGTTCTTGATCTAGATATAATTAGAGAGGTATATAGGGTAGTTAAAAGCGGCTCTAAGGTTTACATGATCTTACGTGATAAGTTATTTGGCGGAGTTGATCCATTAGAAGGTTTAAGAAAGCTGTCCAGTAAATTTAAAGTGGCCATGGTAAAGGAGAAGGAAGGATTTTGGATAATAGAAGGTGTTAAAAAGAGGTAACCTACCCTTGGGACGTTTATCTTTTCTCATTTAGCTGTGAACCCTGGTTTAACTAGTTTGCTTAAGTCTAATATTTTATTTATCTCATTATCGCTATATCCTAATTCCCTTAATGCTTCACGTATGGACATTCCCTTATTTAACTTCTTTCCTATTTCTGTTGCTTTATCATAGCCTATTACTGGAGATACTATGGTTATAAGTGAAGGAGAGGATTCAGCATATCTCTTCATCTTCTCTACATTTGCTACCATTCCATCAATCACTAATCTTGACATCTTCTCTAAAGCCTCTGAGATGAAATTAACTTGGGTTACGATATTATAACCAACTAATGGAATTCCCATTGATAACTCAAATTCGCCTAACATTGATGCGAATTGGTTTGCATGATCTAATCCCACAACTTGTGCTGAGATTAGTAAAGTAGCCTCAACCGTAACTGGATTAGTTTTACCAGGCATTATTGAGCTACCAGCTATCTCCTCTTGTGTAGGTAAATCAATTTCATTTAACCCAGTTAAGGGACCGGAAAACATTAACCTTATATCTTGCCCTAATCTATATAGGTCTACTGCAATATTCCTCAGTGCTCCGCTTAATAATAAGAGATCGGTGAGCAATCTCATTGCTCTAAACCTATTAGCTGGCTTAAATCCTAAACCGGTAATTCTGTTTATTTCGTTTATAACTCTTTCTTGGAATTCTGGGTGGCTATTTAGCCCAGTACCAGTCGCAGTACCTCCAATTGGCAATTCCTTCACATATTCCAAAATATTCATAACTTGTTCATGTTCATGCTGGAAAGCGTCTGCGTAGGCTGAAAGTTCTTGACCTAAAGTTACTGGTAATGCGTCTCTTAAATGGGTTCTACCAGCCTTTATAACATCCTTGTACTCCTCAGCCTTCTTATTTAAAGAGGATATTATTTGCTGTAATGCAGGCAGTAGCCTATTTGTTACCTCAGCTACTGCTGCAATTCTTATAGCTGTTGGCACAGTATCGTTTGAGGACTGACCAAAATTTACATGATCATTTGGATGTACTTTAAGATTAGAATAGCTAGAAGCTACTTCTGCTATAACCTCATTTACGTTCATATTAAGTCCGGTCCCTGAACCCGTTTGAAATACATCAAGCACTATCTTATCATCTAATTTTCCATCAATTAAATCGTCAGATGCCTTAATAATTGAATCCGCAATTTTTTTATCTAATAATCCAAGATCTGCGTTGACTTTAGCACAGGACTTCTTTAAAACTCCCATAGACCAGATAATTCTTCTAGGAAATTTGGTTCCAGTATTCATAAAAAGCTTGGGCGCAGTATCGGTATATTTCATAATTAATTGAACGTAATCCATTATATTAAATCTTTACAAGGAATTATCTTTGAAAAAATCTTTAACCCACTTTACGTAATACCCAATATATGTCCGTAATAAGACTTGAAAATGTTACCAAGATCTATGAGGGGAATGTTAAGACTATTGCACTTAGAGATATAAACCTAAGTATTGATGAAGGGGAGTTTATTTCAATATTAGGACCTTCTGGCAGTGGAAAATCTACTCTCTTATCAATCTTAGGAATTTTGGATAGACCATCACAAGGAAAGGTATACATTTACGAAGTTGACGTAACTAAACTAAGTGATAACGAGATCTCTAAAATTAGAAACGAATACATAGGCTTTGTGTTTCAGAATTTCAATCTAATTCAAAGACTTAGTGTTCTACAAAACGTTGAGTTACCATTAGTAGCTAGAGGAATACCAAAAAAGAAAAGAGAGGAAATTGCGATAAATTCTCTAAAACTAGTGGGATTAGATGGATTAATAAATAAAAAACCATCTGAACTTTCTGGAGGACAGCAGCAAAGAGTTGCCATAGCTCGTGCATTAGCACAAAATCCAAAGATCATATTAGCTGATGAACCTACCGGAAATTTGGATAGTAGTAATGCAAAAATTGTAATGAACATATTCAAAAAGATTAACGAGGAGTTTAAAACTACGATAGCAGTAGTAACACATGATAGAGAAGTTGCGAGTTATACAAAGAGAAAGATATACATTAGAGATGGAAAGATAGTTGGTGAAGAAAGATGAGGAATAGGTTGATAATTATCTTATTGTTACTTTCATTAACTCTCCCAATAATTCCAGTAAACTCACAGAGTACTGTTGTCATATCCAGTTGGGGGTGGGGAACACCACAAAATCCAATAAGGGTACATCCGGGTTATAATGATACGCCATTTTATGTTATAGCCTCACAGCCATTGGGATACCAGATTATTTACGCATATTTGGTTCTATCAGGAACGCCAATAACATCTGAAGGAGGAAATACCATAGCTTATGGTTCAGTGACCTCATCGTCCTTAACAACTTCTCAAATAATGTTCTTCCTCGATGTAAGTAATAACGCTAAACCGGGGACATATAATGTACCACTAGTAGTAGTATATCAGAACGCAGTCACTGGTTTGGAAAACCAAATAGTTCAAGAGATAACTATACCCATTTATAATGTAACCTTTCCAATTTTAGATCAAGTATTTTGGGGAACTACAGAACAATTAATATTTGCTCAAGTAGGAGAAGGCTTAATACCTCTTACCTTTAGCGTTTTTAATCCCACGACGGAACCCATGTTAAACGTAACCTTAAACGTAGTCTTACCCAAGGGAATATTTACCCAAAGTGGTAGTAGAGATTTAACAGTTACAATTCCAGCCTTACCTGCTGGAGAACCAATATTCGTATCTTCAATAGTAAATGTAAGTAACCTTGTTAAACCGGGAGTGTATAGTCTTAATTATTCCTTTTCATTTACGAACTTTCTAGAATATTTCTACAAGCAAGAATCAAATAAAAGTATAAATATAACAATATATCCTCAAGCCAAGATTAACATTTTTTCCGATCCCATCCAGTCAACTCCAGATAATATAACTACACTCGTAATAGGAATTTCAACTAACGTTAGTAGCTTTATAATTAGTGTAAAGCCAGAATTGCCCTCAAGCTTCCTACCAATATCCTCAAACTTTACGTCTACTTCTCTATCACCGGGAGAAAAAGTAATATATGCTTTCAAGATTTACATACCTCAAGGGGTAATACCCTCAATATACCCTATACCAATAGAGGTTAATTACAGTGCATTGGACCAAAAGCTAGCAGTAGTTTATCTAACATATGCAAATATCTACTATAATGAAACTCCTAGGGTAGTTGAGGCAATTTGGAATACTACGATAACTCCATTTCCAGGGATAGGGACAATCCCCTTAACATTGGTTATCTATAATCCATTACCAATACCAATAACTGGTGTTAATATTACATACAAATTTCCTAATGGTGTATTTCCTTTACAGCCATTCATTTTTTTACCTGGAATTCCTCAGTATTCTTCTGTACCAATAACTATCCCAGTGGAAATAACGCCAAATGCCTCAGTAGGCGTACTCAATTTCACTTATAAGATTTCTTACAATCAAGATAAAACTGTTGATGGCGTAAATAATATTTATGTTTTGCCCCCTGCTCCAGTGATAATTGAGGCTAATCAAACAGTGATAGGCAATGGAGAGTATGCGGTAGTTCCAATTAATGTTGTGAACCTTGGAGTGGAATATGTTTATAACGTAAATCTAATAACCCTCACACAAGGCTTAGAGATAATTACATCTGTAAATAATACGGTTCCCTTTATAAAGCCCAACTCATCAGCAACATTTTATTATACATTATACGCTCCACAAGATTTACCACCAGCTATGTATCCGCTAGTAATTAAATTGACATATACCTATTTTACCAATGAAATAGTGAGGACGTTTACAATTCCAGTTCTAGTAACTTCGTCACAATCACCAATACTTATATCATTCCTTAAAACCACGCTTTATTATAACACAAACAACACCGAGATCTTAGCAATTCAAAACCTAGCTAACTTTACGATATATAACATAAGGCTTGACTTAAATTACCCCTCACAAGAAATTTACCTCTCACAAAACCAGCTTTACATTCCATATCTTCCTTCTCACTTAATTTATACTGTCCCATTATATGTTATACCACAAATTCCACAAACAACGTCAATACCTATCGTAGTTACCCTCAACTACGTATTAGGCCAAGGTTCTCCACAGACCTATCAATATCAATTAAACTTACTCAGCACGGGATTCGTTAAAATGGAGATAACGCAAGTTTCCGCACAGATTGTAAATGATACAGTGGTAATTAGCGGGTTATTAATAAATACTGGATCACAAAATGCACAATATGTAACAATATCCGCTAATAACTATTCCTCAATTTATATTGGAAACGTACCCCCAAATAGTCCAACACCGTTCTCTTTTACTTTAACGTTGCCTCCGGGTTTATACAAGTTCAATATTAGTGTAAACTACGAAAATGAGTTATATCAACCTAATATGACATTTTATACATTTTCTTACGTTGTATCTTATCCAACGTCAACCAGTTCTCAAGGTAAAATATCAGCAACAACAATATTATTGATAGCGATGATAGTAATTCTCATAACTATTATAATATATTTGAGTCTTAGAGGGTTACGCAAATGAAGATACTGGATTTTATATCTTATGCTTTAAACTCACTAAAAGAAAGAAAGGTTAGGGCAATACTTACTATCCTTGGGATAGTTGTCGGACCTGCTACAATAATTTCTATAAACTCCATGGTATTGGGCTACTCACACACAATAATTTCGCAAATATCCAACTTTCTCTCACCCTATGATATTATCGTGACCCCCACTGGAAGGGGTCTGCCATTATCCCAATACCTCATACTCCAACTGGAGACTATCCTTGGAGTAAAAATGGTTATTCCATTCTATTCATTTCCGGCGTTAATTAGAACACCTAATGGCTATGAAGGGGCAACAGTATTTGCGGTTAATATAAACCAGCTTAAGATAGCAGCTCCAGCTATAAGCTTATCATCAGGTTACTTTCCAGCTGCGGAGGTTAGCTATGAAGCTTCAATAGGCTATCAGTTGGGAAATCCGCAAGGTGGATATAGTCCAATAAGACCAAATCAAGTGATACAAACAATTATATTCTATAACGGGAATAATTTCACTAAGACATTTCTAGTAACTGGAGTTTTGAACGAATATGGAAGTTTTCTCGGAGTTGATATAGATAAGTCAATAATAGTACCTTTATCTTTTGGTCAGTCAATCTCAAGTTCTTATAGTGGAGCCATAATAATAGTGAGCTCTCTAGGAGAAGTGAATGAAGTTGTAAATGAAATAAAACAAAAGTTTGGAAATTCTTTAGATATTGTAGTGGCGGAGGAATTTATACAATTAATAGATAATACTTTACAATCTCTTAACGGATTGCTAGTATCTGCAGGAGCTACGTCATTCATAGTTTCGTTTATGGGAGTAACTACAACAATGTTCACAACAGTGGTGGAAAGAACTAAGGAGATAGGGATATTAAGAGCATTAGGATTTACTAGGTTTGATGTACTCACAATGTTTTTAGTTGAAGCTAGTGTGATGGGGTTCATAGGTAGTATAACAGGGCTCGCATTAGGTTCAGTAGTTGCATTAATATTAACACAAGAACATTTCGGATTGGGATTTAGTTTTCTAAAGGGTCTTTCAGTATCACCGGTCTATTCTCCTACCTTTATGTTGTTAGTGCTAATATTTTCTACAATTCTAAGCGTCATTGCAGCACTAGGACCTGCTTACAATGCATCCAAACTAGATCCAAATAAAGCTTTAAGATACGAGTAGTTAGGAAAAAAGCTTACTAAAGAGTCTCTCCAGTTCTCTTATTTCATCTTCTGACAATTTGCTTAGAAAAGAAGATAAGACATTTAAGAAGATCTTCCTACTTTCCATTAATCGTTCTCTTCCTTTTTCTGTGAGTTCAACATAAATTACCCTTCTATCACTTTCACTTCTTACCCTTCTAACAAGTTCTTTCTCTTCAAGTCTATCAATGATGCTAGTTAATCCCGCCTTTGTCAGCATATATTTTTCAGCTATTCTGCTCATTGGAACTTTTCCTTCTTCCTCTAGCGCACACATTACTTTGAACTCAAAGTATGATAGGCCTATTTGCTCAAGAGCCTTATCTGTATCCTTATTTATCTTTCTTGTCAGTCCAGTTATTAGATCCCAAACTTCTGAGTACTTTGTAGCTAATATCATAGTTAGATATCTAACTTTATAAACAATAAAGTTTTTCATCATCACAAAAACTCACAAAATCCTATCTAAAAGGAAATATTTATATTACGTCTTCATTCTCTCTTCTCGTAAACGAGAATTATATCCTAATTTTGAGTGGAGGAGGTATTTATATATATCTTTTTTGTAGAGATTATAAATATGGAAAGTAAACTTTTGAGTCTGGAAGAAGCAGTGGAAGTAGTGAAGAAAGGAGATTCTGTTACAATAAGTGGTATAAGCATACATAGAAATCCTATGGCATTTATATATGCTTTGGTGAAGAAGGGAGTTAGAGATCTGTATTTCATAGATAGAGAGCCTGGCTTTGGTCTTGAGGTCCTATTAAAATATGGATTGATAAGGAAATTGAGAATAGCCATGTCTACTTTAGAATGGTTCTCGAGTATTCCAAAGCATTTTAGGAAAATGACCGAAGAAAGAGAGGTTGAAATATTGGAAGATACTTGTGGTGCTTTTATTGCTGGGATAAGAGCAGGGAGCTTCGGTATACCGTTTATGCCGGTTAGGGGAATAATAGGGTCTGATCTAGTTAAAATTCATGAAAGAGAAGGTACATGGAAAGTTGTCGAGGATCCATTTAGTGGAGAGAAAGTTGTACTCGTAAAGGCTATCAACCCAGATGTTGCAATAATACATGTAAATAAGGCTGATGAAGAGGGAAATGCGGAAATCCTAGGTCCACTATATGAAGATGAGTACAAGGCTAAAGCAGCCAAAAAGGTGATAATAACTGCCGAAGAGATAGTTCCTAGATCTTACTTCTATGGTAGGAGACCGACTATTAATGGAGAATACGTTACTGCTGTGGTTCACGCACCAAAGGGTGCAGAGCCGACTAGTATGTTCCCACTTTATGATGCAGATTACGAGAAAATTATAGAGTTTCTAGAGCACTTCTAAGGTTATAAGGATCCATATAATTAATGAATCTCAAATCTTCATCAGTTAGATCTATTAACCTTTCGCTATCTTTTCTCTTTACCTCAAAGTCAGTATTCTCCACTACTTTCTCATATGAGCTAAATGGATAGATTGCCTCTAAGTACCATTTCCTTTCCTCTCTATTATATGCTAAAACTCCCAAATTAGTCACCACAAATACTTTATTATTTGAAAACTTTGCTGTTCCAGTTATGAAGTCCACCCTTCTGACAAGAGATCTTTTAGAGTGTTTTAGGTTCCATAAGATTGCCTTTCTAGAAAGAGGTAGGATAAATGCTGTAGCTGCTCCACCTGGTAATTTAACTTTAGGATTATGGTATTCATTTCCAATCATAGTTAAATTTACATTAGTTTCCTCGTCTATTTGTGCTGGACCTAAGAACATGACATCTAGTTTACCTTTCTGTGCGAGGTCGAATGCGTCAGCAGTAATCATAACTGGAGAGGCTTCCACAAAGAATGGGTTCCCTGTAGATGGCGATAATACTACTCTTGATGGATTTGAGGCTTCTGCTACTCCTATTATTCTTATCTTTTTTCTGTAAAGGTCTCTGGCCATGAAAGACGCAATTAGTGAAGGTATTGAGTTCAGGCCAATATAGACTAATTCTCCATCTTCTAATAATGTCGAAATAGCCTTTATGACATAATCTACATTGTAACTTTTCATGAATAATTTTAAGTTTTTACGCGTTATTAAAGATATTGATGGTAAAGGTTTACAAGATAGGTGATTATTACATAGCTGGTGTAGAGCACGTAATTCAAGGATATTTACAAGATGTTGTTTTCGTTTATAAGAACAATAATAATTGGGTTAGTGTTAGCGCGGAAAGATTTAGGAGCAATGACCCTTCTATTAACAAGGTGAAAGAAGCGGTAAAGTATGCTACTCATGAGGAAGATCTAAAAAAGGCGATAGAGGAGTTACGAAGCAGTGGTATTAAGATAGAAGAAGTTAAGGAAATCCCGTTCCCCAGAAAGTTTATTGAAGGGAGGAAGAAGATTCAAGAAGAGTTTGATTGATATAAAAATCTAGGGCATCTATACATTTAGGGGAGATGAACCCTAAATTTACTTTTCTTTAGTGCTAATTTCAATAATCTATCATCAATTTTTAACCAATTTTTCAAATCAAGTATTGTGTTATAATCAAATTTATCTAACGTATTTAATTCCTTAATTAACCTGCTCACTTTGTCTGCATTTGATTGTGTCGATATAATAGCCTCTTCTAGGTTATATCCCACGATTACCTTTAATAGTATTTCAATTATTGAATTTATCCTATCTGGGACTCCAACTGTAGAGTTTCTTAACGAAATCTTGACTTGTGGTAACTCATCATATCCATATCTTCTTGATAGTTCGTAGGTAGCATTCTTAAGCCTTCTTCCCTTATCTACTATCCCCCCAATTATGAAAAACTTCGTATTCCTTATTATCTCCTCATTTGCGATAGTGTCACCATAGGGGTTTAACACAATAGCATTGTCTTTAGGAATGTAATTAAGAATTTCTATTTTATTTCTACCTTCTAATTTGAAAGAATCTGGAGTATGAGCTAACTTCAAGTTATAGTCAAACAAATACTCCCTAATGGTTTTTATTGAAACCAGTATTTGTTGTTCTAGACTTATTTTCTCCTCATCTTGTAATAAATCCATATTCCCTAAATCTATTATGAATTGCGGATTTTCCGGTATTATATAGCTGGGTATCTTTATCTCCCCATTTTTCAAAAAAATATAATCCGTAATTTCCTCTCCTTTCCCTTTTAGAATCTTTATCCTTTCCTCAACTGATGCAAGCTTACCATAATCATGTTTTTTAGATATTCCATAATCGTAAAGAAGCATGTTTATTGCAATTGATTGCAGATATCCTGTTTTGAAAAATTTTTTTAGAGTGGTAATTTTTAATGTCTCTACACCGAGAGTGTTTGTGAGATATCTTGCGAAAGCCTTACCTAAGATCATTGTCGCATTTTTCTCGTTATTTCTGATAAATCACTCTTACTGTCATTACTCAACTTTTTAGTCTCCTCAATTAACTCTGGTTTTCTAGTTTCATCAGCAACTCTCTTTAACTCATTGAGAACTTTAGTCGTATCTTTTCCAGCCTCTAAAGCTTCTGAGTACTCTCTTAGTAATCTATAATATCTAATCTCTAATATAACATCTCTATCCAGATGACTTTCCACAACTTCCGGATTACCCCTTTGTAAAATAACGCTTTTTGTTACAGTCTTCCTTTGATTATCTATAGGGTCAATATAGTCTGCAGTGAACGTAATTGTATATGGATCCTTTCCAGCGGGTATAACAAAACTTCCGTAAACTGCAATTAGTTTTTCTACTATAGGTATTCTTATGGGGAGATCGTAGTTAAAAGGCATAAAGCCTTGAGGAACTATTAAATTCAAATTATGGGCGTATGTCGATGTGGTTCTTTGGCTTTCAAAAACATCGGGTAATTCAGAGATATCTTTCAAATGGTAGAACTTTCCTGATGATTTGTCTGCTAATTTCTTTAGAATTCTCTCATTATAATCACTACCTATACCTATTGTAATTATTTGAGTGTTTGGTGGGATATCGAATTTTTCATAATCCTTAACGTTCCTCTTATCAGTTGGTTTTCCATCAGTTAGCATGATGATCTTGTTAGGTACTTGTGATTGTTTTGCTAAGTTAAGGGCAAAATTAACGGCTTCATGAAGTCTAGTGGTATATCCTTTACCTACATCGAAAGTTATTATTCCTTTGGCTGGCCCTTGATACTTTATTTCCGGGTGGTTAGAGAATAGAATTAGCGTTACATAGTCTCCCTCATTTAGACTATATAAAAGCTTTTGGGCTGATTGTACTGCAGTATTTAGCTTTTCACCACGCATTGATGGACTATTATCAATCATTATGATATAGTGTATGCTACTTGTTATTGCACCTTGCTGAGGAACTATATAAACTATAAAGCCTACTTCGGTTGGTCTATCACTATAAACGTAAGTATGTGATTGTTTCAGGCTAATAGCAATAGCCATATCTAAGATATTATAGTAGAAATTTTTAAGTACTATGACGCCTTTTATACAAACATGACATGGAGATGTCCAGTCTGTGGTTATGAAAATGCGGACGATTCCCTCTTTTGCATCAAATGTGGTACTAAAAAACCAGAGCAACAAGTAGAGCAACCTCCAGCACCTCCCGTTGAACAACAAGCAAGCGGACAACAGTCTGTAGAGCAGCAGCCTGCAGATCAGAATCAACTCTCTCAACAATCTGCAACATCAGAACAACAGCCAGTGACTGAACAACAAGCACCTCAGCAAGTGGTAGTTGAACAACCCAGTGAAACTGCAAAAACTGAACAACCTCAATCAGCCACAACTACTGTAAGTAAGTACTATCTTCTTTTCATTAATACTCCTAATCCAGCATTCAATAAGACTAAACTACCTTTAGATTTCGATATATTTCCCTCAATATCGATAGGTAGAAGTCCCGAAAACGTAATAGTGATTCCAGATCCTGAAGTGTCTAGAAAACATGCAATTATTAGTTTTGAAAATAACGAGTTGTATCTAGAGGATCTGAATAGTACTAATGGTACTTATGTTTATGATGGTAAAGTATTCCAGCCAGTAAAGGGGAAGATCAAGGTTCAGCATAATTCAATTATAAAATTAGGTAATAACACTGTAGTGAGAATTGTGGGAGAATGATGAATTTAGACGAAGTTAAGAGCGTCGTAAGTAATGCTATAGAGATTTATAAATCCAAGTATGATTCACCATTTGTGGGGAATTTTGAAGTTGACGGTAATGTAGTTTTTGTAGGAGATACCCACGGCGCGATTGACGTTACCAGTAAGGTTTTTTCTGATTTCGCTGAGAATGCAGATTTAGTAGTGTTTTTAGGGGATTATGTTGACAGAGGGGAGGATCAATTAGGTAACTTATTATTAATCTTACGTAAAATGATAGAGAAGCCAGATAAATATATAGTATTAAGAGGGAACCACGAGAGTCCAATAACCAATGAGTACTACGGATTTAAGGAGGAGGTTAAGGAAAAGTTAGGGGAAGAAAACTATGAAATGTTTGTGGATCTCTTCTCCTATATGCCCTATGCAGTAGTGGTCAATGGGTATTTTTGTATTCATGGAGGTTTACCAATGGGTTTAGAGAAGGTTGAGGAGATTAAGAAATTGCCCAGACCAGATGTAAATCCAGATAACCCGATAGCCTTTCAATTATTGTGGAATGATCCGAGAGAAGGAATTGACGATTTAGACTTCTTACCTAGCATAAGGGGGGAGGGGATATATTTCTTTGGAAAACGTGTCGTTGATAATTTTTTGGAGAATAATTCTCTAAAAGGTATAATAAGAGGACATGAAGCTGCAGATGGTTTTAGAACTGACATGGGTGGTAAAGTGATTACAGTTTTTTCTAGTAGATATCATCATATGAGAGCTGGAATTTTAGTTTTAAAAAAGGATGGTGAATTCGATTACGCGTATGTTTAGGTGATGTGATATGACCCTTTCGTTAAGAGTAGATACAAGCCATAAGTACTCATTTAATGCAGATGTTAGGTATATCTTTAAGGTATTATTAGTTCCAGAGAAATTAGGCTCTGCAACTGGTTTCCACTACATAGTAGCCCTTGATACAAGCGGGTCTATGACGGGATATAAAATAGAGTTAGCTAAACAAGGTGCCATAGAATTATTCAAAAGAATACCTAATGGCAATAAGGTTTCCTTCATCACTTTTTCATCAAATGTGAACGTGATTAAGGAATTCGTTGATCCTTTAGACTTAACGAATGAGATATTGCAGATAACAGCAGGAGGTCAAACGGCACTATATACAGCGATCTTAACTGCAAATAGTTTAGCTAAGAAGTATCAAATGCCAACCTATCTATTACTGTTAACTGACGGAAATCCCACAGATGAGACGAATATTGGGAATTATCTAAAGTTACCCTATTATGAAAAAATACAGGTCTATTCATTTGGAATTGGTGACGACTATAATGAACAACTACTTCAAAGTGTTAGTGATAAGACGGGAGGGGTAATGTATCATATTTCAGATGCTAACGAAATACCGCAAAAGCTTCCTCAAAAGGCTGTAACGCAAATAGCTGCAAAGAATGTTACGGTTGATATAACTGCTGAGGGTAACGTAAAACTTTTGAATTATGTAACAACACCAGTAAAAGTAAATGGGATAGAGAACGTTATTAAAATTTTTGGAGAAACCATTTTACCAGCCAATTATGAGGGTAACTTCTTAACTGTGAAAGTCAATTATGAAGATCCGGTAACTAATAAGCCAGAATCACTTTTGCAAGTTATTCAAGTTAGGAAAGCACAAGATCAAAATACATTTGTATCTGGCATAAACAATGACGTGATAAATGAATATAGATACTATGAACTATTGGATAAATACGCGAAACAAGTTCAAGCCGAACAATTGGTTGAAGCTACGAAAACTCTTAACCAACTAAATGAAATAGCCCAACAGACCAGAAGAATAGACTTCATGGAGACTACTAGAAGGTTGTCTGAAGGTTTAGAGACCACTAAAAGGATAGGTACAGTTGAACAGACTAAGAGGTTATCAAAAGAGGTTACTAGTGAGGTTACTAGAAAGCTTAGGGAATGATGGTAGCGTAATCCACATCTAAAATTCTTACATCATTTCTTTCCCTATATTCTATACCATCTACTATTATAGGTATATTAGAAACTGTAATATTGTAATTTTCTTTTAAATAACCTATTAATTTGTCGATCAATTCCCTTTTATCTGATGCTATAATTGGTACGTCATTTAAAATTAACATTCGATAGGGCTTTCCGTTCTTTAAACCAAGGAAATATAGTTTCGTCATTAATACGTTCATTTCTCCTATAACCTTTTTGTAGGCTTTCAGAGCTATCAGTACTCTATCACTGCCTTTAAGTGAGTATAATGTTTCAGCACTCTTTTTCACCTTTATTTTATACTTGTAGTTAGGATAGAAGTTAAAACCAACTTTTGGAGGATCAAATATTATAAGCTTTCGTAGAGCGTTATTGGTTAGATCATATGACACGTACGCTGGAAATTCCTCTGCAAAGGAATCTATGAACTCATACCTGGTTATTATGTATCCGGTTTCAGCAGCAATTATAGACGAGATATCAATTCCATTTAGTTTCATATGTATATTCTCTCCTCGGCAATATTTAATTATTTCTTATTTATCGTTGATCAGAATAAACAAAAACCTAATTTATCATTATATATTTCCCTAGAAAGTTGAATAGTTTTTAATCGATTACGGTGTTTAATTTATAGAAGAAAGCGATTTAGGTGTCTTTTGCGAATTGTAATTTGTAAATAATACGTTGTAAAAATGTTAATATTGGTAGTCATGTATCTCTCCTAGTTAATCGTCTTCATTCAATTAAATTCGTAGTAATCTTTGAAATAAAGTGAATTCGCAATGGATATCTGAATCCCCATAGAAGATCTTAATCTATAATTTTATCAACTCAACTTATTTTGTTGAATTCGATTTATTAGATAATTTACAACTTCCTTAGCTTTATTTACTAGCGAAGAGGGCATGTAAATACTCTTTTTATTTAGTTCATCTTCATCTAATAATGCTATTTCTGAATCTCTAATTGCAATATCTATTTCTAGATCCAAATACCTTATTTTTCCTCTAAGTAATTCCGGTGGTGTTGATATATTAATGTAGACTCCCTTTAGTGAGTTATCTATACCACTATAATACTTATGTATCTGATACCACTTATCAGAATTATATTCTACAATATCGTAATCACCCTCCTCTATCTTCTTACCTATACCATCTAGAATCCCGTTACCTTCAAACTCACGCCTAAGGACTATTCTATATCCGTTATCGTTAACTTCCTTTTCAATTACCTTTCCACCTCTCAAATAAATTACCTTTCCATCAGCCTTAATGTGTTCAATTTTCAAGAAATCTGAGATTAGCCCTTCCAATAATTTACCGAGAGAACCTTTCTTATCCTTTTCCAAAGAATCAACTTCCCTATTATAGCTTAACTTTAACATATGATGATACTTAACAGTATCAACTACATTCTTTCTAACCTCATCTAAATACAGTTTATCCGGTAATGAAAGAGTTATTAAATAAAAATCCTCTCCTTGATCTCTGAACTCCCTATTTTCATACCTTAATATTAACCTTTCTAGATCCTCTTTCAATTCATTTAATGCGACATACTTTGCATTACTTCTCCACTTTACATTATATCCTTTTCTATTAAGAGGTAAACTCAAGGTTAATAGCCTCATTTTTTCTTCCTCATCAACGATGTGCTCTGAAAAAGTAGTTATTCCCTTCCCTCTCCATACAATAGCGTATTTACTTACGGCCTTAGTTTCACTTAGTATTATTTTTCCGTCATAAGGTGGTTTTATAACGATTCCCTCTCTCAAGCAAGGTTCTACTTTAAAGTTAGCGTAAGTGCAACTTTCGTCTATTTCTATTACCGAGTATAGTTTAACTGGGCTTCTCCAATGGAATGAGTATTTAAAAACGTTACGTAAGTCATCTTCTATAATTCCATTTCCCATTACGATGATCTTGCCTCTATCATCCTCAAAATCCTTTATTGTGATATCAGCTGATAAGTTATTAATTTCTTGCATAAATCGTTCTGATATTTCCACAGATTGTTGTACAATTTCGTATGAAAGAGAGGAAAAAATTGACGTTAATGCTGTAGCGTAGATTCCCCTTATTCTAACTCTTCCTTTCATTTTCTAAGAATTTCTCGAGCACATAATTTAATATTCCTCCTTTCTTAACATACATTAGTTCAACGTTATTATCTATTCTTGCAACTCCCTTAGTAGTTATTTTCTCGCCATTAGATTTTACGAACTCTATGGTTAATTCCTTTTTGGGTTTGAGATCCTTAATACCCTTTATGTTAACAGTCTCATCTCCCTTTATTCCCAAGTCTCTCCAGTCTGGAATTTGTATAGGTATTACACCCATAGCTACTAAGTTACTCCTATGTATCCTCTCAAAACTTTCTGCTAAGACAGCTTTGACTCCTAACAATTTAGTCACTTTTGCCGCCCAATCTCTTGAACTTCCACTTCCATACTGTTTACCAGCTACTATTACTAGAGGTACACCTTCCTTTTTATACTGCATTGCCACTTCATACACACTAGCTATCTTTCTATCTGGGAAGTGGACAGTATACCCTCCTTCTTTTTCCACTAATAGGTTCTTCATCTTAGGATTGAAGAATCCTCCTCTTAACATTACTTCATGGTTGCCTCTTCTAGCACCATAGGTATTTAGATCGCTCACACCAAATTGCTTTAAGTATAATCCTGCGGGTGAATCTGGAGTAATTGGTCCAGCTGGCGAAATATGATCAGTAGTTATCTTGTCTCCCAGTAGTAAAAGTATTCTAGCGTTAGTTATATCATCTAACTCCTCTTGTTTTTCTTCACTGTACCATGGGGGCAGCCTTATGTAGGTAGACTTCTCATCCCAACTATATATGTCTCCTTGTGGTGTCTTTAATGAGTTCCATAATTCGTTTCCTTCAAAGATGTTGGAATTCCTTTTATATAATTCTGGTTTTAAGGCCATGTTCACGTAAGCTTTTATCTCCTTTAAAGAAGGCCAGATGTCTCTTAAATATACTGGTTTCCCATTAGGATCAAATCCTATAGGCTCATTGTAGAAATCTATATCAATTCTCCCTGCTAATGCATAAGCAACTACTAATATCGGAGAGGCTAGAAAAGTACCCTTTAGTAGCGGGTTTATTCTACCTTCAAAATTCCTATTTCCACTAATTACCGCATAGGTCTCGATACCGTTTTCCTTAATGTCTTCCTCCACATATTTTGGTAAAGGTCCTGCATTGCCTATACACGTAGTACATCCGAAGCCAACTAAGTGAAAACCTAAGGCCTCTAAATATGGTAGTAACCCTGTTTCCTTTAAGTACTCAGCTACAACCGGTGATCCAGGTGCAGTACTCGTTTTGATGTAGGGAGGTACTCTTAATCCCATCTCAACAGCCTTTTTAGCCAAGATACCTGCACCCAACATTACAGTAGGGTTAGAAGTATTTGTACAGCTGGTAATTGCAGCCAAAACTACAGCGTTATCCTCAACATATTTGCCCTTTTTCTTCTTCTCTTTGCTCAGTTTTCCTTTAACTTCTCTTAAGCTGATTCTCTCATCAGGGTTTCTAGGTCCCGCAATTGCCGGTTCAATCTTACTTAAATCCACTTCTACTATATCACTATATCTTATCTTCCTAGAATCGTCATAAAATAGTTCTTGTAACTGGGCGTATTTCTTAACGAATTCTCCATCTCTGTTTGTGAGTTCAAGATAGCTTACCGTTACATCATCAATCGGGAAGTACGCTGCTGTTGCACCATACTCTGGTGCCATATTAGCTATGGTCGCCCTATCCGGTACTGAAAGTAATGATAAGGATGGTCCGAAGAATTCAACAAATTTACTTACGACGTTCTTTTTCCTTAATAACTCTGTAATGTAAAGAACCACATCAGTAGGAGTTACCCCTTCTTGAATTTCTCCAGTTAATCTCACACCTATTACCTCTGGTACATTAAGGTAGTATGGTTCTCCTAAAAGTACAGCCTCTGCTTCTAATCCGCCAACACCCCATCCTAGGATTCCCAGACCTTCAATCATAGTAGTGTGAGAATCTGTCCCAATTATTACCTCTGGAAACGCTGTTAATAAACCTTTGACTTCAGCCTTTGCGACTACAGTACTTAGGTACTCTAAGTTTACTTGATGAATTATACCCTTACCTGGAGGAACTATTCTTAAGTTCCTAAAAGCACCTTGAGCCCATTTTAAAAACTGATATCTTTCTAAATTTCTTTCAAATTCTTTTTTCATATTAAACTCTAGCGAGTAAACTGTGCCATAATAGTCAACTTGTACTGAGTGATCTATAACTAGGTCAGCAGGGACCACTGGGTTAATCATTTTGGGATCCCTTTTCAGTTGAATCATCTTCTCCCTCATCGCAGCTAAATCCACTAGTAAGGGAACTCCAGTGTAATCTTGCATTACAACTCTAGTTGGCATAAAAGCTAATTCCTCTCCTATTTTCCATTTTGTTATATTCTCAAGATCTTCCTCTGTAATTTTACTCCCATCTAGATTTCTGTATACATTTTCGATAAGTATTCTTATCGAATAGGGTAGATCACTTATTTTGTAACCTTTCTCTTCCAATTCTTTTAAGGGATAATAATATATCTCTGAGCCTTTGTATGAAAATTTATTTGGCATATATAAACAGACTCATTCAAAGCAAAAAAATTAGTTTATAAAACGATTGTCAGTGTTAAAGATATTTACGCTACATAATAGTATTATATGTGAGCGAGATTTTAGAGATCTGCAAGAAAGTTAAACTACTTGCGTATTTTGGATCGTACACAAGGCAAGAGGATTTCGTAGAGGGTATCTCAGATATAAACGTTTTCCTCATATCTGAGGATAAATACTTAATACTAGAGCTTGCGAGTTTAGGCTATTCTCCAATTGAACTTTCTGAAAAGAGTTTCATAGATCTATGTGAGAAAGGTGATCCAATCTGTTATTATTTGCTTTACGATTCTAACGTAGTCTGTGGTCAATTTCCTAAGAGCGTTAAATTCAATTTAAATGACTTTACATGTGAAAGGATTAGAAGATCAATTTTTCCCCTCTTATCATTATCAGTTTCAAGTTTTTTAAGGCAAGATGAGATTTCCGCTGTTTCAAACTCCTTTAGGGCTTTGAGAAGTATTATACAATGGAGATCGTGTACTGATCTAAAGACTATTCCATTAAGGAATGATGACTTGAGGGATAGATGTAGAGAACTAAATCTTTCAATATGTAACGAATTTTCAGATATAGTGTTAATTAGACGTAGGAAAGCCCCACTATCGTTATGGAGTTTGGACAAGATAGTTGAGGCTATCTGTAGCGAGTTAAAAATCAGCTGTACTAAGCCATCTAAAATTTTACAAGTAGTTAAGAATCCTATACAAGTTACATACAAAGAAGATGGTAGGGTTACGGTAAAGGATAGCTTAAATAGGGAAACGAAGATAGCATAAAATT
The DNA here is from genome assembly GCF_900079115.1 of Saccharolobus solfataricus. Classification (NCBI taxonomy): domain Archaea; kingdom Thermoproteati; phylum Thermoproteota; class Thermoprotei; order Sulfolobales; family Sulfolobaceae; genus Saccharolobus; species Saccharolobus solfataricus. The sequence continues at coordinate 972,174 of NZ_LT549890.1, forward strand.
TTTTACTGTAAAATGATATTATAGTAATTGATGAGCGAAGAGATTAACCGTGATATGGAAAGAGCAGAAGAATATGAACAAACAACAACTAGGGTTTCTGTGTTAGGTCAAAATAGATTTGAATTAAGTACTGGGCTCATTATTGCTGCTAGATACGCAGATAAGTTAAGAAGAGTAGCATTAGTAGCATTTAGTAAGATAGCTCCTAAGGAAGTTATTATTAGGGATGTGAGTGAGCTGAATAAGCAGTTATATACTAAAATTGTTGAGGAGATGAAGCTAGGTAAATTAGATGTTATTAGAATATCAGTAGATGCTGAATATGATGATCGAAATAAAAAATTAATTTTTAGTAATTTACGAATCTTGAGATATATTACTGAAGAACAGTGTGGGGAGAAGTATAAGGATATCATAAGTGAGAATGAAAGATTAAAAGGAGAAATTTTAGAATTAAAGAAAAAATTAGAGGATATATTATCCCTTTTAAAGTAAAAAACAATTACCCTTTTATTATCCCTATTATGAATCCTATAATGAATGTTATGGAAGTATATGGAATTACAGATTTCAAGTTCTCTGCGCTCGAAATTACTGAAGGTAATTTTGCCGATAATGTATGTAAGAAGTTTATTACATCTTGAGGCGTTATGTAACCGACTGCGATTAGTATTATAACGATGGCAAGTAGTATGAGGCCTATTTGTATAATCTTTTTTACTAAAAAACCTATTAGTAACCCCAACAAAAATGCTATAATAATTGAAACTATTCCGCTAGTAGTCAATATTGGTAACATACTAAGTATATTTTATAATCAAACTTATAACTCTGTATGGAGTAGCATGAGATATGAAAGTTGTAAAGTACAATTTGAAGGCTAAGATTGAAAGAGCTGGGAGAGATCCTATAACCATAGAGAGGAAATTCAGAAAATTAGTTAATGCAAGAAAGTTTATAGATGAAGTAGTAGGAGAAGATCAAGTAAAGTGTACTCCATTAAGTAAGTCTGAGACTTTAATTACTAAGCAGTGTGAAGGTGATCAAGTAAAGTACTTCTTCGAAATTACTATAGAGAGGATCAAGAAACCAAAGAAGGAGGAAAAGCCGGAGAAAGAGGAAAAGAAACAAGAACAAGGAACTACTCCTTAATCACCGTAATGTACTCTAGTTTCTCTTAACCATTTCCTAAAGCAAGATTTAGAACAAAATAAATAAGCCTTATTTTTATGTACTAAAATAAACTCAGCGTACTCTACCTCTTTCCCACACTGAGTACAAGTACCAAAATTAGGAATAGATAAAATTTGTCTTATAGACTTGAATTCAGCCATATGATATAGTTTTGCTGAAAAAGGTTTAAATGACTATTTCTAATGCGGTGTGCTTCTGTAATGCCTCTTTAACAGTTCCTGCAAGTTTTTCTAGATCTGCCTCCAATTTCCTATATAATCTCTCTTTTTCTACCCAGTATATGTAGTTTGGTCTTCCTTTTCTTTCCTCTTTTTCAGCTGGAGCCTTTTCCCTCTGTATTAAGCCCTTGTCAAGTAAGTTATTTAGTGCCTTGCTTATAGACGCTTTAGTTACATTTAATTTCTGGGAGAGATCATCAGTAGTCATCTTTCCATTTTGTAGTAGTATGTGTAATACTTCTACATCGCTTTTAGATAGACCGTACATGAATGCTATGAAATCGTGTATATCTACTTCCCTTCCATCAGGGAACCTTACTTTTTCAGCCATTTGTTTTTCACCATATATCTATTTAGCTTACTTACTTAAAAAAGTCGTGTATATCTAAATATACATTTGTGTATAAAAGTATACAAATATATTTCAAATATACTCTATGAAAGCTTATTATTACGATAAACTCCATTAATGGTCAAATATAAATATTCATAATAAATACTGTTAAATATTTTCGTGAAGAGATATAATATATATGCGTTACTCCACATATTGTGAAGATGGATATATTAATATCGTTCCGGCTCTTAAGGTTGCGTTAATAATTAGTTTGCTAAGTAAGGGCCAACCACTTCGAGAGGCTTGCAGATGTGTTAACATGTCGATTACTGCGTATGAGAGACATAAGAAGGATAGTGTGGAAAAGATCCAGAAAATCAGAGAAGACAAAGAAATTAGTCAAATGATCGATTCTTTGTCCTCGAGAATAATTAATAAGGAGAAAATAGATCCAATGCTGTTCTGTCTAGTTTGTAGTAAGTCACGAAGGTTATTTAACTTACCAGTATGTTTTTAAAACTGTGAAAGCGAAGAGAGTAATTTTTCTCTCAGCATCCTCATTTTTTCTCTCCTATTTTTCCAGAGTGACTTGGAGTATTGTAGCGCCTCTTTCTACGTTAAAAACTACTACTACTGAAGATAGTATAATATTTGCACTTTTCTTCTTGGGCTATATTCTAGTCCAAATTCCTTCTGGGATGTTAGCAGATCGTATTTCTGCAAATCACCTACTTTTCCTCTCTTTATTAGGTGTGGCAATTACGTCGTTTATCTCATCGACTTTTCCTCTCATTATGCTTGAATATGTCGCCAGTTTTCTAATGGGTTTTTCAGCTGGATGGATTTATCCTATTACAGTAAAACTCTTGAGTGCATCCTTTGATAGCAGAGACTTACCGATTGCCATGAGTATTTACAGTATATCTTGGCCTTTATCCATCGTAGCTTCGGGAGTTATAATACCCTTTTTAGCTTTAACATTTGGTTGGGAGTTCTCGTTCTATTTTATAACTGCACTTTCTATAATTTTAGGTATTTTAGCTCTCCTCTATCTTCCTTCCTTGAAGTTATCTAAAAGTATAATTAAATTTAAGGATGTGGTTAAGGATAAAAACTCCATATATATCTCAGTTGGAGGTTTTTTATTCTATTTAACATATTGGATCCTTGTTCTATATCTTTACAAGTATTTACTTAGTGTAGTCGGAAACGAATACACGGCGGGTATCATTTACTCATTCACTGCATTAACTGGAATTTTCTCTACTATTCTAGCTGGTTATATAATAAAATCTTTAGGTGTTAAAAGGACTTTTCTATCGTTTATTACTCTCTATAGTTTTTCGTTACTCCTTTTTTCGTTTTCAAAAAATGTGATAGTTATTGGTATTGACGCATTAGCCTTAGGTTTCTTTAGGTTCGTTATAACGCCAACAAGCTCTACAGCAGTTGCTGTAATCGGAGGAAAAGAAAGGAGTGGTAGTGTAACTGGCCTTGCTAACTTCTTTTGGCAATTTAGCGGTATAGTTGGGTCCATAATTGCTCCTCTTCTAATAAACTTATTTACTTATACATATTTGTGGACTTTTGTTAGCGTGTTTTCTTTTCTTTCTTTAATTTTTTACTATAAACTTAAATTTATGAGAGATTATCTTTAAGATCTAAGCTCATTCGTTCCACTTCTGCGGAGGAAAGCGTATCAAGTATCTTTCTCATATAAGCTTTCACAAAATAGTATATCTTATATTTTCGAAATATCTCATCTTCTTTTTCCACTACTTGACTTAAATAATCTTCAGGGTGATATTTAACTACCTTAAATTTCTTTCCCTCAACCTCGATTTCATTAGGAACGTTTAATGTAGTAACCAGAAGTATCTCACTACTATTTATTCCGGCAAGGTAAACGTAAAACTTATCAACCTTATCTAATGCGCTTAACAGTATTTCTTTATCATCTAACAACTCTTTTTGCCTCCTCCTCAAATTGTTTGTATACCTCTTGAATTGGTTTGAAAGTTCTTTTTATAATATCCATATCCTCTACCCTTATCTTAACTATCCAACTATCATAGGGTCTTTCATTAATTATTGAAGGGTTTTTTACTACTTCTTCATTTACGTCAAAGACTTCACCCTCTATTGGCAACCTAAACTTACCTATCCACTTTGCACTTTCAATAGAGAAGAGCACGCTTCTTCCATTTACTTTCTCACCTTTCTGCTTTGCCGTAACTTGGAATATTTTACCAGCCATATATTGTCCTAGATCAGTGACACCTATACTAACTACACTATTATCCTCTATTCTTACCCACACATGTTTTTCAGGTTCATAAAGTAAATCGTCAGGGAATGTAAAACCTAGGATCTTCATAAATATTTGACATATTTTTAAGCTTATAAACTTTATTTAGTAAACCATAATTATGGTTAATTTCGCAGTTTGGTTAGATGGTGTAATTCTAAAAATAGACCTAACTGATTCACTTTACAAGATCTATAAGGGAGATCAAATTAGCTTACCCATTACGTATGAGGTTAATGATGACTGGATTAAAGTCTACGATAGAATTAGAGAAGCGAATTTAGCCATACTCTCTCCCTATGACGAAATCACTACAAAGGCTATTTTGGAAAGAATTAACTTGAAACCCACTTACGTTATAGCTAATAGAGGAAAAACTAAACCATCAAGAGAGCCGTATAGGATTTTAATCGAGGTCACTGGATGGGATCCTTTACAAGTAGTAACTTTAGCTTCTTCTCCCCTAGATTTGTTATCTGCGAGGTTTTTTGATTCTAGAATTAAAGTTATTTGTGTGAAGAGATATCAAGATTGCTCTAAGTACTCTCCCTTCTTATATTCTGAAAATTTGGATGACGCTATATCCTCACTTAAGAGACTTAAAATTATAAGGTAAGAAAAAGAGTTTTAAATGAATTTATAATTTCTGAATAAAATATAAGAATATGTCAATTGAGAATGAGGCTAAGAAGTTAGCTGCCACTTATGCGAGATGGTTGAGGAATCCACAAGATGCTCTCTTTGGGAAAGATGGAGAGGGAGTTGTTCTTAAAATTTATAAGAAAATAAAGCAAGCTAAAGATAAAAATGAAATAATAGAGATATTAAGGTTAGATCAGTACACAATGGAAAAGACTACGTTTAACGATATGACCAGATTTGTAAACGATTTACTAAATAAGATTCAGCAAATGGATGATCAACTCGCTTTGAGATTTACTGTGGAGGTATTTAGATATTTTCAAATAGCATTGGCTACTAAAATGGAGGATATGAATAAGGGTTTATGGACGTAGAATTTCCAAAAAATCACGTTAACTTTTTTTGCTAAAATAAGGAAAGATTTATATATACGTTTTTTCTGATATATTCATATGCAAGTAGAGAATATAAGAGTTAGGCTCCCATCTGGAAAAGAAGTTGGATTAGTAGACGCACTAAATTTCTGCTATGATATTTCAGATACGGACTTCCAGGTGTTAAAGACATTACTAAATAGTGGACCAAAGACTGAAGACGAACTAGCTGAAATGCTTCATTTAAGTAAGGCTTCAATAAATAGATCGGTAAATAAGTTAGTTTCCTTGGGTTTTGTAGATAGGGTAAAGGACTCATCATCGAAGGGAGGTAGGCCAAGATATATATACAAACCTATAGATGCGGATAGAATTACCACGAAGATTTCAAATGATTTCAAATATTGTGCTGACTTATTCTCTAGCGTGATACCACAAGAATTGAAAGAAAAGTAAGTAAATTTATTTTAATCTTCGTTTTTCTTACATTTAAACGTAAATCTATCTGGTTCTCTTAAAAAAGCTAACATACATATTTCGGTGTCGAAATAATACTTAATGTTACTATGATCAGTAGTATAGGGTGTGCATTCAGCTTCAAATAGCCTATTGCATACTGGGCATACGACCTTCATGCTGTCAAAATAAAATTTTTTATCTTTATAACGTTAATTCTTTGACTATGATTGAAGAAATGGATTTAACTCCGCTTGAGTGCCCGGAGCCCTTTATGAAGGTAGTTGCTAAACTAATGAAGATAGAAAATGGAGAACTTAAGATCAGGTATAAGGATCCTAAGTGCAGAGAAATGTTACTAGAGGCTATGAAGTTAATGAATTGTAAGGTTCTTGAGGATTCGCAAAATAATGGAGTATTTTTCATGCATATTAAAAAAGAAAGTGGTAGTTCTGAAAAACCTAAAAAAATTGAACTAACTGGAGGTTGCTGACAATATTTTAGAAGCGCAGTTAGTCAAGTCTTGTTTTATTTTAGTTTCAGCATTATGTATTACCGCATATAGATATTTAGGTCTTCCTATTCTCTTACCTTCTTCTCCATCTTTATTCCTGACTATTAACCCTATTTCTATTAATTTCTTCAGACTATTTTCAACGGTAGTTTTGCTGAGTTTCATTATCGAAGCTAACTCTTCCGCGGAAATCGGTCTGTTAAGCTCAACTAATTTAAATAGACACTCGACATCAGTATCTGATATTTTATAACAACATCTTATTACCTCTTTACTTTCTGAAAGTTTTAAACTCATAAACTTATTTTATCTTTTCTAGTATTAAAACTTTAACTATTTTTTAAGGATGATACTGGGGGAGGATTATTTACATTAAATATTTTTTTCATATATTCCTTGTACATACACCTATCTTGGATAACTACAAGTCCAGCTTTTCTGGCCTTTTCCGCAGCCTCATCATTTCTAATACCTTCCTGCATCCATATTACCTTCACATCGCCAACCTTTTTCACTCTCTCCAAAACTTGATCAACAATTTTAGGTACTTCATTTGATGGTCTAAATATCTCAACAATTTCTACCTTATCTGGTACGTCGAGAATTGAGGGATAAGACTTTTTACCTAATATTTCACTCGCGGATGGATTTACTGGGATGACATTATAACCATGATCCATTAAAAACTTAGGCACTTGAAAAGCTGCCTTGGATGGGTCTTTGGAGAAACCAACAGTTGCAATATTTTTATATTTAAGTAAAACTTCCTTTATGACTTCCTCTTCGTTCTCCATAAAATTTACTAGTATTTTTTGGCTTTTAAATTTTTCTATATCAATTTAATGTTTTTCGAGGATTTGAGAGAAATATTTTTATATTAAGTTAACTAAAGCATTTAGGAATGAGAGAATTAAGGTTCTTAATTGAACGAAATAGTCAAGCTCATATACTAGCAGGTGAAGAAGCTCTTCTTTTATCAGTCGCTAATGGTTCCCAACCAATTTTACGATTTGTAATATTTGATCCTCCAGCAGTTCTTGTAGGCTATCATCAAGCGGTTGAGCAAGAAGTAAATATAGAAGAGGTGAAAAAAAGAGGCTGGGAAATAGGTAGAAGGCCTACTGGGGGAGGTACAATTATAATGGGCCCATGGCAATTGGGTTGGGAAATCTACGCAAACAATGATCTATTAGGGTATACTCCAGAAAATGCAATAAAAATTGGTGCTGAAGGCGTTATTAGGGCACTAGACAAGTTGGGTATAAAAGCATCTTTTAGGCCAAAGAATGATGTAGAGGTAAACGGGAGGAAGATTTCTGGAATCGGAGCATTTTCTGAGGGTAATTACATTGCAGTTACCGGAACAATTCTACTAGATTTTGATGTGGACGCGATGATTTCAGTTCTTAGGTTATCTTCTGAAAAACTTAAGGACAAACTAGCCAGAGATTTTAAGGACCGATTAACGTGGGTTAATAAGGAATTAAAACGCTCACTTGATATGGAAGAATTAATAAAAATCTCTAGAGATTCCTTTGCTGAAGTGCTAGGGATAAAGCTTTCGGATGACTACTACAATGAATTTGAAAAGAAGACCATACAAGAATTAGCGTTAAAGTATTCATCGCCCGAATGGATATTTAACTTAAGGCGACCATTAATTGGGGACGATATAAGATACGTAGAAAGGAAACTTCCAGGTGGACTGGTTAAGGTGCAAGTTAAAATGGTCAGTAAAAATCTAATAGAATCTGTACTAGTAACTGGTGATTTCTTCATAGAACCGAGAACTGCCATATATGATTTGGAAGCTAGATTGAAATGGAGTAGAGTTGAAGATTTAGAAAACGAAATCAGAACGTGGTTTAACAGTGTGAAGGCAATTGGAATAACTGCTGATGATCTCATAAAAATAATAGAAGAGGTGGTAAGGTGAGGCCATTATTCCTTTATGCTCCCAATTTAAAGAGGTATGAGAGTGAGTTTTTAGATTCTAGAAAAGGTTGGAAATCAATATCTGTTACGGGTACTTATTGTGCATTTAACTGTAAACATTGTGGTAGGCGAGTATTAGAATCAATGATTGACGGTTCTACTCAAGGTAAAATTGAGAAAGAAATTATGGAAGCAATTAGTAGAGGAGATGAGGGAATTATACTATCTGGTGGTTCTACATCGAGAGGAGATGTTCCGATATGGAGGTATTCTAATTTATTGAAGAGATATTCCGATAGACTTACAATAATAGCTCACACTGGTGTAGTTAAAAACGAAGAAATAGCTAGGAAATTTAAGGAAAGTGGTGTGAAAATCGCATTGTTAGATATGGTATCCGATAATGATGCAATTAAAGATATTTTAGGGCAACCATTTACCGTAGATGACTATCTTAATTCATTTAAATATCTAAAAAAGGTTAATATAAAAATAGTTCCTCATGTGATATTAGGATTGAGCAAAAAGGGCTTAGAAGGTGACTTAGAGTCAATAAGACTGCTTCAGGAAGTTAATCCTGATGCGCTAATAATCGTTGGACTAATGCCATTAGTTGGAACACAGATGAATGCATCTAGACCTCCGACTCCAGAGGAGATTATAGTCGCCTTAAGAACTGCGAGAGATACTTTCCCTAATATTCCGATAAACTTAGGTTGCGCAAGGCCTAGGGGTAAGTCGTATCTTGAAGTCGAGAAGTTCGCTGTGGATTACGATATTGACGCAATAGCTTTTCCCGAAGACGAAACGTACGAATACGCAAAAAGTAAGAGGGAAATATTTTTAAGTAATGCGTGTTGTGGTAATATAGTTTTTGATATATTTAAGGTGATAACCTCATGACATTACGTCTAATTTCAAGTCCAGATTGGGTAAGACTAAGTTTTGGCGCAGATATGGTCTTAGGTTTTTCTTCTGGAGTGTTTTTAAAGGGAGCTCTGAATACCACGATAAATCTGTTGCAATATTACCCAGATGGATGCAAAGCAAATTGCTCATATTGTGGCCAAGCTAGAGAGGTCGCCAATGGTCCAGAATGTAAAACGTTAATAAGGGTAGAATGGCCACTTAGACCTCTAAATGAGGTATTAAAGAGAATTTATGAGAGACAAGGCAATCCAGAATACGGTCTTCAAAGGATATGTATAGGACAATTGGCCCATCCTAGGGCATCTCCAGATGCCATAGAGATAACGAGAAGGATAAGAAATGCGGGGATTGAGCTACAAATTTCAGAATTAGTTACAGCAACTTATACTTTCAAACATCACATGATTGAAATGAGGAAAGCTGGAGCTGATATGATTGATGTTGCAATAGACGCGGCAAATGAGAAGGTGTTTGAAGAGCTAAGGGGTAAGAAAGCTAGAAGCATGCACTCATGGAAGAGATATTTAGAGGCAATAGATGAAGCTGTGGAAGTATTTGGTAAAAAGAACGCTGGTATTCACTTAATAATAGGTTTAGGGGAGAGTGAGAAAGACGCAGTCAACCTTATGTGGTACGCTCATAGTAGGGGAGCTAAAATTTCACTCTTTGCGTTTTATCCAGAGGCTGGTACTCCAATGGAAAAACGAAAACCAGTCCCAGTTCACGTCTATAGAAGGATGCAAATAGCTAGATGGCTGATTGAAAATGATATTGTCGATATTAATGCGTTCAAGTTTGACGACAAGGGAGAACTAATAGATGTAGAAATACCGTCCGATATAACCTTAAATGAATTAGCCCCAGCATTTATGACTAGTGGATGTCCAGGTTGTAACAGACCATATTCCAATGAGAGGCCAGGTAGAGTATTAAAGAACGTTCCTTGGTATCTAGACAGAGAAATGACTTTACGTTCAATTAAAGCTTCCAGATTAGATTCCTTAATAAAGAAAGTAGTAAGGTAAAAATGTTCATAAAGGATGGCTCTTTAATAAGCTATTTTTCAAGTGGTTTTCCTTCACATGTTAGAGTTAAGGCAATAGATATCTCATCTCCAGACTATGAAGTATTTTACTCCCCGGTTAAAGGTGAGGTCGTAGACATAGTGCGATTTGAAATAGGACGGCCAAATAGGTTCTCTACTATAAATTACGACTATATGATCTTAATTAATAGTGAAAATCAAAGAATTATTAAAGTCCTTCACGTTTTACCGTGGGTGGAGAAGGGAGAATACGTTAAAGAAGGGCGAGTAATAGGGGAGTTCCTTCAAACGCCTTATACTGGAGGTGATTTTCCTCACGCCCATATTGAAGGTATTACAATAAGATTTCCTAAGATTTCAAATTATAGAGATTCTAAAATCGGTATAGTGCATAAGAAGGACAAGGAGTTTTTCGATGTCATAATAAAAGATTTTGCGGAAGCTGGGAAGCTTAGAGGATTAGGTTGCTGTGGAGGGCTATTAAATGCGAGTTTACCATATGCATGCTATGGTGGAATTATTGGCGGATTCACCGGTCAACTATCACTTTATGACCTAAATTTAGGATACTTAGCGGTTAGACGTAAAACTTACCTCTTGTTTGAAGGTAGGAAGAACTTATTGAGAAATTGGGAAGAAGATGCGTCATTCAAGGTTCTCGTAAATAAACCTATATGTGGTTTTGCGTTTATGGAGATTGTCTTATCTCATAATGGTTATCCTATGATTAGATTCTTTTTAAACAATGTTAATTTGAGTGAAGGTGATGAGATTGACATATCAGAATTCGTTAGGGATCGTTTGGGATCAAAGATTTACTGAAATCTCTTTCTCTCACCCCATGATTAGGGATATATCTAAGGCTAGAGTAAGAGATTTCATCAAATTAGCTAAGGAAAAAGTCTCTTTTGTAGAAATAAGGCCAGAATACGCTACTAAAGAGGATTTGATGGTTGTTCACACAAGGGATTACATTGGTTTACTCGAAGAGAGCAGTAAGATTCCCTATATAGGATTTTTAGATCAAGGTGATACTGTTCATTATCCAGGGATGTTTGAAGATATACTACTAGTATTAGGTTCCTCATTTACTGCCATAAAATATTCTAAATTCTTGGATTACGTCTATATTCCTCTAGGCGGATTTCATCACGCAATGCCTAATAGAGCAGTAGGGTTTTGTCCGATAAATGATGTTGCAATAACAGCTCTCAAACTATTAGAGAAGGGTGAAAGGGTTGCTATTGTGGATGTGGACGCTCATCATGGCAACGGTTTACAATTCATACTATATGATAAACCAATTTTAAAGATAAATATTTACGCATATGATGGTAACTTTTTCCCTGGAACTGGGAAGATTGATGAAATAGGCGAGGGGAAGGGTAGGGGGTATAACATAAATATTCCTTTACCTTTAGGATCAACGGATGATATTTTTGAGAAAAGTCTAGAAATATTAGACTTATTAGAACTTTATAATCCTTCTTATGTTCTAGTCGTAGCTGGAGTAGATGGTCATAAAAATGATCAGCTAAAATCCTTAGACCTAACAACTAATTCCTATAACCTATTAGGTCTTAGGATAAGAAGAATAAAGAAGACCATAAATTCTAGTATCATTGCTTACGGTGGAGGGGGATATGGTCCAATGTCGTCCTTAAGTATGGTTTCGTTCTTAGAAGGATTGTTAGGCAGAAGAACTTCTTATGAACCGCTTACATCTTCTGAGGATATAGGAAAAATAAGAAGAATAGAAAAAATTATTTCAAGATTTAAAACTCTTTCCAACTTCTTTAGCTAGTTCAAGCATTAATCCTAAAGCATAACTGACATCTTTATCGCTTGTAGCTCTCAATAAGCCCATAGTTCCGACTGGTCTTGCGTTTGGTATGTCATTAACCCAAGCTTTAAAGGCCTTAGAAAACTTATCCATGACTGTAACCAGTCCGTTAACGAATTGTGGATCAGAAATTATTTCCAATAACTGCATTAGTCTATCCAAACTACCAGACTTCTGCATTTCGACTAGTTTGTTTGTAAGCATAAGTAACGAGTTAACGTCTATTTGAGATATTATCTTAACAGTTTTTTCGTCAGTTAGTTTCTTTAATAGTGGCATTGCTGCCTCTAAGGCGCCAAGTGTAGAAGCAATATCGAATTGTTGAATGATCTTTATTGCCTTATCGCTTGTTAGCTGTTTCATTATTGGCGTTAGTGCTTCTAACGCGTTGAACATTGAGTCCAGATCTAAACTTTGTATTAAGTTAAGGGTTCTTTCGCTTGTTAGTTTTTCTAGTATTGGCCATATTGCTTGTATTTTTGGTAGTTGATCCATTCCGAATGAGATGAGTGTGTTTATTAGGTCTGCCTTCTGTACAGCATCAAGTAGCGATATTCCTTGCTCCATTAAGTTAACTAACATGTCGACTTGGCCTTTGCTAGACATCTGATCCATTAATGACGCAAATTTGTTTAGCGTAGGAGCCATCTTTGACGCTAAGTTAAGTAACATATCAATATCTAGGGCTTCAATAGTCTTAACAGTCCTCTCATTTGCAAGTTTAGATAAAATAGGTACTAACTTCGAAGTACTATCTATTAAAGAATCATAGTCTATCTGATCAATTACTTTCAACACTTTTTCGTCAGTTAGCTTCTTAATTATTGGCGATAATTTCTCTAACGCGGTAAGAGTAGAGTCTATATCAATCTGCGATAGTAATTGCAAAGCCCTTTCGCTTGTTAGTTTTTCTAGTATTGGCCATATTGCTTGTATTTTTGGTAGTTGATCCATTCCGAATGAGATGAGTGTGTTTATTAGGTCTGCCTTCTGTACAGCATCAAGTATGGAAACTGTTTGATCAAATAATGAGAGTAAGAAGTCCACTTGACCTTTTTTATCCATTTCTGTTATTTTATCAGTTACTTTCTCTATTGTAGGTAATGCGTCAACTATCTTGGATAACCTACTTAAGTTTTCCGGTTTTAATATTTCCTCAAGTGGATCTACTGTTGATACACTCATACTACTATACCCTAAATTAATTAATCTAGCATGTTTATATATATTTAATATGTTTGCAGTTATCTCGCCAAGCGCTTTCGGAAAATTAAAAGAAATACTGGGTTCAAATAAGAATTACAAATTTGTTATTACAACATTAGGAGTTTCTTTTGCGATAAAGAGCGGTATAGATATTGATAGCGCACTAGATCGTGGAGTAATAGTTAGAGCCTTTTCTCACAAACCTCCCAAGGTAGGAAATCTACCACAATATGAGTCTGAAGCAATAATGGTTGCCTTTGAGTTAAATGCATTACTTATAGCAGAAGACAAGGATGTTATAAACAAAGCAAAAGAGCTTGGGGTTAACGCAATTCCGATTGAAGAGCTTTTAGCATCATCTTAAGTATCACAGTTGAAGGGAATCCCCCTGGGATTTCCACCTTATCGTTAAATATGATTTTAGGCACACTTAAAACCCTATACTTGTCTCTTTCCTCTTCATACTCTGTTGCGTCATATATCTCCAGTTTAACATTTTCATTTATCTGAGAAACTTGATATAAGAACTCCGCGGTAATTGGACATTTAGTACAATCTGGAGTTACAAACAATTTAACGCTTCCTCTTACTTGCTTTGCTAATTCCACCTCCCTTTCATCTAGGTTAACAACGTTATTAGAGATTCTTACCAATGAGTTAAGAAACGGCCATAATTCATTTGCTATCGGAATACCATAATAAGTATAGTAAACCCTATCTCCCCTCTTAACTTTAACAAGAGGTTTTTTACAATTATTTAGAGTTTCAACGTTAACGTAATTTTTAAACTCGTGAAATAAACTATCTCCATTACATTGCTGTATTGTTATATCTCCCTTTTTAATCGCGTTAAGATATTCCTTGATAACGTAATCATAGCTCATATGAAATACCTCAAACTTTCTATACCTTCTAGTGACTTAATAATTGAGTTTTCTAAATCTTCTCTATTTTGAAACCTTTTAATAATATAAATGGTTGTACCATTCAATTCATATTCTAGTGGTGCTCCTAATCCTTGAGAGATTCTAGATGCTCTAGCATATCTTGTTCCCATTCCTATAAGATCATCCAAACTCTCCTTACCAGTGGGCAATGGAATTGGTAACAATATAGTTAAGTTCTCAATAAAAAACTCATAATCATCCATTACCACTCTTTCCCTTTTTCCCTCATTAACTAGGGAAAATCCCTTCTTCTTTAAATAATCCTCAAGTTTTCCCATCTTTACTCTTATATTTATCCACATCTAAATCAAAAAAGCCCTTCGCTGCATTAACTATGGCCTCAGAGAATGAAGGGTGAACAAAAGACATTAGCGCTAAACTCTCGATTCTTATTCTATTATTTACTACTAACGTTAAAATATTGATTAATTCCTCAGCCTTATCGCCAATTACTTCTCCAAAAACTATCTCATTTCTCTCATTTATTCCTAGTTTAACGTACCCATCCTTAAATCCATTGATAATTGCTCTGGTAGTTGCAGCAAACGGAAAAACAGAAAACTCCTTAGCCTCTTTATCGTTACCTACGATACCAACTTGAGGATCAGTATATAACACTTGGGGTATCTTAAGATTATCTATTAGGGGAAGAAATGTTGCGTCCTTAAGGATATGTAGTGATGCAATTACTGCATCTAAAATTGCTGAATGTGCAGTTTTTCTCTCTTTGTCTATTACATCACCTATTGCGTATACATTGTTCTTTACTCTTCTATACTTATCAACTACTATCCCACATTCATTAATACTCAATCCAAGTATTTCAATACCCTTAGGCAATTGCGGTCTTCTCCCTGTGGCATACACTATTACGTTTCCTTCTACCTCACCCTTTTCCGTAATCACTTTTCCATCATGAATCTTCACTATTCTAATGTTTTCCTCTATATTTACTCCATCGAATTCCAAGGAATCCTTTATAATACTTCTAGCATCCTCTGGAAATGTTGGTAAAATTTTACTTCTGGACAATAAGGTAACTTGTGACCCTAATCTGGAATACATTTGAGCTATCTCAACTCCTGCATAGCCTCCGCCAATAATAACCATTGAAGAAGGTACTGAATTCAAATTAACCGCATCATCTTCACTTAAAGTATTTTCAATGCCATTAATACTTGGTACCATCGGTTTAGAACCAGTAGCTATGATTAAATTATCGAACTCCACAATTCTCCCATTTACCTTTACCGTACTAGGAGAAATTATTTCAACTTCACCTAACTCAGTTTCACCGCCCGAATCTTCAATTAGCTTTCTTCCGGCGTTTGATAAGTAGTCTATAATTTCGTTTCTTTTACTGAAAAGGAGATCTTTATATTCAATTTCACCATCTAAGCCTATATAATACACAATTTCTTTAAATCTATTTAATAAAAAGGTTGCATCAAAAAGAAAAATACTTGGTACACAGCCGAAGTTTACACAAACTCCACCAAATTTCTCTTTTTCGGCAACTAGTACCTTCTTGCCCTTTCTCGCTAATATGCTTCCAGCAACATAACCGGCAGTACCACCGCCAATTATTACGATATCATATTTCATGCTAGGTCATTTAGAAGAATAATGTCCTATCAGCTTCCAATGTCAGATCTATTAATGTAGATCCTCCGACTAGTTCTATGCCTTCCACTACATCATCCTCTTTCATATGGCACATATCCTTTAGGCTTTGTACACAAACATACATTTTAACTCCATTTTCTTTTGCCATATCGAAGAAGTGTATAAATGGATTTCCGCCTTTTTTCCTCTCTTCCTCTTGCCATTTCTTATCTAATAATTTTGGCCCCTTTATCATAAAGAACACTGAAGTCTCATATTCCATTGAGGCAGATATTGAAGCCATAAATAATGGGGCATATGTCCTATCTAAATCCTCAGGACCATGGGTTACTACGATTAATATCTTCTTCTTTTGCTCTTCCTCTTGACCCTGAGTTTGAGCTTGAGCCATATTTTATTCCCAATTATAACTTCTTAAAGAACTTACTTAAATTTTTTATTAAACCATTATTCTCTTCCAATAGGTTGCAGAAAATAGGAAATAATTAAAATAAATGAAAAGGATAAAGCTTAAATAACTTAAATGCAAAAATAAATATGGTGAAAATATGGCTGAAGAAAAGAAGAAGAAATTATCCATAATAGTCTTCTCTGGTACGATAGATAAGTTAATGCCAGTTGGAATTTTAACATCAGGTGCTGCAGCATCTGGATACGAAGTTAACTTGTTCTTCACATTTTGGGGATTACAAGCAATCACGAAAAGGAGCCTAAATAGCCAACAACCACCTCAAATTGATAAGAACTACGAACAGATGGGTCCAATAATGATGCAAAAAATGCAAGAAATGAAATACCCAATGTGGCATCAACTAGTACAGCAGGCTAAGGAAATTGGAGAAGTTAAAGTGTTTGCGTGCTCAACCACTATGGAATTCTTCGGAATAAAGAGAGAAGACTTAGCGGAATTTGTAGATGATGTAGTTGGTGTTGCAACGTTTTTAGACAGAGCAGAAGGAGGAACAACTCTATTCATTTGAGGTGAGAGAAAGTGTCTCAAGAGGTTAGGATTGCGAAAACGTTAGATGCTAGGGGTATGTATTGCCCTGGTCCAGTTTTGGAGACAGCTAAGGCAATTAAACAAATAAATGTTGGTGAGGTTTTAGAAATATTGGCTACTGATCCAGCAGCTAAGCCAGATATTGAGGCTTGGGCTAGAAGGACTGGAAATCAAATAGTAGATATACAACAACAAGGAGGAGTAACGAGAATATTAATTAAAAGAGTGAAATAAGTTAAGCCAGAATTCTTTTTTAACAAAGTTTATAAGTATCTAATTCTTCTATTTAATTGTGAAATGGAATGGCTACTAAAACTATATTACCTCCTCTTCCTGATGATCCAAGATTTCTAGACATGTCATATGATGTTCAAGCCCCACTACCAGAGGAAGAGAGGAACTTGCTAAGTAATTTAAAACCGGAAGAAAGAGAAGTTGCAGTAAAGTTTTGGGAAGCTGTTAAAAGCGATTTCAGATATAATGAGTATTTAAGAGGATGTTTGAACTGTGGTGTTTGTACCTCGGGATGTCCTGCTGCAAAATTCTACGATTTCGGTCCTAGGGAAATGATACAGTACATGATGAGGGATGAAGTAGACAAGATATGGGAGTTTGTAAATAAGAAAGTTTGGGCCTGTGTACAATGCTACACTTGCTCAATGAGATGTCCATTTAATAATGAGATCGCTGGTTTGATAATGGTATTAAGAGAATATGCTGTAAAGTTTGGTTTACAATCAGCTAAGGAAGTATTAGCTCCTTATAGAAGAGTCTTATTAACAGTAATTACAACGGGCAACCAGGTTACACCAGATATGATCCAACCCGATGCGTTCCCGGACTGGGGACCACAAGCTGTAGAGGAGTCTAAGAATATGGATGTGTATAGGAAGGCAGTTCCAGTGGATCTTTTACAAAGGACTGATATAGGCTGGCACGCTTCATTACAGACTGCTGTTGAAATGATGACTATATTTGTAGAAGCAGGAGTTCTTGATTCCTTAAAGAACGTCGATAAGGACTTATATGATATGATCATGGATATATATGAGGAAAGGAAGCAACAATTAGAGGAGATCAAGGAGAAGTGGGAGAAAGGAGAGTTAAAGGAAGAGGATTTACCTGATAGTTGGTTAGAGTTATAGTATACTTTTTCCTAATGAAAGTATTTTTTCTGTAAAATTCGTTACTATATAAACTGTATCATAATACTAAGAGTGAGTTGGTTGTATCTGTAACTAACGTTTTTACCTCAAGTTGCGATAAAAATTATATTTACTCTTTCTTCTTGTTAGAAAGAAGTTTTAAAATAAAGTTTATAAATGTGAAATAACTAATATTAATAAGGTGGAATGTTGAGTCAAGATGAGAAACAAATACAAAGGGAAGTTCGAGAAGCCTTCCCAATGTCAGATGATGTTGACTGGAATGAGGTTTATCAGAGAATAATTTATAGGTATAGCACACCTCATGGACTAGAACATGTTAAAGAGGAAATGTATAAATTAGAAGATAAGGGCGAAATTATAATACACCATATTAAGCCCTACAATAACCCAGTAGAAGCCCAAACACTAAACGGATCTCCAAAGAAAATACCCACAACAAAATTATGGCATCATAAGAGTTGTGGACAGTGTGGCCACATACCCGGTTATCCAACCTCTGTTTTCTGGGTAATGAATAAGTTAGAAATAGATTACCTAGATGAACCGCATCAAACATCGTGTACTGGATGGAATTATCACGCGTCTGGTGCCTCCAACCCCGTAGCCTTGGCAGGAGTATATGTAAGGAACATGTGGAGAGCTTATGAAACGGGTTACTTCCCATTAATACATTGCGGAACATCATTTGGTCATTATAAAGAAGTTAGAAACATGATAATATTACACAAAGAGATAAGAGACAAACTTAGACCAATCATGAGAAAACTGGATATGGACATTGTAATACCAGAAGAGGTAGTTCATTATTCTGAATGGTTATATGTAATGAGCAAGAAAGCTGCACAGCAGAAGAAATACAATCTAGATAATATTAAGGCAGCTGTACATACTCCTTGTCATGTTTATAAGTTAGTTCCAGAGGATACTGTTTACGATCCCGAAGTATTCCAAGGTAGAAGACCAGCAGCCCCATCTGGAACTGTACAGAATTTCGGCGCTAAACTAGTGGATTACTCAACCTGGTGGGATTGCTGTGGATTCGGATTTAGACATATCCTAACAGAGAGGGAATTCAGTAGAAGTTTCGCACTATTTAAGAAGGTTATACCAGCAGTTGAGGAAGGGAATGCTGATATCTTTGTAACCTCAGATACTGGGTGTGTTACTACTTTAGATAAGAGTCAGTGGGCTGGAAAGGCTCATGGTTTCAATTATAACTTACCAGTATTAGCTGATGCGCAATTTGCAGCTTTAGCAATGGGCGCTGATCCATATATAATTGCTCAAATTCACTGGCACGCGACAGATGTAGAAGGTTTCTTAAGAAAGATAGGTGTTCCGGTTGATGATTATAAAGAGAAGTTCGTACAATATCTACAAGATCTAAGAGAAGGTAAGACGGAACCACAATACTTATATCCAAAGCATAGAAAGATTGACTTCTACTTATCACTTCCAGATAGAGTAAAATGGTACAAGAAGGAGGTTCCAAAGTAAATACAGTAAAAGCAAAGTTTTTTAAATTAAATTTACTTAATAAAAGGTGGTGATTAAGTGGCAAGTAAATCAGTCTTGGTTATAGGTGCTGGGCCAGCGGGTCTCTCAGCTACTAAGGAACTAGCGAATATGGGAGTTAATGTTGTAGTTGTTGAGAGAGAACCGTTCTTAGGTGGTACGCCCAAGAGGTTAAAGTATAGTTTATTATTCCCCGAGCTAAGACCAGCTTCTGAGGTTATCGATCCATTAGTAAAAACTGTCCAAGAGAACGGTAATGTTAAGATTTACACGGAAAGCATAGTTGATGCTGCTAAAAACACCTCTGACGGCTTTGAAATAAGTATTAAAGATAAGAATGGCAAAGTAAAGGTGGAGAAAGCTAATGCAATAATTGCAGCTTCTGGTTTTGAGCACTTCGATTCTAGAAGGAAGTATGAATACGGTTATGGTATAATTCCCAACATATACCAAATATCTGACATAGAGGGTATGCTTCACGAGAATAAGCTAGTTACCACAAAGGGAACTCCGCCTAAGAGGGTTGCAATATTATTATGTGTAGGTTCTAGAGACGCTACTGTAGGAAATACTTATTGCTCAAGAGTATGTTGTGCTGTGTCAATAAAGCAAGCTATGGAGATCAAACAGAGGATTCCAGATGCGGTAGTTCACATCTACTACATGGATATAAGAACTTATGGTCTAATGGAGGACAAATTATACTGGAAATCGCAACTAGATTACAGGGTTGGTTATATTAGAGGTAGAATTTCAGAGTTCATGAGAGGTCCTAACGACACTGTCATAATAAAGGGAGAAGATACGATGAACTTGAATAGGGCGCTGACTGTGCCTTATGACATGGTAATATTGGCTAATGGAATGGAGCTTGGATTGGGTTCAAAACAAGTGGCTAAGATATTGGGATTGGAGTTTGAAGAGCATGGTTTCGTTAAGCCGTTAGATCCAGATAGATTACCAGTCCAATCAACTAAGAAAGGAATATTCTTAGCTGGTGCAATAACTGGGCCTAAGACTATTTCAGATTCCATAACTGAGGGATATGCAGCAGCAATGAAAGCTTATGAATATATCACGCATGGAATATGGGAAGAGTCGGATTTCGCAAAGAAAACTGCGGAGATGAAGGTGGTACATCATTAACATTTTTTTAAACATTGATTACGTAAGGGATATTTTTAACGCGATATTAGCTAAAGATGCAAATAATACTGCTAAGAGCAATCCTAAGGAATCATTATCAATAATAATTAAAGCAATGCAGATGAAGACTGATTTCCTTAATTCTTTAGAGATTAATACTGAGGAAGACGTAAAGAAGTTATTTGACGTAATATTTTATGCTAAGAAACATTATAGTGAAATTATAGGTAATAATGGGATTGATAAGGTTAAGCTAGCTTTCAAAACCCTTAAAAACAAGGATTTACCTTATGATGAGAGAGTTAAAGCTTTTACTTCACTTAAGGCTAGTGAACCAGAAGATATTGAGGACATGGCTAAGGAAATAATTCACTTCCTAGAACCTGAAAAATATCCGTTATGGACTAGATGGGTCTGGAACCCCAGTAAGAACTCTGGTTCAATCACTTATGTGTTAAAGGATGGAGTAGTGTTGAAGAATGAAAAGGAGTATTTTGACGCGGTTTCTGAGCTGAGGGAAGTTCTTTCAATCTTTGGATTAGACTCACCTAATTATTATTATACTTCAATTTTTTTAGTATACTCTTACGTTAGATATGTAGATTATGCTACTCTGCTGGCTGTAGATAGGAAGGGAGGTGGGCTTTATCCATCTCACCTTTCTACTACAGCCATGGTTTTAGGTCTAAAGTCTTTCCTTAGGGTGATCCAACTTGCCAATTCCTGAATTAGAAAAACCCATAATTAAAGGTCTAATTCAAAAAGACAAGGTAATAGTTGATGGTGTAGAACTAGACGGAACATGGAACGCATTCATGATTGAAAGAACACAGACTGGCTACGATCCTACAGTATGGGACGAGATAGCCAATACTCTAGAAGGCGTTACAATAAGCGCGTGCTGGCAATGCGGAACTTGTACCTCTGGTTGTACGATGAGAGAATACGATCCAGACTATAGTCCAAGAAGATTTATAGACTTAGCCAGAAAGGGCGACAAACAAGCACTTATTGAACTACAAAACTCACTCTGGAGATGTGTATCATGTCAGAAATGTACTCACAGATGTCCTAAGGGAGTGCTGGTAGAAGAAGTGGTACATTCAATTCATCATTATCTATTAAAGCATGGGTTAGTTAAGAAAGATCCAGGTACAGTTTTCGATGAGTTATTCTTAGAGACTGTAATTAAAAACGGTGGAAGGATTTCAGAACTAACACTAGGTGCCGCTGCAGCTAAAGCTGGAATGGTTACACTGAGTTTGAAAGACCTTATTAATATAGGTGCAGCAATATTGAAAGGAGGGCTTATAAAAGATGTATTAAGGCCAAATAGAGTTAAGAACTGGGATAAAATACAAAAGGTACTGGAGGAAGCAATGAAGGAGGAGGTGGTACCAGAATGACATTACCTACACCTTATGGTAAAGTAGCATTTTATCCAGGCTGTGCTTTAGATGGATTAGGTAAATCTTATGACGTCTCATTAAAACTAGTTGCACAAGATCTAGGTATCCCGTTGGAGAAAATCGAGGACTATAACTGTTGTGGCGCATTAGAAGTAAAGAACGTAAATACTATGGCAGGAGTGTTATTACCAGCAAGGAACTTGGCATTAGCTAGGGAAATGGGGGCCGATGCGGTAGTTTCAGCTTGTCCTGGTTGTCACTATTCCTTATCTAGAACTCAATATTATCTGACTAAATACCCCAAATTAAGAGAAAAGACTAATATGTATTTAGAAAAAATGGGTACTAAGAATTATGATCTAAAGTTAATGCTAGTTCACGCTGTTGAATATATTTACAATACTGTAGGGATTGAGGCTATTAAAACTAAGGTAAGAAGACCGCTCACTGGGTTAAAAGTAGCACCATATTATGGATGCCTATACGTTAGGCCTAAATCATATACACTAGCTGGATATATGAAAATGAGGGATGACCCAGAGAGGCCATTCTTTATGGACGAGATACTGAAGGCCTTAGGTGCAGAAGTGGTACCATTTGAGGCTAAGACGATGTGTTGTGGTGGTCCTCATGTATACTCTGATGTAGAAGTAGCCTTACACTTAGAGGCTAGAATATTAAAGGAGGCTAAAAGAAATGGTGCGGAGATATTAGTCACAGATTGTCCTCTAGGTCACGTGGCTATTGAAACTAACATGGAGAAAATAGCTCAAAAGTATGGCGAAGATCTAAGGACGCCATTAGCTTACTTCTCGCAACTGGTGGCCTTCGCCTTTGGCCATAGCCCAGAAGAGACTTTGCTTACGGCAAATATTACTAATCCAATGTCAATACTCAAAAGATATTTGTAAACCTTTTTCCATTTATTATATATGTCTTTTTTATTCATAGATTTTAACACGCATTACGGTATAAGACTTTATAATTACACGGAAGAGCCTAAGCTTACAGAAGATGAAATAGAGATAAAGCGAATTTTACTAAATCCGATTTATAAGTACTCATGCGACTGCTGTGTAGATGGTTTTTATCAGCAATATCTTTGGGGAAGGAAAGATTATACACTAAAGCTTGGTATATATAATCCGAGATGCAGAGTTCCTCCTCAGGTGGAGCTCATTAGACAAGTGGATAGGGGTATAATTGGTGTAGTTCTAAGCCCTAAACATCACAACTTTTCATTACTTCATTCATCGCTTAACTTCGTGTATGAACTAATAGATAAGAGGGGATTAATTCTGGTACTATATGATCCTTCTTTAGACGAACTAAGATGGTTATTGGATAAATATACTTTTCCCGTTGTACTCATTAATAGTGAACACGTTGTTGACAACGAGAGAGTCTATTATGTAGTGAATCATTCTTCGAAAATTATCGATCCAAGAAGAAGTATTTATGGTAGTGATGCTCCGTATAATTCTCTTAATTTAATTCAAAGTGCAAAACTCTTTATAAAAAACCACGGCTATAATGAGGATGTTGCATATAAAAACGCAATAGAACTATTGAACCATGTTAATGCTAATTTTTAATAAGACCAACATTAAAGGTTTTTATGATAATTCTCCTAACTTATTATTGAAATGTGCGAGTTTAAAGTAGTTACTATTGAAAGACCCATAAGAGAAGATAATAATACTGTCTTAATTGACTATTATGATTTTGTTAAAATAAGTGATACTAAAATAATGAACGTCCTTGTCAAAGATTCAAGGGAAAATTACAGTAAAAGCTATTATTATTACATAAGAGATTATCTCAATAAGTTAAGAATACTTAAGGAGAACATGATTAACGTCAAGCTAGTATTTCCTTTTGAAAAGGCTAATGGTTCGTTAAACCTTAAGAAAGGGATAATTTACGTAACTAACGACAAGCAATTAGTTTACATGAACCTACATTCAAATGTATACGCTAATTGTGAAAATTGCATTGCGAAACCCTTCTGTACTTACTATTTAGCCAAAATCATTGGGGAAAATAGGTTAAAGATTGGTGTAAATAAGGGCAATCCTGGAGAAAGTTGGGATAAGGCTCTATCCTCTTTACAATCTAAGTATGTAAAGACTAAAGTAATTGAACTCCCTCCTTCTGATTAGGGCAGAAAGTTTAATAGACGTTAATTGATATCTCAGTAATAGTGATGAGCCCAGCTCACTAGATTGGATGAAGAAGGGTACGAACGCTGAGAAAAGTTTAAGTCGTTTGTTTCCATAGTCCACATATGAATCCGATAATTCTAGCACTTTTTGATGTGTCAATTTTCATCTTGTTAGCAGAAATTTTAAGCTCCCTTGTACAGAAATACGGTTTACCTAAGCTTATAGGTGAATTATTAGCTGGAATGATAATAGGCCCTTACGCCTTAGGTTCTTTATTAAATCAGTTGCTGGGCTTCCCCCTAATAGGCATAAATAGTTATATCGAATTTTTAGCTGAGTTTTCCGTAATTCTATTGATATTCGCCTCTGGTTTAGAACATGGAATTGCACCAATAAAGTCTTCTGGCATTCTAGGATTCCTAGGAGCAACGTTTGGTGCATTATTACCCTTTTTCGCAGCATATTACTTCTATATCTCAAGTTTTGGTTTAGATTCTGCTTTGATACTCGGTACCGCGATGGGGGCTACTAGTCTTGCAGCTGTAGCGTCTATAATTGAAGAAGGGAAATTGAAAGGTAAGGGTATAAACTTTATGGTCTCCTCTGCTGCAGCAGACGATGTAGTGGATTTACTTTTATTATCGGTTGTTATAGCTATTTTACAAGGTGAGTCTACAAGCGTTACCTCTATCAGTTTGAAAATAATCGCACTTGTAGTCATATGGGTAGTCATTTTAGTAGTTTCAATTATCTTAATTCCGAAAATAACTGATAGGATAAGCGATAAGTACATAGAAGAGTTCCCATTAGCAGTACTATTTGGTTTGACGCTATTAATGGTGTCACTGGGTTACTCCCCAATAATTTCGGCGTTCGTTGCGGGCGTTGCATTTGCAAATAGTGTAAAGAACAGCAAAATAAAGGAAATAAGTAGTACGTTACTTAGTGTTTTCGGCCCATTATTTTTCGTGTACATAGGTGCCGAAGTCAACTTTCTAACGCTTAATCTTAATACTGTAATATTATCCTTAGAACTAACTGCAATTGCCACAATTTTCAAATGGTTAGGGATATTCCCGTTTGCTCTAGCTTATTTAAGGAATGCAAAAGCAGCGAATACGGTAGCGTTAGGAATGGTACCTAGAGGTGAAACTGGATTAGTTATTGCTTCCTTAGGCCTTTCATATAACGCACTAAACCAAGAGGAATTTGAGGGTATAGTTTTCATGTCAATATTTACCACATTGATAGGTAGTGCGTTGTTTAAAATCTACGCTAAGAAGCATTTGGTCTCATGATCAAGTTTAAGATTAGTGCAAAGGAGATTAACGAAGTTATAGCGGCGAATAGATACGCATATGTATAGCTTATTTGATATAAGAACCCCATTATTACATTACCAAGAAATATCCCAATACTTCTACCTGCTGATAAGTAGCCCATACTTGTACTAAATGCTTCTTCTTTAGTTATCTTCGATATTATGGTAGGTTCAAAAGTCTCAGTTGAGGCGACACTAGTTCCCATTAAGAAAGAGAGAGGATAAAGGGAAAACACTCCAAAACTCGATAAATACGCAAACCCCAGAGATCCTAGTGCTCCAATTAAATATCCTAGAAATGCTAAACTTTCAAATTCTTTCATTCTTATTCTACCAAATAGGTACCCAAATAAAGAGGAAGCGCCAAGAAATATGCCATAAGATAATACTCCCAAATACTCCTTTCCAGTAATCTCTGTTGTAGTTAGAATAGGAAATCCAAAGCTGTACTGACTAAATCCGAAGAACATTGTAGATAATATAAGAGTCCAGAAGACCCTTTTTTGGGTTATTTTACTTTCTGCTTCTTTTCTCTTCGCTTTCTCACTTTTCTTCCCAGCATTTACCATGGTTAAAACAATTGTTGACATAAGCAAAGGTATTGAGGTGAATAAAAGAACAAAAAAGATGGAAACGCGAAGGTAAAGTAATACAGTTAGATAAATTATTGCTATTAACGCACCAGCGATGTCTAAAGAATGCAAAATTCCAAATGCCTCAGATCTCTCTTCCGGTGATGTGACTTCAGCCATCATCGCCCTTCTTGGTGGTGATCTAAAGTTCCTAAACCACCACCCTATCATGAAGAATATGAGGGCTTGAATGTAATCCCTAGATAGTCCTATTAGGGAAGTAAATAGAATAAGAACATTTCCAAGAATAGCAATCCTTTTTCTCCCAAACCTATCCCCAGCTAAACCTCCAGCATAAGCCATAACAGTACCAATCCCGTAATTTAATGCCTCAGCAAAACCATAAAGGGGAATTGGAGCTTTAAAGATCAATACGAAAATTATTGGAAAAGAGGCTACTACAGCCTGGTATCCAAGATCAGCGAAAAAGGCTGAAAAGGAGATTTTCAAGACTTCGTTTCTGTTTTTAAGCATACTAAAAATAAGGAGGAAAAATAGTAATAAAAATAATGATTATATCTTACCTTCTCCTTCTTACTAGAGCCAATATTGCCAGAACTATTGCTATAATACCGATCGCTAAAGATATACTCTGATATTCTAATGATGCAGTCCTTAAAGAAGATATAGAAGATGATAAACTATTACTTACATTAGTTAATTGGTTAGATATTACATTCACCTTAGTATTTAGATTAGTTAGACCGTTTTCAAAATACAGATAACTACTATTACTACTACTTAAACCATCACTTTGAATTGCTGTTACTGTTAAATTATACCCACCATCTGGATAATTTTGAGTATTTATAGTTACTATATGGGTCCCATTTGTTGTAAATGAATTTATCAAGTTACCATTCAAGTATACGTTAATCCTACTTACATCTTCACCAATTACATTGACGGTAACATTAACTGTTCCAGTTACGTTCTTAGAAGGTAAGTTTATCGAAATACTTGGTAATTCAGGGTATAAACCTTGGATATGAATGTTTATTGGAACTACTTTAGAGTTAACTACGTTTAATCCATTTATACTTCCACCTATGGCGTACAGAGTTGAATTGTATAATGTAATGTTATTCGCATTACTCTGCATTATCAACACAGTGGAATTTCTAATTACTATATTAGATATGTTCCCATTCAATATTTTTACATTGCTGTTAACGATAATAACGTTAGTAAGGAAGTCATTTAATAGATTGCCACTTACATTCAATATCTTCACGTTAACTAAACTTGCATATGATGGTAACGTCTTATCTAAGGTTTGATTTGTAAATAAGGTATATGGCAATACGTTGATTGTATAAGCATTACCAGAATTGGTAGTGGTTGGATTACCTAAGGCTGAAATTCCGGTTATTAAGACCTTGAATGGCACTCCGAAATATCCTTGTCCAGCTAAATAAGTTAGATTTCCTGCACTAATTGCTGAAGGCAGTGTGAAATTCCCTTCCCATTCTCCTATCTTAGGATTATACCACAGCGGTATCTCTATTATTGAACTTATCGTAGTATAATTAAATGAGAGGCTCGAGGGGTACACGGTAGCACTAAACATTCCGAACTTAATTTCATTAGTACCATTTGTTATATTAGCGTAAATGAAAACAGTTTGTCCCTCAAATGCATAGTTAACTGACTTCACTGAGATCGTGGCTTGATTAGAAACGTATATTTGACCGTAGTAGAATCCTCGAATTGTAGTGTTCAAAGTATAAGAGTAATAGGTTGCAAATAGTAGAACATTATAAAGCCCAGAGGGAGTATTTTTAGGTATGTACAAATATCCGAAGTAGATTCCATTTGGTGATAATGGTATATTAGCCTCATTTATTACGACACCATTACTACTTACCAATTTAGCAGTAATGTTAGTACCTTGTAATGCATCTTGGAATGTAGTACTGGGTAAGTTAACTGGCGGTATAATTGATCCCTCTATTGTAATGTGTTGCCCAGGGGAAACACTGCCCGGTTCAACTACCACTTGTGGCAATATGAATAAGGTTTGCATGTATACTCCATTGGTAAATGCGTCAAATCCATAGGCATTACCTTCAGCTATAATCAATAGATCTCCTATGCTTAAGTCTGGTGGCAAATCGATAACTCCTACTCCATTCTTAATAGGTACACTTAACGTCGTTACAAACGTGTATGCGTTTGTTGTTATGTTATAGGAGTAAATATTAAGGGTAATATTCATTACTCCAATTGGCGCCTGGAAATATGAGTTAGATAAGGTAATTCCCAGTTCAGCATTACCCAACTCTACATAAACTGGTGTAAAAGTCGTCGTATAATTGAATGTTATGTAGTATCCAGAGAAGGTCTCATAGTACCCAATTCCTCTTAATCCATCACTACTTCCATAAACGTAGACAAATAAGATACCACTAGCTTTATTGGATAAAACACCACTACCAGTCCATAATTTAGTAAGTGAATTATATGTCAGATTAAACGTAGTTAAGTTCCCAAGATAGTTCTCTATTAATGCCTTGAATTCGCCAGTTTGTACTGGACTTCCGTTAGGATATGTTATATTAGCAGTGACTAGAATACGTTGTCCAGGATAGAATTGTTGAGGAGATACTGTGGGTATTGATGTATTGTAAACGCTAACTATCACATTTAGCTCTTTTGATAAATTAAGTGTGGGTAGTATTTTTTCAAAATATCCTGCGTTAATTGTACCGTAGCCTGTTACCAAGTTATAGCCATAAGTTGCAACCCACGGTATGTTATAACCAAACGTTATTGGCTCTATTACCTTACCGTAGTAATTCTCAGCCATGTAAGTTAGTATAGGATTAAGTAAACCTATTCTATGATGAGTATAGCTTTCAATTGTGGCTAGCACTCCAGCAGTTAAAGGAGAAGCCTCACTTGTGCCACCTGTTATCCCGGTTGTGTTACTTGGTAAAACGATGTATATTCCAGGATATACATTGGCGTTAGCGGAGATCTCTGGTATTAACTTACCGTTTGGATAAGTAGATGGTGTAGGTAGTCCCCATTGATACCACGGTTTAGGCTCTATTATACTTACACCACCAGTTGAACCACCATAATTTACATTATTTGGAACGAAACCATAGTTGGACCAAGCAGTCTGATAATACGAACCGTTAGGGAATTGCACATATACAGTCGTACCTCCCACTGAAGTTACGAAAGGTGACGTTGAGGGATACCCTACAGTGCCTATTGGTCCATTACTATACCCAGAGCCTCCAGCATCTCCAGAACTTGCTAGGAAAGTTATTCCCTCAGCTGAACCTAGTGCATAGTACTCATCACTTAATATTATACATGAATAGAATAATGGCCCGTTGAAAAGTGAGGAAAAGAGACTTTCTGGTATGCTAAAGCTTTGGGATAACGTATCAACTTTATTTTGACTTGTAATATATGCGATAATAGCGGGTAAAGGAATATTTGGATTAGCGATATATAGCGTTATGTTAGCCTTTGGAGCTATTGCGTGTGCTACTTCAACATCCAGGCTAATCTCTCCAGCCCAACCAGTTACAATACCTAAGTTAGGATTATAGGGTCCAATTGGTACTACACTAAAGTTGGGAGGATTTGGTAATCCAGTTATTTTATCAAAATACGCTAATTGCTGTACAATGTAAGGATCGCCATAAAAGTCTAGTATTCCTATTGTAGTATTCTCTCCCTCTGTAGTAACATTGTACACTTTTTGTAACACAGTTGGCCAATAGCCTTCAAGTGGAAATGTTTGATTTATCTCTTGCTGAAAACTCTTTATTGTACTCTCTGTAATTAATGTAGATGGATGGGCGAAGAATATTGCAGAAATGTTACTGGAGTATACATAGGCGTTTATCTTGGGATATCCGTAATTAGTGTAATAGGTTACGGAACCATTAGAGTAAACCGCATACTTAGTACCTAAATACTTCTCAACTTGCCCCACTGTACCTTTTATTACTATTACTGAGTTCGATGCAGTAAATATCACTTGAAATCCGCTACTTTTGACGTAGTTTAGAATTTGGTTATACTCTTCAGTAGGTAAGAATAACTGCTGAACCTCGTGAGGACTTAAGAATTTATGATATAATGGTGAAGCTGGATTTGAAGCTCCACTGGCGTAATAGTATAATAGATCTAGATTTTTAAGTGGTACGAAGATTGTAACTATTACCTCTTCATTGGCATTTAGTGTTCCTATTTCTCTAAATTCTTTCAAAGTTATTGGATTCTGGTACATATTGGGATTTGATGCAAAAACTAATGGTATAATGGAAATTAATAGCATCGACATTAAAAATATATATCGATACATATTTGTTTATACTGTTACTAATTTTTAAACTTTTCTACCAATAAGTGTACTGATCAGTGTACTAGTATCCTCTAATTCTTCTTAAATAGAGCTATATCTATTGTTCTATCTCAATTTGGTATTATCAATTAACGTAATACTTGACAATTAGTTGGTTATAAGATAAAAAATCATTGAACCTTTCTGCTCTGCTTAGTAAATAAAAGTGGCAATAAGGTAAGAACTCCTATTAGGCTACAAGACAAAGTATATATTTCAGAGGTTCTAAGACTTATCGTGTAAAGCAATGCAAATATAATACTACCTAACACACCGCCTAAAGCCTTACCAGTATATAATATACCACTATTCACTGTGGAAAACTTAAAGCCGAATATCTCCGTGGAAACGTTAAAATAGAGTGTAATTAGTGAGCCTCCTGCAAAGCCTACTAAAATCGTTGAAAGTGCTATTTCCCCTAAAAGTAAAGAAATACTACCTAACGTTAATACAATGGTAAGAAGGAACGTTGTTCTCAATATACCTAATCTATCAGCAATATAGCCGAAAATTGGCCTTAATCCTCCACTTAATAAGGGTAAGATTGAGATCAAAGTTACTAATTCTTGTTGAGGTAAACCTTTTCCTAGTATTGGTAATTCTGAAGAAAGTACTGTTAGCGGAACTATGGAAGTTGCGAAAGAAAGGTAGATTAGCCAGAATTTGACACTTAAAACGGCTTGCCTTGGAGTCTGACCAGATAGTTTAGGAGGATAATCTGAGATGTACAAGAGAATTGGTAATAGTACTATCTCAACTAATCCTATTGCGAGTGTTACTATTCTGTAATTACCAGCCATGGATATAAAGGGATTAGCTATGGCCGAACCTATTCCAAATCCCATTGACACAATCCCAGTTGCAAATCCCATTCTTTCCCTAAACCACTTCATTGCTAGGTTTGCAGCTATTCCGTAAAGTATGCCCTCTCCTATACTACCTATTGACCAGCTTACAAAAAAGACGTAAATATTAGGGGAAAGATAAGTACCCAGAAAACCAATTGCTGATAAAATTGCTGAGATAACCCCTATCCTTTTTGGACCTTGTTTATCAGCAAAGTGACCCCCAATTGGTTGAAAAACAGAGGAGAATACGCTGAACAACGTAAAGCCTAAGGCTATCTCAACTACACTAACATTAAATCCCTCTCTTAAGAGAGGCTCTAAAGCGTTCCAAGAATATTGGTAAAGTGAATTAAAGCACATTATTACGAAGCCAATAATTATGTACTTGTTCCTTTTCATGAGAGGATATGTTCACAATTAGTTAAAAAGCTTACTAAAGGACTAGAAAGAAGGCATGTATATTTTTTAAACCATTACGTAAGTCACCTTTGAGCGCTTGAAAGCACTATAGGACATTAAGCTCTGAATTCAAGGAGGAATTCAGAAACTATTGCCTTCTTATAACATATCTACTTAAAATGACGAAAATGAAACCGAAAATTATTATCCCTAAACTCCATAGTAAAGATAAAGGATTACCAATGAAAGCGTAGTAAAGGGCTTGAGAGACGTAAGTAGTAGGTTCAATATAAGTCAAATAGCGAAATGGTAATGGTATAAAGGCTACTGGGAAGTAAACTGGGGCGAAGAAGGAAAGTACGAAGCTTATAATTGTTGAGTATTGATTTACGGCGTATATGTTCCTAATTCCTAAGCCTAATGCCATACCTAACATTGAAGCCATAAATAGAGACGATACCAGTGCGATAAGTAGAAAAGGAATTGATTTTATTTCTACATGAAGTAAATAACTACCTAGGACTAGGATTATTGGTATCATAATTAGTGTGGCAATACCATTACTAAGAGCTATACTTATTGCATAGAACTCTCTCGGTATACCAGTTGCTATCATCAAGGAGAATCTGCCAGCATTTCTCTCAAATGCAAGAGATTGAGCAACAGAAGTTAAAACACCAATTGAAACGTAAAACGTTATTGTTCCAGCTACTATGAATGGCGTCAATGATCTAATTGAGATATATCCAAATACTAGCATAAATCCTATTGGGAAAAGTATTGAGAAGAAGAGAAACACCGGTAAGTACGCCCTTATCATCTTTAGTTGCATTACAATTAAGTTAAGAAATTCACTCAACATCCTTCATCACTTGAAGATATATTTCCTCTAAACTAGGCATTCTAACTTCAAATTTGCCGTTAATTGTCATTATGATTTTCTTGAGCTCCTCCTCACCCTTCACCTTATAGACCTTACCGTTAGTATAATCAATTACCTCGTACCAATCAGCGAATTTCTCCTTTATTTGTGTAGGTGTTCCCTCAACTATAATCTTCCTGCTTAGAAAATATATCTTATCGGCTAGTCTCTCTGCCTCATCCAAATAGTGAGTAGTAAGTAACATGCTCTGACCCTCCTTTCTCATGTTAAGCAATATTTCCCACACCTCCCTTCTAGCTTCAGGATCTAAACCAGTCGTGGGTTCATCAAGTATTAGGAGTTTAGGATTATTTATCAAAGCCATTGCGATTAGAGTTCTCCTCTTTAAACCTCCAGATAGATCCCTAGCCAGAGTGTTCCTTTTACTTCTCAAATCCAATCTTTCCAATAATTCCTCTCCTCTCTTCTTAATTTCATCCTTAGAAGCTCCCTTTAATCTCCCCATGTAATATATATTATCCCATACTGTTAGATCACCATAGGGCTCACATTCTTGCGGGATTACTCCTAAGAATTTCTTAACGTGTCTATCAGTTGGTTTCTTACCTAGAACCCTTATTTCACCCTTAGTTGGGGTTAACTCACCGTAAATTTGCTTAACGAGGGTCGTCTTACCAGCGCCATTGGGTCCCAATAACGCTACTATTTCTCCCTCTTTAACTCTCATCGTAATGTCCTCATTTGCAATAATCTTACCATAAGCCTTCCATACGTTATTTACCTCAATGACATACATTACAATCCTTTTTTCTGATTGAGTCCTTTTAAATTTTTCGTTAATAGTTAAAAAATAGGAGAAAAAAGTATAAACTTCTCTAACGTAGTAATGGCTATGAGAATAAGAATAGATTTACCTCAAGATGAAATACCCGCACAATGGTATAATATCCTACCAGACTTACCGGAGGAACTACCCCCGCCACAAGATCCCACTGGCAAATCCTTAGAACTATTGAAGGAAGTTTTACCGAGCAAGGTGCTGGAGTTAGAGTTCGCTAAGGAAAGATACGTAAAAATTCCAGATGAGGTTCTGGAGAGATATTTACAAGTTGGAAGACCGACTCCAATAATTAGGGCAAAAAGGTTAGAGGAGTACTTAGGAAATAATATCAAAATCTATCTGAAGATGGAGAGCTACACTTACACTGGTTCTCACAAAATCAACAGTGCCTTAGCACATGTATATTACGCTAAATTGGATAACGCGAAATTCGTTACGACAGAAACTGGAGCTGGTCAGTGGGGATCATCAGTTGCACTAGCCTCAGCCCTATTTAGGATGAAAGCACACATATTTATGGTTAGGACTAGCTATTATGCAAAGCCTTACAGAAAATATATGATGCAGATGTATGGAGCGGAAGTTCATCCTTCTCCTTCAGATTTAACAGAATTCGGTAGACAATTATTGGCCAAAGACTCCAATCATCCTGGATCTTTAGGCATCGCAATAAGTGATGCAGTAGAATATGCTCATAAAAACGGTGGAAAATACGTTGTAGGTAGTGTGGTAAATTCAGATATAATGTTTAAAACGATTGCCGGAATGGAGGCTAAGAAGCAAATGGAACTGATTGGTGAAGATCCAGATTACATTATAGGAGTAGTAGGAGGGGGATCAAATTACGCAGCATTAGCTTATCCATTCTTAGGAGATGAGCTGAGGAGTGGAAAGGTTAGGAGGAAGTATATTGCCTCTGGATCCTCAGAAGTTCCAAAAATGACTAAGGGTGTTTATAAATACGATTATCCAGACACTGCGAAATTGTTGCCAATGCTAAAAATGTACACAATAGGGTCGGACTTCGTACCACCTCCAGTTTATGCAGGTGGGCTAAGATATCATGGAGTAGCCCCAACTCTCAGTCTATTAATTAGCAAGGGAATTGTACAAGCAAGAGATTACTCTCAAGAGGAGTCGTTCAAATGGGCTAAATTATTCTCAGAACTGGAGGGATATATACCAGCTCCAGAGACTTCTCACGCATTGCCAATATTGGCTGAAATAGCTGAAGAGGCTAAGAAGAGCGGAGAAAGGAAGACAGTACTGGTTAGCTTCTCTGGGCATGGACTACTAGATTTGGGCAACTACGCCTCAGTGTTATTTAAGGAGTAGAAAATGAGGACTTTAGTAGGAAGTATACTCTTAACAATTTCCCAATGGTACGCCTTCTTTTTATTTTCCCAGCTCTCTTTCATAGAATTTAACGTTATAATTGGCTCAATAATTTTCGTTCTGGGTTTTATAGCAAGAATGTTAGGAAGCATAATATTTGGTTATATAGGGGATTAGGGTAAATAGGAGAGTTGCCTTAATCTTAGCTGACATTACGTTAGCAGTTTCATCCCTAATAGTGTTGATACCTAATGTCTATCCTTTAATTATTTCAAGACTTTTGCAAGGTCTTAGTTTAGGCGGGGAATGGGGTGGAGCTAGTACTATCGTCATAGAAGCGTATTCTGAACATAAATTTAGAGGGTTTATTACAAGTTTATTGCAATTATCAGTCCCAATTGGCATTATATTATCTTCACTCACTATCCTAGTAATCTATAATTACTCTGTTTACTGGCCTTACTCATTTCTCTCAATAACCTTCCTATCGCTTCTCTCATTATTGTTAGTCAAGGATATAACTACGCAAAAGGTGACTAGAAGTGAAACACAACCACTATTAGAAGCAAAGAGACATGATTGGAAGAATATTTTAAAATCAATAGGGATTAAAGTGAGTGAAAGTGCAAACTTCTATATTTTTACCTCATATATTTTCACAAACTCATCCTCAATTTCCTTCCTCTCGTTAATAGTACTAATCTCTATTTCCTTTCAGCTCTTCCTAAATCCCATTCTTTGGCTACCTAAGTGATCTATTTGGAAGGAGGAAGGTCGTAATTATTGGGTTAATACTAATGATCCTAGCCGGTATTGTGCTATCAAGAAGAAATTTCCTTCCAGGGGAAATACTGATGTCAATTTCGGATTCAGCTTTATATGCCCCACAATCCTCAATATTTACTGAAATATTTGATAAAAAATACAGATTCACGGTCTCAAATTTTTCCTATCAAGCAGCAAGTATACTAGGTGGTTCACTAGCACCAGTAATACTAAGAGCTAATCAATCTTCACTAGTGCTAGTCACATTATCATACGTTCTGGTGACGTTTATAAGTGTATTGCTGATTGCAGAAACTAAGGGGAAGAAAATCTAATCAATCCCTCCTTATCACAGCTGTCATACAATGAATCCCACCGGCACCACCAGTCAAATTTGAAACTTCAACCTCTATTACATCATACTCTTTTTCAAGCTTCCTATTTGCGGAAATTTTAGGAGAGACAATCTTACCGTCGTCTATGGTCAAAAAATTAGTTACATACTTTTTTGCCTCATCCACACTCACTTCAATTAAATTAAATCCCTTTTCTTTAACCACGTAATCGTATAACGTAGTCTCCCTTATGATCTTCCTATCGTAATAGACAGCAACCCTACTCTCTTCCATGAAACTCCTAACACTAACTACTGAACTAGAAGATCCAACATTGAAGAAAGTATCCAAATGAATGAACTCTTCCCTATTCCAATGAATTATACCTATCTCTCCTCCATTCAAAATATTAAATAACTCACTTACACCCTCTAAATCAGTTCTAACTCCAACACCTACCAGATTGAAATCACCCATTGGAAAGAAATCTCCACCTTCAAATTTACCTCTACCTATTTCCTTATATTTTATATTTAACGCTTCCCAAAACAACTTCATAACTTCAACTTCTTTTTCTCTCTGATGTGTAGCCATCCTTCCCATTATTATTCCTTTTTCCGTAGTAATCTGTTGATCCCTCATGAAATAGAGATTGGAAAGAGGGTCAGTCAGTTTAACCTCTAAGTGTGTACCTTTATCCCTCTTCTCGTAACCAAGAATAGGTCTTAAGATCAACAACTCGACAAGGAATTCGGGATCATCATTATTAACTCCAACTTTTTCTATCACCTTCTCCCTAAATCTATCGTCTCTTCTAATCTTGTTCACAATTGTTTGTCTTAGCCTATATATTTTAACTCCTTCCTCTTTTAACACTCTTCTAAGATTATCATGTTCTCTCCTAGCTTTACTCCAATTGAATTGCCTTTCAT
This sequence comes from Saccharolobus solfataricus, assembly GCF_900079115.1. Lineage (NCBI taxonomy): Archaea > Thermoproteati > Thermoproteota > Thermoprotei > Sulfolobales > Sulfolobaceae > Saccharolobus > Saccharolobus solfataricus. Next base: position 1,008,813 of record NZ_LT549890.1, read on the forward strand.
AAAGGAAAGATGAGGGATCTAAAAGACCCAGCATTACCTCTAAGCCAGGCTTATGCATTCCTACAGCTCTAAGCTTTCCCCACTCAGCAATCATTAGAATAAAATCGGCGTGAATCTAAATAAAATTAAGGAGATAAACTAAGGGTAGCATTTAATATCATTTCCAGTGCGTGCTCAGTACCTTCCATGAAGTGATCTCTATTCCAACCCTCTGTTAGTTTTAAAAGACCAGTCATAGTAACCTTCCATTCAGAAGAGATTTTCCCTTTAGAGATTTTCACCTTATTATATCCCCTTATTGGTCCGTCTAGATATTCAAAGGTTAAGGTTCTCTCATCGTCATTTATGATTATCCTAACTTTACCCGAAGAGGGAAACGCAAACCTGATTCTTCCCTCGTAAACATTCTTATCCACTTCCTTAACGTTTAATTCCCTAACACCCTTCCAGTAGTTTGGAATTGAATTTACATCTCTGGCTATCCGCCATACTATATCCTCTGGCATATTGAAACTCTTCTCAATTACGAACTCTATCATAATGATAATAATCTCGCTCAAGGATAAAAACATTTAATAAAGTGATAGGTGGTTACGCTCACGGATTGGAAGATCTAGGAAGAATAGTTGTAGCCCATATAATGAGTCAAGAGCCCTTAATAATTTCTAGAGATAATGGGATTAGTTGGGATAAGGTAAGTGTAAAGTTGCCAAGACCCACATTTGGTGTAACAGCAATAGCTAAAAAGGATGAGAGAAAGGTAATTTACTCCACTACTGCAGTATACGAGGTCGATATAATAGAACAAAAGCCTATAGAGTTAGTTAAAGAGATACCAATGACGAGAAGAGTAATAAAGGTTTAATCATAAGACGATGAAGCTTATGTATAAAAGGAAAAATTTAAATTCCAAAAAGCGAAATTAATAATTTAAGATAGAGATTTTACAACAAAAATTATTTTTTAAAATTTTTCTGTGAGCCATTCTTGTTTTCCATAATACCGGCTTCATAGTTCAGTTTCTCGTTAACTATTTGCTTATATGTGAGATCTTAAAGCTATAAACTTTTTATTATATTGATTTTAGTGTAAACTCTCAATTTCCAAGAAATCTATTTCATTCAAATACTCATATTTATTGGAGTCCTCACGTTTGTGACTATTGACCAAAAAATGAGAGTAAACATGTACACGTTAGCCTCAAGTCAAGTAGTAAGGTATGCAATAATAATAGCAGCAGCATCCCTACCATTAATCCTTGCAGCACTACATGTAACACACGCTGGAGAATCAATAGCACCAGGTACTGTTTAGATACGTTAAATTCTTTTTAGAATTTTGAAGATACTATTTTTATGTATTCTCACTACTTATTCTGTTGAGTATGATAGATTCTACTGTTATACAAAAACTTACGAAATCATTGCATTACGTTCAGAGGTTTGGTGACCATAATCACGAGTTGCTGGGTGAGTTAACTGGGTTAGAAAACGTTAGGAATGTCTTATCTAATCTTAAAGTATTGGTTATTCCGTCTCCCAAACTTGATTCTCTAGGATTATCGCTCTTTCATACTACTATTAAGTTGACAAGGAATTCTAAGGTCCAACCTTTAGATTTCTATTACCTACTTGATGGCATGGTGGTTGCGTCATTGAGGGATGTTTTGACTAGTGATACTATAGTTTTGGATGTTGTGTTTCCTAGGGGTAGGTGGGATTTTGTTCAAATTTTAGAGATGATGAGTAGGGGGGGATTAATTGATAATTATAAGACTTACTTGGAGTATAGGAGGGAGGTTTATCCAGTTGATTATTCAACTTTTAATTTCGATACTTTGACTTTTGAAAGGGTTATACTGGATAAGCCTAGGGAACCTTTCCAATTGCCGGATCTTACTGACGATTTTAAGCCGGACTGGATTGACGTTTATACACTTGGAAAGAAACAAGAGAATCCTTTAAGGTCGTGGGATGAGATAGCAGAATCTATAGGTTTAACATCAGATGAAGTAGTAGATCATTATTTTAATCACGTTGTTGGTAAGGGTTTGGTGGATGCGTTTTACACTTATTTAGGTAAGACTGACTTTAGAATGTCGTTGATCGTAAACGATACTAATGAGGAGATTACTAGGGAGTTGAGTAGGATTGTTACACTTCTAAGAATATCTTATTTACATAACGATAAAATATACGCATTTATTGTTGGGCAAAGACATACATTGATAGATATCATGGAGTTCATTAATAAACTATCCTCAGCATACCATTTTTCATATGAAATTTACGTCCATCCAATTACGCCTTTAAGGGATTTCGTTAGAACGTATTCAATACCTTACGAACACTTCACAAAGGACAATAAGTGGTCAATTACGCTTAAAGAGTTAAAGGAGAACTTTGAGAAGGAATTGAGTAGAGTATTAGAAGAAAGGAAAAACACCTAAAAAATGCTATGGTAGTATATATTTACCACCGAAAACTTCTCGCATCAAAGGCTGGGAAAAGTCAAAATAGAAGAAAGTATTAATATAAAGAAGAAGTTGGAGTTAGCAATCTTTTTATTTGACTAAAATTATATCATAATATGACTGATCTGCAATCTCTTTACGATAAGTTCAGATACCCTTACGTGGAGGTTAGGAGACATATCGTATCGACGTTTGGGATGTCTTTTCTTAATGGCAGATTAATGGGATCGTTTAGGTTTACAGATGATGGCTATTCAGTTAGGTATTACAAGGATGGCGTGTTATATTTTGCTTCATCAAATAATCCCAATGATCTACTGAGCAGCAACAAGGAGTATAAGATAGAGGGGTGGGAGAGCGGTTTAGATAATACTGAACCTAAGGAGGGTAGTTATGAGGTTAAAGAGGGTAAACCTTTTGATCTCATGTCAGTTGACGAGAAGATAAGCTTCTTCAAGAACCTATACGAGGCTGTAAAGGACTTCCGTTCAGTCAAAAGCGTTTCATTTTTCTATGACGAAAGTATTGAGGAGAAGGAGATTATTGTCAATGGTTCACGTATAGTTGGAAGGGTTCCTAGGCTTTACGTAGGAATGAACTTAGTCCTTAACGAGAACAATAGGACGGCTACTGCGTTTTACGAACTTGGAGGAAGTGGTGGGCTGGAAGTATTAGAGAGGATGAATTTGAATGAGGTCGTAGTGGACAAGGTTAGATCTGTTACTGAGGTCTTGGCTAAGGGTAAGAGCTTTGGTGAGCGGACTACTGATGTAGTTTTGAGTAATATGTTAACAGGTATAATGGCTCATGAATCTGTTGGGCATCCATTTGAGGCCGATAGAGTTTTGGGTAGGGAATTCGCCCAGGCTGGTTTGAGTTATCTAGCCGAATTGAAGGATAATAGGATAGGTAGCGATGTCGTTACTGTTATAGATGATCCTACAATACCGAACAGTGGCGGTTATTACACAACAGACGATGAGGGTGTTGAAGCTAGACCTAAATACTTAATTAAGGATGGTAAGGTTAACGAATATTTACAAAATAGGTTTAGTAGTAGTAAATTTAACGTTAAGAGTAATGGCTCGGCCAGGGCTGCGAATTTCGATAGGGAACCTTTAATTAGGATGTCTAATACTTTCTTTAAACCTGGTAACATGACCTTTGATGAGCTTTTGGAAGACGTCAAGGAAGGCGTTTATATAAAGAGTTACATGGAGTGGAATATTGATGATATGAGACTAGGTCAACGATATGTTGGGTTGGAAGCTTATGAGATTAAGAACGGAAAGATTGGTGATCCAGTGCTATTCCCGGTTTTTCAAGGGAAGACTACTGAATTGTTAAAGGCAGTTGATGCAGTTGACAATACTTTAGTATTTTATCCGGGTACTTGTGGCAAGGGTGATCCGGATCAAGGTATACCCGTTTGGCTAGGTGGGCCTAATATGAGATTGAGAAATGTTAGGATTAAGGTGATGGGAAATGAATGAGGAAATGGTAAAATACGTGCAAGAAGTAAAGGGAGAAGAAGTAGGACTATTGAGAGTGAAGACAAGGAGGATAATCATTAAGCTAGTTGAGAGTAAGGTAGCTACAATACAGAGAATGACTAACAGCTACTATTTCCTAGCGTTAAAGAAGGATAGCCAGGGGTTCTTGGGTAGGATAAACAATTTAAATGAAAAACCTAAACTAACTCCAGTAGACTTCTTCCCTATTATGAGTAAAAATGAGCGGGAATACAAAATGGTTAAGAATAACACTAACATTTTATCACTATTTGACGATTTATCACCTCTTTTATCTCTCATACAGTCGGAATATCCCCTTTACGGTATTATATCAATAGATGATGTGGAAAGATCCTTGGTTACATCTAAGGGATTCAACGGAACGGAAAGCAATCTGAGCATAAGCGGTTACTTTAGGGCTAAGAATAAAGAACATAGCGGACAGTGGGCTTTCTCGTCAACTAGCTTCTCCTCCTCTCAAGTTAAGGATAGTATAAAGAAGGCTAATGAGTTGGCATCGATTACTGGCAAATACGAGATTACCGAAGGTAAATATGATGTAATCCTCTCTCCTTTAGTAATGGGTAATTTAATGGAGAGTGTTGCGAGGATGGCTTCTGGATATGCGATAATGTCTGGTATGTCTATGTTAAAGCCTGGGGAAAAGGCAGGATCAGATAAGTTTACCTTACTAGATACTCCTAAGGAGGATAGGCCTAACTCATGGGGATTCGACGATGAAGGCACGTTTACCTACAATAAGGCTATAATAGAGAATGGTGTATTTACAACTCCTTTATTAAATAATGAACTATCCAATGTCTTCAAATTGCCTAGTACTGGAAATGCGGGATGGATATATCCAACGGCTTGGAATTTAGAGGTTAAGGAGGGAGACACTAGTTTTGAATCATTGCTGTCCGGTAATGTCGTTTTTATAAATAATGTGTGGTATACCAGATTCCAAAATTACGCTGAGGGCGATTTCTCAACAGTTGCTAGAGATGCCACTGTAGTCTATAGAAACGGCAATCCCGTTGGAGTTATTGGTAGGGTAAGGATAGCTGATAACTTAAAGAGGATTTTAAAGAATATAGTAGAATTATCTAGAGAGAGGTACTCCGTAAGATGGTGGGATGCCCCAATGCAAGGGGTTTATCCATACGCTTTAGTCAAGGATGTTAGGCTAAGTATAGCGTGATGAACCGTGTTTCAGCTGATCTGTGACGATAGCCCTTCGGCTGAGCAATTTTTTATTTTATAATTGCTAATTTTTACTTGTGAATGAGGAGGAGTATAGGTTAAAGTTAAGGGAATGGATAAGAAATAGCGCTCCGGAGTCATTAAAGGGAAGAAAAATCCTATTTGAGACGGTAGAATTTGATGATTATAATGAGTTAAGGTCTTGGCAAAGGAAATTGGCTGATGCCGGATATTTGGGAATAACTTGGCCTAAGGAGTACGGTGGGCAAGGTTTAGATCCAATTTACGAAGTAATCGCTTATGAGGAGTTCATAAGGGCAGGATTGCCATATGGTAGAAGTTTAGGGTCAATTGGTTTAATGGTAGTAGCTCCTGCCATTTTAAAGCATGGAAATGAAGATCAGAAGAGGAGATATCTACCTAGAATACTAAGGGCCGAGGATATATGGTGTCAAGGTTTTTCTGAACCACAAGCTGGCTCAGATTTGGCTTCTGTGACCACTAGGGCCGAGGATAAGGGTGATTACTTTTTAGTTAATGGACAAAAAATCTGGAGTAGTTATGCCCATATTGCTGATTATATGATACTCTTAGCAAGAACTGGTGAGGATAAGTATAAGGGCTTAACGATGTTCATTCTTAACATGAAGCAGGAGGGAATTAGAGTATCCCCCATAAATCAATTAACGGGAAAGAGTGACTTTAACACGGTGTATTTCAACAACGTAAAAGTTCCTAAAAATAACGTTATAGGTAACGTTGGTGATGGTTGGAAAGTCGCCATGACAGTTTTAAATCATGAGAGGTTCATGTTGGGAGTTACAATGTTATTTACGTCAAAGATAGCCTTGGAGAGTTTGAAGGGGGTAAAGGAGAAAGAGGAGTTGGAAGATGAAGTTGAAGGTCTAGAGGCGTTTTATAGAAGGATTTTAATAAAGTTGAGGAAAGGAGAGGATATAGACGTGGAGGGATCGATGTTGAAGCTTTTGGCATCAGAGTTGCTCCAGAGGATATATGAGATCGCAGTGATGAATTACGATTTGGAAACCATAATGAAAGAGAAGTGGTATTTAGGTATGTTAGCTTCTAGGGGTAGAACAATAGCTGGGGGTACTTCAGAGATTCTTAGAAACGTGGTAGGTGAGAGAGCTCTTAAACTTCCGAAATAATTATATTGCGTTTCTCTTTTCTTATAATATGTTCTTCGATGATTTTCAAGTCGGTCAAAAGTGGGAGAGCAAGGGAAGGACTATAACTGATGCAGATGTTGTAATTTTCACTGGAATAACTGGTGCGCTTAATCCACTATTCTTAGATGAGGAGTATGGTAAAAAGACTAGATTTAAAGGTAGAATAATACCAGGTTTGTTAACAGCCTCAATTGCAATCGGCTTAACTTATCAATTACCCGTAGATCCTTTTGGCGAGGGTTTCGTAGCTCTAACTAAATTAGAGATGGATGCCAAGAAACCAGTGAAAATAGGGGACACGTTAAGGGCGATAGTTGAGGTTACTGACAAGAAGGAGAGGGAGAAGGATGGCAGAGTATATTTGACAATTAGGACCCTGAATCAATTGGGAGAGGAAGTAATGACGTTAAAAATGGAAATATTGTGCAATAAGAGAAGTTAAATAGTAATTAAAAGTAAAGAAGTAAGTTATTTTTAAAACAATTATTATTTTTATTATGCATTATATTAGCCATGTACTAGGAGATTCAAATCTCATTTGAGACTTGGGGCTTAATTCTCCCTAACATAAACGCTAATAGTGCTTTGGTTTCAAGAGTCTCTGCTACAATGAATTTGTCAAGGAATCATTTAAGTGATGCTATGTGTGAAGTGATTATGTCATAATTTTATTGTAGAATTCCTTATTATTTTGACTCTTGAGAAGAGTCAACTATACGTAGGAATGACTTATAAAATGAGTCAAACTTATTAGAAAGTAATCATAAATTTTCTCAGTGAATAGGGAGTTAATATTAAAGGCGTTAATAGACTGGAATTTCTGGTACAAGAACCAATTCGTCGGTATAGAAAGAGAGTACTCTGATCAATTGTTAGACCTATTGGAAAAAGGTTTAGCGATATCAGTAATTGGCGTGAAAAGATCTGGAAAGTCCACAATCATTAATCAAGTAGTTAAGAAGCTAATAGAGAAAAAAGGAGAAGATCCATTCGACACGCTAATAGTTAACTTTGAGGACTCTCGCTTTGGCGATATAAGAACTGCTAACGATTTGTTCTCCTTATATGAGTTATATAAGGAGTTAAGAAAAAAGAAAAAAGATAGTAAACCGTACATTTTCTTAGATGAAGTTCAGAAGATCAAGGGATGGGAGGGATTTGTTCGGTCCATCGTAGATAGAAAGGAAGCTAATATAGTGATTTCTGGATCTACAGCGTCAGTGAACAATAAGAGCGTCAGAGAAGTACTAGCTGGTAGGCATTTAATTCTAGAAGTATTTCCACTATCCTTTAAAGAATTCTTAGAATTTAAGAACATTAGATTGGAAACGGAATTAGATATGATAGCCAAAGAAAGCGAGATTAAAGTGCTCTTCTCAGAATATTTAAGCTACGGAGGATTTCCCCTAGTAGTATCCAATGAGAGGGATAAGGAGAAGATATTACTACAATTGTATGAGGATATAATTTTTAAAGACGTAATTAGCGAATGCAATATAAGGAATGAGGAAGAAGCTAAGAACCTAGCCATATTTTACATCTCAAACGTAGGGAATAAGATACGTTTTAGAAAAATATCTAGGTCCCTTAATATCCCCTTTAGAAACGTTCAAAGGTATACTGAGTGCATGAAAAACGCTTATCTTATTTTCTTCGTAAAAGCCCTAAGCCCAAAGCTAAGTGAAATGGCTAAATACGATAAGAAAGTGTATTGCATAGACAATGGTATATCCAACGTATTAGGATATAGGCTAAATCAAAATATCGGTAGCTTATTTGAAAATCTAATATTCCTAGAACTCTTGAGGAGATATGGGATTAACAATGTCTTCTATTATAGGGGTAGAAGGGGCGAAGTAGACTTCGTCGTAAAAGTTAAGGATGAGATAAGGGAAATATATCAAGTGACTTACCAGTTGAGTGACGTAGAGAGGGAACTAAAAGGTATCGAGGAGTTTCTAAAGATAAGAAAAACAAAGGCTTACATTATAACTTTTGATGATGAGGGAGAGATAAAGGTTGGAGATGACTTAGTGAAAGTGGTTAAGGGCTGGAAATGGTTACTGTTGGAATAACTTCCCTAGTAATATAACCCTTTTTAGATGAAGGTGCAAATCCAGATCTGCAGTAAACCCTATTCCCCCATGAGACTGAATTGAGTTGAGAATTGCTTTGAAGGCTTTCTTGTATGCGTGTTTAAATATCCTCTCTGGACTTGTCGGATTAACCAAATATCTAGACCTAACTAACTCTATTCTTAAGGCATCGTCAACAATCCTATGTTTTATTGCTTGATAAGACCCAATTGGCTTACCAAACGCTATCCTATTTTTAGAGTACTCAACAGTCTCCTTAAGCACAGCAGTTGCATGACCTATAATTTGAGCCGAGGCAAGTAAAATTACCTTGTTAAAATCGAAATCTGATTTTCTCCACTCTCCCTCAATTATCTTATAAACTCTCACTGAAGGATCTGGTGATTCTATCTCCTCAACATCTACGTCATTTTTATTTGAAATCCCCTTTGGTGTAACAATGGCCTCAGCTTTATCAACCTCAGCAACGTAATTAACGCCAACACTTACAAGATAATCAACTCCTAACATCGAGCTAAAAGCAACTATCCCCGGCAATAAGTTCTCACCAATAATCTCGTTTAACAATAAGGCGTTTGTCAAACCAGTCTCTCTGATGAACTGGAAGATACCTAAATCCTTAACCTTACCGAAAACTTCCATAATTTTATCTCTACTAACCTCATGTTTCTTAGACCCATACTTATTCCACTCCCTACTTAAGAACTCATTAAATGAGTTTTTAATCAGTTCTAAATCCTCATTTGTCTCAACGTCCAAAAGCAACTAACCTTCACCACAATTCATAATTAAGAATTAAGGTTTAAATTGCTATACTAAAAACTTAGAGGAACTTACACCATGCGAAACGTAGACCATTGATGGATTAAACGACTTTATATTCTCAACACTTTTCCTTAGCCCATCGAAGTCCTCATAAATATTAGGATACTTTAATCCCCTCTTATCACCTTGCAAAGTATCACCAACTATTATAGCGTTTAATTCCGGCAAGTAAATTGAAATGGAATCGTTAGTGTGACCGGGAGTCTTAATTATTTCGACTCCCTTTACGAGTTCACCTTCCTCTAGAACAAAATCAACATTTACACCGTTGAATTTCCTAAAGAAGAAAGGTCTGCCAATTGAGAAAATAACCTTAAGCGCTGAAGAATGCAAGACTGGTTCTCTTATTTTACCGTTCTTTAAATAATTAACACCGTTATTATCAATCCCAAACTTAGCATCATTAACAAACCTCTTTACTTCATAAGCCCCTCCAATATGATCTACGTGTGAATGAGTAAATATTACGCTTTTTATCTTGTTAGGGTTCTTCCCAAGCCTAGTTATACCCTCAATGATTCTTCTCCCACTACCTGGAGTACCACTATCGATTAGGATCAGTCCATTCTCATTAGTCTCTATTAAAAATACCTTAACGAAACTTAGAGGAATCTCAAAGACTTTCATAAGAGATAATTAGTAGTTGATAGCTAATATAGATAGCATTGGATTTTTCAGCAAGCATTTCGGATCCTACTAATTTTAACCTATATAGGTTAAGGGTTAGTATTTTGGAAAAGTTCTTAGACTATGATCTAGTGGTATATCCTTTGTCTAAAGCTATAAACTTTCTGAAAGCACTAGTGTTACAGAACTGTTCCGTTCGATGGAATCTCCGCCATGGGTGCAGGAGATCTCGGAACATCTAAGAGCTGCAGCTTTCATTTTTGTAACCATTCATATAGCTCCTTGAAATCCCTTACCACAACATCTGGTTCATAGCCTAACGGGTCAACTGGCATATTTCTCCTATTAACGTATATGCCCTTCATTCCACTATTCTTAGCACCAATGACATCAAATGGATTTGATGAAACCAGATAAGCCTCTCCCTTAACTGCCTCAAGGAAGTATCTGTAGACCTTGGGTGAAGGTTTATATTCCTTTACTCTTTCTGCACTAAATATTCCTTTAAAATAGCTTGATAAACCATTAAGTTTCAAAAGTTCCTCTATAGTCTTAGTTGTACCATTGGATAAAATGTAAATATCAGCTATTGTGGAGATGTCCTTTAAGTAGATTGCATCTTGATGTGTCCTTAGACTTCTCCACTTATTTAATTCCTCCTCTATTTTATCCTCTCCTAGGGTGTAACTTATTGCTATCTTGGTTATCTCGTCAAAATCCACATATCTTCCCATTATGGTCAATAGCCAAGTATATTCTAACTGTTTCCTTCTCATTTCTTGTGAAATTGCTGATAGATCCAAAATTGTACCGTATAAGTCAAATGCTAAGATTTTCTTTTCTTTTCCCATATCTTTTCTTATGCTCTTATATATATATATATATAAGTGATTGTAAAGATCCCATAATTTATTTAAGTCATAATCGTGTTAACTTTCGGGAATCTCGTAAGTATTAGATTTGGTAACGAGAAATTATACGTGCTCTGGAGGAACCTTATAATCTGGTTTGAACTTTATGTATATTATAGTCTATTTGAAAGATAAGATTTTTTAAGAAACGTGATCTATTTAAGAGGATATTAGACATAACCTTACTTAATATTATTTTATTTATAAATAAAGGTCACTCTTTAAGAACGGGCTAATTCAAGTCTCTTTTTCGACTTCCCTTTGCGACTTGTAATTTGTTAATAATGTGAATATAAAAATGTTAACATTGGTAATCATGTATCTCTGCTAGTCAGTTGTTTTCATTGAGTTAAATTCGTAACTATCTCTGAAATAAAGTGAATTCAAGATGAATACTTGAATTGGCTGGACAACTCAAAAATTAGCTAATTAGAAACTTATCTTGCACTTTCTAATAGTTCTACCAACAATAAAACTCCCATAAGGTAGTTGAAGTACAGCACCGTATTTCCTTATATCGTTACTCCACTTTTCTAATTCCTCGTAAACGTTAATTTCATCGTATGTAACACAAAATGCTATAGATACTCCCATTAAAACAGTTCCTAGAGTTAGATTATTCTTAAATTCTTTATTTGTCATTATAACAGTATCCAGATAAATATTTGTATCTTTTACGAATCTCAATCTAGCATCGCTAAAATTCAATTCCTTTGCTTCGTCCTTTACAATAATTAATACATCCAAATCAGAGTCCTTCTTATATTTCCCCATAACTCTACTTCCAAAGAATACTATTGCAAGTACTCCTTCTCTTCTCAATAAAAAGGTGGCTTTTCTAAATAACTCCATGTTTTCTAAGATAATTCTCTGCAATTTCGATCACCTCATCAGAATACTTTATTCCTTCTTTACACATTTCCTCAGTTACAAACTCCTCTGGGGTAGTTATATTATTTCCGTTAAAAAACGGGTATCTAGATATGTTCCATGCGCCAGAAAGATAGTCTAATGCGTTCAAGACTACATCTAATTCGTTTCCAAGATCTTGTAAATTATTCGAAGCATCTGCTATAATGTCGTGTTCTTTCTTATATATCAATTTTACTTCTAACATCGCTTTCACGCTTTTTTCAACAGATTGTTGAGAGTAAAAGAGACATTCAGGATAATCTTTAAGCTCTAAAGCTCTTTTAGCTCTAATATTATCTTTTTTTGCTATATTTAAGAAGGCCTTAGAATATTCTCTAAACTTAGGTGGAATCACAAGTAACTTTCAAAGCAAAAGAATAAATCTTTTGAGAAGTCTTTTTATTTATACTATCAGATCTTAGTGCTAATCTCCCTTTTTATGCTTCACAGAAATTTAGCAGAAATGTCATTGTAAATTTTTATGCTATATCCTTTTTATTTCTAAAACGACTTTCTGAAAAAAGGCTATCTAAATTGTGTTTTCCTTACGTGTATTACGCAAGGAAGGTATTACTTTCAATTAAACTAAAAATCCAAAATGTCATGATTTCCACTGGAGTTTATGGGTCTTATCGTTTCTAGTAATACACTGTTCAGATAACTGGAGGTTAACTTGTCAAGTTGACCTAACTCTTTTCCAGAAGTGTTTTAGTTCCTAAAATCAACGATACAACGTGAAACCACGCTTAATACCCCATTCTGATTATTTCCTATGGATCTAGTAAAAATAGTAGTGATTGAGAGTAAAAATATGAATGTCACAAGGTTCTTTTCCTATATACTTAAAACAAGAGAAAAGTAGAGAAATATTCTATTATACTCTCTTTTTCCTAAATTTTAATCTTAAACTTAAGGGAAGTAGAGTCTAGACTCACGTTAGGGTATGAAATTATCTCATCCTAATTTTTATTTGGCATAACGCTAATATGAAAAACATAAATAGTTAGAGTGTTAACTATTAATTATGAACTCAAGCAATCTAGCACTTCTAGTTCTAGTCTTTGGGACTTTGATGTCAGCAATAGATACCACAATAGTAATTTTGGCAATACCAACAATAACTGAAGACTTACATGCAGACCTATTCATTATGATCTGGGTAATCATTTTGTATTTACTAGTTATAGCAGTATTCACTACTCAGTTGGGAAGATTGGGCGACATATATGGAAGGGCGAAATTTTACAACTTAGGCTTTGCAATCTTTACCTTAGGTTCAGCGTTATGTGGGGCGTCTCCCAATGCGATTTATTTAGTAGTCTTTAGGGGTATTCAAGGTATTGGGGCAGCTATGATGCAAGCCAATGCAGGGGCAATAATAGCGGATATTTTTCCTCCAAATAGAAGAGGAAGGGCTTATGGATATACTGCAATAGGTTGGAATGCTGGAGCTACATTGGGTATAGTCCTAGGTGGATTTATTACTACCTTCGTTGGTTGGCGTTACATATTTTACATTAATGTACCGATAGGAATTATCGCATTGATCTTAGGTTTAAGGTACATCAAAACCTTAGAAACTAGGAAAGTTAAATTGGATATTGCTGGAATGGGTACTCTATTAGTCGCATTGTCATCCATGGTTTATGGCGCTGTCGATATTGCTGGATATGGGATTAGAGCTTTGAATATGGTCTTGATTTCCCTTGGTCTAGTAATTTTGCTAATATTCTTCTGGTTAGAGGGAAGACATGAATTCCCAATAATTGACTTAAGGGTCTTTAAGGGTAATAGAGTCTTCACGTTTTCATTGTTAGCGTCTTTCTTACAAAGTACTGGTTATTTAGCTACGGCGTTTATTATAATAATGTATTTACAAGGCATAAGAGCTCTGTCACCTCTTAATGCGTCCCTTCTTCTCGTTCCCGGTTATGTCTTAGCCAGTCTAGTAGCTCCATTTACTGGTAGATTATCTGATAAGATAGGTGCTAGAATGCCCGCTACTATAGGGTTAAGTTTAATGATAGTTGCTGTCTTAATTTACCTCACTCTCTCCCTGAATACCCCACTCTATATTGTAATATTGGCTTCTACAATTGGAGGCATAGGTTCTTCATTGTTTTTCCCTGCCAATAACAGCGCGATCATGGCAAATGCTCCTAAGGGATTTTATGGTGGTGCGTCTGGACTAGCAAGGACATTAGCCAACTTAGGGAGTATAATCAGTTATACAATAGCAATTAGCGTATCATCTATCGTCATTCCTAGATATGTGGCATTTGAGGTTTTCCTAGGGACTTCAAACCTTATAGGTGGTGTGGCTTCTGCGTTTCTAACAGGATTAAAGGCCGCATTTTACGTTTCCTTAGCTATCTTAGCAATAGCGTTAGTACTTTCTGCAATTAGAGGTAAGGAGGTTAGAACTCAAGTTTCAAAGTGAACAATTGAGATGCTTTTTGATCTATTGAATATATTTTTACTATTAGACTACAATCATGTACTCGTTTCAATTCCTGTACGGATGTACAATTTAGCTTCGTGATAGCTCATTAATATTAGGTAAAATCCAATAAGTCCACAAAGTATGAACGCTAAAAATAGTTAATATGGAAACTTCATTAGTGCTTTCAGAAAGTTTATAGCTTTAGGCAAAGGATATACCACTAGATCATAGTCTAAGAACTTTTCCAAAATACTAATGTTAAAATTTTTATCTTCTCCTCAATACGCTAATTACCGTTATTACAATAGTAGCTAGTATAATCACAATTATAACGTATAATAAAGGAGATACACTTTGTGACTCGCTTGGGGGCTTATAGTTTAAAGCCGTTATTACAAACATTGCTGATGACCAAGTTAATGGTGACGTAGTAGGTAAAGGATATGCATATTTAGGATCTATAGCTTCTGGTAAAAGGCCATGTTGGGAGTGATTATAAGCCCAATACATTAAGTTTAAAGCCTCATTGCTTTTACCTAATTCTTCTAGGTATAAGGCTTCAAAAAATGTGGTTATCATCCAAGGAGGTTCTGGGGCACTAGCATCGTAAAGCGATTGGGAGTAATGATACATATCATTAGGGAATCTTGCTAGCCCGCCAGTTAGGAAGAGCGTTCTGTTTACTAGTTTAAAGTTTGAAATGGAGTAATTGGAAGTGGGAGGAAGGTAACCAAAATCAATTGGTAATAACGTAGCGGAATCTACTGATGGGGGTTCTGGAGTCAATATTGACTCACTTTTCCCCCCTTCAAATATAACTGAAACTCCTAATGCTGAGGCAAAATAATCGTTATTCCAGAAATTCTTCAAAATGCTTTGATTTAATTCTTTCTCGTAGTTTAGAACTATAGTGTAATTGCTAAAGTTTAGTGCCTTATATATTTCAGCAACGCTTTGTAATCCAAGAACGTTAAAAGCTTCTGTCCAGAAGTGATATGCGTCTCTATCCTCCCATACACTTAGATCTTGTGGAAGCAGATGGTAATTGGACTCAGTTATCTCTTTAATCTGATACTTCACACACTTATCTAATGTAGGTAATATTTGCTTAAGAAACGTCGCATTATCAGTAGTATTATAATATTCATTTACTCCAACTTCGTATAATCCTATTCCATCAAGCTCTGGTATTCGGGCGGCTCAGGAGTCCATTGCGATTTCAATTTATTTCTATAGAATTAGATAAGAGAAATTGATTCCACATTTTGAGTAATACTAATAGGGGGCGAGCATGAGGTAATATCATGGAACTCTTAACTGTTAACGAGGTAGCCCTCTACGGCGTTAAGCTAAGGGAGCTCGTAGAGGGACCCGGACAGAGCTCGACCCTCACGCTCGTCCCCAAGATATTACCCGATGATGCCCTATTAAACAAATCGGTCCCGGAGATCGAGAGGATGGCCTTGGAGGAGGCGGAGAGGGTGAGCCCCAACTACAGGAGGGGTAAGGAGGTGAAGAGGAAGGGTTACGCGAGGTACAGGTTCCTTAAGGGGTTTAGGATTGTGATGGTGGGAAGGGAGATGAGGTACGAGCTGGAGTGGATCTCGGTGAGGCTTCCCGTGCTTTACTGTGAGGGGAGAGTGAGGACGCAGGTTGAGGAGACTCTCCTGAGGGAGGAAAGGAAGGTATTCATGGCCTTGATGGCGGTCTACTCGGTGAAGGGTGGTAAGCTCAACGCAAAGATCTGGATGCCCGAGATTGAAATTGGCGGTGACTTCAGGTACGTTATAGTTGACGGGAAGTACGTGAAGCTTAAGAGGCGAAAGGCTGTCCTCCTGGTGGCCATTGGCGTGACCCAGGAAGGAAGGAGGGCGGTACTCGAGGTCATCGTAAGCGAGGCTGAGGACACCATGGCCTATTGGAGTCTCCTGGTCAGGGTTTGGAAGAGGTCGAGCTTCGTCCTGGTCGTAGCCGACGGGATCCAGGCCTTGGACAAGGCCATCTCCCTCGCCGAACTTCACGTGGGAAGGCAGGGCTGCCTGGTCCACCTCAAGCGCCGCGCGACCAAGGAGGAAAGGGAGGCTTTAGACGCGATCACCTCGTCGGCCGAGCTCGGAGAGATCAAGCCCGAGACCAACCCAACCCTTCTAAGCTACCTCGTTGCGAGCAAGGAGCTCTGGAAATGGCTCAAGACCAACAACCTGGTCGAGTCCTTCAACTCGCTCCTGGAGAGGAGGAGGTTCGGGTCGTTTCACAGTCCCTGGAGGATACTCCAGATCGCGCGGGCCATAGCCCTCTACTACAACCTATTGACCTATTTTCTCACTATTGTAATAATATTACAATCATCTTCATTCCTCCCAATTCCTCAGAAATATATCCAATAATTTATACATTGAATAAGTGTAATTAAGAGTCAGGAAATACAATTCGCAATGGACTCCTGAGCCGCCCCTGGTATTCCAAATGTAGTATCAGGATTGCCATTATAGAAATCATATCTAGTGTACCAAACTCCGGGTTGTAATTGCTCAGCATGACTCATCCATAGCCAAAACTTTAAAGCGGAGTCGTAATGTCCAGCCAATTGCAAGGCCATAGCACTAAAGGCCGAATCCCTCACCCAGGAAAACAGATAAATTGGTGATGGTGAAGCAGCGAATGTCCCTAAATATGGATTTTGGTCATCTTTAATTAGTAGAAGTGAAAGATAGTATTCTTTCAATAAATCGTTTGGCAAGCTATTTGGTAACTTAGATGCGTTAAGCCATTTTTCTACTTCTATATCATTTAATTCAAGTAACCCCGATATGTTAAAATTAGGTTTCTCTCCAATGCTCAACTCCAAGAACCATTCTCCTTTGTTAACGTTTATTTTTACGGTCTTGTTCTGAATAAGGTAACTAGTATTCGTTAAAATGTAAATTTGGGGAGTAGTGTCTACACTAATAATAGAATTGTTTATTGATATGCTAGTATTAGTGGCAATATCAATCGAGGTTGTTGAGTTCGCATTTAACAGAATAAGGATATATGGAGTTTTAGGTGGCATGATTATAGAGATATTTCCACTAGTGGAGGCTAGATTAATGGTATTATTGAGATTCAAATAGGCTAAAGTCGTTATAACGTTAAAGCTCACGGTGAGGTTAACTATACCGTATTTTCCAATGTAAAAGTTTCTTATGGATGTATTAAAGAGAGGAAATCCATTAAGTTGGGGATTCGGTACTGGTATTCCGGTTACTATCCAAATGGATTGGTTTTTCCAATTGTTTAATAGTAGATAAGATGGTGAATAATATTTCAGTGATGATGTAGCAGAAAATGTTAACAAGGGGTTTAGAAAGGATAAAAATATCAGAATTATAAAAATAATTTCTTCTCCTCTCACTTCTTGCTCACTTTCTCATATTGCTCAAGTAGATTTCTTTCGCTTGAAGCATCGAAGAGGACTACTTTGCTAGTATCAATGGATATTCGTACCTTTTCTCCCCTTTCTCGTCTAGACAATGATTTCTCTATAACTCTAATAGTAGTTTCTTCATTGATCTTTAAGTGAATTATACTATATGGTCCTAGATCCTCTACCATTTCAACCTTTCCTTCTATTTCTCCACTATTACGTATCTCCATATCTTCTGGTCTAACTCCTACAAGAACTTTTTGACCATTTTTCACTAAATTTTTGTACTCTTCTGGTAATCCTATTCTATAGCTATCTATTATTATGGAGTCGCCTTCTATTTCACCTCTTATAATGTTCATTGGGGGATTTCCTAAGAAGCTCCCTACCCAAGCACTATTTGGTCTCTTGTAGATTTCCATCGGATCGCCATAAGCTTGTACTACACCATCGTGAAGTATTGCAACTTTTGTTGCTAAGCTTAGAGCTTCAACTTGATCGTGAGTAACGTATATTATTGTAGGCTTAAGATCACGTTGTAGTTGCTTGAGCTCTTCTCTAGCCACTACCCTAACTTGTGCGTCTAAATTAGATAAAGGTTCGTCCATTAGGATTATATCAGCTCCTTTTACTAATGCCCTTGCAATAGCAACCCTTTGCATTTGCCCTCCGCTTAACTGGCTAGGTTTCCTCTCTAACAAATTGTCTATCCTTAGCATTCTAGCTACCTCTAACACCCTTTTCTTTATCTCATCTTTTGACAAGTGCATTACTTTTAGCGGGAACGCTATGTTATCATAAACTGACATAAAAGGGTATATTGCGTAGTTTTGAGGTACCATTGCTACTCTTCTATCTTTAGGAGGTAAATCGTCTACAACTTCACCTCTCAAATAGACATGTCCCTTATCTTGTCTTAATAATCCAGCTATAATCTTCAAAATTGTAGTTTTTCCTTCTCCAGATGGCCCTAAGATTACTACAAATTCTCCCTTTTCTATCTCTAAATTCAGTCCCCTAAGAACTTGCACTTTCCTTTTCTTCTCCTCATACTCCTTCCAAATATTCTCTAATTTAACGTAACTCATCATTGCTTCACCCCTGCCAGATTACTATATGCACGGGTCATCATTCTTTGCGAAACAATGAACAATGCCATTAACGGTATCCCCATTATAACTGCTCCAGCTGCAAATATATTGTATGCTGGAGCACTTGCTTGATTTAGTAAACCAGCCATATAATACAGCCCTATCGTTGCAGTCCACTCCTTTACGTTGGGAAGGAGAAAAGAATACGCTAATGCGAAATCCAAGTATGTTCCACTAAAGCCTAATAGAGCTGTTAAAGCCACCACTGGTAATGCCAATCTCATCACTATTCTTAAAAATGCCCCAAATCTAGATAGACCATCGATCATTGCTATCTCCTCATATGATGGAGGAATCGAATCTATGCTTAACTTTGCTATGAAAGCTGCAAAAATTGATGTTCCAGGAGTATAGGCTAAAATAAGACCTATGTAGTTAAGCAAATGGAACTTAGCAAACAATAGATATAAGGGTACTGCAGAAGCGGTGTATGGGAAAAACGTAACAATATAGATGAAAGTTGCTAAAATTTTCTTAGCAGGCACGTTGAGCCTAGATAGGGCATATCCAGTTATTAAGGCTAATAGAACTGATATGATAGCGGTAGAACCAGCTAATATTAAACTATTTCTTATCCATAACGGGAAAGAGCCTCCATATAAGTTTGTAGTAAATAAATATTTGTAGGCTGTGAAGTAAATGTGTTTAGGCAATAAATCCGACACAGCTAGTGAAATCAAATTTGGAGCGTTGCTGAAAGATGTCATGAAGACATAATAGAGCGGGAATATAGAAAAAGCAGCCATAATTATTAACACTAAATATGAGATGGCTAATCTTAGGATTTTAAATAACCTATATTTTTTTATTTGCATCATGTGAATCACCTCATGTAAACGAATCTAAAATTCTCGTGTATTTGATAACTATTATTCCTAAAACTATTACGAAAATGGTTGATATTATGGACCAAGCAGCTGCTAGAGCGAAATTATTGTAGCTAAAGGCCTCTTGATAGGCATAAACTATAAATGTCTCAGTCGAGATCCCGGGACCTCCACCGGTTAGGACATAAATTGGATAAAAGTTATTCCAAGTAAACACGAAGCTAGTTATGAACACGAATGCAATAGTCCTCTTGAGAGAGGGTAATGTTATAGTTAAGAATTTTGTGAAAGCATTAGCTCCGTCTAAATCTGCTATGTCGTACAGTTCTCTAGGTATACTCTGTAATGCTGAGTAGAACACTGTCATAAAATATGGGAACGAAAGCCAATCATTAGTGGCTATTAGCTCTATCCAAGCATCAGTAGTTGAAGTCAAAGAGTTCACTTTAGGTAAATGGAGTAATGGCAAGATTAGCCTATTCATCATCCCGTACGGATCTACCCATAAACCTTGCCATATTAGAATAGATATAAAGCCCGGAAAAGCCCAAGGTAGTATTAATATAGCGTAAAAAATTGATCTTCCCTTAAGGTCTGTTTGGTTTAGAATCAAGGCTAATACAAAACCTAACGACATCATCGTTAACAAACTACCTATAGTCCAGATTAACGTATTCTTTAACAGCTCCAAGAAATAGCCATATTGAAATATAATGAGATAATTCCTCAATCCAACATAACTGTAGGTTAAAAAGTGTAATAAGCTTAGATTAGTAAATGAAATATAAACTGAATAAAGTAATGGAAATACGAAGAGGAAAACTGTTACTATGACTATGGGCAAAATATAAAAAAGGGAAAATAACTTTTCTTTTTTCATTTCTTGATTCACCATCTTTTTCTAGGAGTAATCACTACGACCATTGGCGTTAATATCACTGAGATTAGTAATAACATATACTGAGGAATTATGGGTAAAGGTGATAGTGAAGACATTAGGCCGTTTTGAACAAGAGCTTGAATAAAAGCTTGTTCCATTCCTTGCGATGCTTGAGTCGCATTTACCTTATTAGCGAAGAACTCACTGGCATATTGATGGAATGAGTTCCAGTAGTACGCCATTTGGGGTATGTTGGGGAATTGTTGACCATATTGAGCTTGTTCTAAAATGCCTTCCATTATTTGATTAAGGTATGTTGGTTGTAACATTCCTTCCTTTAATTGGGTTAGAGCCTCATTATAGGCTTGCAAATTAGCTGGTATATCGTGTGCAACTTCCCATAATCTCAAATCAGCCTGATAGTTAGTGAAATATAGAACGAATAATAATGCTGCCTTTATCTGTAATGGTGTAGCACCGCTTGCTTGAGGTGAAGATACTAAAAAGCCAGTTGAACCTATAAATGGTGCAGCTCTTAATCCAGTTTGGCTAACTACCGGTAGCGGTGCAGCTCCTAAATTAGGTCCTAATGCTTGGAGATACGCATTTAAATCCCAAGGACCATCAAATATTATGGCAGTTTGATTGGCAACAAATAGCTGACCTTCAGCACCTCCAGCACCAGTAGAAGGAGCCAAGTAATTGACCTTAAGATTATAAGTTAAATTATACCAGAAGTTCAATGCGTTAACCATAGCAGTACTGTTTAAAGCAGGAACAATCTTGCCATTATTAGTAGTAAATATTTGTCCTCCAAATCCGGCAAACCACGCTGCAAATCTATACCCATATTCATCACCAGCTCCATATGCTATTCCCCAGACATGATAAGTTTTGTTAACGCTTTCGGCTATTTGTACTAGCTGTTCAGTAGTGTTAGGAGGATACGGGACGAACTTCTTGTTATAGAACATAACAATATAGTTCACATTATCTGGTAGTCCATATAAGGAGCCGTTTAATTCCCAATCTTTTATTGCAGTAGGTACGTATAGAGACGTTATACTCTGAGGCAAATATTGAGATAAGTTTAGTACTAGTCCAGCAGCGAATAACGCGCCTCCAGAATCACTAGTATCCCTATATACTATCGGAGCTTGTCCAGCTTTTGCAGCAGTCTCGAATTGGGAAGTACCAACTCCAACTCCATATGTTACTTGAACGTGAATCCATGGAAATGCTTGCTCGAACTGAGCTAGTGTTTCATTAAACGCTTGATTTTCAGAGGTACTATAACTATTCCATACTGTTATTGTAACTGGTGTGGAAGGCGGAGTTGAGATACCAACCAACTGCATTAAAGCTTGAGGGTTACTAGTATTTAGAACACTTGAGGTTGTTGTACTACTTGTTGTAGATGTAAAAGAGGTAGTTGTTGATGATGGTGCAGCTGGTGAATGTTGGCTGCTTAAAAATGCATAAACACCTCCTATTGCTATCACAATCACTACAACTATTATAACCGCTACTAATGTCTTTGAAATCGCCTTATAATCTATCTTTTTCCCTTTTCTACCCAAGGCGAACCCACCTTATTTATTTAATTCTTTCTATGGTATAAAAGTTTAGCTTGCTGATTTTTGCCTAAATGTTTGATAATGATAGTTAATCACAAATGTGGGAATTTTTTAGTTATTAATATAGGGAAAATCATCTATAAGATTTTACATAGCGGGGTAACTTTCAAATAAAACTCTATGTAAGTAGAAAAGTTTATAATGATAAAAATTGCAATTTTAGCCATGGGTAATTTGCCTAAAACAGCGAAGGCATTTTTAACTCTATTTTTTCTTCTAAGTTTAATTTCTTGTTCATTCCTCATTCCAACATCACAGTCAATAAGCGTAAACTTTACTGTGTCAAGCAATGGTATGGTATCCATTTATATTGGAGGTATACCATGGAATAACACCGTTATTCTACACTACGGAATAGAGAACGGACCACAACAAGCGTGGACTAACATCTCAAACGTTGTAATGAAATGGAATGGGCAGAATTTCAGCGCAACCATAGGGCCTTTCGCTAATGGAACCTGGATAGGTTGGGTGTTTTACGATAATACTACTGGACAATGGATAAATTACGATAATCATCCATTCTGGAATTGGAATTTAGAGGTTAATCCTCCAAATGTAGGGCAAACTTACGCTACAGTGCTTCAAAACGGTTCAATATTAATAACTGCAATAGGAAGAGCACCAGACCAGCTCGATATACATTATGGGCTAACTACTGGACCCCAAACGGGATTACCATGGGGTAATATAACTGATGAATTGATGACTTACAATCCATTATGGGGTAATTATACGATAATCATAGGTCCTTTTAAGCCAGGCCAATGGGTACAATGGGTCTATCACGATCTGACTCTAAATCAATGGTATCACAACACATCTGGTCAAAACTTCGCAATACAAGATGTTTATTCATTCATTCAATACATCAATGCTTCATATAATAGATATGTTTACGTTGAGGGTCAGCCAGTAAGTGTTATAATATATCTACAGAACACTATTTCGCAAGCGATTAATTCCTCAATTTCGATTCAGATCGCTGGCAAATTATACAATATCTCCTCAACGTTAAAACCGGGATATAATCTATTATCCCTAACACTAGATACCTCCCAAATACCACAAGGTATATACTATCCACAATTAAGCATTTACGTGAATAATACTCTTCAAAGACAAGCAACTCTACCACAATTATATGTCCTAAACACTACTGGAAAGAAGCCCTTAAGTTTAGTAATAGTCTGGAATATGCACCAGCCTCTTTATGTAGCTCCAAATGGTAGTTGGGAGCAACCTTGGGTATGGTTACACACTGGGCAAGACTTCTACTGGGATGGAAGTTTAGTCGGAGCCTATGAACTTCAAGCGTTATTGATAAGACAGTTTAACGTTAGCGTAACGATAGATTTCACACCTGTTCTATTATATCAATGGGAGACAATACTGCACGAGAAGAATTATAGCTTTACGTCTAATTTTGGAATTATTCCCAATCATGATATATCTGCTGTAAATTATACCATTAATCTCTATAGGCAATTAATTAATGAGGGTAAGGTAGATGTCCTTACAGTGCCATTTTATCATCCTTTACAGCCATTGCTACTTCAAGATGGTTATTGGAGCGACGTCTTAGCTCAAATCAGAATGGGTGAGAATTTCACTCATGAAGTTTTTGGAGTGTGGGCTAATGGAACGTGGACTCCGGAAATGGCATTTGACATGGATTTAGTAGGACTTTATAATGAGAGTAATATATCCTATACTATACTTGACCAACAAGCCTTCTTACCTTACGTTACATTGGTTAGAGGTTCGTTGAACCCAGATCAGCCCTTTATCGTAGAGAATAATCTAGGTCAAACTATTATTGTACTATTTAGAAACACAACTTTATCTAACGAATTTGGTTTTAAGTTCTTTAGCCAATCTCCTCAGCTTACTGCACAAGAACTTATACAACAATTGGCTGAAATATATATGAACAATCCAGGTGGTGTTGTTACAGTTGCTTTAGATGGGGAGAATCCTCTTATTTTCAATCCAAATACTGGCCCAGCTGATCTATACGCAATCTATCAAGCTTTATCCGAATATCAAGGGCAATGGCTAATAACTCAAACTGCAAGTGAGGCAATAGCTACTCACAAGCCTTACAGTGTAAT
The DNA here is from genome assembly GCF_900079115.1 of Saccharolobus solfataricus. Classification (NCBI taxonomy): domain Archaea; kingdom Thermoproteati; phylum Thermoproteota; class Thermoprotei; order Sulfolobales; family Sulfolobaceae; genus Saccharolobus; species Saccharolobus solfataricus. Next base: position 1,033,022 of record NZ_LT549890.1, read on the forward strand.
AACCAATTTACTTGTGAATTCATGGGATCTTAATCTAAACTATTGGAATAATGGATACCTTGGAAAGACTGAAATATGGCAAAACGTTTCGCTAGCTAGGGAATATCTAGTAGCTTACACTGCAGCTGTTGGAGCCAACATTTCACCATTAGTCTATCTACCTTTGAATGAGACACCTAATTCAACTAATTTATTTGATACATTATGGAATTACCTATATGTTGCAGAAGGTAGTGATTGGACTTGGCAGACTGGTCCTCCAGCCTATGGTCCATTATGGTTTAAAGAACAAGCACTGCTCTACACTTCTACGATAATTTCAGAGGTTAAACAGCAGTTTGATCTAATAAAACTACAAAGTGTAAAGTTAGATGGAAATAACTTAAAGCTCGGCATATATAACGGAATCAACACTACGGTACATTTATTACTGGTAATTACCAACGGTAAGCAAGAAATACAATTACCTATAATATTAAGTCAAGGACAAAACAACTTTAAGATAAAAATATCTAATGTGTCCGGTCAACTTCAAATAGCACTTTATTCTCCTATTTCTGCTTCACAAGTAGGCTTAACATTAATACCCATTAATAGTTATGGATTCCTAGTAGCCCAATATCAAGTTAATCTAAACAAATCAACAAGTTCCATGGGAACTTACCTGTTGGCGTTAGTTGGTATACTAGTAGTGTCAGCAATAATAGTTATAGTAATGAAGAGGGGGCACATTTAGTTTAAAGTTAATCTTCATCATCTTTTCCATTATTTCCTGCTATTTCAAGTACTTCTGCATAGATAAACCCAGCAATTATCCAAGCGAAGAATATGTAGTTAATTATGGGAGTGTTTTCTTGTATCGAATACACTAATATTATTAAGGATAATAACGTAGAAGTGATCGCAATCGTTATTTCCATTTTTCTCTTCCTTAGTTTTTTCAACGCTATCCTAAATAGCGAAAGATTGGCTGAAAGTGATATTATCAAATAGCTTAATACCGTAAGTCCCCCTAAAACTAGAAAGGTTGTATATAGCCCAACGAAGTGAGTTAGGAGAAACAAAATAACAGTATAGATAATGAGTGATATGACCTCAGCGTTATATGGTCTATTATATTTAACCGATGAAATAATCGATGGCATAAGATTCTTTAATGACATTGCATGAAGGATCCTAGACATCGCTATAATATAGGCTATTCCACCCAATATTCCACCATTTAAAGCTGAGAAGATCAAATAGGGAAATATGAATCCAACCTTATCTAAAAGAATTTCTATCAAATCAGTCCCATATAGCGCACTGGCGTAAAAAAGCAAAGCTGATAGCAATCCACCTAAAAGTATCACGATAACAGTAATTATCCCCACAATTTTCTTCGCATTCTTTATATCTTCACTCATTGGGTTCAAATTTCCATAACCTATGGGCATTCCTATGGCGTAAAGTATAACTAGAAAGGGATTAGTCGGAATCGTTAAGTTAAAACTTGGTTTCGTCCCTAACAATAGCACAACTGAGCTGACAATTATTGCAACTATCTCAGCAATACTTATGAACTCGGCGTATTTAACGGAAACATCTAAACCCCTTATAACCAGAAATGCTGAAAATAATATGACTAGAAATGCAACTAGGTCAGCACTTATCTTTAAATAACTTGTTATAATGTAAATTGAACCAGCTAATAATGTACCACCATAACTAAATGCATAAAGTAAAAATAGCCATCCAGTTACTAATCCTAGCCTTTCGGTAAGCGAATAGAAGGCATAGGTGAAGTATCCTCCATGTTGGGAATACCTTAACGACAATCTATATATTACTATGCCATTCACTAACACTAGAATCGTCCCAATAATTGTGGCAATAGTTAAGAAGGATCCACCAAGTTGTAGACCTATAGTACCAAATGTAATTATTGAGGTAAAGGGCGCTTGTCCTCCAAAGGACAGTGAAAAGGCTTCAAAAACTGAAAGTTTTCTTCTACTCACACACTGTGTTTAACGTTAACCCTTTAAAAATTCTGTCTAGAGATAGAAGGATAATATTACTATTATTACATAAACACCAATCAGAATTACAGATTCAAATGTCTTAAGCCTCTTATCAAAAAGTACATATAAGGCTATCATATTAGCAATTAGGGAAGAAGCGTATTCTGGTAAGGCTTGCTGTAATTCGTAATCCGTAAAAATACCTATAATCCCTAACAATACAGTTGCGTTCTCGATCTTACTTCCAACGAAACTCAAAATCGAAAGCGATCCTCCATCTTTGGACATTAGAACCAACCTAAATGCCGAGATCTTTTCTTCAAGTTCTCCCGCTATAGGTGCTATTACTAGTGAAAGCCATATTGCAGGAACATTGAACATGATTGCGATCTCATTTATATACTCTACAAAGTAATGCGAAAAGACCACTAGTAGAACCCCTCCAGCAATTATAAATCCAACTGGCTTCATTAAATTACCCTTTTCTCTCTCCATTCCCTCTCTCCTAAATTTAGCTACCCTATAGACAACGTAAATAACGTAGATTAATATAAGTAAAAGCCCCGAAATGATATTTAATTTTCCGTAAATCAGAACGAGTAACATTCCAATAGTAGTTAATACCAGAAAAACATTTTCAACACTATACTCACTAGAAATTTGAAGTGCAGTCCTCCACTTAAATGCATAAAATACTCCAACTAGTCCAATACCTAATGTAAATAACAATACGTTACCTCCAATTGCTGAGCCTAATGCAACATCAAAACTACCTTCTAAAGATGCTACAATTACGAAAATGGTCTCTGGTAACGCCGTGAGGAATCCGAGTATTATACCACCAGTTATACCTTGTCCTAAGAAATCCTCTAGTTCGTCTGCCCCTTTAGCTAAGAGCTCTGCAGACACAAAGATCGCTATGAAAATTCCGATAAATTCTAACCAAAATAGTAGCATTCTTCATAGTAATCAAGTTATATGCTTATAAGATTAATCTCTTAAGATAGAATTAATCTAATATTCAATCACTAAAATCTTTGGATTAAGATGAGAAAATACTCAGATATGAATTTAGCCGAACATATGGATATTGCTAAAAGCTTTTTTAAGGATTACTTTTGGATAATACTTAAAGTGAGATGTATATGAAGGCAAAGCATTTAATTTCCTTAATAGTAATATTAACTCCATTAGTTACTTTACTCACTAGCGCCGTCTATACGTCTGGTGGTATAACTTTTTACAGTCCAGCCTATAACGGTGAGTCCTATTACACTGGGCAATCAATAACCATTGACGCATTACTACCGCAACAATTTGCAACAGATGCAGCAACCATAAACTTCTTTTTCCCCAATTCATCCTTAGCTGTGACAATACCCGTTCAAATTAATGGAAGTGGTGGAATATACGTACCTAATGCCTATGCTTTCCCCAATGTTCCCGGGACATGGCAAATTACAATAGAAGTTGCGGGCGGTGTGGCAGTAGGTACCATTAACGTTAACGTTATTCAAAGAACTCCATTAGTTACAGTACATCTGGGTTACGGTGTTGTCGGTCAAGCACTACCACAAACGCCAACCATAACCTTAACTTTCCCTAATGGTACAACAATTACAGTTCCTCTTCAAGGTACAGTTAACGTTCCTTCCGGTACTTCATATCAAGTTGAGCAAGCAATAACTGAAAATAATATCAGATGGGCTACCAATTACACTAGTGGTACTATAACCCCAGCGACTACATCCATAACGCCTACATATTATCAACAATATCTAGTTACCTTTAATTACACAGTCCAAGGAGGTACTGGCTACTCTCCACCTACAGTTTACTATCGAAGTCTTGGAATGAACGAAACAGCAAAAGCACCAGCATCAGTTTGGGTAGATGCCAATTCAGCTTATATTTACTCGCCAGAACTTCAATCTAACGTCCAAGGAGAGAGATGGATAGCGGTAAACTTCACTGGGATCATTAAAGCTCCTGGCGAAATCAATGAATATTATATTAACCAATATCTAGTTACCGTACAATCCCAAATCCCAGTTTACGCAATAGTAAACGGAGCTAACGAGACCTTAAACTCTACAAACTGGTTCACACAAGGCACTACAATCAAACTAGAAAATATAACGAAATACGTAAGCAGTGTTGAGAGATATGTAATAGCTAATTTCTCACCCTCAGAGGTTATAACAGTAAATCAGCCTACTACGATAAAAGTAAATACTGTAACCCAATATTTCATTAACGTTAACTCTCCAGTTCAATTAAAAGCCTTAATAAACGGCGCAAATGAAAGCCTTACAGCAGGTTGGTATAATCAAGGAACATCAATCAAAATAGAGAACCTTACATACTACGTGGGAAATGGAGAGAGATTAATCTTAGGTAAAGTTCTTCCATCCTTAGAGATAATTGTAAATGGCTCCTATACCATAAGCACTACAACCATAACTCAATACTTCGTCAACGTCTCTTCTCCCATACCAGTCCAAGTACTAATTAACGGTTCTAAGACTATACTTAACTCCTCCTGGATAAACGCTGGAACATCGATACTAGTGTTAAACTACACTTACAACATTAGTCCACAAGAGAGGGTTATAATAGTTGGTATATCACCCTCACAGTCATTTACAGTGAACTCACCCGAAACCCTAAAGCTACTTACAGTCACACAATATCTAGTCACAATTAATGGTGTGTCTAAATTCTATAACTCGGGATCAAAGATAGTCCTTAATGCGAGTGTGCCATTCTACGAAACTGCCACGTTTAAGGGAACGTATAATGTCTCTCCGGGAGCTACAATTACAGTGAACCAACCAATAACTGAAACATTAGTAGAATCTCCAAATTACTTAATTTTAGGAGCAATAGCAGCTGTTATAATAATAGTAGTAGCTGTGGTGGTAATAATCCTCTTAAGGCGTTAATATTTTTTCCTCAATCCTCTTCTCCAGTATTTTGAAAAGGTCTTCTATAGGGATCGAATTATCGATTGTCACTATTATATCCTCAGCTTTTTCTGGGACTAGAACTCTCCATTCGTGAACTTGCTTGAACTTAATAGCTATTAATGGTACACCCTTCATAGTAAACATCGATAAAAAATCTAACAACTTCCTCACTTGGTGCTCCTTAACCTTTACCTTATTTTCCCAAGTACTCTTACACTCAATTGACAACAAAGTGTTCCCCTTGGTAGCGAAAATGTCCGGTAATGGATTCGGAGACGAATTTGAAGTGGGAATCCTAACTGCGTTAAATCCCTCTCCCCTCAAGATGGAAACTAATTCCCTCTCAGCGTTCTTACCTATATCCCTATTCATGAAAACTACATAGCGTTCAAAAGATTAAAAAGCAAGGAACCTTATTAATACATGAAACCCAATATCTCATAATGTACCCAGAATTTTGCCTTGAAAGATGGCAATCCTTAAGGGATTGGAGAGCTAAATACGTCCTTTCAGAAAGTGGAGTAGAACCATTAGATCTAAGTGAAATCCAAATACCTAACGTTAAGCTAGAGTATGGTCACACAAAGGGACTAATAAAACTAAGGCAACTAGTATCATCCTTCTATCCCGGGAAGAAAGAGGAAGACGTAATAATAACAGCAGGAGGTGCGGAAGCCAACTACGTAACAGTCCTCTCCACAATAGAACCAGGAGATGAAGTAATAGTAGAAATGCCCAATTACATGCAAATCCCCGGATTACTAAGGGGAATAAACGCCAAGATAAAGTACATTTGGCTAAATGATAACTTTAAGTTAGACTTAAATGAGCTCAACGAAATGGTTAGTAAGAAAACCAAGGCAATAGTAATAACAAACCCGAATAATCCAACTGGCATGGCACTTTCTGAAAGTGAAATTAAGGGAATCGTTGATATAGCTGAGGATAATCAAGTGACCATAATAGCTGATGAGGTTTATAGGGGGTCGGAGCATGATGGAAATATAAGACCAAGCTTTATTGACTTATACGACAATGCAATAAGTACCAATAGTATGTCAAAGGTTTATGGATTACCGGGGATAAGAATAGGGTGGGTTGTGGCAAACAAAGAGTTAGTTGATAAGATGTGGAGTATTAGAGATTACACGTCAATTTCACCCTCAATTTTAGGGCAAGAAATAGCATATAATGTACTCTTAGAGAAGGAGAAATATATGGATAGGGCGAGGAGAATTGGGTTAAATAATATAAGGTTATTGGAGAGGTTAATAAGTGATATTGACGTTAAGTGGGTTGAACCTAATGCTACAGTATTAGCTTATCTTAAATTGAATGTTAAGAACACTTACGATTTCAGTGCAAGGTTGTTTGAGAAATATAGTGTGTTGGTTAATCCTGGAGAGTGCTTTGAGATGCCCGGTTATGTCAGGATTGGTTTGGGAAGTACAAATACAGAGTTTTTAAATGAGGCATTATCATTATTCATAGGGTATTTAAGGGAGTATGAATAAAAAGGGGTAGTTTTCAACAATTCCCAAGTAATACGCAAATCAATAATACCCAATAGGTTTCAATAGTTTGGTATAGCCCAAATGTGGTTAAAAACCTAGGATTTTTACCTTAATGGGGGTTAAGGGAGGAGACCCCATCCGTAACGGTAGACCCAAAATCACCTCCATAAAAATAAATCTATAGTATTAATAAGCGTTTTCTTTGGATTAAATGGAGAATTTTTCAGATTGAATAAATCATCAAGAAACAAAAGGATAAGCAATAACCTAAACTCCTCCCTCCTCACCACACCCTTAAATAAGGAGCAAAGAACCATAGCACGAAGATCAACACGCGGAAGACGAACCTAGTGGAACTGGTGAAGGGAAGGAAAGCCTTTATGTCCCTGTAAGAAGTCCCTATCGTACTCCTTACCTTATTGTACAACACCTCATTCTTCGGTAGGTCGAGATTAGTCCCCCTCGCGAAGTAAACAACCTCCTTCTTTCTCCTCTTAATCTCCCTACTATAGACCAGAAGCCTGAACTTAACTTACTCATCCTCACTATGCCTCTTACTATTCGTAACATATTCACCATCAAACTCCTCATAGATCTTGACATCGCCAACGGGAACTCCAAATTATATAATTGAACCTAAATGAAGTTGAGCACATCAACTGTGTAGAAGCCATCAAGAGTTATCAACCTTATCTTGAACCCCATTGCAACTTGCTCCACGAGGATTTTCACGATATCATCCTTGGTCATCCCGTTCACTTGTGTGACGAAAGCCAGTAGGCCATCATGTGTGGTAGTATAGTTCCACGAGTTTCCCTTTTCTGAGTCCTTTCACCGGTTTTCCGTACCAAGTTTTAGTGGTCCAGTCTATTTCCTTTTCTCCTTTCATCGTCTCCAAGGATTCCTCACTTGTTTCAAGAGTTTCTCAACTATCCACTCCTTGCTTCTGAACGTAGTTTCTCACGGTTTGTGGTGATATGTTGTACGCGCTTGACTTGCTCTCTATGGAGTCGTTCCATAAACATGCTGAGATTAATGTTTTTCTAGGTTTTCTGCCTTTTTCCCTTGGAAGTTTAACATGGAAAGTAATTTATATCTTGCTTGTTGACTATTTAATGAGGGAATTGGTATTCTCATGAACCCTCATGGTAATACCGATTCCCTCGCTTTAAACCTTTTTTCCAATTTATTGGATTCTTAATGTTGTTATAAACTTGATTATGTTAAATAAATCTAATATTATTCAATCCAAATTATTTTTGTAAAATGATTTTGGGTCTACCGGTTAGGGCAGGGTAGTTCACTTCTAGAAACCGAGTATACTAGTAAGTGTACTGGTATATCAACTAGTCTTTCTCTTAAGCACTAGTCCAAAGTGATAAGGTGTTGGGTTAAATCTCTTCTCCACTACGAAGTTGCTAAACCATCCCATGTAGTCTTTCTCATCCATTCTAATACTTAGTGGTGGGCCAATTCCAGTATTCTCTTTCCTCCAGTCTATAATAATAACCCTACCATCATCCTTTAGTATTCTCTTAACCTCGCTTATAACGTGCTGTTTGTCATCCATATCGTGAAATGAGTTGGCAAATAAAATGAAATCAACTGAATTGTCCGGAATTTCCTTAGGATCGGAAAGGGTTATTACACTATCGAACTTCTCTTTGACCTCCTTTAAGGCAATAACGTTTATATCAATACAATATAGTTTGGTAGCGAATTCCAACAAGTATTTACAGTAAAATCCATTTCCACACCCGTAGTCCACAATTACACCTTTCTTTCCCTCAAATATATTTGGGAGATATTCCTCTGGTCTCTCAAATGTCCGTCTAAAGTCCTCTGGAGGGTAATAATGCCGGTGATGGTGCATACTAACTACTCTGCCTCCTAGTTATAAAAATTTAATCACAAAAACCACATAAATAAAGGAGAATAGCAATAAAAAATTTACCTTGTGGCATACTTTTCCATTATTGATACTTCTCTTGAAGACTCCTCTAATGGTTTCCCTTTAGTCTCTGGCACAAACAGGAATGTTATTACTGAACTTATCCCAGCTACTATTGCTAGGAACGTTATGGCAAAGGATTCACCATAAAGCGCAAAAAACGATGGAAATACGAATGCTGTTAATGCAGCTCCTATTCTCCCGGCAGCTACAGTGATTGACTGTGCTATTCCTCTTATCTTAGTTGGAGCTAACTCGACTCCTAACATTCCCGAGGCTGATACTGAACCTGGTCCAGCTTGTGATGAAAAGTTGTTGAGCCCATATAAGAAGAATGCAGTGGTGTTTCACCAAATTATTTCATTTGAAAGATATAATATTAGTCCTTTCAAAAAGAGATTGATATAGAGAAAAACAATAAAATTATTATGAAACATAACATGTTAAGATAATTCGCAAAAAATATAGCGTACAATTCTAATAATAAGAGGAGAATTCTGAATTTTTCTCACGTGGTGAAAACGACGTGCATAGTCTCCTCTGAACACCGAGAAAGTTAGAGAAGCTTGACGAATAAATCGAAGGACAAACCCTTCTTACACGTGGACTTGAAGTTAAAGAGAAGATGATTCACTAGATTCCACGCAGAATCCAGAACCGTGTAATAGAGGAACAAGAAGATCTTATTACTCAACTTCCTAACATACCTTATCCTTGCCTTCCTAACCTTGAAACCCTCCTCAACCTGCCACCTCAACCTATAGAGTTCAGCCAGTTCATAGGGATCTCCCTCGAAGTTCGTCACGAAGATGAAGTGCCTCGGCTTTCCCTTAACGTAAACCACATCGTAATAATAAAGCCCTTCAAATTTCAAGACCCTATACGCAACGTAAACCCTGTCCTTAACCTCATATCTCTTCTCAACTAATGGAACGTTAGATAGTTCCTTGAATCCCTTCAAGTTTGACTTTCCTCTCACAATGGTCTTCACGGGCATTTCCTTGATGACCCCTAGGTTCAAGAATCCGGCGTCAGCTACAACGTAATCTATTTCCATGTATTGGCTTACTTCCATCACGCTCCTGAGTAGGAACTGTGATGGACTGTCACTTCTCAAATCTGCTACCTCCACTAGGAGGGGTAACCTTAAGGGATATACGAGGTTCAAGGATCTCATCTTTATTCCTTTTCTCTTCCAGTTGTAGAGTAGAAAGCCCTCTGCTTTTTCTTGTTCCTTTTCTCCCACGGTTAATCCGGTCTCATCTACACTACGTTGGTCTCTCTCTTTACTTCTCTGTAGATTGGGTAGAACTTGAAGGTTCTCTGACCTTTACTAATTACTTTCTCGCCTTGTCTTACTACCTTCAAGTAGTATTTTCCTCTGTTTCCGGTTAGCAAGGATGGTGCTGCTTTCACTATTTCCGGGTCTAGATCTTGGGAGATAACGTTAATATTGATTGTTGCTAAAGTTATAGCGAGGGACTTTAACTCCGTTTTGGATACTTGTATGGTTTGCATAACGGGGTTATGGAGTCCCTCGCTTTAACCTTTTCTTGTTCATCTCGTCCTTCCACCTACTCTCTCTCATTGATAATACTAGACAAATGGTATTACTCTTTATATATAAACTCGTTTTCTGTTAGTTTCTTCAACAAATATGAAAATTTTTTGCTTCTTGTGTTGAAATAAGCCGATTTTTCTAACTCCGCTCTGATATTTTTCTCTTCCATAAAAATTGTATCATTTTGAGTAAAATTGGTGAAACACCACTGAGAAGAATGCAATTAATGGGTTAAAAGTTGTGGCAACATTTTTGTAAAACGCAAAGGATAAGAAGGATAGTGCCATTCCTATGAAGCCGTTGCCAACAGTTTCCGATAAACCGTAAAGTTTATATTATTTTGCCACAAACTCTTATACAATGCTAAGACCTAAGGAAGCATGCCAACGTCTAGGAATATCCTATGCAACACTTAGAGAATACGTTAAGAAAGGATACATAAAACCAGTTATACTACAGAGCGGAAAATGGAGATTCAGAGAAGAAGACGTAGAGAGGCTAATGGGAATTATTAGAAAAAGAAAAGTAATACTTTACGCTAGAGTATCATCAAACACACAAAAAGACGATCTAGTAAACCAAGTTAAGTACCTAGAGGAACAAGTCAAAGAATACGACCTCGTAATTACTGACATAGGTTCCAAGTTAAACATGAAGAGAAAGGGGTTCTTGAAGTTGTTGAGAATGATACTGAACAACGAAGTATCACGCGTAGTTGTTACTTACTCAGATAGGCTAGTCAGATTCGGCTTCGAAATCCTCGAAGAGGTCTGCAAAGCACACAACTGTGAAATAGTAGTACTAAACCAAGAGGACAAAGAGGAAGAATTGGTCGAAGACTTAGTCTCAATACTAGTCTCGCTCAGCGGGAAACTGTATGGTATGAGAAGTCATGAATACGAAAAGGTGAAGAAATGTGCTGAAGAACTTAAGAATTGGAAAATTTGAACCGGAAGAGGAATACGTGCACTTCACGTACTCCATCAAGAATAGTGAGAGGGAGAAGAGCAAAGAGTTAATTAAAGAATACAGAACACTACTACAGAAAGCAATTGACTACCTGTGGAATTTAACGAAAATACAAGTAAGAAAAAAGAACGGTAATTACAAGATAACACTACCGAAGAAGAAGGAAGTATACAAACCACTTAGGGAAGAGTTGGAGAAGATCAACCACCTTGCGTCACATTACGTCGATAAGGCAATTAATGACGCATTCTCGATCTTGAAGTCGTGGAGGAAAAGGGCCATAAAGGGGAGAGCTTCGATTGAAAAACCAAGGGTGAAGAAGGCTTACGTTAGGATAAAGACGACTCTGAGGAAGGTTGTGGGGGAAAGCGTTAGAATAACGGTAAGACCTTATGAGTACATCACCTTCTCGTGGAGTAAGTCATGGTTCTCAAGAAGGGTTAGGGAGTTGGAACTCGGCGAACCTATAATTAAGGAGGAGAAAGTGTATTTGTCATTTCGTTACAAGTTACCTTGGGTAACTCCATTAAACTTTCTGGCAATTGACTCCAACCTTTATACTCTAGATGCTTATGATGGTGAGAAATTCGTTACAATCTCTCTGAAGCAGTTATATTCCATGAAGTACTCCATGGAGGTGAAGAGGGCTAAGGTGCAATCATTTGCATCAAAGTACACGAAGAGGGGGAGAGAGTTGATGAGGAAGTATTCGCATAGGGAGAGGAATAGCGTTCTGGACTTCGTTCGTAAATTTGTAAATGCGTTACTAGACCTATATCCCATAACGTTTTTCGCTGTGGAAAAGCTTAACAAAGAGAGTATGTTTAAGGATGCTAATGACTCTCTTTCGAGGAAGATTTCTAGGACTGTTTGGAGGAGTATACATAGAGTGTTGAGGTATAAGGCTCCGCTTTACGGTTCTTTCGTTAAGGAAGTGAACCCACACCTCACCTCGAGGTCTTGCCCCAGATGTGGGTTTGTATCTCGAAAGGTTGGTAAGACCTTTGAGTGTGAGAGGTGTGGGTTCAAGTTGGATAGGCAATTGAATGCTTCACTGAATATTTATCTCAAGATGTGCGGTTTTCCTCACATCCGTGATATTCCAAGGGTGTGGGTTGGGGTTATTCCGCTAATGGGGCGGAGAGGGATGAACGTCCGCGACTTCGGTGAAGCCCAAGGGCTGAGGATTGATATTGAATATCATGAAATCCCATGAAGCCCAAACCCCAATTACTTGTAATGGTTTCCTACCGAGTTTATCTATTAATGTGAGAGCTATAAGTCCACCTGGAATAGTAAAAGCTCCCTCTATCAGTAGTTGAAAAGTTCCAGAGTTCATACCTAGACTGTTAGCTATTAAACTTGGTCCAAATAGTATTCCAGCGTAAGCTACAATGTCGAATAGGAACCATAGAATGGCGGCTGTTAATATTAATTTCCAGTTAGCTATAAAATATTCAGTTAATTTGACGTTGTCCTTAATGTCTTTTACATTACTTACTTCTAGTCTTGTAACCTCTTTAATTACGTTTTTAAGCTCATTTAAATCGCCTTTTATTCTACCTAAATACCTAGCAGTTTCTGGTATCTTTCTTCTAAGGTAGATTACGGATGCTGCTGGAATACTCCCAGCCGCTAATACGATTCTCCAGATAAGATCTGTTGGAAGTCCCATTGTTTGTAGTATAAGATATAATCCCGCAGCGGTACTGGCTCCAAAGCCCCAGAATAGTCCAAAACCTAATACTAAGGTTTTTCCTCTGTCTTTAGCATTACTGTGTTCAGCCATTATCGTTGGCGAGAGAACGTAATCTGCACCAATTCCTAAACCTAAAAGAAATCTAACTATTATTAGTTCAAGGGGGTTTTGTACGAAGGCTTGTAGTAACGCTCCAAACGTCATCAATGTAACATCGATTCCATAAAATTTCTTTCTACCCATGTTTGATAAGAAACCGAAAAGTATTGCTCCAATTGTAGCGCCAATTAACGCAGCACCGGTTATTAGTGATGTTGTTATTACATAGTCTGGGCTATTTTTAGTTATACCAAATGAGGCTAGCACAGAGAGAAGTACTATACCGATAGATGATAGATCATAGCCATCCGTGAAAACTCCCATTCCCGTTGTTATTAACGACTTTGCGTGAAACCAACCGAATTTCGCCTCGTCTAACGGTTTGAATACGTTCTTTACATTCATGTGTGTAAGTTATAAAGAGAACTTTTAAGAATAACGTAAATAATCTATAGATTGATCGTTTTCCTATATAATCTATATAGTATCCTAGTTTAGCATTACCTTAGCTGACCGTTGTATCTTTTTCTCACAACTTGGAAATCCTCAAGTAAGCGAGAGAGAAGGTAGCAAAACATCACCTTTTAAGATTAAGCTTCAAAAGTAATCGCAAAGATTAACGAAACCTCCAAATAGTATAGTGCGCTACTACTTGAGTAACTTATTAAACTCCGCTATGCAACCTAAGCCAGCGGTATAGACGAGACTGATGTTAGAGTAGCTATTATTTAGTAGAGTATAGACAACGATTTTGTTAATTTAGTATAAATTATATAAAGTATCCGCTTATCTTCAATTCAACATATGATTTAGTTATAGACGAAGAGAAAATGTATTAATTCTTAATACTCTTTTTTCCTCCAAAACTTTGTTACACATAGCAGCGTTAGACGAAAGCGATACTAAAGGAATTTAAACTAAGTTTCAAATCAAAAAGATTGTTGTCCACGCTTATATGGTAAGTAGTTAAACTTTTAACATTTTGACTGAAGATTAAAGTATATGTCGTTCTTCAATCCAGAAGAGATAAGAGGCTAGTAAATAAGAACAATTCTGTATTAGTCGTATGGGATGTGCAGGAAGGGTTAGTAAATTCGATTTTTAATAAAAACGAGTTTATTGCTAAGCTGAAGGAACTGATAGAGTCTGCTAGAAAGTATAATGTGCCAATAGTTTATACAATGATTACACCGTATCCTGAGAGATTTCAGCCTAGAATAAGGCGTTCATTCAATCCAGGTGATATTTACAAGGAAGTTTATCCAAAAGAAGGTGATGTGATCTTAAGGAAGAATACTCCAAGCATATTTGTAGGAACGAACTTTGAGCTAATGTTAAGAAACGCTGGTATTTATTCAATAGTCTTCACAGGTATAGCTACTGATATTGGAGTAGAAACTTCAGCTAGGCATGCACAGGCTTTAGGTTTTATACCGATTGTTGCAAAAGAGGCTGTATCGTCAGCGGACAAAGAAGCACACGAAAGGTCTCTACTAAATATGCAAAGACTAATGCTTGTGTTAACAAACAAGGAGATTACTGAATTGTGGGAAAGATAATCAAGGTTGGAAAAAGGTAGTCACATCGATGTTTTTTCCACTGGCTAAGACTAGCCTAATTGTGTAATTGTTTCCAGAGGTAAACTGCTGAGGGTTAATGTTAAACTTTATTTTTATAGAATTGTAACCTTTTGATAGAGTTTTCGGTGTTATTTCATTCGTTGAATAGTCAGTATTTAAAATGGTAGAACTAAGTATTTGATCTTCAATATCAGAAGAGACTGCAATAAATGCTTCTCCATTGCTTCTTAGTATCCCACCGTGTGAGATAATATTGACTGTCGGAGGAGTTGATGTGGTCTCAGCAGAGGGAGTTGAAGAAGTAGTTTCACTGGGAGCTGAAGGAGTTTGAAGAGGAGGCGGTGGAGGAGAAACTGGTTTTTTAATGGTTAATAAATTAGTAAGCCCAATGTATGTAATAATTAGACCTATAAATGCCAAAAGCCCACCATATTCTAGTTTAAAGATAAATAAGATTACTCCTAAAATTAGAACTAATCCTCCTATTGACAAATAATTATTACTGTAATGATCGCCAATTAACTTATATGAAAATCCTAACAATATTAGTGTTATAAATGCAAATATTTCTAATAACGTTTGTAATGAAGCGAGTATTGAACTGGTAACGCTAGTTAATACTAGAGATAATGTATAAGAAACAACTCCAATTATTGCCAAGATCGATAATACTAGGAACAAGAACGATATTACGTTATTTATTCCAATATTTATCTCTGCCTTCGCTAGATTAGATAAACCTCGTTGAATATCAAGGTATGCTAGTATTACTAGTAGTGCGGAGATTGCAGATGAAGGCAGTAATATCAGAAAGTCTTGTAGTGGATTGGGTAACCCTAGAGATTGCATGATGTATGTCAATAGTATTGCTATTAGTTCAATGAGTATTATTATGATGATTTCAATATTACCTCTCCTTAAATAGCTTAATCCTTTATATTCCGCTTCAGTGTAGTTCATCGTTTTATATAATCATATCGCTATTAAAAATGTTTCTAAATTTGTATAATTATTGAGCAGCTTTCCACGAAACGAAATAATAGCCAAAAGGAGGGTAAAATAGTTTAAGAACTATCTTATTTCTATCAATTAGTAAACGATGGTTTGGGATTGGAGATGGTATTTGAGGACCATCTATTATTACTAAATCGTATTTTTCCGCCTTTACATCTATAAATCTATAACTCTCAGGGAACCTAATTTCTAATGTTGCGAATAGGGTAGGTTGCATTACTGATAGACCGTCCATCATTTCAGGGTCTCCATATCTCTCTATTGTTTCCTTTTGCGTGAATGTGAAGTAGTTAGACTGGATTACTTTAAATCCGTGGATTATTTTCTCTCCAACTTTCGTTGGTGGAGCTAATGCTAATTTAATGTAGGCCTTTTGAGTTCCCAATTCAATCTTCTCAACAACTACTTTACCAAATTCCCTTTTTGGTTTATAGACTTTTACCTTAGTTTTAACCTTATCATCAGCTGACCAGTAACTACTATCTTCAATATATAAAAGGCCATTCTTTAATACGATAGAGTGAAATTTAAAGCTCTTAGTTTTGCTCCTATCTTCATAAAAGGTTACTTTGACTTTTTGTTCTAGATTAAGGAATTCGGGATTTCGAATAAGGTGAAGCTCGAACTTGTTATTATTTAGCTCTCCATTAATTTGAATTAGCCCTAATTTGTTAAGGATTAATATGGCCTTGTATAATTGGTTCATGGGAACTTTCTTTGATTTTGGAAGCTGTCGGGATGTAATATGACCGTTATTTTCTAACAAGCTCTTAATAATACTCAGCAAGATTTTTGGTTTCTTCATATTCTATATATATGTAAAGAAAGCTTATTACTCTTTTTTTCCAAATTATATGAAGATCGATTGGTATATCTATAAAAAAACTTTTTACTTCTATTTTACCACTCTTCTTCCTCTTCTTCCCATAAGTCCTCTTCTTCCTCGTCCCAATCTTCCTCTTCTTCCCATAAGTCCTCTTCTTCCTCGTATATCATTATACCACTCCATTTTAACCTTAAACATAAGATTAAAATGTTTTTGGGGGTAAAGTAGAGTGTGTACACGTCTTTATTCGCCTTAGTTCTAATAAGTTATACAGATAAATGATGATTTTGACTCATGTAAGTATTGTCTTCACTCCCTTATCAGATAAACTTAGAAATGTAAGAGATATTTTAGTTATAAGATTCTATATGAGATCTTTTATCAATATATCCTTATCTAATGAGAACTTTTTATAACAGACGGGGGTTCAAAGGGGGCGGAAAACTTCGCCTCTTTGAGATGGATCCCTTTGTAGAAAAGTTAAAAATAGGAAAATAACGAAATACACATCAATGCCCACCTTAGGGTTTCGCTTCCGTGCATACACTGACGAACAAACCCTTAGGGCGTTAAAAGCCCAGTTGAAGTTAACATGTGAAATCTACAACACCTTAAGGTGGGCAGACATATACTTTTACCAAAGGGATGGGAAAGGACTTACGCAGACTGAGTTAAGACAGTTGGCTCTAGATCTGAGAAAACAAGATGATGAGTATAAGCAACTCTACTCGCAAGTGGTTCAACAAGTAGCTGACCGTTATTCCGAAGCTAAGAAGAGGTTTTTTGAAGGTTTAGCACGTTTCCCAAAAGAAAAGAAACCTCATAAATACTACTCCCTTGTCTATACGCAAAGCGGTTGGAAAATACTTCACGTTAGAGAAATAAGAAAAGGCAAGAAGAATAAGAAGAAACTAATAACGCTTAAACTATCAAATCTTGGTACGTTCAAGGTAATAGTTCACCGAGACTTTCCCCTTGACAAAGTAAAGAGGGTAGTAGTGAAGCTAACAAGATCTGAGAGGATTTACATCACTTTCGTAGTTGATCACGAATTCCCCAAGTTACCTAACACGGGTAAGGTAGTGGCGATAGATGTTGGTGTAGAAAAGTTGTTAATAACGTCGGATGGTGAGTATTTTCCTAATTTGAGACCTTACGAGAAAGCGTTATGGAAAGTGAAGCATATACACAGAGAACTTTCAAGGAAGAAGTTCCTCTCTAATAATTGGTTTAAGGCTAAGGTTAAGCTTGCTAGGGCTTATGAGCATTTGAAGAATCTAAGAACGGATCTTTACATGAAGTTGGGCAAGTGGTTTGCTGAGCATTATGACGTTGTGGTGATGGAAGGTATTCACGCTAAACAGCTTGTGGGTAAGTCCTTGAGGTCTCTGAGGAGGAGATTGAGTGATGTGGGATTTGGTGAGTTGAGGGGTGTGCTGAAGTATCAGCTGGAAAAATACGGTAAGAAACTCATCCTAGTTAATCCTGCATACACTTCCAAAACTTGTGCTAGGTGCGGGTATGTGAAAAATGACTTGTCTCTATCTGATCGTGTTTTCGTTTGTCCCAACTGTGGTTGGATTGCAGATCGTGACTATAATGCTTCTCTTAACATCTTACGTGGATCGGGGTCGGAGCGACCCTTAGTGTGGAGCTCCGCCCTCTACCAGTACTCTGGCAAGGTGGGGCTGTGAAGCAGGAAGCTCCCTCATTTATGAGGGGGTAGCTCACAGGCGATGAGGAATAAACGGATATATGTTAAGCTAATAGACCAGATTTGAACATAAATATCAATTACTGTTTACAATATCGATAAAGTTATCATAGAATAGATAGGAAGTTTTAATGATATTTTTGAGGTTTTGACGGTTTTAAGTCATAACTGTTAGCCCTAAGAGTATGGATAACAGTTTCTTTAATTTGAAACTTAGTTTAAAATTCCCTAACACCACTTTCGTCAAATGCCTTAATTATGTAATAAAAATTTTTGAAAAGTGGGTTTAAAAATCACGACATCCTTTATGTCAACTACTGAATCGTATGTTAAATTGAAAATCAATTAATACTTTAAATGATTTATACTGAATAACGAATTGTTGTCTAAACTCAGTCCTAAAATACAAAGAATATATCGCATGAATGTTTAGGAATTTGAGAGGCGAACTTAAAAGTCAAGGAAGTAAATGATCGAAAGCTTTTCATCTAAGGTGTCTAAGAAAACTGCTTCATGATGCAACTTTAATTTGTTGCTCAACAATATAAGTGTGCTATGAGATATGATGTAATAATTATTGGTGCTGGCCATAATGGTTTAGTTTCCTCAATATATTTAGCTCAGAAAGGCCTTAAGGTATTAGTTATCGAGGCCAGGGATAGACCCGGAGGAATGGCTGACACTGCAGAATATAAGGGGGTTAAATACAGTAGAGCATCTTATGTATTAGGACTATTTCCTAAAAGAATCCAAGAGGAATTAGGGATAGTTTTTCCCACGATTGACTCAGATATTGCAGATGTTTTTGTCACGGAAGAGGGAAAGGTTGTGAATATATGGAGAAATAAAGAGAAGAGACTCGAGGAACTTAAGCGCCTAGGTCAATACAAATACCCTAAAATGGAGGAGCTACTGTTCAAGATTAAGGAGAAGATTGAACAAGAGATGCAATACGTTATCAAACCACCGTCATTTGAGGATTTCAAGAAAGCAGTAGAAGGAACTGAACTTGAAATATTTACTCAACCATCCAGAAAGTTTCTAAATGAATACTTAGATGAGGAATTCCAGCCCTATTTCTCATATGGATTTATGTATGATTTGCCAGCGTACGTTGTAGCATATTATTTTAGTCTAGATTGGAAGATAGTGAAAGGAGGAATGGGAAAAGTAGGAGAAATGTTAATGAGTAGAGCTAGACAATTAGGCGTAGATTTCCTATTCAATACAAAGATAAGTGAGATAGTTATCAAAGATAATGTGGCTACTGGTGTGAGAACTGACAATGATAAAATTGTTGAGAGTAAAATAGTGATCAATGCAGCAAGCCCGGTTCTACTGAACAAATTAACCAACGGACTGCTTAAAGTTCACCATCCAGAGTTTAGACCAAGATGGAAGAGGGATACTTTAGTGCTAAGGGAATTACCAAATCTACCAGATTATATGAGAAGCCATTTAGATACGTTATTTACGTTACCTATAGGCGAAGTTACTATTCCTTCTGCTGTTGATAATAGCCTAGGAGGTCATGTGATGACAATAATGGGTAGTTATGAAGAGGCTAAAGAGTTCTTCCCAGATTTGGAAAAGAAGGTGATATATATTGATAGACTAGATGCATATAAGCTCGAGAGAGAATATAATGCCCCCTACGGCGATATGAATCATATGCCAATGTACACAGAATACTTATTCGATGGCAGACCGGTTAAAGGTTGGGGATACGCTACTCCAATTAAGAACCTCTATATAACAGGCTCAGGGACTTACCCAGGAGGACAAGTTACTGGAGTACCGGGTAGAAATGCTGCAATGAAGATTATGACTGATTTGGGTATTGAATAATGCAATTAACTATAAGATCACTCGAATAGAAGTCTAGAGGATTTTCCTAGAAATATTGAAGAAGTATAATGTAGAGATATTAATAAATGTAATGAGTTGGTCTAAAAGTTTTAGATATCCTACTTTAGTACGATGAACTTCAATAGAACTTTGAAAGAAAATGGAATAGAATATTTACGGAAGGAAGAGTTAGGAGATTACAAGAGAATCGGAAAAATTTTCCTTATTTTTTACTTTTCGGTTGCAGTCTGCTGGGAGACACCATAAGGGTTGGAAGAGGAGAAAAAGTAGAAATGCTGGTCCGTGTCGTTGGGCTTGTACGAGTTTCATAACCTTGTAATTGAGGGTTAACTTCATCATGACTGCGCATGAAATGAAGATATATTGCAAACGGAAGAAAGGTATATCAACTAATTTTTAATATTCTTTTAGCATTATCTCTCATTATCTTCTCGTTTTTTAAAACGTTGTATACTTGGTAAGCGTACTCTGCTAGATCTTGCCCCTTGAATGCTGGGAAATCACTTCCGTAAATTACTTTATCGGATATCTCATGTATTCTAGGTAGGACTTTCAATATATTCTTAGGGGGTATAGATGAGATTTCCAAGAAAATATTTTGTGTAAAACGTGCCATGTGGAATGCCGTATTATACCATAATGGCCTCCCTGCATGTGCCAAGATTATCCTAAGCTTAGGAAAATCCTTTGCAATATCATCAGCGTAAATTGGATCAGCGTATTTGTTTCTACTCCCCACTCCTATACTGGTTCCAGTGTGAATTAGGATTGGTAAACCGTGATCTTCAGCAAATTCATAAATGTAAAGTAGTTGCTTTAATCCTCCTTCCTCTTCCCTATAGGCATTAGGTTTGAATGTGTGATGTACAGGGTGTAACTTAATTCCTATGATGCCTAATGAATATTGTCTTTCTAACTCTCTTTTAACATCGCATTTTAGTGGGTTTACCTCTCCCCACTGCATATAAAGGTCTGGGTTTCTCTTCCTTTCCTCGTAATCAATGTAAAATCCATCGTAACAATCTTCACTATGACATGGATGTGAGGGAACAAGGAGGATTTTTTCAATTTCTACATTATCGTTCTTTAAAGTCATCCTTGTTCCTTCAACATTTTCTAGGAATTCCTTACAATGTTCTGGGATCTTTCTAGCATATATGTGATAGTGAACATGAGCATCAATGACTTTTATCATCAAGATTAGGTATGTTTCTTTTCTATTATTAATACCTATCTTCGATTTTGAAATGATGAAACTCTTCCTGAGACGCTATTATCTTTAGTATTACCCTCTTAGCCTCTTCCTTATATTGAATTATATTTATATCTGGAGGAGTTAGTCCTCTACATCTCATCTTTAGTATTTCATCTCTTATATCTCCCATTTTCTTAGCTAGAGCCTTAATTTCAGTGTTGTCATAACCTAGAGCCTCAACTAAGTTTCTAGTCACCCTTATGTTCTTCCTTAATTCGTGGAAGTCTGTAATATCTTGTATTTGATGCAAAGAGGAGAGAATTCTATTATATATAGTAAGTCTGACCCCGTATATCTTATCATTTACGAAACAAACTTGAAGTTCTCTAACATCCTTTAGCGCCCTAATAGCCAGCTTAGTTCTCTCTCCATTAGCTATTTCACAAATATCCATATCTCTGACCTTTCCTAATCTTTTAATTGCCTCTTTTGCTAAGAATAGGCATTCCACGTTTTCATATACTGGATGGATAGCGTATAGCACATCGAAATACTTTCTCACAGCCACTCTCATATCGTGAATTTCCTCAACGCCAATACCGTTTATTTGGATAGCCTTTTTGAGCTGTAGGTTAAGGTAATCCTTAACTTGTGATATTGTCAATTCTTCTCACTATCTCCTTCTGTACCTCATCAAATTCCTTGTCAGTGTATATTATGTTTTCTCTAGAGGAAATTGACATTAAAGCTTCTTGAAACCTATTAATATAATCTATGTAGGCCTCAAATGTGTCCTCCTTGATGCATATATCTATTCCGGTTTCTAATGGATCCAGATAACCCCTTTTCTTTATTATCCTTCTTACTATTTCATCTGGTGTTGATATCAGTGGTAAAGAGATTGAAGGTTTAGGAAGCATTGAGAGGACGTCATCTATCCATTCCTTCTCTAAACCTCTGGTTAATCCCCAAGAAGTTAATGTTAATGTGTAACCATCAGCTAAGGCTATAAATCCAGAATCTATTGATGGTTTAACATAATTCTCAATTTGGTCAGCCAAGTCTGTGACATAAGCTAAAAACAATGTTCTCCTTTCAAATATTATATTCCTCTTGACTTGTGCTATTCTATCTCCTATTAATTTAGACATCTGTAACCCAAATGTAACTACTCCATATCCTTCTTTCTCCAAATACTTTTTAGTAGCCTCTAGATGAGATGTTTTCCCAGAACCTTCAATTCCCTCAAAGGCTATTATCAATATATTCACCTAAAATTTTTCTTATATCAATCTGAACGTCCTTTAATGGTCTATTTCCGTCTATTGTTATGAAGTTGCTTTCCTCTTTAGCTATTTTATCGTAAATCTCTACAATTCTACTCTGATATTTTAAGAAGCCCTCTTCTAAAGGTATCTCACCCAGTATATCAATTCCAGCCTCTTGTGGTTTTATTTTTCTCTTAGCTTTCCTAATTCTCTCCAAAGCAATTTCTGGAGTAACCCTTATGTAAAAGGTAAAGTTAGGCTTTATTGCGAAGGAGTATAGTCTCTTCACCCAATCAAAGTCCACGTTCCTAACAACATCTCTGGCGTAAGCAGTATATACGTATCGATCGCATATTACAACGAATCCGCTCTTGAGCATTGGTAAAATATATCTTTCATATCTGTCTGAGAAATCAGTGGCGTGAATAAGACTAAAGGTTATTGATGTAAGCATATTCTTCTTTTTTGCCTCCTTTATTATATCGTGGATCCATTCAGATGAGTTCCATTCAGTTAGGTAAACGTCTCTTCTCATTTCAATCCAATCTTTTAGTAATACAGCTTGACTGGACTTTCCAGAACCATCAATACCTTCAAAAGCTATTAATAAGCCTCTCATACTCTTACACCGACAACGTACTTGTCTATACTATTCTTTACTATATTTCCGAAACTTAATAACTCTTTTTTTGTAATATCGTCCTTTAAAAGTTTCACATGTTTTTTCTTAACTTTCCCACTAGCAGCCTCACAAATCAAACCAATTAACAATACCTCATCTAGAGTAAAACCAGGTAAAACTGATTCCTTGATAAATCTATAGCAAGCCCTAAATGGGTTGAAATACCCTACCATTTTAAAGATTAACGATAAGAGAGCAGAGGAAGCGACATAGAAGGAGTACTTACTATCAACCTCGCTCATTACCTCTTTAAAAATTCCGAAAGGAGGATCAATTGCATTAGAATATGATATTTCTTCCAACCAATTCATCTTATCCAATTTCTTACCTTCAGTTAATACTCCCTCTCTCATACCGAAAAGGGAGACAATCATGTCGCTCCCATTGAGATATTTTATAAGTTCATCAACAATTACTGAAGCTGAATGTATAGTTAAAGCCCTTTCCTTACTTATCCCAGGGAGGGATTTCCTACTCTCATCATCTAGTGAAGGTAAAAGGGAGGCATATTTACTAATTTGTTTCGAAGATAGTAAATAACCGTGTACTGACTTTGTCGGAAAAGAAGATAGCTTGAGATCGAGCTTAGCTAGTGCCCTAACGTTCCCTCCTGAGCCAACCATGATATTAGCTTTCTTAATATTTATAGTTGAGAGCTCATCGGATACTTTTTTTCTAATTTCCCTTTCTGGAAGGCTAACTAATTTCAATGCTCCAATTGGCAATTGATGCACTCTAATTATATTACCCGAGGTAACTTCGGCTATTTCCAATGATCCCCCACCTAATTCGAAAAATATTCCGTCAGGAATTGGGAGCGTGTTTAACATACCCAAAGCGGCATAACTCCCTTCTTCCTCTCCGGAAATTACTCTAACTTCATTTTCTATTATTTTGCTTAGCCTTAGCCTAACCTCGTTACCGTTAGACGCATATCGAAATGCGCTAGTAGCAACTATTTTGACTTCATCTACGTTTATGCCATTTAATATTCTTTTAAAAATAGTAAAAGTCCTTTCTGCTTTTTCGACTTTTTCCTCTGGAATAGTATCTCCTTCCTTTAATCCTTCTCCTATTCTAACGAATGATTTAGAAGAACCAAGCGCTCTGAACGTTCCGTTACGAAAAACTTGGTAAACTACCATTCGAAACGAATTATAGCCACAATCTATAACTGCCGATATCATCTAAATCAGCTTAAGAACTTTCTGGCTGAGTAGGATTTTCAGGGTCCCTCTTCCTTCCTTCAGATCATAATCTAAAACTGCAACCCCACCTTTCTTAATCTCAACGTTAGCTCCACTTATCGTCTTTACGAAACTGGATAAATATGGTTCATGACCAACTACGAGAATTGTTGAGTTATCAACGAAATCCTTAAGTTTTTCCAAAAATAGAGAAGGTTCCTTATCTGGAGTCAAATCATCGAAAGTTTCAACTTTTTTCTCACTATTGTCATCGAAGAGTTCCTCTAATATAACTTCGGCAGATTGATAGGCTCTCAAGTACGGACTGGAAACTATTCTATCTACGTTAAATCCTAATTCCTCCAAGAAATTAGCCACTCTTCTCATCTGTTTCACTCCTTTTTTTACTAGTTTTCTGTCCTTATCCTCTTTACCATCAACTTGTGGTTCAGCGTCCCCATGCCTCACCAAGATTAAAGTTATCATATCTATAATACCGTTTCAGAATATTTAAACATTTTTATAGCATAGTCATATAATTGTACAGTTGTTTTAAAAATTTAATAGTTCTTTCCGTATGCGCAGTTATAACAATTTCTACGTTAGAGTTAAATGAAAGGTCCTGCACTATTAATGATAAGAAACTGATTCACTAGTTAAGTTATCATATTATTATTAAAGCGAACCGTTTCTTCTTATCAAAATCAGAAGAATTTCTTGATAGCAACAATATTATTCAAGGGGCTCTTGCAAAGATTTAAATAAATAAGGAGGGAAATAGTTAAGTAAAAGCTAACGTTAGGAAGCAATAAGGTAGACGGAGAGCTATTAGAGGGTGGAGGAAGTTCAGACTGTTTTATTGATCTGTTGGACATTTTTTCACACTGAACTATTATTATCTTCCTTTCAATAATCTCAAGTGTACAATTTAGGTTTGCAATGTCTCTTGAATATTTGTGGAAATTCAGCAAATCAATAAAGCGTGTTCGAGTAAAATGTTAAAAACTTTAGTCTTCATGAAGATATTTAACTGTAGTATCACCAGTTACTGGTGTAGGTACAGTTGATATTTGATCTTCATCCAAAGGAAACCATTGAGGAACTTGTAGGTAGAGAGAAGGAGGTTGAGCATTGTATTTCGCAGATTCTTTCTAAAAACTGGATAATAATTGGCGGTCAAAGAGAGATTGGAAAAACTTCATTAATGAAAGTTGTTATAAACGAGATAAAGAAAAGGGAGCAAATAGCCGGTATTTATATCAATTTAAGAGGAGTAAGAAGTTTAAATTCGCTTCTTACTATTTTAGTTTCAGAAATTAATAAGGAGAAAATCTCATGGAGGTTTAAAGTTAATATTAACTTTCTAATAACTTCAGCGGGAATTGAAATAAGAGGAGGTAGCAAAAGAAGGGTAGTAAATAGTTTAATAGAACTCCTAAACTCGTCAGATGAGATAGTAATCGCATTCGATGAGGTACAAGAGTTGTCCTTTGCGTCTAAGCAGTTTTTGGACATCTTGGGAAACGTTTACGCAACTAATCCCAAAGTTCACATGATATTTTCCGGTTCTTATGTGGGTCTTGTTAAAGCTTTATTATCACCTCCGTCAGACTCTCCGCTACATGGAAGACCACCTACTGAGATTAGACTGTAACACATTTGCATAACTTTTAAATACTTTTAATCATTTCACAATATGATCTTTATTATGATTATGTTTATATATTATTTCCTCTACATTATAAATTGATGAACTCCATACTGATGACGGGCTATGCTCACGAGGTATTGGGGCGACAAATACGGATGGGAGGGTAGTGGTGTTTCCCTCGACTAGCCCCAATGAGTTGAGGGTGAGTGTGTATGAGCCCTCAAGAGGGGTGCCCGTGGCGGAATTAGAAGTGGTTAAAAGTAAGCAGAAGTTACGCCACGGGTAAACACTAAAGCCATTTGATAGGGAAAAGTCAATTTACTTTTTAGAGAAAGGAATGCAAGAGCTAGGGATTAAATTCAATAGGCATGACGAGGTTATTGAAAAATTAGATGGTATAGCATTTATCGGAAAATCCTGGCAGTTCAAGAGGCCCATAAAAACTTTTTAAAATTAGAACCTTTAATTTTGGTATGACCAAAGAATTGACGAGGGAGGAGTACTATAAGGCATTGGAAAAGGCAGTTAACGAGGTCATACTATCCATGACTGGAACGAGGAAGGACGTTGCCAAGAGGCTCGTCCTGGGGGCGGTTGTGGGAAGAAATGCTACCGAGATAGCTCAGGAGGCCGAGATGGACTACGAGACCGTGCTGAATAACTTGGACAAGGCAGCTCAAGCCAAACTAATCGAGGTCGTGAAGAAGTTAGTCGGGGATCATCCTGTCCTTCTCATAGTGGACGACACCCACGACCACAAGCTCTACGCTAGGGCCATGCCGGTCTCCAGAAACGGGGCGCAGATCTTCTACTGTAGGGCGCACAAGAGGTTCGAACCCGCGATCCAACTCCTTGTGATTGGCGTCAAGGATCTGGTGAACAACCAGATCTACGTTAGTGCTTTCAGAAAGTTTATAGCTTTAGGCAAAGGATATATCACTAGATCATAGTCTAAGAACTTTTCCAAAATACTAGTGATCCACATAATTGCCTACATACCCCGAAAGGTGGAAGAGGAGCTCAAGCGTAGGGGTGAGGAGGTGAAGTTCAAGACCAAGATAGATGCCCTCTTGGAGTTTCTCTCCTTATATAAAACATATTAGTCAGATCTGCGTATTACAGATCTGACTGGGGTTGAGGCCGTTGCTCTCCTTGGGCTTAGAGCTCGAGAGGGAGCTTGGCCTCCTCCAATTCGGACCGGAAGTTGGGCTTGAAGCCCGAATAAAACATAAGGGTGAGTATACATGGAGGCCCCAGTCGCCGGAATAGATGTTTCAAAAGATAAATTAGTAGTGTACTTCCAAGGTAAATACTATGAATTTCAAAATAATAAGCAAGGTTTTGAAGGAGTAAAGCAAGTCTTGCCAAAGGGTTGCAAAGTTGCTATAGAAAGTACTGGAATTTACCACATCAACTTGGCTAAGTACTTGGGTAAGGAGTACGACGTGAGGATTATTAATCCCCTCGTACTCAAGAAGTTCAAGGACATTAGGGGTAAGAAGAGTGATAAGAATGACGCTAAAAAGCTCGCTGAACTAGTTATAAGTATGGGCAGTGAGTTTACAACGAGTGAGGCTAAGGAGTCAACAAGCCAATGGGATTTTATTACAAGGAGCATTGTTAGGGTTAAGAATAGGCTAAGGAGGGATTTAATACTTCTAGGCTATAAGGACAGTTTGTCCAAGAAGAACTTGAATGAGGTATTGAGGGGGGAGGATAATATAGTATTATCTGAGGTTAGGTTCCTCTTGGACGAGTTGGAGAGGCTTAAGGTTAGGAAGAGGGAGATTGAGGAAGAGCTTGAGGATCTTGTTCCTAAGGATAGTTTGATCTTCACTAGTATTTCCGGAAAGTTCTTAGACTTCAATTTTATCTAATCCTAGGTATGTTATTGCATTAAGATTAAATCTATACTTATTTTCTTCAAAGAACTGTTTAATACAGTTTTTAACGTCTTCTATCGTATAGAATATTTTATTGCTCATGTAGTTCTTGAGGGACTTGAAGACCGCCTCAGCCATATTAAGCTCAGGCGAGTAAGGAGGAGTAAACACGGGATGAATACCCTTCCTGCGACAAACCTCAAGCGTACCCTTAGTCTTGTGAGGAGAGTAATTATCCATGACCATGTAAACCCTACCACTACCCACACGCCTCTTAAAGTACCTCAAGAAATACTTAACGGATTCAGAGTTAGGCCTTTTAGCAAGAGAAACCACTACTTCGCCGGTCCAAGCGTTTATAGCTAGAATAACATAGATTGAGGAAAAACCTATATTGACGCGCATTACGGGCTTACTGCCAACCTTAGCTAGAACCTTCTTAATTGACGTGCTAATTACTGTCCTACACTCGTCTAGAAAGAACAGTGCCTTTCTTTCCAATTTCTTTATTTTTTTTTTAAAATCTTCCCACTTGTCCTTTTCTGCTTGGATGTTGGTGGGTCTGGGTTTTACTAGGTTGTATCCTAGTTCGTGGACTAGTTCGTATAGTCTGGATTTCTTGTATTCTATTCCTTGTTCTTGTAGTGCTATCTTGAGTGTTTTCATTGTCCAATATTCTTGTTGTATTCCGTATTTTTGGGGCTTATCTTCCAGAATTTGTTTTATCTTTTCCTCTTCTACTTTTCTGGGTCTTCCTGATCTGGGCTTGTCCTTTAGTCCATCAAGACCTTCTTTCTTGTACTTGCCAATCCACAATTTTATCGTGGAATAGCCCTTGTTAAGCATTTTCGAAACTTCTTTCTCCGATTTACCATCAACTACGTGCAGCTTCACTGCAAGAATCCTCTCCTTAATTCTCGCGTTCTTCTCTTCCTTATAAGCTTGAACCAAATCTTGCATAGTTCAATCTGGTAATACTAATCTATAAACTTTTCGGAAACACTAACGATTCCGGGTATTGGCAGAACGCTGGGTTGTATAATTTTAGCAAGAGTTGGTGATGTTAAGCGTTTTGGTAACAAGAAGAGGTTTGTCGCTTATTGTGGTCTCGATCCTCTTGTTGAATCCAGTGGGAAGAGTGTTGTATCGAGAGGCATATCTAGGAGGGGTGATGCTGTTTTGAGGAGGGCTTTCTATCTTGCAGCTTTAACTGCTATCAAGGTTAATCCTATTATCAAGCGTTTTTATGAGGAGCACAAGGAGAATTTGAAGGGTAAGAAGTTGATTATTGCTTGTGCCAGGAAGCTTGCTGTTATTACTTGGGCTGTGCTGTATTATAATAAGCCCTTTGATGCTAGCGAGTAAAGCAGGTGACATCACTTGAATAAGTAGTGTGTACTATGCTCGATTTTCACTAGTATTTTGGAAAAGTTCTTAGACTATGATCTAGTGGTATATCCTCTGCCTAAAGCTATAAACTTTCTGAAAGCACTAACGTACTTTGTTGATTTGTTCAATTTGTCTCATTAAAACGATATTGTATAACACTAATTTTTCAGTAATTAATATTTATTTCAACGTTCCTCTCAAGCTTACACCCTAATGCCCGGAGCCCTACCGACTACAGAATTCGCCAAGTGAACCATCCACGCGTAAGCCCAGAACTTGAGCTTAGCCTCAACTACTTGTCCAGCAAAACTTGTTGCCCTAACCGATTCCCCAAAAGTACGCTTCACCGCAGAGAACAAGGACTCGACCCTCCACCTAACGCCATAACCCTTCTCCTCCCTCCAACGATCATAACCCAACTTCCTAAACTCCCGCACAGCCTTACGTCTAGCAAGATGGCCCCTTTTAGTAGAAGCGTTCTTCTTGGGAGGAACTACAACCTCAACTCCGGTCTTGTAAACCTCATTGGCGTCATATGTCTTATCTCCATAAAACTTCTTGACCTTCTTTCCCTTATCTTGAAGATCCTTAACTGTTTTTACAGCGCTTTCAACCTCGTTGCTAGTGACCTCAGCGTTTATCACGTTGAATTCGTTATTGTCCATTACTATCTCGATCTTGAGGAATTTTGAATCCCTAGTCTTACCCCACTTGGCAACAATGTATTGTCCTCCCGTGTTTGTGCTAATGCCTGTAGCGTCTGCAATTACTTCAAGTTCGTCACTTGCCTCGGGGAAGGTTATTTTCATGTTCC
This sequence comes from Saccharolobus solfataricus, assembly GCF_900079115.1. Classification (NCBI taxonomy): domain Archaea; kingdom Thermoproteati; phylum Thermoproteota; class Thermoprotei; order Sulfolobales; family Sulfolobaceae; genus Saccharolobus; species Saccharolobus solfataricus. Next base: position 1,062,856 of record NZ_LT549890.1, read on the forward strand.
TCACTCTCTTCCATATTGTTGAGTAATCGAGGCTTGTGGGGATGATCTTCAATTGTTCTAAGGCTCTTAATACTCCTTCTATTGCTCTGTAAGGTAGGAAGATGTGGAGGAAGGCTAGGAATTCGTCGAACTCCTTCGGAGCTTTATACTTTGTCCTAGCGTTCCTGTTCTCCTCTGCTAATAAGTCCCACCAATGTTCGAATACGTAGAAGGGGAACATCAACTTATATCTAGTAATGACGTTCTCGTCGTACTTGCTCCAGTCCCTCTTGTACTTACTCTTTCCCATAGGTAATACTTAAACGAATAATTTATAAACTTTTTGTACAATTCTGAAGCAATCCACAAAGCAATTTTCACGGAAAGGTTTTTATACCGGAAGCTCCCTCTCAAGTTTGAATGTAAAAGCTAGGGTCTTCGACTCATGGTACGTGAACTCGAGGACTCTCCAATGGAATACTGTGGGGGAACTCAAGTCCAGCGCGCGAGTCGTCGAGGGTGGCAGATCCGTGCCCGTTAGCGAGTTCCCCCAAGGGGAGTACCTGGTAGAGTACTTGGGTACTCCCATAAAGTTACTTGTTATAGATGATTATAAGGGTTACGGGAGGAGGTATTTCTTCTCCACCGACCTTAACGACACGGCTGAAGATATCATAACGACCTGGGAGAACCGTTGGGACATAGAGGTCTTGATCAGGGAGCTCAAGGCCTTGGGACTCGAGGGTGGGTCCTTCTTGACCTGGGTTAGGAACTCAGGCTTCGTGGCCTTGAAGGCTCTCTCCCTCCTCGTTGTTCAATACTTCAAGTACTCCACGGGTCTGATGCTCGGGGCCAAAAGGTTGGCCAGATTGATAAAAAGTATTTACCGTGAGGCGGGTGGGATCAAAAAACTGTTCAAGAGGAGGAGAAAACCGTAAAGTGCTAATGGTATTGTTGGATGGTTGACGCTCTTCGGTAATTTCTACGCTGTGAGAAAATTAGATTTTGAAATTGCATTACGTGAGACTATTGGAGAGGGCAAGAAAATAATGCTGGAGGAATTTAATCATTTCCTTTCAAATAAGGAAAATAAACAGTTATACTGTAATATAATGAACGTGCTTAAACTAGCTAGTAAGTGGAAAGATATTAAAAATGGTGTCGAGATCAGAATGGGCAAAGTAGATGATAAAGTTTTCAGTAACGCGTTACAAAATTTAGTTAACTTTAACTTCGTTTCAAAAGTCGATGATGAGTATAAGATTGTTGATCTGATGTTAAAGGAAATAGATTTCAATAAGTGTTAAAAAAAGACAAGGAAAATTACTTCTTAATTAGTCTTTTAATTTCCTCCCACATCTCGTCAATCTCCTCTTGTATGCCCTTTATTTGTTCTTCAGTGAGCTGTTTAAATCTTCCTTGTAATTTTAAATACTCCGCTACTGGTTTCCTATTCTTCTTCTCAACTAACGTCTTACTCACACTAGTTAGTTTAAATTCACCATTTTCTATTTCAAAGAGTGGCCAAACTCCAGTCTCAACTGCAAGTTTTGCAATATCGATAGTTAATTTAGAATCGAAACGCCAACCAGGTGGACATGGGGACAATAAGTGTATATATCTAAATCCTCGAATCTGTTTAGCTTTCCTCATCTTAGCTTCATAATCATATATGTAAGCAATTGACGCAGTGGCAACATATGGTACTTTATGTTCTGCAATGATGAATGGTAAAGGCTTTTTAACCTCTCTCTTACCTTCAGGAGTTGTAGTAGTCCAAGCCCCCTTAGGAGTTAAGCCTGAACGCTGAATTCCAGTATTCATATAAGCTTCGTTATCATAGCATATGTAAAGGATATCCTCATTTCTCTCAGCAGCACCACTAACTGCGGCAAATCCTATATCACCAGTAGAACCATCACCAGCCCAAACAGCCACTATTGCGTCATTATCTCCCCTCATTCTTAGGGATCTAACAATCCCAGAACCTATTGCAGCAGCTGCTCCAAAGGCACTGTGAACTACTGGTACAGTTGAAGGCATCCCATTAGTATCTCCCATTATTATCGTAGTACATGAAGCTGGAACTACTAGCACTGTCTTATTCCCTAAAACTTCTAGGGCTACGTCTAACTCTTTAGGTATTGGACAGCCTGGACAAGCAGCATTTCCTCTGTAGAATTTAGGCATTCTCTTCGGTGTTACTTGACTACTCAAAACAGCCACCTCTCTTCTTCTAAATTATCGTTAATTAGGTCTTCAATTACCTTTTGGAAATGACGTGGTCTGACGTCCTTCCCACCAATACCCGCTACTACACTATAAACTGGTACTCTATACCCATAAAGTGCAGCCTTTATCTCATTCACTAAGATGCCACCATAACCATATGAGTAAGCTCTATCGAAAACCACTACACCTTTCATTGACCTTAAATACTCCTCAACTTTCTCCTTTGGAAATGGTCTAAACACTCTGATTTTAAGCAACCCAGTCTTAACTCCACTATCCCTTAATCTATCAACCGCAGCTTTACCGTCACCACTCCAAGCACCCATGGTAACGAAAACGTATTTAGCATCTTCACATTTATAACACTCAACTAAACCATGCTGCTTCCTACCACTTATTCTTTCGTACTCACCCATTATTTCTTCAATAACTCCTTTTGCTCTCTCCATGGCTTTCATAGCCTCGTATCTATACTTGATATATTCCTCTGGAGTAGCAATTGGTCCAATAGCAATAGGGTCGGAAAAGTCAATTAGATTAAATTGCCTAGGCGGTAAAAAATTATCTACCTCATTATCCTCCAATACCTCAATTCTTTCCATTGTATGAGTTAATATGAAGCCGTCAAATCCCATCATGACTGGTAAGATTACCCTCTCATCTTCTGAAATTCTAAAAGCTTGTATTGTCATATCGTAAGCTTCTTGCACGTTTTCTGCCATTATTTGAATCCATATGGCGTCTCTTTTACTTACGAAATCTTGATGATCATCCCAAATACTCCATGGCTCAGCTATAGCTCTAGTTGCAACTGCAGCAACAATAGGAACTCTTTGACCTCCGGCCCAATATATCATTTCAGTCATGTATAGAAGTCCTTGAGAAGAAGTAGCAGTGAAAACTCTAGCACCAGCTAATGCTGCACCATAAATTGAAGCTAATGCTGAATGTTCGCTTTCAACCTTTATTAACTCAGCCTTTAATTCCTCCGAAGAAATATACTCAGAAAGTTTCTCCAACATTGTAGTTTGAGGAGTTATTGGGAATACTGCTAAAACTTTGGGTTTAGCTTGCTTAACAGCATAAGCAACTGCGTGATTACCGACTAAAGCTAGAACTTTCCTCTTTAAAACTTGCATTATTTATTTCACCTCCCTAACCATATCTATAGCCTTAGGTGGGCAAACTTGTGCACAAACGCCACAACCTTTGCAGTAATCATAATCAATTTGAGGATATAGGTTCTCTAGGAGATCAATGGTATTTTCCAGACAATAAAGTACGCAAAGTCTGCATTTAGTACATTTATCGTAACTAATCACTGGTTTCTCTACTCTCCATAATCCGGTTTTTCCAGCTGAACCTATCTTTGGCCTTGCAACTGGAACTCCTATTGGAACTTTAATCAACCCTTTTCACCTCCTTATATCCTATTTCAACTGCCTCTGCATTCAGTTCACCGATTTTTCCGGGAAATTCCTCCTTTACAGCCTCTTCCAATGAGTGTAAGGAAGGTTGGCCCAAGATTCTTGCTAAAGCCCCTATCATTGCTGTATTAACAATAGCCCATCCAGCTACTATTAGTCCTAATTCTTTAGCAATATTGGTAGCGTCAACTACATACTCATTCTTCCAAATTCTTTTAGGTGTATTTGTGTTCAATAGCAAGAACCCGTTTTCCTTAAGACCCTCCGTAACGTTAATTAGTTGGATCATTGATACATCAAATATTGCTACACCATCTGGATTGTAAACCTCTCTATGTAAGAGTATTGGCTTATCTGATAGTCTCACAAATGAAACAACTGGTGCTCCCCTCCTTTCTCCGCCGAAAAAGGGAATAGATTGGGCGTATTTGTCCTCTAAAACCATCGCCTTCGTCATAAGTTCTCCAGCGGTAACTATCCCTTGCCCACCTCTTCCTCTTAAAGCTAATTCAATAAGAGTCATTTTGTCACAATTATAATATTCCAATTCATAGGAAAAAAAGTTGTCCCAAAAAGAAATATAATAAAGATATTTAACAGCGTTTAGTCAGATAATTTTTATATTCTGATTAAAATATGATATTATGATAGTATGAAATACGCGGAAAGATTTAATTAGTTAGTTTACGTAATAACTTTCATGATACAAGAGCATTTACCTCTTATAACTGGCAAAGGTAGTTATATAGATGATATTAATCCGAAGAATGTAGTTTACCTTCACATAATTAGATCTCCAATAGCTAGGGGTATAATAAAGAGTATATCCAAACCGGAAAGCGCACTCTTATCGTTAACATGGGAAGATGTGAAATTATACATGCCAGTGAGGCTATTTCCAGACCTAGCTAAAACTGCACAAGTTGCTAAAATGCCAGTATTGGCTGATGGTAGGGTCAACTTCGTAGGTCAACCAATTTTAGCATTTGTGGTTGAAGATAGGTACAGGACTGAGGACGTTGCAGAGGAAGTTTTAATTGATTATGACGAATTAAAGCCAGTAGTTGATCCTGAGGAATCCTTAAATGCGGATCCCATTCATCCAGGTTTAAAAAGTAACATCTCCATAGATCAACTTTTAGAAGGGGGAAACTTATCATTAAAAAATAAGGCTGAGGTTGTTGTAAGTAGGAAACTTAAGCAACAAAGGGTAGTTTCAAATCCAATGGAACCAAAAGGTTTCATCTGTTGGTGGGATAATGATATACTAAACGTTTACGTTTCCACACAAGCACCGTTTGGAGTAAAGAATGATCTAAGGGAAATTTTAGGTATTTCTCCAGAAAAGATAAGAGTTTATTCCGCGCCTAACGTAGGAGGAGGATTTGGGAATAAGAGTGGGGGATACCCAGAATATGTCCTAGCAGCGATAGCTTCCTTGAAGCTTGGTAGGCCAGTTAAATGGATAGAAACTAGAAGTGAAATGCTAGTCAATACTCAATCCTTAGGTAGAGGGGAGGTATCAGATATGAGACTTTATGCTACCAAGGACGGTGAGATTTTAGGAATAGAAGGCACTATAATAGCAAATATAGGTGCTTTCGATTACGGAATAGGCTTCATTGCTCCTTTATTTATTGCGAGACTATCTAATGGTCCCTATAAGATGAAATTCGCATCGATAAGAGCAATGGGAGTATTTACTAACACTCCTCCAATGGGATTTTATAGGGGTGCTGGTAGACCAGAGGCTGCTTTAATTCATGAGACTTTGGTTGAGGATTTGGCTGAGGAGTTGGGTGTGGATTCTGTTGAGATTAGGAGGAGGAATTTGATTGGTGATAATGGTTATGTTACTCCTTTGGGTGTTAGGATTGATCCTGCTGGTTATAATGAGGTGTTGAATGAGGCTGAGAAGTATTATAGGAAGGCTAAGGAGGTTTATAAGGACAAGGGAGTTTCAATAGTTACGTTCGCCGAGATAGTCAGAACTTCGCCAGGTGAAGGTGCTAGAGTTAAGATAGAAAACGGTAAAGTACATTTTTACTTGGGAATAGGTCCACATGGTCAAGCTTATGGTAGCACATTCAAGAGACTGGCATCTGAAGTACTAGGTATAAGTGAAGATAAAATAGAGATAACTACTGGTAGTTCTGAGATAGTTAAAGAGGGAATAGGTAGTTTCGGTTCTAGGGCAGGCACTATAGGAGGTTCTGCCGTGATAGCTGCTGCAACTGAATTACTCAAGAAGTTGAATACTAATTCTTTAAATGAGAGTGAACTAGTTAAGTATGAAGGTGTTGAGGCTGAAGTGTTCTATAAAGCTGATGATATCTTTGCCCCAGGAGCTCACGTAGCTGTAATTGATGTAGATAAGGAGACTGGATTTATTAGAGTTTTGGAGTATTACGCTGTTGATGATGTTGGTAGAGCTATGAATAAGGAAGAGATAGAGGGACAAATAATTGGAAGTGTCCTACAAGGGGCATCACAAGTTATAATTGAAGCTATGAGATATGATGAGAGGGGAATCCCATTATGTTCCTCAATTGCAGATTGTGGAGTTCCAACAGCTTTGGAAGCTCCTTTAAAGGTAAAAACTGAGTATATAGAGTATCCCTCTCAGCTTTTGTCCAGAAGTAGAGGTGTAGGAGAGGCCGGCACGACCGGCGCTTTACCAGCTGTTTTCATAGCAGTGGAAAAGGTTACTAAAAAGAAGTTTGATAGAACCCCCGTAGATCCTTGGATATTAGTTTCCTCTACATAATAAGGTGTACGATTATAGATCAATAAATGGAAAAAGAGATTTATAGCCTTTAGCGATATATAACTGAGGTTTTCAAAATTATATACTGTCGTTATCATAATATTCTAATATGATCAGAAAGAGAAAGGACTTTTTCCCTATTTTATAAAGCCGTAGGTGCTGCTTAGTTTATCAGTTTAATGTTTTTACACCAAATCACTATTATTTTTCCTATTGATTAATATCAGATATATGATTTCTATTTGTGAAAATTTAACAAATCTATAAAACACGTGCTATTCAAGTCAACTGTAAATTGTAATATCTTATATGAAAATAATGGTAATGGTTCTTTCTCTTAGTACCTTTAGTATAATGTTCGCTCACGCTAGTCCCCTATTAGTCTTTGAAATATGAAATCAATTATTACAAATACTTCTACAGAAACAAATTGAAATCGTGAAGGAGACGTAAATCGCCCAGAGGCACATAGAAGCAAGCTTAATATCTAGAAATTAATATAAACTTTACTTAAAATTCTCTAGTTAGTAGATAACACTTGGCCGTGCACTTTTATGATCCTATCGCTAATAAACCAATATAACTATTTGATCAAGTTTATATTAGTGAAATTCAGCACCGGTCTCATAGTTTTCCTACTCGTGTTAATTTTTAGGTAATAATCTTGGATTAGACTCAATTATCTTTACTAAGTTATCTAAAGTTTTTAACTTCTCATCGACTTCCTCCTCTTTCTCTTCAAGTTGTTTATGTAAATCGGTAAGTTCTTTTTGCACTTCTTCAAGCTTTTTCTTGCACTTTTCTTCAATTTCCTTAAGTTCATCATTACACTTATCAAAGTTATCGAGATATTTTATGGTAGCGTAAATGATCGAGGCTACAGCTATTCTCTCATCTTCCGTTAATTGTTCTCCGTGCACAAACTTATCTAATGCAATAGAAAGTTGTTTTATCCATTCTTCAAGCATAATAATCATACTAGTAGAGGATTTATATTTGTTTTTCGTTTTCGTAATTTCGACCCTAATTTCCCTTCTGTACCGCGTATGAGAAAGTTTAAATTAGTATGCGAGAAGAACATTAAATTGATGCCTTCGTTCGGCATTATGACAGATATTGTAACTGAAGAACTTAAGGAAGAGCTAAGGAAAAAGTTAGGAAGGGAAATTCCTAGTGTTACTGTGGAGTTTGTTAACTACCTCCCTCCTCAAGTATTGGCATATGTAAGGGCTAACGATTACACAATATACGTCAACTATGAACAGTATATGAGAGCTAAGAGAATGGGATACGAATACGATTATTTGTACGTTATACTACTACACGAATACTTACATATTATCGGGATTGCTGATGAAAGAGAGGTAAGGAGGATAGATTTAGAAATGGTAAAGGACAAGTTTGGTGAAAATAGTACAGCATATAAAATAGCCTTAAATCTAGCAGACCCTAGGGATATACATTTAAATGAATCTCAAAGATTAGGCGGAAAGCCAAATACCTTTATGTAATACAAAAATATTTATTTTCTTGGTTTTACATTTTAGTTAAGAGTAGTTAGGTATCTGAATTAGAAGGGAAATGTTTATATAGAAAAGAAATAAGATACTCTTGTGCAGGATAAAATAGAAATTTATGGCGAAGAATACGATGAGAAACTTTCTGTAATATTAGCCGATCCCAATTTTTTAATTACAAATCTGCTTGGGGCGTCAAATGTTGATATTAAAGAAGGCGACTTTACTGCAGAAGTTCCTTTATCAGCACTACTTGGTAAGGCTACAATAGTAATATATGGCAAAGTCTTCAGATCCCTAAACTCTATAACTTATGTGATTAACGTTGCCGGATATGGTCCAGATAAGGGTGGGAAAATAAGAGTCCAGTTAGAAAAAGGTAAGATAATTATTGATGTAGAATTTAATATTCCATTAGGGTTTTTAAATGCAAGACTTATTAAATCGAGAATAGCCGATTTCAAAAACAAGGCAAATGAGTTGATAAGACTAGAAAGGATAAAGAGAAAAATTTAACTTTAGTATAAAATACTTTCAAAACTCATCGAGCTGATTTGAACACTATATAGCCATAAAGGGATCTATCTACCATAAAAATCCTTTTATTAATTAACGTTTAATTATTTATTATGGACTTCTCCGAATTGAGAGATATTGAGCAAAAGGTAGAGGAGAGAGAGGATTTTTCTGGAGATAAAGTAAGACCATTAGTCGTGTTTTTCCCTAAGGATGAGGATGAGGTTATTAGAATTGTTAAGTTTGCTAAGAAAAACAAAGTACCCATAATACCCTGGGGTCAAGGAACGAGTTTAACTGGAGCAGTCTCATGTGATAAAAACTGTATACTTGTTGACCTATCAAAAATGAATAAAATTTTAGAGATAAACGATGTTGACTGGTATGTAAGAGTCCAACCGGGAATTAAATTAATAGACCTTTTCGAGGAATTGGAGAAAAAGGGCTTTATGTTACCTCCAGATCCAGCAAGCTTCTTCCTATGTTCAGTCGGCGGGGCAGTTGCTGAATCCTCAGGAGGGATGAGGGGAGTAAGACATGGCTCGTTTAGAGAATGGGTATTATCATTACGTGTTGTATTACCAGATGGGGAAGTAATTAAGGTTGGAGAACCACTAAGGAAGAATAGGGCCGGATATGATTTAGTCCATTTGTTTGTGGGAAGTGAGGGAACTTTAGGAATAATAACGGAAATCTGGTTAAGAATAATCCCAATTTCCAAGAGGAAGATGGTTATGATAGCTGCAATGCTAAAAGATTTCGAATCTGCAGGGGAAGTGATATTAGGTTTAAGGAAGAACAAGATCTTGCCAGAGTTATCAGAATATGTTGATGCTGATGTAGTCAAGGCGTTGAATAAGCACTTTAGCGCTAACCTAAAGGAAACGGAGGGAGGAATGCTATTAATTTCAATAGAGGAAGATAGTGTTAATGATGTATTGAAAGTTCTTGAGGGGAGGGCAGTTGATATTAAAATTGCAGAAGGTGAAGAGGCACAGAAATTGTACTCATTAAGATCACAAGCTGCGATTGCAGTGAAAGCAGAGGCAGGAAACGTATTTTACGCTGAAGACATAGTTGTACCAGTTTCTAAATTGCCCGAGGCTATAAGAAGACTTGGAGAAATAGGCGAGAAGTACAATACTAAATTCTACGTAATATCACATATAGGTGATGGTAACCTTCATCCAAATATAATAATTGAGGAAAAAGAAGTAAGGGAAAAGGCATTTGAAGAAATAGCTAGAATGGCAATAGAGTTAGGTGGTTCTGTTAGCGGTGAGCATGGTATTGGTGTGCAGAAGGCAAAGTTAATGGCTGAGCAAATAGTTAAACACAATGGTATTAGGGTATTAGACTTAATGTATCAGATAAAGAAGTTAATTGATCCAGACGACATAATGAATCCAAATAAGTATGTAGAGTTAGCCTATAAGTACATATCCTCTCCTACAAATTCTATACTAGATTAATAGGATTTACTAACTTAAAGTTAGGTCCTTTTAATTCTTACTATAAAATTTACCCTCCTAATATTTAATGTAACATTTTCTCTTCTCAAAATTGTAACATCTAAACACTTTATCTTAACGGGGGTTAAGGGATCTTCCGCCCCCTTCCTCAAGGGGATGGATAGCCCCCTTATATAAAAGTTTTTTAACTAATCTAATCATATATTTCTTACATGATAGTTACCAATGGAGTAAGCGTCACCGAGACGCCTTGGTTAAAGCGAGGGTCAATGAGGTACGCCTCTGCTCCAGACAGTAGCCCCAAAGGCGGTAACAGTGTCATGGTTAATGAGTTTCGTTCGGGGTCGGAACGACCCTTAGTGTGGAGCTCTGCCCTCTACCGCTGGCAAGGTGGGGGTATGAGGCAGGAAGCCTTGTCCGTTAGGGCAGGGCAGTTCACTCTGGCATAGCTAGTGGAGACTACTTTCCCATTTTCAAATACCTAAACCAGTAAACACTAATTCCATCTCGTCTACAACATAAATGCTACTAGGTGATTTAGTATCAACCTACGCCAATGCTATTATTGGACGCACTTTATATGACTGTATATTACTTTTTAAATGTTAATAATTTAAGTTTTTACTAAATATAATGAAGATTTTATTAACCCCGATACGAAAAGTAAATTGGTGAGTAAAAAGTGAGTAGTCTTAAGATATATAAGGAATTGGATTTGACTAGTTCTTCGTGTGCTGGGCCTATTGGTGAGTTGTCCAGTGTTATTGATGAGTTGAGGGATGGCGAGGCTGTTAAGGTCATTTTGGGTGATGAGGCCACTAAGAAGGACATTACTTTGTGGAGTAAGAAGAAGGGCTTGAAAATAGTACAAGAGTCGCAAGAGGGAAGCAAGTACGTATTATTAATAAGCAAATAAGGAATTAGGTTACTTTTCTTTTTTCTCTCCTATTTTTATTCAAAAGGAGTGTATTAGGTGAAGTTAACATATGGACGTATTTTAGGGCAATTTTTATGCTCTTTATGTCTGGTGTAAATGAAGGTTTATCCATTAATGGGTTAATCCAGATGATAGAGTTACACCTTTGTTTTATAATTTTCAACTCTCTTTCTAATAACTCTAATTCACCTAAATCCCATCCATCGCTAAATATTACAACACTACATTTCCTGAATAGTAATTCGCCATAGTTTTTCCTTAGATTATATAAGGCTTCTCCTATTCTCGTTCCACTTCCATAAGATACTAGGGAGATTATTTTTTTCACATCAATCTCGTCTATTCTGCTTACTTGGAAAAATTTTGTAACTCTTCTCATATCAGTACTAAAGTAGAATATTTCAGCTCTATTAGTAACTCTTCTAGTAAAGAACGAGAGTAATAGTATTTCCTTAATATAGTCCTTCATTGAACCTGATATATCGCATAATAATACCATGTATGATTTATTTATTTTCCTCCTATGTTTAATAAGATATGGCGATTCTAATGAGTATTTTATTTCATCCCTTATTGTCATTCTTACATCTATTTCCCCGTTATCATTAACTTTGAATCTATGTCCCTCATAATTTAGTGTAATTTCCTTGAGCCTCTTTGCTATTTTACTCCATTTTATCATGTCACTATTTTCTATATTGAATAAAATTGTCTTAATTTTAGATTCAGCTGGACTATACATGTAAAGTTCATTGGTTAAATATGGCCTATCAGTTACTTTACCCAGAACTGAATATTTATTTTCAATTTCTTGTCTTTCATCTAGTCTATCTTTATCTATTGCAAAATCTTTTATCATTGTTGCCTTTAGTACTGCCTTAATGGTCTCAAAATCTCTGTCTTTTATTAATTTTAGTGAATTTATCGTGTCTATAGTCTCATCTACTCCAACATTCCTACCTAATTGTCTGATAATATTAGCTATCTTTATTATTTTCTTTTCTTCTTCCATTTTTAATTCCCTCAAAATGCCTTATATCATCCTCATCCTTAAGCAAAACATTTACCACTAAACTCTTTATATCCTCCTCGGATTCCGCACCTAGTAAGTTTATCGCATTAACTAGATCTATAGTCTCAGCTATTCCGGGTTTATGTAATATTTCTTCATCTTGTCTAACACTATTCACTATTTTAATGACCTTTCTAGCTTTCTCCACGTCTATTTCTCTAACTTTTCTTCTTACTATTTCTAACTCCTTTTCCTCATCTGGATAATTCAAGTATAGGTAAAGGCATCTTCTTTTAAGTGCGTCTGAAAGGTCTCTAGTCTTATTAGACGTTATGAACACAAATGGTTTATCTTTAGCTTTTATGGTTCCCAACTCTGGAATAGTTACTTGAAATTCCCCTAGAAATTCTAGTAAAAATCCCTCGAATTCAGGATCAGCTCTATCAATTTCATCAATTAATAAAACCACTCTCTTATCACTTTTTATAGCTTTCAATAATGGTCTCTCAATTAGAAATTCCTCACTATATATTCTTTTCTTAACTTCATTCTCATCCACTTGCTGCATCATTTTAATTTCTAATAACTGTTTTGGATAATTCCACTCATAAAGGGCATGAGTGTAATCTAGACCTTCATAACATTGCAGTCTTATTAAGTCTAAGTCCAGCACTTTAGCTATAACCTTAGCTAGTTCCGTTTTTCCACAACCTGGCGGTCCTTCTACAAGCAAAGGCTTTTCTAACTTCAAAGCAAGGAATACCGCTATAGCTGACTTTCTATCAATTATATAGTCCTTTTCGGCAAGCAATCTAATTAATTCATCTACACTGTTAAGCATAATTTATAACACCTATAGAAATAAATTGAATAGAGTACAGAAAAACGTTTTATTAATTGATATCTTCCTATTATTACTCATCAGACGCTACTCCTTTCTCCTTGAGAACCTTCCAAACTTTCCACGGCCATATGGGCATGTCAATATGTTTAACTCCTAAATCCCATAAGGCGTCAACTACTGCATTCACAAATGCCGCTGGGGATCCTACAGTAGCTGACTCTCCTACTCCTTTAGCACCTAAAGGATGATGTGGTGATGGTGTCACAGTCTTATCTAATTCCCATTTAGGTGTTTCAACCGCAGTAGGTATTAGGTATTCGGCGAAGCTTCCTCCATAAATGTTTCCATTCTCGTCATAACGTATTTCCTCCATGAAAGCTGTACCAAAACCCATTGTTAGTGCTCCCATTATTTGCCCATCCACAATCACTGGGTTTATTATATTACCACAGTCGTCAACAGCCACAAATCTCCTTACCTTAACTTGTCCAGTTCCCTTATCTATATCCACTACACAGATATAAGCTCCAAATGGGAATGTCATATTTGGAGGGTTATAATACGTTACTGCTTCAAGTCCTGCTTCAACGTTAGGTGGTGGGTTAGTATACGCAGCAAGTGCAACATCTTGGATAGTTTTATATTTGTCTGGATAGCCTTTAACGTAAAACTTGCCCTTTTCAAATACTATATCCTCTTCTCTGGCTTCAAGTAAATGAGCTGCTATTTTTTTAGCCTTATCTAAAATCTTTCTAGAAGCTACAGCGGCAGCAGCACCTGCTGTAGGTGTACTACGACTTGCGTAGGTACCTAAACCATATGGACAAGTATCTGTATCACCCTCTTCTACTATTATGTCCTCTACTGGGATGCCTAATATTTCAGAGATTATTTGGGCATATGTCGTCTCATGCCCTTGACCTTGTGCTCGTGTTCCAAATCTAGCTATGACTTTTCCAGTTGGATGTATCCTAATTTCAGCACTATCGAACATTTTAATACCGACTATATCAAACAGATCAGCTGGACCAGCCCCTACTATTTCCACAAAAGTGCTAATTCCTATGCCCATAAGTTCTCCCTTCTTTCTCTTCTCCTCTTGCTCCTTTCTTAACTCGTAATATCCTATCTTTTCCATTGCTTTCTTTAACGCTGAAGCGTAGTTTCCACTATCATAAGTCCAACCAAGTGCGGATCTATATGGAAACTTCTCTGGAGGGATGAAGTTCTTTAGTCTTAATTCTGCAGGATCCATATGTAATTCGTGTGCTAAAATATCAACTAATCTCTCTATTGTGTAAGAGGCTTCTGTTACTCTGAATGAACACCTATATGCTATACCACCAGCTGGCTTGTTAGTATAAGCTCCAGTAACCTCAACATACGCAGCCTTTATATCATAAGCACCAGTACAAATACTAAATAACCCTGCTGGGAATTTGCTTGGATTTGCATCACCATAAAACGCTCCATGGTCACTTATCACTTTAATTCTAAGTCCCAAGATAGTACCATCCTTCTTAGCGGCCAATTCACCATGGATGTGGAAGTCCCTTGCGAATGCTGTGCTTCTCATATCTTCTGATCTAGTGTTTATCCATTTAACTGGTCTTCCTAATTTTACTGATGCGTAGGCTGAAACTACATATCCGGGATAGACATATACTTTGCCACCAAATCCTCCTCCTATATCTGGTGACACTATCCTTATCTTGTTTTCAGGAATTTTAGTTACCATTGAGAACACCGTCCTAACGACGTGAGGAGCTTGAGTAGTCATCCATAGGGTTAACTTTCCAGAAACTGGGTCATAATGCGCTATTGACCCCACTGGCTCCATATAGGCCACATGTAGACGCTGATAATAGAAGTCTTGGCTCACTACAATATCCGCTTCTTTAAATATTTTTTCAGTAACCTCTTTATTGCCAGCTTCCCATCTAAATACTAGATTAGATTTCTTATCTGGCCTAACAATAGGAGAATTGGGCTCTAACGCTTTTTTAGGATCGATTACTGGTTCTAACGGCTCATATTCTATTTCTACTTGATTTGCAGCATCCATCGCTGCATACTTATCCTCAGCTATTATGGCCACTACTTCTTGCCCTTGAAACACTACTTTATCGGTTGGCAAAACCATCATTTTATCTCCCATTAACGTTGGGATCCAAGCTAGTCCAGCTTTATCTAGCTCTTCTCCAGTAATTATATCAATAACTCCCGGTATAGACTTAGCTTTCTCGACACTAATTTTCTTTATTTTTGCATGAGCGTACGGACTTCTTACGAAAACTAGATATGCCATATTAGGTAGTTTTATATCGTCAACGTAAGTTCCCTTACCCATTAAAAATCTAACATCCTCTTTACGCCTTATCTTATGTCCCATACCGTGAACTCCAATTGGCGGTAAGGTTTCTTCCATCCTAACTCATCTCCCTCATTTTCTCAGAAGCATATTTTATGGCTTCAACAATATTCTGATATCCAGTACATCTGCATAAATTTCCAGAGATACCCCATCTTATCTCTTCCTCCGTTGGATTTGGATTCCTTTTAAGTAATTGATACGCGGCCATTATCATTCCAGGAGTACAATAACCGCATTGCAACCCATGCTTAACCCAAAATCCTTCTTGTATTGGGTGTAATTTACCATCTCTAGCTAAACCCTCTATAGTTAGCACTTCCTTTCCATTAGCTTGAACTGCAAATATAGTACACGATTTTGCTGCTTTACCATTAAGAATTACCGTACAAGCGCCGCAGTTTGTTGTATCGCATCCTACATGAGTTCCGGTTAGTCCTGCAACCTCCCTAATAAAATGTACTAATAATAATCTTGGCTCTATATCGGCCTCATAAGGCTTTCCATTAATCGTTATTCTCACGTGAACCTTCTGAGCCACTTTAAGCACCTCCCAATACTCTTCTCAAGCTATGTCTAATTGCCCTTATTGTTAACACTCCAGCCATTGCCTTCTTATAATCTCCAGGGGGACCAAAAGGTTCTTCCACTGGCGTAATCTCTTCAGTAACTATTTTTCCAACCTCTTTAATTAGGTTATCATTTATTTTATTCCCCCTCAACAAATTCTCAGCCCTAGTTACCTTTACTGGATTATTTGCGGCTCCTCCTATTGCAATCCCAGCATCTTTGACAGTACCATCGTAGTCTAGGGATAAGTTAACTGCAGTGGAAACTATTGCGAAATCTCCAACTCTTCTCTCTAATTTTATATAATGACCCCCATTTCTAGGTTGAGGAATTGGAATTCTTACCTCAGTCAAAATTTCATCCGGTCTTAGAGCAGTTTGGAAGGGTCCTAAAAAGAAATCTTTAGCCTTAATAATCCTACTTCCCGAGAGGCTGGTAGCAACAAATTCAGCGTTATATGCTAGCATTACTGCAGGTAAATTATTTCCGGGATGATTGTAGCATACATTTCCTCCAACTGTCCCCCAATTCCTAACTATTGGATCAGCTAAATGCTTAATAGCTTCATGAAGTAATGGATACTTAGACTTTATTAAATCTGAATATTCCAAATCAGAATACCTAGTGAGAGCGCCTATTTTTAAATATCCATCAGATTCAATAATATATGAGAGATTAGGTATATTATTAAGGTCAATTACGTACTTAGGAGAGACTATTCTTAATTTCATTGCAATTATCAGACTTTGTCCGCCAGCTAGTACCTTAGCATCTTCGCTATACTTAGAAAGGAACTCTAATGCTTCATTAAGAGTGCTCGGAGAAAAATAATCAAATGGTGCAGGATACACTTACCTCACTATGTATCGATTCGTTATATTAGTATAAAAAGGTAATTATGTCTAATAATACATATTCCATTATTTGACATATATTTGAGGATTACCATCAAATTTATCCTTACAATATTTACTACAGAAATAGTATACTTTACTCCCAAAAGTTGAATAGTAAGGAACTGACGTAGAGATACTCATCCCACAAACTGGATCAGTAGCCTCATTAGTTTTCTCTTTAACATTCCTTGTATTTGTTTCTCTAATATTTGAAATTTTAACTACCTCAGCTAAAACACTTAACGCTATTTCTTCAGGCAATGTAGCGTTTATATCTATCCCCGCAGGAACTTTAATCCTAGAAAGAGAGTCATCTTTGTAGCCCTTATTACGTAAATATGAAAGTAAATCCTCTCCCCTTCTCTTTCCTGCTATGACTCCAATATACTTTATCCCAGTGTTTAGAAGAGCTTCTGCAAATTCGTGATCCTTTTCGCCCATTGTAGCTACTATAGCAAAGGTATTTCTGGTTATTTTTACATTTCCTATCTCATTTGTACTATCTAACTTTATTATGATAAAGCCAAGCATCTCTCCTAATTTCTGAACGTAATGCGTTATAGGGTTATTTCCTACTAAAATAAGCCTTTTCTTAGATAGTAAGGGCTCTATATATACATGAACAATTCCTCCATGGCAAGTATTTAAGCTTAAATATTTAATTTGACCGTTTTCTATGGCTTCTAACGAATATCTTATTATATCATCCCTAGTACAAAATCCCCCTATCCATCCCTCAAAGTTTCCATCACTCTTAACAATTATTTTATTTCCGGGCTTTAAAGAGCTTGGTCCTTCAGTGCTAATTACTTCAACAATAGCGAATTCTTCATCATTTTCAATTAATTCCCTAACTCTATTTATAAACTCATAAGAATGGCCAAAGTAGCTAATCTTCTCTTCATACATCATTACAAATTAATATGAAAATGAGACTATTTAAACTTAATCTCACTATATTTGAAAAACACTAAAGAGAGTTTTAATATTTTAGCTAGTCATAGTCAAGTATACTCCCAATAGCGTTATTGCAGAACCAATAATTTGCAATGGTGTAGGGATCTCTCTAAAGAACGCATAAGACAATACGTAAGCCATTATCGGAACTAACAATGAACCAGATCCAGCCTTAACACTTCCCAAATGCTTAACCGCATTAAACCAGAAATAGAATCCTCCAACTTGCGAAATCAACCCTAAAGCTAATAGCAATCCAATATTCATTACGTTAACCACGAAATGATATCCAATTGGTGTTAAGAGTAATAGGATTGGCAGTGACGTTATTCCCATGAATCCGTTTAACTTCACTAAGTCTTCCTTAACTAAATTTCTCTTGTAATATACTGTACCAATAGCCCATACTAAACCTCCTACTAGACCAAACAAAAGCCCTAAATCAAATGATAGGAAAGCCGATGCTGTAACTCCTATTACACCTAAAATTATTCCAATAATTCCTTTCGCCTTAACTTTGGTTCCTAAGATCGTCTCTATAATAAGGATAAATAGTGGCTGAGTATATATCATAACTGCTACTAAACCGGGATTAGAGGAAAAATAGACGCCTAAGTTTAAAAACGTTAACAATCCCACAAAATTAAACAAACCGTTAATAAATTGTTTCAAACCAACTGAAAGACCTCTGCCTAGTATAATGAAAAACACACTAGCTATTGCCACTCTAACAACGCTCACTATCATAGGCGACGAGTAGTACGTAATGAGTTTAGTTAAAGGATACGAAAGGCCCCAAACTATTGCCACTGGAATCATCCATTTTACAAATAGATATGAGGTACTGGATGACATAGTGTAAGATTACATGAGTAAGTAAAAAAGTTTACTGTTAACTATTGAACAACTTTATGAAAGCTATAAGAAAAATCACTTTAACAATTCCTTAAGATCAAATCCTTTATCTGCCAAAGAGTTCTTCTTATTTGAAACATCCACACTTCCTTCAATTAACTTATTTAGAACCTCTAATTCACTGTAATCCCTATTTATAGCTACATATCCCCTAACTATACCGCCTTTCAAATATATTACATTAAAATTAGGATTATCAGAGTTAAACCTCCCTCTTATTATATATTCGTCATAATTCCTCGTTTCACCGGCTGACTCTATGTGTAAGTCGAATATGTCTGACCATATGGATGATATGAAATTGTAAGCCTCTCTGCTTCCAGCCATATTCCTAGCTGCCAATTTTCCAGTGTACTCCGCGTTGTTCCAATGCTCTATTCTCTTCCTCTTACCCTCCCTTGGATCGAATATGTTAGCGATGTCCCCAGCTGCATAAATATCCCTGGCATTCGTCTCTAGGTACTCGTTAACAACTATGCCATTATCCACTTGCATTCCACTTCTCTGCGCTAGTTCGACATTTGGCGAGATTCCCACTGCGATTAGGAACATGTCTGCCTCAATTTTTCTACCGCTTGAGGTTGTTGCGATTTTCCCTTGAATCTCCTTCACTGACTCGTTTAGAATGAAGTTTATTCCCTTACTTTCCAAGTATTGTTGTATGACTCTTGATACTTTTTCGTCTACGAATGTATTCCATATGTATGGCATTACTTCCACTACTGTAGTCCTTACGCCAAGTGTTGTCAAGCTAGAGGCCACTTCAACACCTATAAATCCAGCACCAATTATTAACGCGTTTTTGCCTTTACTCGCAGCTTCCCTTATCCTATCTGCGTCATCCAAACTTCTTAAGTATAACGCGTTTTCACTCCCCGGAATGTTTAATCTCCTAGGCCTACCACCAGTACTTATTAATGCCTTATCAAAGGATATTACACTACCATCATTTAGTATTGCCTCCTTTAAATTAGCATCAATCCTTTCGACACTCTTGTTTAACATTACCTCTAAATTATCCCTCTTGTAAAAATCATCAGACTCGAAGAATAATTTATCTCGTGGCATTTCTCCTCTGAGGTAATATTTTGATAGTGGTGGTCTATCGTATGGGTAGTATCTGTCTGATGTTACCATGATTATTTTTGAGTTTGGTTTTAGTTCTAGTAGTTCCTTCAACGCGTTGTATCCCGCAATACCACTCCCAATTATTAAGTATTGACAAGATTTTTCGGTCATAATAATGAATTCGTAAAGGATGATTATAAACCTTAAATTTATACTTGCTTTGTGTTGAATTCTCACAAAGAGAGAGATAAGAGGGACTATAAACCTAAATTGTACACTTGGAGGTAAATTGATAAGGAAGATAATATAGTAGTTCAGTGGAAAAATATTCAATATATCAACAAAGCAATTCAGAGTACTTATCTTCCTCCTTTTGTAAAAGCTTTCTGCAACCATTATTGCGAGATGCTGAAAGTATTTTGGGAAAGTTTTATTATTTAACAATCCTTCGTTATTATATGCAAGATCCTGTTTGCAAGATGGAAGTTGAGAACACTACACCACATAGGATAAACTATAAAGGTATAACGTACTATTTCTGCTCTAAAGGGTGTTTAGACGAGTTTAAGAAAAATCCAGCAAAATACGTCTCCCCAACTGATTTGAATAAGAAAATTAACGTTAAGATCGTTTACTGTAGACCTTGTAAGTATATGGATAGGGCGTTAAATCTAGCTAGAGACATTTTATCCTATTTTGAGGAGGCTAATGTTGAGCTAGTCCAGGGTGATAGGGGAATTATGGACATATATGTTAACGATGAATTAGTATTTTCTAGGTATATAGAAAAAAGGTTTCCAGAAAGTGATGAGATTCTAAAAAGTATAGGTCAAAAATTACAACTTGCCAGACAGTCTTAGGATATCCTCTACAATACTCTCAATTTCTTCAATGTTACTGTAATTCTTTTTTATATCCTCTATTGTCATCTTCTTCTCTGTAAGGTGTTTAACTAGAACGTCAGTAGCTATTTTAGTTAAGGTCTCTACGTCAACCTTATATTTATCTTTCAGTTGCATTACTGCATCATCTACTGTACAACTCTTAACGTTAGTAGGGGCTGATAACCCTTTAAGGTCTTTTAATTTCCAACTCATAATTAATGAATAATTGTACAAGCTAAAAATCCTTTTCTTCAAGAGGCATATAACCTTTTATTCTCTTGATAAAATAATCATAAGCAAGTTGGACTAAGTTTTTATTCATGAACAGAGATAGATAATTTATGATAAGAGGGATAGACGGTATAATTAAAGGGAGAAATACTATGGATGGTGCTGGGGTTAAACTTTACAGAGTGTTCGGTGGGCCAGATACAGTGGATCTGACAGATCCCTTCCTTTTGCTGGACTTCTTCGGTTCGAATAAGGTTGAGGAGTACATTAATGGGTTTCCGTGGCATCCACATAGAGGAATTGAGACTGTGACATTATTATTTGAGGGAAAAGTAGAACATCAAGATAGTTTAGGCAATAAGGGTACAATATATCCCGGTCAAGTTCAATGGATGACCGCAGGGAGTGGGATATTTCACCAAGAAATGCCAAAACCATTAGAGGGTACAGAAATACCTAAGTATAATCAAGATCCCTTCCTAGTAAGAGGATTACAATTGTGGGTAAACCTACCATCTTACAAGAAGATGACGCAACCAGTATATAGAGATGTCAAAAGTATTCCAAGAGAGAGGTTTGAGTTTGGAGAGGTATCGGTATTGGCTGGAGAGTTTGCTGGAATTGAGGGACCAGTTAAGGTTAAGAGCGATGTCGATCCCTCATATATTCATGTGAAATTAAATGGAGACATGAGACTAAAGGTAAAAGAAGGATATACAGTATTGGCCTACGTGGTTGATGGTACTGCTAGGTTTGCTCCTAATTCTCCAGAAATAGGAAAGGGTAATTTAGTGATCTTCACTAGGGAAGGAGATGAAATTAAAATTAGTGGGAACGCTAGCTTTATAGTACTGTCTGGAAGGCCTCTAAATGAACCAGTAGCGTGGTATGGACCAATAGTTATGAATACTGAAGATCAGATAATTGAAGCCTTCGAAGATTTGAGGAAGGGTACGTTCATAAGACATAGGGAAGTATTATATGAGTAATACCACGGGTAGGACTTAGTTTAGTTTTATTATTTTTCCTGAATAAATTAATGGGATATTCTTTCAAAATTTAGGGAATACGAAGAGTATTACGCTAGTTAAAAAAGATTCCTCTATTTCTATATGGGATTAAAGTTTAGTGATCTCGAAATACAAAATCTCTCAAAAGAAGACATTATAGAGAAGTTAAAGAATATGCAGAAAGTTAGAGGAGTTGAATTAGATCTTGAAGTTCAAAAAGGGAAGATAGGCGGTATAGAGATTTCACACTACTATTTCCATTAAGTTTATAGTCTAGTATTACTATGTAAAAACAATATGAAAATTACGTCTATTGCAATGACCTACGAAAGCATATGGATCCTACAACTAATCTCTCAATTTTCTTTATTAATCTAAGCTTATAAGTAACTTATTGATGGATGATGAGGTATAATAATTTTCTGGAAACACTAACGTCGATGACTTGTGCTAGATGCGGATACGTCAGGGAAGATTTAACTCTCTTCGACCGCGTGTTTGTTTGTCCTAAATGCGGTTGGATAGTAGACCGTGACTATAATGCTTCTCTCAACATCCTACACAGATCGGGGTCGGAACGACCCCTAGTGTGGAGCTCTGCCCTCTACCGCTGGCAAGGTGGGGGTATGAAGCAGGAAGCCCTGTCCGTTACGGTAGACCCAAAATCACCTCCATAAAAATAAATCTATAGTATTAATAAGTGTTTCCTCAAGATTAAATATAAAATCCTTTAGATCAGATAAATCGTCTAGAAAGCAGAGGATGAGCAGCAATCTAAACTCCTCTCTTGTCATGACGTTCTTAAACACGGTGTAAAGCGAGTAGAAGATCATGGCCAGCACGAAGATCAACTCGCGGAAGATGAACTTGGTGGAGCTCGTGAAGGGAAGGAAGGCCTTGATGTTCCTGTAAGACGTCTCAATGGGACTCCTAACCTTGTTGTACAACTTCAGCACTTCCCTCTTGGGTAGGTCGAGGTTGGTCGCCCTCGCGAAGTACACCACGGTCTTCTTCCTCTTCTTAACGATTTCCTTACCATACACCAGGAGTCTGAACTTGACCTGCTCTTCCTTCTTATGCCTCTTACTGTTTGTCGTGTACTCTCCGTCGAACTCCTCGTAGATCTTCACGTCCCCCACAGGGACTCCTATCACGAACTTGAACTGCGATATGAACTTGAGGACTTCCACGGTGTAGAATCCCGCGTCCAAGGTTACGAGCCCCACCTTGAAGCCCATTCCCACAATTTGCTCCATGAGAAGCTTCACGATCTCATCCTTGCTCATCCCGTTAACTTGGGGAACGAAAGCTAGGAGGAGCACCATATTCTGATACTTCGTGGTCGCGGTAGCGTAGTTCCACGAGTTCCCCTTGGCTGAACTACCCAGTCCCTCCACCGGCTTACCATACCACGTCTTGGTTGTCCAGTCTATGGAGATGTCGACTTCCTTCACTCCCTTGAGTATCTCCATGGAAATCCTCCTCATGGACTCTAATAGCTTCTCGATCACCTCAGTTCCCTGCTCCTCCACGTAGTTCCTCACGGTCTGTGGTGACACGTTATACCCTTTGGACTTGCTTTCCACGGAGTCGTTCCACAAGCACGCGGAGACCAGAACTCTCGATACCTCCTCCGCCTTTCTTCCCTTGAAGCTCAACATGGAAAGTAATTTATACCCTACTTGTTGTAGATTATTTTGGTGAGGAAGACCAGGTGTTATCACCTTGTCTTCACCACGTGATAATACCGGCTTCCTCACCTTAAATCTTTCTTCAATTAATTGCGTTCTTGTCAAAGCTATAAATTCTATTATTTTTCAGAATCTGATATTACCCAACCAAAATTATTTTTTGTAAAATGATTTTGGGTCTACCGGTTAGTGCAAGGTAGTTCACTAGTGCTTTCAGAAAGTTTATAGCTTTAGGCAAAGGATATACCACTAGATTATAGTCTAAGAACTTTTCCAAAATACTAACGTAGGTTATGGAAATAATGAGATATTACATAACATAAGTCTAGAAATAGCGGAAAAAGGAGTTTACGTGAGAGTGTCCGGAATGTAATTATCTGAACGAATAGATAAACAGAATGATAAATATTAATATTGCCAGAAGGGTAGGACCTGGATCACCGAGAAAAACTTTATAATGGAAAAATATCAAGACGAGAGGATTTACCTATCGCGCATAGCGTTGCTTGATCGCGAGGAGGCGCGTCTCAGAGCTGAACGGCTCTACGTCCTGGAGGAGTCCTCCGTTGGATCGCGAGGAACATCTTGATGTTGTAGATCACTCCCAGGACGTGAAGGAAGACGTCGTTCCTCCAGGTCGTGGTCCCGTAGGGCCTCCAGAACGCGTTCAGGTAGGTGCCGAAGAACTCCACGTGGGCCCTCAGGGTAGTGAAGGGCTTCTCCCGCGCTATGAGCTGTGTCGGGGAGGGAGAGAATCCCCTGTCCGCGATCTTAATCCCCTTGAGCGGTGACTTGAACCTCTTGTCCGAGAAGTTGGCCGGCTTCACCGTGATGGACCTCACGAAGAGGGAGACGGAGATCACGGCTATGGCCTTGAGCCCGTAGTGCGAGACCCCTCTCTTCTTGGTCCACCTTCCCTCGAACCTCCTCTTGGTTCTCCCCAGGGAGAGCAGCTTCCTGGCCCTCTCCAGGTTACCTTCCCTCCTCTCCAGCTCCGCCTTCTCCCGAAAGGTCTCCACGCTCCTCTTCCCAGGAGGTAAGTCCAGTAGGAAGGAGTCCACTAGCCACGCCATGAAGTCCACGAGATGCGCGCTCGCAGGGAGGTAACTGGGTAGGCACTTCTCCTCAAGCTTGAAGGAAATCTCCAACAACTTCTTCCTCACCCCGTACAACCTGCCCACGAAGTCGTGCAGCGTGCTCTTCCCCACCTTCCTCCCCACGAACCAGGCCACGACCACGTTCACGTTAACCATTTTCACCGCGTCCCTATAGGAGCAAGAGTAGAGCACCATGACGATTAACAACTTCAAGTAAACCAGCGCGCCCTCGCCCAGAACCCTCTCCAAATCCATGGCGTCCAGCACGGGCTTGATCTCCGTTAACCATTTTTCCCTCCACGGCATATCCTCTATTGGGGGAAGAGGGTAGTACATCAGGTTTGGTATGTGTCTTAATGTTCTTGCCATGGTACTACCCTCTACTCCCATAACTTAAGTGTTACTCCAATTTAATCCAAGATAATGCTAAAAACCAATTTATTCTTGCCAATAAAAATTCAATTTTTTACATTCCGGACACTCTCACGTAATACTGGGAAAAACGGTGCGGGAAAAACTACCTTACTAAGGACAATAGCCGGAATTCTGAAACCGATTAGGGGAGAGATTAAGGTTAACGGAAAAGTGGCTTATATTTCTCACTCTTATGGATTGCCTTAAGAGATGAAAGTTAGGGAGACGCTGGAGTTTTTCAGAAAGATATTACTGGGTGGAGACATAGAAAAAGTAATTAACGAATTAAATTTACAGGATATTCTGGATAATAGGATTAGTGACTTATCTGAAGGGCAGAAAGGAAGGATTTCGTTAGCTAAAGTATTCATGAGGGGAGGATAAATACGATTAGTAGTTTTAGGAAATTCCCTTATTATAAAAAGTCAAAATATTTATCCATGTATTTATAAATATCTTTCATTGTACTTCTTAATATTATAGCTTATCAATAAACATTTCTCATCTAACCAGGAAAGATTCGTTATATATTTTTAACGTAACGTAAAAGTGTAACGATTTTCCTATAAATGCTATACGATATATTCTTGTTAGACTAGCCTACTTCTGCATTAGATCCTATAATTTCCAGTGAAATTAGAAAGAAGATTGTGGACATTTCTAGGCAATAGTCCTATATGCTTCACACAATTTATATGAAGCTAAGGATATTGGAAACTATGTCATACTAATAGATAATGGTAAAGTCGTAAGATACAGTAAGATTATTGACATTAAGGTGAGGGAATACTTGATCGGAATAAGGTCTCCTCAAAACCTATCGGATATTTTAGACGGATATTATGAAGGTGAATATTTTATGATTAAACTTAATGACCCTTCGGAACTAAATAATATTTTGAAGAGAATACTAGAGAGGGGGATAGTTGTATATGAAGTTAAAGAACTGAAAAATCCTTTGGAAGATCTACTTAGGTGAGAGGCTTAATGATCTATGAATTCTTGAAAAGAGTATTAAGAGAAATAGGGGTACCACAGCGTATTATTTCGTGCTAGCCTTTCTTCTCTTTGGACTAGACATCTACATTTCAATAAGAATAGCTAAACTATACTTCTCTCCGTCTCTTTTAATGAACTATACAATTTCGCCACTAATTCTAGGGCTAGGACTATCTACACTAATAATATCCATGTTTAATGATGATAGACAGAGCGGATTAGTAGAATATCTTATTGCGGAGGGGTTTAAACCAAGCACTCTTTTCATTACCTACCTATATTACAATATTCCTTATCTTAGCCTTACCCATAGAATTCGTAATATCAGTTATATTAGGCGCTTGTTAAGTAACGTATACTATTCAATTTAATATTGATAAACGCTTTAGGAATAAGTTGGTTTGTAATTCCGACTTCTCTCTACATAACTTATTTTCAGAGGACTACTACTTCAAGTAGATACACATTAGGAACGTTTATCGGATATGGAATATTCTTCGTCTATCTTTTCTCACTTCAATTTATAACAAATAATTTGAGGGAGATAACTTCAGTCATGTTTTATATAGGATTAGCGTTTGTAATGTTATCAGCCATATTAACCTTCTCACTTCTCAATAAAATTCGTTCAGAAAAGTTATTACCTTAGTCACTAATTTCTAACCTTTTTATTAGCCAATACCGAAGTCCACCTTTGAGATAAAGAAGATTAGGCATTTATTACATACCATGAATATAAATTATATCCTAGATTAGCAACACCGTTAGTGTCATTAAACTCCATTCCAACTTGTATCGCATCTAAATAATATGTATTGGGATTGTATATTGAAACTCCAGCCTTTTCTAGATAAGATCCCATTTTCTTTAAAACATAAGCTATTGGTATTCCTATTTGACCTTCTAACTGTTTGGGAGATAAGAAGTATATTGATGTCCAACCGTTTGCTGATCCAGTTCTAGGTAAAACGTAAACTGACCACGTTAAATTCTCTATTGTACCATTAATTAATGTAGGAATTTGTATTGATCCCACACTGACCATGTAAGGATCTCCCTTAGTTATATTCTCCTGCCAATTCATCCAGATCATCACCTCGAAGTCCCCATATTGTAAATAAGTTATATTTGGATTTTGAGAAAGCCAAATGTCATATGAAAAATCATCAATAACTCCTACATTTTTATATACAGTGAAATTAAGAATAGATAAGAAATTTGGTAGGTTTGAGACTATCATTGGTAAAGACAAATAAGGACTCACCTCAGTTTTCCCGGCAAATGGAAACCATAACTCTTGGCCATACATTAATCCCGGGTAGCCATCAACAGATATAGAAGGAGTTATTTTCTTTATGTTAGACATATTCACATGGACATTGAGGTAGGGAGTAAAATTCATTATTACCTTGCCTTGACCAGACGCAATATTCCATAAAAATGGCGAAGCATACAAGGTTGCCACGTTATTATCCAGCAATGCCATCCCATATCTACTCTGACTTAAGTAGCTTCCAATCAATGAGAAACCAGATGCGAAAGTGGGAAATAGGATAATTGAAGCGTTTTGAGTATAAGTTGATGTAGAAGAAGTTTGAGGGGAAGAAGAGGTTGATGTAGAAGTTGGATAGGTGGGGGATGAAGATGAGCATGAAGTAGAAGACGTCATATTTCGGGGAAATGATGTAGAAGTTTGGGGAATTCTCTCGAAATAGGTAAACGATGAAGCTACTATAATCAGTATAATTATCATTATAGATATAACAATTATTTTTTTATCCATAATATATTTCCTTGAGGAGCATATTAAAGCTATCCATGTCCAAGTGAACTACCCCACCCTCACGGACAAGGTATCCTCACCTCGCGATTTCCTGCTTCTCTGAGCAACCTCTATCCCCCATAGTGGAGGTCCCATCGAACGAAACCGTTCTGTAATGCCCCGTATGAAGGAGGGGTTACGGAGGGTTTGCTCTCCACAAGCACTGAGGCAGTCCCGATCCCGCACTAGATCTTTCAGCCAAGGTCAGATTCATTTTATCACTTTTTTCACTAATAAACGCTTCTAGGGGCTATCCATCCCCACGGAAGGGTACTTTCCTCCTTAACCTATTTAGGTTAATTAGCTGGGGAGAGTAATATTCTCCTCAGCTGGGGAAACGTGGTCGACGGGATAAATGAAGCCAAGTCTTCGGGTACGGGCGTGACGAGCCCCTACAGTCAGACTGAACATTTGCAGGAAGTTGTATACTGCCTTAGCTAGAAAGTTGGCTAGGATAGTGTGGAGTGTTTGGTATAATAATGCGAGGTGAAGTGACCCTCCCCTTAATTACGCGGATTGAAAGAGTCGCGTGGCAATAGTAGCTTACACTATGCTCAAAATTCAACCGAAAGATTTATTACTAAACGCCCCCAACTGCTGTAATTTAGTTTTATTCGTTCTATAGTTTTACGTGAATCGGTGCAGGAGTATCAAATATTTTTAAATATCTGGAATCATTAATATTTATGAATGGTTCAAGACTTCTCTTGTCCCTTCTAAAGGATTACGATGTTGAACACATATTTGGTTTGCCTGGCGAATCATCAATATCGTTATATGATCAACTTAAGGAGGGGGAGATTCAGCATATAGTAACCAGAGATGAGAGGAATGCAGTATACATGGCAGACGCCTATGCCAAACTAACTTATAAACCTGGAATAGTAGAGGGACCCAGTGTAGGCTCCGTGTATATGCTGCCTGGCGTAGCCGAGGCATATAAGTCATCTACACCATTAATAGTAATAACTACCGATACACCATTATACGGAGAGAAGGAGAATTACTTGACAGCATTAGATCAGACTTCTCTTTTTAGACCGATAACTAAGGAGACTATAACAGTCTATAAGGTTGAGGAATTACCTCATGCTATAAGGAGGGCATTTAGATTAAGCACCAGTGGAAAACTAGGGCCAGTTCACCTAAGAATACCCTTAGAAGTTTTAGAGAGTGAATTAGAGGGTAATGTTAAAATTAAAGCCCAAAAGGAGTTCTCAAAATATCCAGCTCAAAGGCCTTTAGCGGATCGTGAAATGATCAAGAAAGCAGTAAAAATAATTTTGAAGAGTGAATTCCCAGTAATAATTTGCGGTCAAGGTGCCCTATACTCAATGGCGTGGGATGAGATAATCGAGTTAGCTGAATTACTTGGAATTCCAGTAGGGACTACAATAACTGGTAAGGGTTGTATGCAAGAAACACATCCCCTGTCGATCGGTGTAGTTGGTGGTAGGGGAGGGACAAGTTTTTCGAACAGTGTTGTAGACAAGTCAGATCTTATAATTCTCGTAGGAAGTAATACGGATTCAGCAAATACTTATAACTGGACTATACCATCTAGAGATAAAACCATAATCCATATTGACATTAGTGAGGAAGAGGCTGGGAATAATTACGAGAGCTTAAACCTAATAGGTGATGCTAAAGCTACATTAAGGGAAATAATTAATGAAATTAAAGGTAGTGGAGAAATTAGGAAAAAGAATATTGTTTTAGATAGAAGTGCGTTCGAAGAAAGGCTTAGTGAGGAGCGGAGAAATGTAGTAAACCCGCTACGTTTCATAAAGGAGCTTTGGAATTTGTCACAGGGAGAGGCAGTGTTGATAGCAGACCCCGGAGTTAGCTCAATTTATACTGCTGCTTTCTATAAGGCCAAGAGAGCCGGTAGGTATTTCGTTTTTAACTATGGTCTAGGTGGTCTTGGCTATTCAATTCCAGCATCCGTAGGTGCTTATTTTGCAAGGCCTAACTCTTTAATTTTCTCTCTTTCTGGAGATGGGAGTTTCGGCTTCTCAGCTGGTGAGCTAGAGACCATTAAGAGAGTTAGTGCTAACGTAGTTGTTATTCTCTTTAATAATGGAAGTTACGGTTGGATAAGGGCTGAGATGAGGGCTAGGGGTAAGGATATTGTTGGAACTGATTTTTCAAGTCCAGATTACGTCAAGATTGCGGAAGGGTATGGGCTATCAGGATATAGGATAACCACTGATGATGTGATATCCGATACGTTAAAGAGGGCGATAAAGAATACTCCTTCTTTAGTTGAGGTTATTGTTGAGCCGGAGGATAAGTTCGTTCCACCAGTTATGCCTTGGAGTAAGAGATTTATTTAAATTACATAAAATAAACGCTAAGAATTTTATAGCTGATTTTCTACAATTTGGTTCAAAATTTTTCTATTAGCAATATAAAAAAGATTTGGTTCATTTAGGCAAAAAGGAGTCAGATATGATCTTGGACCTTAAGGTATTTAACTTCACTAGGGGAGAGTGTTCTCATGCAGTCATCTTATTCGATATCATATAGTAAAACTATATCAAGTTTTCTCTGATATACTGTACTCCCTTCAAGTAAGCCTCATTTAAAGGGAGTTATCTCCCTTGAGAACACGTGAGAATACATGACATTCAACAAGGCCAAACAGTACCCCACATCCTCTCACTTCTACGGTGGCAGAAAATCACTGCCACGGTCCACTTTGTTAGAGGCGAGGCATGTGGTGCCTCTTCACTAGGCTGTAGACCGTAGTCAATGGCTTTCCCCAAATTTTATTCACCATTTAGCAAATCTCTTATTTTGCAGAACTGCTTTCTTCGTGTTTATCTATATTTTTTCGTAAATTTTTCTAACGTAGACTTATATATTAGATACGATGTTAGCCAAGTTATAGCAAATGTTCCTATGATTATGAATCCAATATTTTCCCAGTATATATTGCTAAGGAAGTTCACTTGATCCCAGAATGGTCCGGATAAGTTAAATTGACTTGTCACTAACCCTAATAACTCTATAGTACCAACAAGATACGATACAATAATCGATATTAAAGTCATTGTTAGATTATACCATAACTTCCTGACTGGATCAGTGAACGCCCAGCCATAAGCTCCATTCATGAAGAGACCATCAGTTGTATCTATTAATGTCATTCCTACTGTAAATAAGAATGGAAATACTAATAACGTATATAGCGGAACTTTTAGAAATATTCCAGCGGCTGCTGCAGAGATCGCAAGTAGTGCTGTTTCTGAAGCAGTATCAAATCCTAAACCGAATAGAAGACCAATTAAGTATAAATAATATTGGTTATTAACAATCTTAAATAACTTACTGAAGTACTTATTCATAAAGCCTCTCTGCATCAGAACCTCCTCAAGTTTTCCCTTATCCACTTCCCTTTTCTTCAAATAAGCCTTGTATAAACGATATATTTCTAAAAGAACCAGGAAATTAAGAAAACCTATAATATATAGGAAACTACCACTTACTAAAGTCCCTATAATACTACCAAGCTTCTCTAGAAATGGGAGTTGTGATACTATATACCTAGTAGAAACTATTAAACCCAATGATAATAATATTACAATAGTTGAATGCCCAAGCGAGAAGAATAGACCAGTAAATTGTGGGGGTTTACCCTCTTGTATTAACTTTCTGATCGAATTGTCTATTGCTGCCAAATGGTCAGCATCAACTGCATGTCTTAAACCCAGAAGGTATGACAAGATACCTAGGGTTAGGAAAGTTCCCACTATATGCTCCTCCTCTAAGCTCACTTTTACATTACTAACAACCCTTCCAGTGGTAAATAGCCAATAAAATAGTAATCCAGTTATAATGGCCTCCAATAAATAAAATATAACATACTTATTCCGATTCATGTATATAGATAGCTCTCTGCTTATTTAAACTTTACTACTTATTTCGTTACGGATTCATACCAAAAATTAACTTTTACTTAGTTATATATATATTAATATATATTAAAAAATATAGTATTGATTAGCCATATTGTCTTATCCATTCTGCAGGGAGTGTTCTCATGCAGTCATCTTATTTGAGAAGTATTAGTAAAAATGTATCAGACTAGAGGTTTTTATAATTAGCCGTTTGATCTGAAGATAGTTACGGGATTAGAAAGTGAAAGACTGACAGAAAAACTCATGTGCGAGGTTTTTGTGAGGGTTAGCAAGATGGACCTCTTAACCTATATATAGAACGCCCCTCGCACAATTAATACTTATGATTCTAAGAAATTTAAATCTTAAGCCAAGAAAGTACGAGCTAAAGGATATTGCACTAGCATTAGCAGCCTACTCCTTGGGAGTTCAAATCACGAAAACAAGAATCCCACCATCAACCCTATCTTGAGGAAAATAGGGATAAGGAGGAGAAGAGATCAGCATGACCATCATGTAACTCTAATAGAGTAGTGGAGAACGGTTCATCTAGAGGGAAAACTAAGTACAAGTACAAGACGTGTGGAAGGATATTTTACGACGCACTGGAGCACAGAATGGATAGGGAACAGAGGGAGAGAATCTTAAAGGAGTACTTAAACAAGATGAGCATGAGGGCAATATCCAGGGTTGAAGGTAAGTCATTAACTACGGAAGAGGTATACCACATAGGCCCTCGTTTTAACCAAGGCGTCTCGGTGACGCTTACTATGTTAATAACTATCATCAAGATACAAATGAATTGTGTTGTTTTTAATTCTATAAGGGGCTATTCATCCTCGCAGTAGGAGTCTTCTGTCCCTTACCTCTTAATATAAATTTTTCAATGTAAAATTAACCCTATTAGTTATTAAATATAGATCATTTGTTTAAACTCCTCTGTCTTCTAATGAGTATTTAGTCTAATATCAAAAAAGCTTTATTTGTGCAGAAAACAATTTAATACTATGCATGAATGGTCTATTGCCTACTCAATAGTTAAAACACTAACTGATAATTTTAACAAGAAAGTACTAAAAACTACATTAGTAATACCACATTTCTCATTTCTTGACTTAGAAATACTTAAGGATGCATTTAATGAATTAAAGAAAGAAAATGGAATTACTCAAGATGCTGAGCTCGAAATTAAAATAGCTAAGCCTAGGTTTAGATGTATGAATTGTAATAGGGAGTTCAGTCTGTCAGATGTTGAAAATCAACTAAGTAATGTTAGAAATCAATACGGTGAGGAATATCCTTTACACTTAATGCCAGAACTCTTCCCAACATTTTTAAAGTGCCCATATTGTGGTTCCCATGATATTGAAGCTAAGGGTCAAGAGATTTACATAGAGAATGTGGTGGAGGAAAGTGGATCCGTTGCGAGAACTAGCTAAGAGTAAGCTAAAAGGTAAGAAAGTTATTACGATAATGAGTAGTAAAGGCGGTGTCGGAAAAAGTGTAGTATCGGCCTTACTTTCACTTTCCTTAATATCATCTGTTACACTAATAGACATGGATATACATAGCATGGGAATAGCTAAGCTCTTTGGTATTGAGAATAGGAATCTAGAAGTATCAAAGGAGGGGATTGTACCAATAAAAATAAGAAACGTTAATCTAATCTCGCTTGCAAGTATTGTTAGAGATAGATATGTTATACTACCTGGTAGAAACCAAAGTAACGTTATGAGGGAATTGATAGCGTATTCGATAATAAATAGTGATTATGTCGTATTTGACTTACCACCAGGGTTGGGGGACGAGGTTCTAGTGTTGGAAGAGTTAACAGATTTTAAGCCAGTAGTAGTTACAACACCATCAAAGGTCTCAGTAAAGGTAGTTAAGAATTTGATAGAGTACATGAACGAGAGGGGAAAGAAATCATTGGTTGTAGTTAACATGTCTTACTTTAATTGTCATGGTGAAAGAGTATACCCATTTGGTTATTACGATGGCGAGGTAAACTTACCAATAGATCCTAACATAGAGGAATATATAGGTAAGATTCATGAATATTATGGAGAGGTGAAAAAGGTAATTGAGAAGGAGCTAATTCCTAAACTCGTTTTTTAAAAACTCCCTTATTTTCTCATAAGCCTCCACTTCAACGTTTGTAGCGTTTTTGAAAAGGCTTACATAAAAATCAATTGATAGATTTAAATTTAGATGTTTATTATAGCCTAATTTCTCTGCTTCAGATTTATATAGTACCAATGGAATGGACATATTTCTAAACCTCACTTTAGTATAAACGAAATCTACTATGTGATCTGTACCGCATTCTGCTATCAATTTCTTTTGGAATAGTTTAGAGGAAATATCATAGGGATTAATACCTATTACCTTCTCCTCACATAGATTATTAGTAATAGTTACGATAAGCTGTTCATTGACTACCTTCTCACTATGTACTATTAAATCCCACTCCTTTAAGGTCTTTATGACATAATAAGGTGCGATCGCAACACTTGGTTTTACTATTGAAATAATAAGATTACCAAATTTTATTTTACCATTAAATATCTGTGATAAGATTACCTCTGATGGTAAATTCTCGATTAGATATCTTGCGGTTGGAATACTGCTAATCAAAGATATTAATCTGTCATTTATAACCCAAAAATTGTAGTTCTCGATGACAAGTAAGTTATAGGGAATTTCACCAATGAGATTGACCATCTTGTCATCTTCACTGGTTAAGTCAATTATTATTCACCACCCCGTAAAGCTTTTTAATTGTATCGTCTACGGTGACTTCGATCCCAAAATTCTTTTTCAAAAATTCGGTCAATGATAAAACTATTTGATCTAGTTTTCTTCTCAACTCCTCTGATAGTCCTAGCTTTACATCTAAGACATAAGGCTTACAGCCCACTAAGTATACTTCTGGAGCATAGCCCATGATCTTAAGAGTTGTTAAAATACTTTGTATCCCTACACCATGTGACCCTGAATACTCAAAATCTAATACTGTAGAGGTCACCTCATCACTATCTATGTTAATGTCAATTCTACTTATATCGAAATCTTTATCCATCGCTACCGCATCAATTAAAATGATTATATCATAATCTTTAAGTACTTCCATAGCTGATGCTCCAGCTGCTCCAAGATCTATAACATCACATCCCTTGACATTTCCGTATAGGGCTTCTGCCATATATGATCCAAATCCATCATCACCCATTAGCCTATTTCCAACTCCTACTATTGCTATCCTTTTCATTTAAAAATCCCTCCAATACTTCTCACCTTCTGGAATAGGCTTCCAACTGGGCTTCTTTTGGGAATTCATTATCCTTCCGTGAAGTCTTACGAGCCTTGAGATCACTGGCATTAACTCCTCCCTCTCCTTAACTTGGTCTGTAATCAATCTACCTACTAAATCCCTCGCCTTCAGCAAGTTGTCTGTAACGTCCTTCCATAATCCCCAGTCAGCTGAAGTGAGTTCTATAATTTTATTCCCCTCAATATCGTATTTTAATAATAATGAGATCACATCTGATAAGTGTTTATCTAAAGCGAAATGAATCTGAAGCTTTGATAGTAATAAATCTTCCTCATTTAATGTAAACTCTGAGTTCCAATTAACTGGGATTACGTGGCTAAATCTCATTTCGTTGAAGTAATAAGCTCTTACCACTTTCTCTTCCTTGAAGAACATACTTACAATATTTCCTAGTGTTTTCTCGAGGTGAAAGTATGGAGTGTAATCTAGATTGTACATAACTTGTTTAAACTTTTCCCTATCTTCAGTTCTTACTATGAAATTAATGTCTTGAGGACCACTTCTTCTATACAACTTCATTATATCTGACGATAGTTTGTTATCCTTGACCTTATAGTAAACTGCGATGGATCCATAAAGTAAAGCAACTATCCCTTTCTCTTTACATTTCTCATATATTTTTTCAGCATCACTCAAATAATCATTAAACATCTTATTAACATCAATCTTTCTAAGTTGTGCATCAAATGGGGAAATTCCAGACATTATATTTACATATTATCTTAGTGATATATATTTTTACCTATATTTCTTTATGTTTTTACTTTATCTAATAATTTTTCTAATTCGTTTAATAAACTTATAATATCAATAAAATTCTGTGATCTCTTTATAATCCTTATATACTTGTCTATTTGGATAGTCGTGAAATTCCTATTCATCATTTTAAAATCTGGATCATTTGTAATTACAATTCCACAATTAGTGACACTACCAATTAATGGTAAAACGGAAGGTATCTGAAGTACTTTAGCAATATTAAAATCTCCCTCAACCTCTATATAAACCTCATAACTCCACACTATTTCATCCAATCTTAAAGAGTATCTAGCTTTAAGAAAATTTAATAGATCATTAACTAGTTTCTGAGACTCATCTCCAATAAACATGATCTGCTTTACGAAATTGCCACCTCTTTCATCTAATATTAGGTTAATCTTAACACCCCTAAAACTAAACTCTAAGGAACTTGTGTAAAAAAACGAATTAATAATTTCTCTAGGAATTGGTCTTAAAAAGGAAATTGTATAGACCATTTCCCTTATTTTCCTAGCCTTCTTAACACTTCCCTTTTCATCATTTCCTTGCATGTTTTACCCCACTTACTAATTTCTCCATCATTGTTCACAACTTCACATTCAATTACTATTAAATCTGGAGGTAAACTACCCATTACTCTAGCCATTTTAATAAAAGTATCAACATCCATGAAGTAAGCTTTCATTCCGCTATGAATTTCTAAAAAATCTGAAAAGGTGCTACCATTAAACTCTGGTCTATATACTCTTAACTCCTCCTTCCCTCTCTTTTCACTTGCTAATAGAATAAGATTATCTAGATTAAGTTGAAATAAAAAAGTAGATGCCTTAATTGCACCCAAACTTAAATCAATTACCTCAATACCCTCTAGTCTCATTTCTTCCATAACTAGCAATGGAATTTGATAATCTCCTTTATACCAATAACCTATTGCTGCGATTTTTGGCATTTATTGGCACCTTTAGGTTTTATTGTTTCTGCTAGCTTCCATAATATATTTTCTGGGTTTTCAATATTTAAGGGAGTCACATTGCACGCTAATGCTGCTAACCTTCTTGATTCGCTTATCCTAATGTTCCTATTCTCTTTTATTTCTAAATTGAGGTTATACTCCCTTAAAATCTCCTTTAGAATTGAAATTGAATCTTCTCTTTCCCTAATAACTGGGTAAATGAGTTCCTTAACACTTTGTTTAACATCTTCATCTAAAACTTTGGTTATATCACTAATCATCTTGTCGAATCCTAAAATACGAAGTAGAAAACCACTCATATCTTTATCCCCCTATCCAGTAGCTCAGTAAAGTAGATCACTTTGAAATCGGCTTGTTTATCCTTTACTGCATTCTCTAGTGACAACATACAGTTAGGATCAAATACTATTACGCTCTTCCCTCCCCATTTGGTTAGCTGAGAAACGACGTAATTTCTAACTCTCTTCAGAATATCCTTTTTCTCACCTATCAATTCTACATGATGAGTACACGTGTATAATTTATCTGAAGATGGCTTCTCCTTAGGCTCAATGAATTGCGGAGCTGTTAGCCTTAATATCTCTCTAGGTGGCTCCTCAATACCACCCAGTCTACTGAGGAATTCTGAGTAGTGGACACTAGTAGGCGCTACTATATCAGCCTTTTCTAACTTTACTTTACCTTGCTTATACATGTCATACACAGTTTTGGTTAAATGTTCAACTTCTATTGGAGGAGTCTCCTTAATGCTCTTTGGACCTTGCCATCTTAGCCAGAAATACCCCATACCATCTGTGGTGATTATCTTTTTAACATTTAGTTTCATAGCAGTTTCATAAATTCTAACTAATATACCTCTGGCAGTCTCAAAGTCACCCATAAGATATGCGTAATATCCTGGATCACTAATTTCAGAGCTTACAGTTACGCTGAGTTTTAGTTTACTTAAAACGCTTACGGTATTAGCCAAAACGTTAGTGTTTTGAATCTCCAAGGGTGAAGGAACATATAGTATTTCACTGTCCTTTTTATCTATATTAAAGCCTACCTTACTTGCTACTTCACCCCAATTTTCTATTCCAAATGCGTTTCCTTTTTCTTTAGAATTAATAATTAACTTCTCTGCACTTTCATAATTAAATCCAGAATAGTGAAGAATCCTCCTCATTATTATAGCAGTATACCAATTTGGTACCTCCATTGGAGATGTATATGTACACGCTCCACATGCAGTACAATCATATGCAGATTCAGTCCAATGTTTAAATTCATTTCCACTTATTCTTCTAAGCCTTAAATATCTAGCAACAATGCCATAACCAGTGTAAAACATTGAATATATTTTATTAATTTCATACGTTCTCCAGGCTGGCACATCATAAAATTTCTTAGTTTCCTGCCAAAATGGGCATGAATAACTACAAATCCCACATCTCATACAATTCTCTATTCCCATTACATCTGATGGAGTAAACTCATCAAAAGTCTTAGATGCTAATTTTCTATTTATTTCAACCTTTCCCTTACTCAACCTAAATCCCCCACATTTAAACTCTTCTTTTACCATATACACTACCTGCAAATCCCTTCTGCACATAATACCAGAACATATGGAATGCCTTACTAAATGGCGTATATCCTATGAATATTCCAATTAACGCTATGTGTAAACCATACCAGTTGGCTTGATTAGGTATACCTAGATATGGAAATCCCCAATCATATGCTGCCCCTAGACCAGTGATCATTATGGCTGCTAATAATATTAAGAAAACGTAATCACCAACACTGCTAATCATTCTATGTCTGGTAGTATCATCAACTATTCTAGTAGCTAAATAACCTACTAAACCCGCTAATGCTAGCAAGGTCATAAAACTTCCATTAACTATTACTGATAATACACCCCATGGCGAAATTGTATTCGTTGCTACTTGAGCGGAATTCCAGGCTCCAACTGGATTCATTATTCCTCCTTGAGAATATGAATTTGGACCAAGTATTCCTATCTGATACCCTGAGGTAAATGACTCTGGTACTGATGCAGGCATCAACCAACCAAGAATATTCTGAAGTCCGGTAAGTTCGCTATATATGTAGTTCCACGCTATAATGTGAATACCTACAACTATGATTAGACCTAATATGAAGATGTGGTTAAATATTGTCTCTAAGATCAATAATGGATCATTTTTAGCGGCTCTACCGAATGGTCTAGGAATCGCACTAACCGCTTCCTTAAATTCAGTAGCAAATCCAGCTTGTCCCTTTGTCGCGGCTCTTGAAAATAAAAATTCCCTAGCTATCCTATAAATAGCACCGAAAACAAAAAATATAATACCTATAGGGAAAATGACATCTAAGCCCCACCAATACAGACTTAATGGAGTCGCTGGACCACCATTTGCTCCTATTGCAGCATGGACTACTATCAATTACTTCACCCTCATTGCAAACTTATAGAATGCCTTTATGGATTCACTTAAATCTATAGGAGCTCCTAAGGTGATATATCTAACTTTACCGTTTGGCAAAACTACGTGAACCCCACAAACGAAGCATGGGTCGAATGATCTTAGTGTTGCTGCAAATTCAAACCCATCCCATTGCTCTAATGGTGTTACTGTTAATTTTGGTATACCATTAATGTTATACCCTTGATTTCCTTGGATAACTTCCTCAAAAGTTCCAGCACCTCCATTTTTAGCCAATAATGAAAATGGTTGTATTTCCCCTATAACATCTTGATAAGAGTTAACAACCCTAGGACCAGCATTTACTGTTGTTGGTTGTTGCTGCTGCGGGTTTATTGTAGGAACTGTGGGACCACTGCCTAAGGCTATAACTTCTGAGTGCCACTGTGCTCCTCTAGGTGCCTCTTTAAGGCCAACTCCTAGTGCAACATCCGTATTAGTATTCTTCTTATAGGTCCAATCATACTGGTTACCTCTACTAACTGCAGTTTGTCCTTGAGTCAGATACTTTACTGCAGCAAACCAAGCTATCCATCCACCAGCACCTTCTAAAGCCACAGCGTGAGCTCTAGCTCTCATTCTTTCCACAGCATTGGTAGTCACATTTATAGTACCGTTAGATAGCTTAGATGATAAGGCCCATGGTGAAACATACTTTATGTCTATCTCACCTTGTAGTTCTGGCGGTAATATTATCCTAGAAGAAACGGTTTGCGGTAAGTTCCATATTACTGATTGCTCATTACTATTATAATTGATTTCTATACCCGCAACTGAATATGTTGAAGTGTAAATTGGATCCGGACCTTGTGGCTGCAATACTTGAACCCACATAACAGCTTGCGGATCTGCCTCAACATTGAAGAAGGAGTTCATAGTAGGTTTATGCCCAGAATATGGTACTATTCTCGGCGATACTGCCCAGCTATACTTATTCTGTGAATTTCCGCTTCCAAATGGATAGCCCCTAGCTAATGGCATTGGTATTGTCCATTTCTTCCATGGATGATAATTACTTACTGGATTTCCTATTGGATCTTGCGAGATTCCAGAAACCTCTGACGGAACTTGAGGGTTGTTTACCCAATCCTCATAAAACGAAGACTCGATAAATTGTCTCATTCCTAGATTTATATCAATTAGACTATTAGTTACCAGTTGTGGGGGTGAATTTGGGCTTGTTTGTATTACCAGTCCAGGTTTAACTACTCTAGCCCTTCCCCATGCTCCCATGTTTTCATATGTAGCGTCATATTCCATAACTGAAGTTGATGAGGGGGTCACTGAGGGAGGTTCAGCTACATCACTTTGGCCATAGCATAAATAATTTCCTGGCCTATTACCCATTTCAGCAAAGCCTAAATTATTATATTTGTCGTAATACGCTTGTACACCGAAAGCGTTACCATAATCGGTTAAGAATAGATTTAACACTTCCCAATACGCTACTTGCTTCTTTAAGTATGCTGTTCCATCTACTAATCTTTGTAAGTACTGTTGTAGGTTTTCTACAGTAGCAGGGACTCCTATCCCACCTGGAACCATGGTTATAGGATGCGGGACTCTTAAATAGTATAATAGCTCAGCTTCATGAAATATTCTCCACACATATGCACCTTCCAACCATATCGCACCGATGATTGGAACTAGACCATCCATTATATCAGCCACTGTTCTCATGGTTACTCCGCTAAACTTTAGCTCGCTAGGAGCTCCATTTGGAAATGCTTCAGAATACTCTAAAACCTTGCTTATTGGTGTTTGTTGTGCTAATTGGTAAATTTCTGGTGGATAATAGCCTGCAATCTTAAAGAATAGTGAACTCCAATCTGGTCCACCTAAAGCTGTTAAATGTGCAGTGTGATCATACATCATTGCAGCATCATTAGCTAACATGATAGTCTCTAGTCCTAACGGTGGTGGAGCATAACCGCCCATTGCCATTTCTTGCGCTATTCTCTCTATGAACTGATGATGTTCTCCACATATTCCACACTCTCTGGATGATAACATTATGACATCTGGTGCTGGTTTATTCCTCATGAAGATCTCGAATCCTCTAAACATTCCTGCTCCAGCATATGCTTCTACAGCCCTGACTTGATTTTGACCTTCTATATTTACGCTTACTTGAATCCCTAACTCTGGCTTTATTCTAACTATGGGCTCTATTACAACTGGCTTTGTCCAATCATATTTAAATAGGTATGAAGAGGCCATTTTAACTCACCTCCTTAGCTTTTGGAATTATGGGTTTACCTCTTCTCCTAGATAAATAATAAGAACCTACACCCACCACTATTCCGGCACCTACAGCTGCAGCTAGTAATGTTGTTGAAGGTAGAGTTGGTGCATTTGGTGGTGCATAGAATGGTTCATATAAATCTGGAAACCCTGGGGCAGTACAAGCGATACATACTCCACCTCTAGTGCATCCTCCTACACCACCGACCCAACCTAAAAGTGGGGCGGGACTATTAGCTTCAGTACCCTTACATCCTAGGCTATAAGTACATTGAGGGTCTCCGAAATTCTTAGCAAATATGCCTTGTGCGAAGAATCCAGCTCTTGGACAATTCTGATGGGTTTCATTTCCGTAAAAGTATTTTGGTCTATTGAAAACATCTAGAGATTCTGACGGTGCGGGACCTAATCCTCTGGCATATAGTACTCCAGCTACTAATGTTCTCATAATCCAATCCCCGGCAGGTGGATCAGCTGCGATTGCAACAATTGGTTGTTTTAACGTACTTAACCAATGATAACTTGGTCCGGGATATGCCGTATTATATGGCGAATTGGTAACAGCATATATATCTTCATCAATTACTTGCTCTCCTCTGAAGTAACCTAAACCTTTCTGATATACTTCATGTATATATGCAGGGAAACCTAAAATTCCCCTATAGGGATCATCTAGCATTCCCATAGTATATGTGGGACTTCTCTGTCCTAATCCATTTGTAGTGGAAGGTATTCCCCCATATGTTGCACAAGCACCGGTAGCATAAACTAGAGCTGCTCTCT
Source organism: Saccharolobus solfataricus (assembly GCF_900079115.1). Classification (NCBI taxonomy): domain Archaea; kingdom Thermoproteati; phylum Thermoproteota; class Thermoprotei; order Sulfolobales; family Sulfolobaceae; genus Saccharolobus; species Saccharolobus solfataricus. The sequence continues at coordinate 1,104,953 of NZ_LT549890.1, forward strand.
TCATTAGATTAAATACGAACTCGTCACATAATAGTACATGACCGCTAGGTGTTCTGCCGGCAGAACACCAGAAGGAGTCCTTGGGTTTTTGATAATATAGTCCAAATTCATCAAACATCGTACCCTCAACAACTAATACATAGGGGTCGAAAACCCCAGCTAATGCAGCCTCCATAGTAGGATAGGCCATATCATCTTGTGGCATAAGTATTGGGTGATAAACTAGATTTACGTTCCCTAGATTTGCTATTGACGGAGCTCTTAATGTTATTGGTTGTAGATTTATTGTTACTTGCGTTATCACATCTTCTACAGCAGGGTTCATTGCATCTATAAACGCTATTGTGTTTCCTCCACACCATCCGTTCCCTGTCCATATCACGTTTATTGGATCTGCTAAAGAATCGCTAGCCATATTAAATAGATCTTTCCAAGTTAATCCCTTCTCCATCATCCAAGCTGTTAATCCTGTAATACCCGCTAGTTTCATGAAATCTCGTCTGCTTATTCCCACCTTTATTTGTCTAGGTTTAGGATCTTTCACTCTACTCCCCTTTATTAGGTATATTAAAGTATACCATGTTTATAAATTTTTCTTATAAACTTGCTACATCATATTGTTTTATTTTTTATTCACGATCTATGAGAATAATAATAGAAGATCGGAAACAACGAAACGAAAAAGGGTGTAAGTGATAGTACCATAACTGCTGAGATTACATTGTAAAAATAAGCTACTGATGCTCCGAAGAGTAACTCTGAAACGGCTGGGAGTAAGGACAAGTAGGGAACTATTCTTACATTCACTTCTTTCCTACTCATATCTACATAATAAAACATCATTGATGTCATTAAAAGTGTTGCAATTGCGTATGGAATTTGATTGATTGTTAGGGAATAATAAAATTCTGTTGAAGAAAGGGAAAGACTGGATATGGCGAATAGTAGATAATAGAACGTATTAATCCTTCCGCTAATATATTTATAAGAAAAATAAATTGTGAAGATTACTGAGAGAAGTAGTTCAAGTATGGAAGACTCTTTAATGGGATCGTACGGTAATGGAAGTATTGAATGCGTCATCTCCGAGGCTATGTTTGGTCCTGCAAATATTAGGGAAGAAAGAAGAAGCGAATAAATGTTTCTATATTTAAAACTTAAGTAAGCTATTTCTGGAAACACCATGAGGAAGAACATGAACGAGTTAACAACTTCTAGAATTGCTGGAATTATAATTTGGGATATCGATAACGAGAAGCTTGGAATATCCGTTGCATAAAAGTATAGGCTATATAGAGATTTTGTTAAATTACCCCTTAGTATTACGTAATATAGTAAGCTCATTAGAATCTCTTGTATAACTAAGGAGGACACTATGGCAAATTTGTATTTTCCGAGATTATAACTTATCTGCATTATTAGCCAGAAATAAACAACAATTATTAATGACAACATAAAGTCCGATAGGGAGAATAGTACGAAATATACCGCAGTTGATATATAACTTATGAGAAGAAAAAGGTATCCTAGTTTGTTCTTTAACGCGAATTTATATGACATAGTGACTAATATGGTCATCGCGGATATGTAAAATATATAGAATAGTACTAACAAGTGGGTTTCACTGTTCATATGTTTACTCTTCTCAAAAATAATTATAAAGTTTACCATAATATACCTAGTATAGCTTATTAACTACTAAAGTAATTAGAATTTATATGAAATTTCTATCATGGAGGGAAGCAGTTAATGAAAATAAGAAGCTGATAGTGTTATTTATGACTACTAGTTGGTGCGAAAGTTGTGAAGAGCAAGAAAAGGAATTACTTGAAATCGAGGATGAAAGAGTTTCCCTAGTTAAGGAAGATGCTGATGAAAGGTTGGATTTAGCTGTAAGATATACACCCCAAATTTACCCAACAATTAGTCTAATATCTAAAAATTCTGTCATTGGGGGAACTTACGGCTTAGTAAAAAGGGGCAAATTGATAGAAATGATAAGTGAGGCCTTAAAGCTAATAGAGGGAAAGGGTAAGTTTATAGTTCCCCCTAAACTGTCTTCCCAAAAAATTGATAAATTCCCACCAGATTACGCATTTAACCATATCTTAAGGGTTTGTGAGGGATATTTTGATTGGAAAGAGGGAGGATTTGAGAGGGAACCAAAGCATGTTTCTCCAGAAGTATTACAGCTATTCTTGCATTTTAATGATTATTATCATAAGATAATGGTGGAAGTAACGTTAGATAACGCTATAGAATATTTATGGGAAAATGGATTTTGTATGTTTTCCAAGTCAGGAGATTGGAAGGAACCCTATAAGGCTAAATTATTAGACTATAATGCTGAAATGGTTAAGACGCTTGTTAAGGCGTACCAAGTTTTGAAAAAGGAGATCTACCTAGATTACGCAATTGCTACTACTGACTGGTTATTGAGTAAGAGGGACAATAGGGGTTACTTCATCAATGGTGAATTTCTTGGAGTAGAGGATAAGAGACCATTTCTCAACGTTAATGCTAATGTTGGAGACGCCTTCATGGAAGTTTATAGGATTACCAATGACAAGAAATATCTGGAGATTGCAAAAGACTTAGAACAGAGATTAGTATTAGCACATAGAATGGATGTACTTTCTCCTCCATACTTGATAGATTTAGCCTCATACTTAAATTTCCTCTCTAAACTTAATCCAGATAAAGCTAGAAATTTATTGCATATACTTGACGATTATAAAGGAAGTGAGGCTTATTACGACACGACATTAGGGTTTGCTACGGAGAACAAGATAGGTAGGTTTTACTTCCTTTACGATAATGTTTTGCTAGCAAACGCATTGATTAACCTTAATATTTTTGAAGAAGCCAAAAGAATTGTAGATATGTTTCTCTCCTCATATAGCATTTACGTATATTTTAACCAAGCTAAGTATGCTCTAGTTTTGGGTGAAATTTATGGTCTCTTTACTCACTAAACTATATTTTCTTCTGATAGGTTTAAGCCAATTACCATTTTTATATGAAATTACAGTTCTGCTTCATTCTACGACATCTTTTCCACTTATATACATAAATTATAGCCTAGGGATAATAATTATAGTTACCCTCATTTGTAACCTATTCATGTTATTAGATGGTTATACTAAATACGCTTCTGTCCTCCTTCTTGTTCCAGTTATAAATGTATTTATTATACCTTTTATCTCGTATAAGTTAACATCATCTAAACTATTAACCGGAATTACCTTTTCCCTATGGTTTTCTAACTTAGTCTTCACATTAATCTCCAATGTACCTACAACAATCTATTATGGAAGTGGTAAGTATTTTCTAGATAAATTTATGGTCTTAGATTTTCTCTCAGTTGCGTCTCTTATAATTATTGGATATTGTGTTATTTATAAGGAAAAGAAGATTTCCAAAAATAGGTAACATTATTAACAAAAAGTTTTTATAAAGAAGAGAGAAGAGTGCATGTGAAACTAAAAATAGTGTGTTCGATGTATATGTTTTTATTAGCGCTAATCCCTTCTACAGCTTTCTCCTTTGTAAATCAAGTAGGAGATTCTATTTTAATTGTAAATGAGCACAACTTAACAATATCTGGGCTCAACATATTTGAAGGAAATATAACAATTGTCAACTCAAGTAACATTGTCATAGAAAACAATAATATCTTAAATAGTTTTTATTTTGGTATTTTCGTATATAACTCTATAAATGTCACAATCTCAAATAATATAATTAAAAATTCCTATTATGACGGAATTTCCATAAGGAACTCCAAATACGTGGAGATTAAATATAATATTATTACAAATAATACCAATGGGAATGGGATTTCAGTTTGGGATGATAGCAAGTATATAAACATAAACAACAATAAATTATTGTATAACCTATACGGAATTTTTGTACTATCCAGCTCAAATGTTAGTATCTTCAATAACAGTTTATCTAACATATACCATTATGGAGTATATCTCTATAACTCTAGTTTAACTAAAGTTCCTAATAATTCGATACGTAACTCCGATGTGGGGATAGAAATTATCATGGGAAATCTCATATCGATACAATCTAACGCTATACTAAATAATCTTGTTGGCATTTACATAGGAGAAAATATAGGAAACCTTACTATAATAGGTAATTTAATCCAAAACTCCAAGTATTTTGGGGTATTAATTTATAATTATCCTACCACTTTCATCTTCAAAACAAATGCCTTTATGAACAACGTCTTGAACGTCTTTTATGCGTATAATTCAACAATTCCTAAGATAAGTGTTTCGAATTCAACTATATTAACAACGATAAAACAAAGCGATAGCCATCTCGTGAAACTTTCTCCCATTATACCATTGTTACTATTGATAATGATAGTATTCCTTGTCTACTTATTTCTATTTAGAAAAGGCAGAAGATAATGAATTTTCAAGTAAACTTCTCATTTCCTTTTCGTAATTTAACATTTCGATGTATTCTTCATTAGAAATCTTACTCACTATCATACCGTAACTCACAACAACGTAGTCCCCTTCTTTGACATCATCAACATTATTTATAACAGGTTCGACCAATCCATTACCGTAATCTACGAAGGCTACTATTCCATTAATTTGAACAACTTTTGCAGGTAAACTTATACACATAAGATAACAATGTTTTTAATACTTTTAAATCTTTATAACTCTTATGAGCTTATATGATTTAGAAATAATCGACCTAGACGTCAATATAAGGGATGGGAAAGTAGTTAGTGCTAAGTGCTCTGGAAACAAGGTAAGAGGATTTGAAAAAGCATTTACGGGGAAAGATGCTAAAACGTTATATGAAGTTTTACCTAGAGTCTTAGCTACATGCAGCCAATCTCACCTTTACGTATATGTTAAACCTCATATCCAAACTTCAATAACTGAACTACTTATGTTTCTAGAAATCATTGACAGTCATATGAAACACCCTTATGCTTACTGGTTTCCACATATAATTAAAGACGACAGTGGTGTTTCACCAAATTATTTCATTTGAAAGATATAATATTAGCACTTTCAAAAAGAGATTGATATAGAGAAAAACAATAAAATTATTATGAAACATAACATGTTAAAATAATTTGCAAAAAATATAGCGTACAATTCTAATAATAAGAGGAGAATTCTGAATTTTTCTCACGTGGTGAAAACGACGTGCATAGTCTCCTCTGAACACCGAGAAAGTTAGAGAAGCTTGACGAATGAATCGAAGGACAAAACCTTCTTACACGTGGACTTGAAGTTAAAGAGAAGATGATTCACTAGATTCCACGCAGAATCCAGAACCGTATAATAGAGGAACAAGAAGATCTTATTACTCAACTTCCTAACATACCTTATCCTTGCCTTCCTAACCTTAAAACCCTCCTCAACCTGCCACCTCAACCTATAGAGTTCAGCCAGTTCATAGGGATCTCCCTCGAAGTTCGTTACGAACATGAAGTGCCTCGGCTTTCCCTTAACGTAAACCACATCGTAATAATAAAGCCCTTCAAATTCCAAGACCCTATACGCAACGTAAACCTTGTCCTTAACCTCGTATCTCTTCTCAACTAATGGAACGTTAGATAGTTCCTTGAATCCCTTCAAGTTCGACTTTCCTCTCACAATGGTCTTCACGGGCATTTCCTTGATGACCCCTAGGTTCAAGAATCCGGCGTCAGCTACAACGTAATCTATTTCCATGTATTGGCTTACTTCCCTCACGCTCCTGAGTAGGAACTGTGATGGACTGTCGCTTCTCAAATCTGCTACCTCCACTAGGAGGGGTAACCTTAAGGGATATACGAGGTCCAAGGATCTCATCTTTACTCCTTTTCTCTTCCAGTTGTAGAGTAGAAAGCCCTCTGCTTTTTCTTGTTCCTTTTCTCCCACGGTTAATCCGGTCTCATCTACAGCGACTACGTTGATCTCTCCCTTTACTTCTCTGTAGATTGGGTAGAACTTGAAGGTTCTCTGACCTTTACTAATTACTTTCTCGCCTCGTCTTACTACCTTCAAGTAGTATTTTCCTCTGTTTCCGGTTAGCAAGGATGGTGCTGCTTTCACTATTTCCGGGTCTAGATCTTGAGAGATAACGTTAATATTGTTTGTTGCTAAAGTTATAGCGAGGGACTTCAGCTCCGTTTTGGATACTTGTATGGTTTGCATAACGGAGTTATGGAGTCCCTCGCTTTAACCTTTTCTTGTTCATCTCGTCCTTCCACCTACTTTCCTCTATTGATAATACTAGACAAATGGTATTACTCTTTATATATAAACTCGTTTTCTGTTAGTTTCTTCAACAAATATGAAAATTTTTTGCTTCTTGTGTTGAAATAAGCCGATTTTTCTAACTCCGCTCTGATATTTTTCTCTTCCATAGAAATTGTATCATTTTGAGTAAAATTGGTGAAACACCACTGTAAAGACGAGAAGTACTCTTTCCCCTCAGGAGAAAAATTTAGAAAAGTGAGTTTAGTATCTAGAAAAATAAAAGAGATTATGGAGAAAATTGGAGGAAAGTGGCCTCATGTGGATTATTTAAAAGGTGAGAAAATTGTGAAAATTACAAAAGGAGAACTAAGAGATATAACAAGTTTTATGGAAAGTGAGTTACTTGGAATGTCAATAGAGGACTTTCTTAACGTAAAAAGGTTGGAGGAATTATCTGGTGATCTAAAACTAATGGTGGAGAAAAGTATTGATTCGTTGAACTGGAATTTCGGGTTAAGGAATTATCTAGTAGTTGGATTTCCTTTTAAAAATACTGAATTTGATTGCAATTACATTAAGGATGAGGGACTAGAGGTAAGTTATAAGGGTAAAAAGGTTGAAGTTGGACCATTGGCTCAAGCTTTAACTTTTGATAAATTAGTCAAAAGCTATTTTAATAAATATGGTCCTTCACCACTACTTAGGGAAATATCTAGGATTAAAGTTGCTGTGAAACTAATAAGCGAGATTAACGATTTAGATATAAGTAGTGAAAGATTTTCGATTTCAGATGGCAATTACGTTTCTTTTGCCGAGTCAATCAGAGGTTCTCTAATTCATCAGTATGAAATAAGTAATGGTAAAATTTCGAATTATAGGATAACGCAACCAACTACATTTATAGCTTCACCGGGTGGTGCATTGGAAAGCGCGGTAATTGGATTACCGATTAAGAGTGCTAAAGACCCAGTTGAATTAGCGTTGGCAGTATCATCCTTGGATACGTGCTTCGTAACTAGGGTGAGGGTATTTGAGAACGAGAAGCTTGTAACTACAAAAAGGATAGGAGGTTTCTGTTAGTAGAATGTAGCATGATATGCTTGACCTAGAGCAATTCCCCCATCGCCAGCAGGAACTCTCCTAGGAGTTAATATCTCGATTCCTTGTGAGTTCTCTATAATCCCCCTCAGTATATACTCATTTACAGCAGCACCACCTGATATGAAGATCCTTTCTGGGTTTAATTTTAACGCTGCCTTTACTAAGGCCTCTCCAAGCCTATATTGGACTGACATTGCTAAATCATTTATCCTCTTATCCCTATTTTCTAGTAACCATTCGAAAATTTTTATAGTATTTATCTCCCCATCAACTATACCTATCTCTAAATCCAAAACCTTACCACCTCTGGCTGATGCTTCCAGTTTTATTGCAGGTTCTCCCTCATAAGTTCTATATTTACATATTCCTAGGAACGCTGAGACTGCGTCAAGAACCCTTCCAGTACTGGACGTAAATAATGTACTCTTTTTAACTACTTTCTCCAATATGTTTAACTCCCTTTCATCTAATTTTACAATACTCCTAATCTCGTCCCAACTCATGAAGGTTGATAGGATTAAGGCTAACATTCTCTCTGGTCTTATTGCATTAATATCACCCCCAACATAGGGAACGTATTTTAAGTGATATTTCCTCTCGTAATTTTTACCATTAAATTTTATAATCTCGCCACCCCATCCATTACTATCATCGCCATAACCTATACCATCAATTACAATACCAACGCCCTCCTCAAAACCATAATCAGCTGCGACACTTAAGACATGGGCATAATGGTGTTGAACCTGGACTAACTCTGCTGAGAATCTCTCTGCAATCTTACTCGCTAAGTAGGTGCTCTGATATGCGGGGTTCTTATCGGAAATCACCAATTTGGGCTTTATATTATACCATGAGATCAATAGGCTCAAATATTTATCAAGTTCATTTAGAGTTTCTAACTCGTCAGTATCCCCTATATACTGCGTTAACACTACCTTATCATCAAAGGCTATTGCGCCCACGTTTTGCAATTCTGCCCCAACAGCAACTATTGGTTCCTTAACTTTCCTCTTTAATTTTATCCACATAGGCGCGTATCCCCTACTTCTCCTTAGGAACATGATTCTATTGGCAGATACTCTTAATACACTATCATCAACCCTATTTACGATTTTCCTATTATGATAAAGAATGTAATCTACAACACCTTTCAACTTCTCTCTAATACACTTCTCGTCTGTACACATTGGATATCCGTGCTTGTTTCCACTTGTCATGATTAATACATGATTTTTGACATAATCAAGTAATAAGTAATGAAGAGCAGTATAAAATAGAAAGAAACCTTCTCTATCTAAGTCTGGGGATAAGTATTTAGACAATTCATAGGGCTCTTTTTTCCTGAGAAGGACTATCGGTCTCTGGGGAGATTTTAAAAGTTCTTTCTCCAATTCGTTTACATATGTGTACTTCTCTATAGTAAGTAAATCTAATGCCATTACTGCAAATGGTTGTTGAGGTCGATTTTTCCTTTCCCGTAGTTTAATTACTACATCATCATTAAAGGGATCTGCTGCTATGTGAAATCCGCCTATACCTTTAACAGCTATTATGTAGCCCTCTTCTATGAGTTTAGCTGACGTCATTAATGGATCTCCTTCCACATTATCTCCATCAATGCCTTCAAGATATAATCTCGGACCGCATCTAGGACAACTTATACCTTGAGCATCAAATTTCCTCTCGTTGGATGGGTCGTAATACTCAGATTTACATTCATCACAAAGTGGAAAATCTATCATGGATGTATTTTCCCTATCATAAGGTAATTTGTACATCATGGAATACCTTGGACCACAGTATGCACAACTATTAAAAGGATACTTATATCTCCTATCTTTAGGATTCAAAACTTCCTTTAAACACTCATCACAAATTGAAAAATCTGGAGGAATTATACTAGGTTCTCTTATTTCATCACCACTAGGTAATATTTTAAAGTCGGGAAATAAGTTAGGTTCCGTCTCTTCTATTTTGATGTTCTCTATTTTAGCTACTGGAGGAAGTTCTGATAATAATAGTCTCAAAAATTCACCTAGCTCATTACTACTTCCCTCTATCCGTATCTCAACTTCACTCCCACCCATGTTCTTCACGTAACCTTTTACGTTAGCTTTATGAGCAATTCTATAAATGAATGGTCTAAATCCAACTCCTTGCACTATTCCGCTTACAATTATTCTGTAAGCATAAGTTCTCATAATTCATATTAACTTAGAAAGAATATTAAATCTTATTTAGTACCGTTAAATCAATTCATCATCTCACGAAAGTATGATTCTAATGGATAAGTGATAATAGGGAATACCATATTTTTAAATAATAGTGTAATATAAATAATTATTACTGACATCCAATAACTATTTTAAAGTTGTTAAAAGTATCCTAGAAATAAACTTATATTTTTGAAGATTGATGAGATTCAAGTATGGGAGAAAAAGCTTACGAAGAAGATGAAGATTACAAGGAAGGAATCAAAAAGCTTGCTGAGATAGTAATCTATCTTAACAGTAGCGGAATCCTTGACTCAGTGCTAGATCTACTAAAGTCCGGTAAATTATTAAAAATTATAAAATCACCAACATTTAAGGCAATTATAGAATTGTTAGGAGACATACAGCAAATGATAGATTCTGGAGAAGTTAATTCAGAAGATTTCATTAATGGAATAATAGCAATAGCCAAACATTTAGATAAGATAGGTAAAATAGTAAGTTCTCTAGACAAACATGGAGTACTTGATGTTGTTACCAGTGGGTTGTCTAAGGCTGCTGAAAAGATTATTAAGGAGAATAGTCAATCCAACATAGTTGAACTACTAGCCTCCTTTGATGATCCAGATGTAAAGACAACTCTTGCATATTTGCAGTACATGCTAAAAGAATTAGGTAAGTCCACAAGGCCTTTAATCGAAAAGAACAACGGAAACAGCGAAAGTAGCTCAGCATAAATATTCATCCTTATTACTGTTATCCAAAAGGTTAACCAAGCTAACCAAAATCTGTATTGCATTCTTAACTGCCTTACCTTCCGTAGTTATCACATAATATACCTTCACAGGTTCCGTTGTCTCAACTACTCTTTTTACTAATTTCGCCTTTTCCAACTCCTTAAGCCTTATGGAAAGTGATCTCTGCGTTAAACCAGAAATCTTCCTTTGCAATTCATTAAATCTCAATTTACCGTATTTGTCTAGAAGTACTAAGATAGAGTAAGTGTATTTTTTCATTATTAACTCTAAAAGCTTCGATGAATACAAAACACATAAATCTTGATCTTCCTTTATACAACATTCAGTCATAAAGTATTTCTAGATATCTATTAAATAAGTTTTAGCATATGGACATTACATACCATGCAAGGATCGTGAGATCTAACCACGTGATAAACTTCTATTGGGTTATTAATATCTGAAACCTCAGTGCCAATTAAGGCCAAGGCTAAATGACTCTTATTTCCTTTAGGATCCTCTGGACTCATGTTAATTTGTGTTGGAGTTACCATTTGATAATTGAATATCTTACCATTCTTAACCACTATCCAATGACCTAAAGCACCCCTAGGTGCCTCAACTAATCCAAACCCCTTTCCTTCATTAACCTCTCTGGGCTTCTTATAGGTTGGTTTCCAAAAATCATAATCCTTTAATTCGTTAATCATTAGCTCATTGTAAGTTATTACTCTAACCAATCTGGCAATAACTCTTGAAAGCACACTAGGTCCAATCTTATCCATAATATCCAGAATTAAGGGATTGCCAGAAACAGTTAGCATGGCTAAAGCACCTACTTCTGGAGCTAGGAGATTTCCGTCCATCCTATACCTAAAACATTTAGTTAACGAATACTTCTTACTATTGTCTGTAAGACTAGGATTGGTCTCTCCATCAAATGGATGTAAACCTATTTCGTCTCCCTTACTATAGGTGTAATATGAAGTAGTGACGAACTCGAGTATATTATTTTGGTCGAATTCTTTATACTCTTTTTCCTTGACTAAGAATATTCCAGGCTTAAAATACTTCCTTGAAGGACTTCCCACATATTCCTCAGATGGTAAATGACCATAACTTAGCATAATCCCAGCTCCATATCCTAATTTATGCCAATTAGCCTCTAAACCAAACTCAACAATCTTTGATAGATCACCATCCTTATAGTCTTCTACCCACTGGAGTAAATCCTTGTAGGATTTCACAGTGCTTAAGAATTGTTCTACTGGACCTCCTAGTACTACCTTCTCTAAATAATTCTTCCTAATATCAATGAGGATTGAAATAGCCTTCTGTACTTCATTTGGTAAAGGATATGAAGTAACCCCTCCTGGAATGATTGCTGAACCATGAGGCCACTGTCCACCGAAAATCGCGTAAACCTCAGTGTACTTCTTAGACCATCTAAAACATTCCTTATAGGATGAGCCAGTGATTGGGGAAAATCTCTTCAATACCTCTTCAAAGTTAATATATTCTTGATACTTCTTATTTACAACGTCGATTAGGAACATAAAATACGTATGCCTAAGATCGTTTTTGGCAACTTTCTGCCATACTCATAACGTTCCTTAGCCTTATCGCATTCCTTGGAACTTCAGCGTTAAATATCATATCCAACGCTGACGTTGACGCGTAAAGATGTGATGCTCCACATATTCCACATACTCTTGGAGTAATTACAAGTGAGTCTAGCGGACTTTTACCTTTAAGAATAAGCTCCAATCCTCTAAATAGCCTAGACACAATCTTCGCATCTACGACTTTATTTTCCTTAAACTTCACTTCAACATCTAAATCCCCTTCAACTCTATTAAATGGTGAGACGATTTTACTAGTCAAGCCAATCTACCTTTTCATCTTTCTTACTATGAAGTGGCTTTACTAGGAAGTTTGGTGCAGAGCCTCTAGCAATTGCGGATAGCGTAGTATATGCACCCCTACTGACACCAAGAGGCAATTTCTTAGGTATACCACTCCTATTTTTCTCCGTACTAAAGAAGTTGAAGGTTGGGAAATCAAATTCGGTACAACCAAAACAAGGTGTACCAACTCTAGTTTTACTACTTTGATTATTCCATAAGATAATATTACATGGACTCTTAGTGTAAGAACCCCTACAGCCCAACTCGAAATATAAGCAACCCTCTCTATGTCCAAATTCCTTGAGGGCAACCTTATAAGTAAAGTATAAATTCCTAGGGCAGCCAAACTGAGTAGTTGTACCGTAAATTATCTTCAACCTCTGATATTCATCTAGATCATCTTCAGTTAGTTTATCATTTAAGATTAAAGACAAAGTAGTAGTTATCCACTCAGGATGTGCGGGGCAACCAGAAATGTTAATCACTGGAAGACCCTTTCTCGTCTTGAAATTTTTCCCGAGAAATCCACCCTTTTCCTTTTTATAAAACTGCAAGCCTGTAGATTCAGTTGGGTTAGGATCTGAAGCTGGTATACCCCCAAAACTTGCACAATCCCCTACTGCTACAACGTAATTAGAGACATTTGCTACTTCACGAACCCAATCCTTCATTGGCCTTCCAGCAAACATATTAAACCCTCCACTACCGTTTGGTCCTAATACTACAGTTCCCTCAAATATGAAAATGTCGAGGTTAATTTTTCCGCTAATTATGTCCTTTAATAGTTCTTTAACCTTCTCACCGGATTCTAAGGAAAGTGATGGATGCCATAATAATTTTGCATGATACATGGAAAAGAACTCTAACACGTCTGGACTCTCAGCATTAAGAAATGATAATGTATTTCCACCGCAGGCTCCACCTTGAAGCCATAATACTGTCTTCATCAATATAACTTTTTATATTAAAGTATAAAACTTTTTATATTATGAAATTTGAGGAGATTTTAGATAGACCTAACTTCTTTTTAGATAAAATTTATTTAAACAATACCTCACAGAATTATCAAAGGATATCATGAGAGACAATTCTTTAGGAGAAAAGACAAAAAGCGTAAATTAATCATATTGAATGTATTGTACAAGGTAATCTTAAAATACAGAGGTTAGATCTAACACTAATGAAGGATAAAGTTACATTATATTCCATTAAGGAACATTTAATAGTTTAAAGGTCTATATACATATAATTTTTGAATTAAGTTTAATTATAATTGTTAGTAATAATAATCTATTTCAACTACAGTTTTCTCTATAATATTATCTAGACATCCCTCAGATATTAACAATAGATTGTATAAAATGATTTCATTATTTTGGGCACTAAATTCTTCCTTAACCATTAATCCTACAATATCACGAGGTAAAGATTTTATTCTAGAGAAGAACATATCTAATAAGTTTTTTATATCAATAGAATAACTCCCTTTTCTTAAACTTTTACCACAAATTGGGCATCTTGTAATAAGACCTCTTATTATCCCATCTAAATAACCTATTATATGATCGTTTTCACACTTTAGGCAGATTCCAACTCCATTAGTTTCCTTTAACCTTTTATCGATTTCCATTATTTTTTTCTTAATATTAATTATTGTAGTCAGCTCATCAGAATTTAGCAAGTAGAATGATGAAAGTGATAACTTACTAACTACTAATAGATCATTTGAGGAAGGTAAATTTAGTATATTAAGTAGCTTTCTAAGATAATAAATCTTATATTTACTGCATGTATAACTTTCTACATATTTACCACTTAACATTAAAGGATTTTCATTAATACTGTTTGACATTAGCTTATGCAACGTTGATACTCTAAAATTAATATCATCGCTTGTTAATACAACATAATTAATATCATGGGGAATGATACCATTAAGAAAATCCACATCTCTTAAATTTAACGAGTCCTCATCAAAGCACTCCCTATGTATGGGATCTATATATGCCATGAGGTATATAGCAAAATCTTTATTAACAAACGTATACCTATTTTCCTTCCCCTTAAACGAAAATATAATATCAGTTACTTTAAATTCCTCGTCATCTGGACAATTATATCCATTTATATCATTATCCCACCATTTTATTGGTTTAGCTCCTTTAATTATCTTCGTAGGTTTCTTCACATAAAGGGAATCGTCCTTAACCTTTATTTGAACTATATCATCTAGTATGATAATTTTCCTATTGTTTAACTTTTTAACTAATTGAAGACTTGTGGAAGTTTTATATTTACCTAAATATACCATACACCTTTTAATTTCAGGTAAGATTATAGCATTAGCATTAATTACAAACTCCATGTCACATTTAATTAGACGGAATGAATATATAAGGTTTTAAATTTTTACGATTAAGCTCTTTTCATAATAATGAGGAAAGATTTAAGGTTAATAGATAGTTTATTCTCTTCTCTTAAACTACGAGAAATTTTATTAACTTAAATAATTTGAATATATAATATGGAAGCTAAAGTAAGTGATCCTAGAGCAGAAATATTGGAAAGAGTTAAGAAGGGAGATCTCCTATCATTACTTATAAAGGCGGCTGAACTACATGGACACTATTGTATAGGTCTTTCCACTGGCGTTTTAGCGTCTTATATCGCGTTAAAGAAGCTAGAACTACAACAAAATGTAACTGAAGTTGAATCTCACGTAAAGCCAAATTTAATAGCTATGGTAGAGAATAACTTGTGCTTTGCCGATGGCGTTCAAATGATTACGGGGGCTACATTAGGAAATAATACATTGATATTTAGAGATACCGGCAAACAATCAGTTACAGTTATAGATAAGGAAACTAAAAGAGCTGTTAGGGTCACAATGATTGATAATCCTCATAAATACTTAAGCGTTAGTAATGACCCTAAGTTTGCGAAATATTTTGAGAAATTTGCATCTAAAAGAGAAAAATTTGATGAAAACGAGCTAAAGGAATTTAGGGAGTTAATGACTAGAGCTAGTTTAGAACTTTTAAGTATTCCCACCGAGAAGTTATTTAAAGTTGAAGAATGGAAACTAGGGGAGCTAAAGCAGGAAATGAAGACTCCTCCAATTAGACATGTCAGATGTGAGAAATGTAATGAATTAGTATTGGAAAGTAAAGGTAAATATGTTAATGGTAAATTCTACTGCCTAGATTGCTTAGATGAGAGCGTTCCTACTGTAATAGGAAGAGGAATAGCTAATTTAAGATTAAATGATATACTAGAAAGATGATGAGCTAAATGGATGAGAAACTCTTTGAGAAACTTAAGAATGATGTTAGGAACAATTTATGGATATATGGTTATAGTAATGATGAAAACTTGATAGAATTGGGAGCGTTATTAAGAATGTTAAAATATCCATTATCTGAAGATGAACTAAAAGAGATCAATTATTTAATAAGTCAAAAGCTCGATAAGCTGCCAGATGAGGATGATGTAACATTAACTTTAGCTGTTGTCGCAAGTTTTAAGGAGGAATTAAATAAACTAAAAAGTGAAATTAAAAATATAGCGGAGAGACCATTGGGAAATAACATATTATCAATTATTATACCCCTAGTAATTAAGGATGTATTATTAGAGATAGCTGATTTAGATCCATCAAAGGCTAGATCTTTTACCTTAGACTTATTTGCAAATATCTTTCAAGCTGTAAAGCAGTTCTTACCAATGGGTATTGAAGTGGTTAATATTCAAGACTCCATAGATAAATTACTAAATGCATCTAGTGAAAATATTGATGTTAAGGAGGCTTTAAAACATGAGTATAAGAGTGAATTTGAAAAAGATGAAAATAAAAAATCCTAATGATATCAATTTTTTCCTACTCTTTTCCTTCTTCCTTAATAATGGGAGTGTTCTCATGCAGTCATCTTATTCGATATCATATAGTAAAATTAAATCAGGCTAGAAATTTTCACAATTAGTCGTTTCGATCGAGATGCAGCCAATGAATTAGAACATGAAAACAGCCTCTGAAAAAGCTTATGTGCGAGGGTTGCGAGATTTTTTGTGAGGGTTACCAGGATGAACCTCGTAACCCTCGCACAATTAATACTTATGATTCTAAGAAATTTAAATCTTAAGCCGAGAAAGTACGAGCTAAAGGATATTGCATTAGCATTAGCAGCCTACTCCTTGGGAGTTCAAATCACGAAAACGGGAATCCCACCATCAACCCTATACTACTATTTGAGGAAAGTAGGGATAAGGAGGAGAAGAGAAAGCAGACCAACATGCCCATCATGTAACTCTAACAGAGTAGTGAAGAACGGCTCATCTAGAGGGAAAGCAAAATACAAGTGTAAAGCATGTGGAAAGACGTTTTACGACGTCACAAGTCATAGAATGGATAGGGAACAGAGGGAGAGAATCTTAAAGGAGTACTTGAACAGGATGAGCATGAGGGCAATATCAAGAGTTGAAGGTAAACCATTGACTACTGTTTACAGCCTAGTGAGGAGGATTGGGATAAGGGCCTTTACGAATCTAACGATCTTGAAGGGTGAGCTCAAGAATTTCACAGCTAAGTCTACGGTGTTTGACGAGTTCTGGACTTATTTCCGTGTTAGGCATGGGGTGATGAGGGAGGATTTGTGGATTTGGACTGCTCTTGCTGATGGTGTGCCTTTCTATGAGTTTGGGGATAGGAGTTATGGGACTTTTCGTTATCTCTTGGGTTGGTTACCTAGGAGTGAGGTAAACTATACTGACTACTATTGTGTTTATCAAGTTCTCGATAATCGTGTAGCGGGTAAGAAGTATACTTATCTTGTGGAGAGCCATAATTCTTGGTGTAGGTCTCATTTGGCGAGGCTGGCTAGGGATACTAAAGCTGTTACTAGGAGTGGGAGGATGACGGAGTACAGTTTGGCCTTGTTGAATGTAATGTACCCTCACGTATTCTCAAGGGAGAGAACTCCCTTAAATGAGGCATACTTGAAGGGAGTACAGTATATTAGAGAAAACTTGATATAATTTTACTATATGATATCGAATAAGATGACTGCATGAGAACACTCCCTTAATAATCTCATTAAACACTATATCTGCATTTTTGCAATCTCCTAGTTCAAATTCCCTTAAAATATTTTCATTATATATTTCATCTACAATGACAGAATTCTTAATCAAGTCTATATACATTATAATATCCTTATCTCTAACTTTAGCAATTTTGATTATTAACTTACCTCTTACTTCGAGTAGTTCTGATTGAGAATTATCAGTGATTACCTCAATTTGCTGGTAATCGAATCCATCATTTAACATAGGCTCCCTTTTAAAATCTAACGTAACTTTAACGTTATTTTCAAATGGTTCCCTTTTTATATTAATTATATTAAATTTTATATATATACAACTAGTTAAAAAATTTATATTATCTTCAACTATACGTTCTATCATTTTACCCACATATTATAAGGACATGTAAAACCAACTTTAATTACAACATCACTATTTCTAATACTATTAAGGAAATCAGAGTATTTTATAATTCTAATGTCATCATTAATTTTTTCAGTACTAAATAAATTTACATTGCCAATTTTACGAGTGATATCTCTTGCCAATTCTTCTATCTTACCCTTAATTTCAAGAGAACGACCTATAAATATAATATTTACCTCCTCACTGTCTTTGAATTCATCTAACATATTAAATGTTTCCATTATCTCATTTAAATCCTTTTCCTCAATGATAACAAATACTCTCCTCATTCACCTATATCCTCCATTGTTAACTTACTCACTATCTCCTCCACAGCTCTTACAGCCTTGCTATTCAAATTATAATCCATAATTGACTTACCTAATTTGTCCGCTTCCACTACATCTTGATCGTATGGTATTTTACCAATTACTGGAATATCGTTTCTAGATAAAACTGACTCAAATAATGAGATTTCGCTCTCATTTCTTACTTTGTTAAGCACCGTATATATTTTCTTCATTCCTAGATCTTTTGCCAAATTAAATAACTTAATAGCGGTTTGTACAGATTTATAATAAGGTTCAACAACTATTAGTAATCTATCACTATACCTCGGAGTTGCCCTCCCCATTATCTCTAATCCCGGTTCCATATCGATAATTATTGCCTCACCTTTTTTGGTTGTCAAATGTTTAACTAATTCCCTTATGGTAGCGTGAGAACCACAAGCACAGCCTACTCCAGCTTTCTCAATTTTGGCCATTATAAGTAATTTAATATTATAAGGACACTCGATAGCGTATTTCCTTACTATTTCATCCGGAGGAAGAATTAGCCTTAGTTCCTCTTCCTCTTTCACTAGTAACCTTGTAGGAATAGGATTAAAATCGTATAATTTCTCTACTGGTAAACCTAGTGTTAATCCTAAATTGGGATTATCATCGGCATCAATTGCTAAAACCTTGTAACCCCTTTGTGATAGTATTCTAGCCATTACTCCTGCTATTGTGGTCTTTCCTGATCCCCCTTTACCCGATATAGCTATCTTCATAATCTACACTATACTAAATATATTTATATTTTTTAACTATATCTCGATATAGTTGGTATTTATATATATGAGTATCTACAAATATAGTTGATATATTATGTTAGATAAGGTAGTAAGGGGAATATTCGGTATAGTTGGAGTAATATTAATATACTCTACGATATATTCATTAATAAGCAGCTACTTGATGATGGGAAGAACAATGATGATGGGGGGAATGATGAGTGGACCTACAGTATCCATTCCGTTTTATCTTATCCAATTATCTTGGGGTATTATAGGGATAATATTACTCTTGATAGGAATTTTACCTAGATTGTTTACATCTTATGTAAACCAATGGAAAAAACCAGAATGGATAATATTAAGAATTGTATTAGTTCTCATGGGATTTTTCGACGTAATTCCAATCTTAACTAGAGGTATGCTATTTGGGAATTTGCTAGAACCTGCATATTCTGTGGGACTATTTTTCACTGGAGGTCTTTTTGTCCATGTAATATTTGAACATATATTTGGAGGAGTCTCCGCTATTGTAATAGGAGCTACAAATATTTTAAAGAAACTAGTTCCTATTAAAGTTAAAAAATAGTTCCCTTTTTAAAATTTTTCCTAAATTACAAAGAAAGGAGGAATGTATATGGATAAATACGAGTTTAGGTCATATCTTTCAATAATTTTTATCATAATATTTTCATTATCAATTATCTCAACTTCTACTAGCCTAATAGTTCACGCTAATAATATACAAGAATATGTTATAGCTTGGTCAGACGTGGGGCCTCCGCAACCTTTCACAGGATATCCATTTGGACCCATATTTCCAGTTTTAACATTAATGTTTGACACGCTCGCTTGGTATAGTAAAAATGGGATTGTTCCACTATTAGCTGAAAGTTGGAATCAGCTTAATAGTACTACATGGATCATAAAGTTGAGAAAGGGAGTTATGTGGCAAGATGGAAAGCCACTAACAGCCGAGGATGTAGTATTCTCCATTAACTATACTAAGTATGTTAATAATAACATTATACCTATTTGGTGGGTTAATCAATGGATCAATTTGGTTAAGAGCGTAAAGGCAATAAATAACTACACTGTGGAGATCACATTTAACACAACAATTCCTACCGATGTTGTATTAATGAAGATATTTACAAACATGTTTATAATACCAAAACATATATGGGAGAATGTAAGTAATCCTAGGAGCTTCACGGAGGCAGAAGCGTATATTGGTACTGGGCCGTATAAATTAGTGAAATACGAACCGGGAGTGGAATACGTATTTACAGCTAATGATAACTATTTTTTAGGTAAGCCAATTGTTCAAACTCTCATCCTAAAAGTTGTTCCAACAACCCAGCTAATCGAATATATGATGATGGGTGAAGTAGATGTAGCATTGTTCAGTAGTTATTACGATGCTAAACCGTTATTAGGAAATCCTATGTTTAACTATACCGAGTTTGGAGCAGGGTTAGCTTACGTATTAGTGTTTAACCTTAATAAGTACCCATTTAACATGACAGACTTTAGAAAGGCCATAGCATATGCTATAAATTACACTGCTATTTACGAGAAGCTTGGTAAAGCAGCTGCAGGTTGGACTAGTGTCGGTCCTAATATAGTGCCTCCATATTCCCCTTATTACAATGATAGTTATAGTTATAATTACAGCCTTGATAAAGCTATTTCAATACTAGAATCTCTGGGCTATAAATATATAAATGGAAAATTACTTGATAAAAATGGCAATCAATTATTTGTTACTCTTACAGTGCCAGATGACCCAATTGCTGAAACGATAAGTCTTATTGTCGCACACGATTTAGAGAACGTTGGAATTGGGGTAACGATTAAAAGCATACCATCTAATTTAAGAACTCAAATCTTGAGTGAGGGTAATTTTGAAATTATGATCAATATTTATGGAGGGCTACTTTCACCATACCAGTGGAGTTTTAACGTGAAGGGAAGTGTTCACTATGTCCCAGGGTATAACTCAACCAAGTTATTAGGTATTGAGTCAAAAGCCTTCTTATCAAGCTATAATGAGAGGATAAAACTTCTAAATGAATTTCAAGCTATAGTTGCAAATGATGTCCCAATAATAGTTCTATTCTGGCCTAAATTCTATTGGGTCTATAATAGTGAGGTAGGAATTGCTGGTTGGTTCTTTGATCCTAAATATGAGTATGGTCCACCTTGGATATTAAATAAACTGGTCTTAATTGAAGGTCAACAATCAATGACAAATACTACAACTCTAACGACAAAAGGAACTACAGCTATACCAAGTACCTCGCAATCACCTTCTTTATCCCTAATTGTTCCAATTATAGGAGTAGTTATCGTTATTATAGGTTTTATAGCTTGGAGGTATATCTTTAAGAGATGATGAGTTTTGAAATTCTTACAGCTATTACAAATAATTATTAAACTGTTTATCATGATCATTTCTATAGCTATCCTTAATTATATTCTTGCGAGATCTTCAACAAGTGTATATATTATTCTGTCATACTATGAGTATAGTTCTCCAAGCGTCGTAGAAGCCCTTTCCAAATACTATGGGTTCGATGTTAGTCCCCTACAAGGTGCTCTTATATTTCTGGTGAATCTATTTAGTGGTAACATGGGAATCTCTATTTTTTACAGTACTCCAGTATCTCATATTGTTTTTAAGGCACTTATGAAATCTTTATTGATCATACTGCCATCAACAGTATTCTCAACGTTTCTAGTGTTCTTTCTAGTAATATATACAATAAAATATATGGGGACAAGGCGTGATAGGATTGTGGATTACCTTATCATAAGTCTTATGGCGATACCAGAAGTTCTGCTAGCTATTATATTCTTCCTATATTTACCTTCAAATATATTCTCAATGATTGCCCTTTTAACTTTGTTTCAAGTCACCTTCGTATACGTATTTATGCGGAGAAATATGGTTCATATTCTCTCAGAAGCGTCAGATCTCGTGGAATATTACCTCTCTTTAGGGTTTAAAGGTAGGGAGATCGCTAGAGAACTAATAAGGATGAGTCTGCCTCTAGTTTATATATCAATAGCATATTCTATTGCTACTGTTGTTCCTGTTCTCGTTTTCGTAGAAACAGTGTTTAATTACCCTGGTATAGGATATATGATGTTTACCGCACTTGAGAAGTCTGACTATCCACTAGCTTCTGGATGCTTTTTAATATTGTCAATTATTGCTATACTCTCTAACACGATGTCAGATTTAATAAGCTCTAGATATGATTGGAGGCAAGATATATATGAAACTCAGAGGTAAGATTTTAGTGTCAATATTCACTTTAATATTCTTTTTAGCTCTCTACATGATTGGCCTCACAATAACCACAGCTCCTATATATAAACCCTTTGAGAAACCTAGTATACGCCATCCACTTGGTACAGATAATGCTGGTAGAGATCTACTAGCTTACTTGTTAAGAAGTGCTGGAACAGCCCTTCAGTTCGGTATATTAACTCCTGCGTTAAGTATATCTATTGCAATTTTCGCACTCTTCAGTATATTTAATATTAAAGCCGAGAGAATTATGAATGACATAACGAACTTTTTCATAGCGATCCCTAAATATCCCTTATTTATAGTACTATCTTTTTTACTCCCACCTAATAACTGGATAGCTCTTATAGTACTTTCGTTACTTCTATGGTCTGCTCCTTTTAGAATATTAAGACCTACCTTTAAGCAGCTCCTTGAAAGTGGATATGTAAAGTCCGCAACGATTCTGGGAGGGGGAAGTCTTTATATAATGAGGAGGTACCTATTAAGAAAAACATCTCAACTGTTGGTCTCCCAATACGCATGGCTAGCCATAAGAGCAATAGGTATACAGGCTGGTTTAGCGTTTTTAGGTATTGGAGATGTCACGACGCCCAGTTGGGGATATATGATTAGAAATGCGTTCGACAATCCAATTGTCATTTATAATGGGGAATGGCTCTACTGGGTAATACCTCCTACTATTTGCTTAATCTTACTTGCCATAGCGTTTCTATTGATAGCGATTAGTTTTGAGGAGAGGAGATATAGGGCTACATATACATCTGAGATGCTTAGGATTTTTTGGTAGTAGATAGGGTGGTATAAATGTATCGAAATAAAAAAGGGAAAATTTGAAATAACAGAACAATCCATTATTAAGAGGTGGTAATATAACATGCCTATAGAGGTTAGGAGGCTTAGGATAGCCTATGGAGAATATGTTGCTGTCGAAGAGTTTAACATGAGATTAGAAAGGGGCTCAATAGTTGCACTAATAGGTCCCTCTGGAAGTGGTAAGTCAACAGTTGCTAAGGCGATCTTAAGGATTCTTCCTCCTATAGCTAAAGTCTCGGGGGAGGTTTATTTAGACAACCTTAACATATTATCGTTGCAAGACAAGAGTATGAGAGAACTTAGGTTAAAGAAGATCTCCTATATACCTCAAGGATCGTCTAAGGTATACTTAAATCCAATGTTAAAAATTTCAGATACAATAAAGAAACTTTATAGAAATAGAAATATGGGATTTGAAGAGAATAAGATTAGAGAGTTGCTCCTAATGGTAGATTTAGAGCCTAGAATATTAGAAAGATATCCATATATGCTCTCGGGAGGACAACTCCAACGAGTCTTAATTGCAATATCACTACTATTTAATCCAGAATACATTATAGCTGATGAACCTACGGCTTCTCTTGATGTAATAACTCAGAGGTCTATTGCGCATATTTTCAAGGAGATGGTAAAGTCAAAGGAATTAGGCATGCTACTGATAACTCATGATTTAATGTTTGCTAAATTAGTAGCGGACTATGCTATAATTCTCTATAAAGGGAAAGTCATAGAGTATGGTAAGATGCAAGAGCTAATTAAAATGCCTAAGAGTAATATTACTAAAAATCTTGTGGAGGGAAGCATGACGGTTGAATGAGCCTTTAATTAAGTTAAAGGACGTGAGTGTAGTATACCATACCACATCTGGAGAGATTAGAGCTTTAGATAATGTGAACTTTAGTATAGATGAAAAAGAAGCTGTAGGAATTTTAGGAAGATCGGGTAGTGGTAAGTCAACATTAGCAAAGGTCATTGGGAGAGTTGTAAAACCTACTATGGGCTACGTAATGTTCAGAGGTAAAGATGTCTGGAAACTTAGAGGTCAAGAGTTTAAGGAGCTTAGAAGATCCGTGCAATTAGTACTACAAGACCCATATGATACTATAGATCCAGAATTTGAGACAATTGAAGCAATCATGGAAGGTGTTAAGATAAATCATATTAACAAAGATCCGAAGGAGGTCAAGTGGATTCTCGATCTCCTAGACATAAATCAAGTATTAAATAGAAAGGTTTGGCAACTCTCAGGAGGCGAGAGACAAAGAGTTGTTATTGCAAGAGCTCTCATGTTAAATCCAAGAATATTGATTTTAGATGAGCCTACCTCTATGGTAGATAGCATTCATAGAAAGGAGATAATTACAGCTATATGCAGAATTAAAGAAAGCCTTAAGATATCACTTGTCATTATTACTCATAACATAAAGGATCTCATATGCGTGGATGAGATAGCAATAATGAAAGAGGGTAAGTTTGTAGCCAAAGGGAGTCTTATAGAACTTAGAGATTTAGATGACGAATATGTAGCCAACCTTATGGAGGGATTAAAAATTTGAGCTAAATGAACTGAGTATTTTAGCGGATATTTAACTCAACTATTTCCCATTAGAAAATATGATAACTATTGCTTAATTTAAAATAAATCAATTGGATAGTACAGATTACTTATGTAAAAATCTGTTAAATAATATCAAATTATACAAATTAAATCGTATATATGATATTATTTATGATAATCTTATATAAGATGTTAAGATAATTTTAATGGATGATGATATCAAATATTTGTATTAAGTTAAAACAAGTATCTCGTCTTGCCTTTACTTAGATTTACTTTTTTCTATTAAACCATTAATACATAGGCTTTAAGTAGATATGATTCATTATAATCCTTTTCTTTATATTTAATTAATAAATTCCTTAACAAATTACTTTTACTTCTGTTAATCTCTACATCAACTAGCTTCTCCTTTACTTCACTATCACTAATCTTTTTAATCAAATAAAGCATACCAATACGGCTTAAAGAAAGCATTGTATTATGAATCAGTTCTATTTCATTATCGGATACTTTTTCTAGTGAGCTAAATATCTCATGAAATTCTTGGCCCCAATAATCCACTACTACTTTTTTAAACGTTGTGATGATGTCCTTTGAATTAATTAAGGTAAAGCAAGCCACTTGGTCATCTACTTCTACAAGCTCTCTACATAAATTAGCTGCTTGGTCTCGAGAAACTTTCCCTTCAACTAGTCTATGTATTACTTGAAATGATCTAGGAAGGGAAATAGAAAGAAAGTCAATCAACTCTTCCATGTTTACTTTATTGAAGATATTACCAGGCGTAAAAAGATGTGCTATATCTACTAATTCCTCCATATCACATTTAACATCTTCACCATAATATCTTTTTGATAAGTATATTATGCTTAAAATTCTAAATAGAGTATCAAGAGGAATTTTATCAATATTCTCTATAACTTCAGCAAGTAATTGACATGAGTAACCAGTTATTTTATCAGTTAGAATCTCTAATCTTAACTTCCACAATTTTAACGATAATTCCTCACTATACGCATTTATACTTCTAAAGAATTCGATCGCCTTGCTAATATACTCTAAGGCTACATTAAATTTCTCCTCATTGAGCGATATTAAAGCCTTAGTGTAGTTTATTAGTCCATTAGAATATATAACATAATATTGCAAATTACTGAAAAGTAACTCATTTATATCATTTAATTCACTTAGTTTTAACTCCCCTTCAATCTCACTTAATATTTTAGCTGAATTACTAAAATCTTGCATGAAAGCTAGATAAAGTGCCACTCTGGGGAATATTAACAACTTTGCAATATTACAATATTCATCATTTTTTATCGAACATATAAGTTTAACCAAATTGTAAGCTTCAAATATTAAGGGATTCCCTAAATTAGATGCAGTTAGTGCTAAAATTACTCTGCTGTCTCGCCTTAATCTATAATTGAAATTAATTAAATTCCTAACTATTTCTACTAACTCTGATGTAGGGTGTTGTTGGCTCAGAAATAAAAGCAACGAGGGTAACCATCTTAAAGATTCCATATTATTAATTATTTCATTATATATTTTACTAATTAAATAATTTAATTTTTCTGGATTAAGATCTCCTTTAATTACATTACTTGTTAGTTCTCTTATCAAGTCTGGATCATATTTACTGCTAACTACTGCTTTCAATAATCTACTTGTTAGGCTATTATATTTTGGAGTTAAATCTCTCTTATTTATTATTGTATCTAATATCATATAATATATCGCATTATTTAAATAACTAGTTAGAAATTTACTAAAAAATTTTTCTATATCTATTACCGAGAGAATTTTATCTATTATTTCATTAAATTTTATATTGTATTTTTTCATTGTACTATATATAGTTGTATTGGATATGAGGTATTTTTTATCATTTAGAAGTCTATCAATATAATATGAAGATATAAACTCGATTAGTTTTTCTCTTGGTAAAGTAGGTAGTTCTCTTCTTGTTAGGATAATTATATAAGAATTCGATAGTTTACATATTTTCCTAAGAATGCTTATAGTCTTCTCATCTAATTCAAAATTCAGAATTAATAAGGAGTTTTTTGGAACTATATTAGGTATGGAAGATAAACTGTAGACTTTTTCAATTTGTTTTCTACTAATTAATTCCTCCAAAACACTTTCATCCTTAATACTAATAATCCTCTCTTCCTCCAGTTTATCGATTAAATCATCTATAAATTCTCACCTAATTCCTTTATTTTTACAACATGTATTTTTAACTAGGTTCTCTCCATATTTAATACTCACCCATTCTAGTACGGGAATGAGAGAATCTCTAAATTTCTTTCCTTCTGGTACTTTGTTGATTCGTTCAATTTGTCTCATTAAAACGATATTGTATAACACTAATTTTTTCAGTAATTAATATTTATTTCAACGTTCTTCTCAAGCTTACACCCTAATGCCCGGAGCCCTACCGACTACAGAATTCGCCAAGTTAACCATCCACGCGTAAGCCCAGAACTTGAGCTTAGCCTCAACTACTTGCCCAGCAAAACTTGTCTAACCGATTCCCCAAAAGTACGCTTCACCGCAGAGAACAAGGACTCGACCCGCCACCTAACGCCATAACCCTTCTCCTCCCTCCAACGATCATAACCCAACTTCCTAAACTCCCGCACAGCCTTACGTCTAGCAGGATGGCCGCGTTTAGTAGAAGCGTTCTTCTTGGGAGGAACTACAACCTCAACTCCGGTCTTGTAAACCTCATTGGCGTCATATGCCTTATCTCCATAAAACTTCTTTCCCTTATCTTGAAGATCCTTAACTGTTTTTACAGCACTTTCAACCTCGTTGCTAGTGACCTCAGCGTTTACCACGTTGAATTCGTTATTGTCCATTACTATCTCGATCTTGAGGAATTTTGAATCCCTAGTCTTACCCCACTTGGCAACAATGTATTGTCCTCCCGTGTTTGATGCCGGTAGCGTCTGCAATTACTTCAAGTTCGTCACTTGTCTCGGGGAAGGTTATGTTCATGTTCCTCACTCTCTCCCATATTGTTCGAGGCTTGTGGGGATGATCTTCAATTGTTCTAAGGCTCTTAATACTCCTTCTATTGCAAGGTAGGAAGATGTGTAAGAATGCTAGGAATTCGTTGAACTCCTTCGGAGCTTTATACTTTGTCCTAGCGTTACTGTTCTCCTCTGCTAATAAGTCCCACCAATGTTCGAATACGTAGAAGGGGGAACATCAACTTATATCTAGTTATGACGTTCTCGTCGTACTTGCTCCAGTCCCTCTTGTACTTACTCTTTCCCATAGGTAATACTTAACGAATAATCTATAAACTTTTTGTACAATTCTGAAGCAATCCACAAAGCAGTCAAAAAGCATATACTTATAACCCTCTAAGTAAAATAGAAGGAGGTTGTTATAAACTTTTCATATCCCATTACTTATTGAGAGTATTGACGCACCTCTCCTTAATCTCCTCAATTATATCCATAACGTTAAAATCAGCATCAATTCCCAGCTTCTTCAAAAAGGCTTTAAATTCTGGAATTAACTTTTCGATCCTAAGTAAGCAGTCTTTCGATAAACCGTATCCTATCTGGATTTCTTCTGGCTTACATACTATAATATAAAACTGTTTATCTTCATACAATTTTAGAATAGTATTAAGTCCTAACTCATGTAATGACTGTTCGAGTATCCCCTTACTTGTTGATGTTATCTTGAAAATTCCGTATTCTTCGTTAATGTTAGCCACATCTATGATTATTACAGTATCGTATTTGTCTAAATCAACACTTAATAAGTTACCTAAACCTAAGTCAACAACTACAGCATTCTTAACCTTGTTTATTATAACCTCAGCTAAACATGAACCAAAGCCGTCATCTTTCATAAGCCTATTTCCAACACCTATAATTGCCTTCATAATAATTTCACTATATTGTTAGAGGAAGTAATTATATGTACTGCACATACCTAACATGGGTCAAAACTTCTAATAATACGAAGTGTATCTAATCCTTTAATTTTCTTACTTTCCTCAGTAATCCTTTGCCGTTTATCCATCTTCATAACTGGTATTATAATTGTGGGATTCCAGTAAACCATAAGTTATAAAATCAACGTCTATATCCTTGATAAACCCCTTATAGGATTCACTTAGCTCCAACGCAACGTAAAAACAATTTCTCTAAATCACTCTTAACCTCCTTAAGGCCATCCTAAATTTCTTTGGCTATTGCATTGCGATCCCTAACTTCAATTCCACCAAATCTTAATGATAATGAACGAAGACACCTTAACCATATTAAGGTGAATAACTCCCTAAATTTTGTTGAAAGTTTTAATGCGATCTTGTATATCTCACATTTATAGTACAAATTGTCCATTAAATCCGAAACCTTAACGTAACTGTGGACGCCCCTAAACGTGCTATAAGTATTTAAAACCTTAAGAAACTGTGATGGGGTTAGGAGTGCAATAAACGGTGATGATAAATTTATATTCTTAAATAAAAATCCGATTGCTATATTATTATATGTAACGTCAACTAATGAATATGCAACGTTTCAGAAATCTATAGTTCCTGCCGTTGGATAGATTTCAGTGGTCATCTCTATGGCTTCTATAGACACGAGAGAGTGGATAGCTCCATAAACTCTACAAATCTTGTAGTTGAGTTTGGCGTTAAGTTTAATCGTTTATTCTTAAGTAAAATTTCGAAACCCTTAAATATCCTAATTTTTATTTTTATATCCCAATAATCTATAATAAAATTATAATTACAAGGCATTTTCATACATGATTCATTAGTTGTGAAGTACATTTAATTCTTGAAAGCTAATTTAAATGATATATGATCATATACTACCTATAGCATAAGCATAATTATAAGGATAAAGAGAAGAGACATGTGAAAGTATGATATCAGAGTACGTGGATGAGGAGATAAAAAGGAGAGAGGATTATAGTCTAAGAAGACTAAAGGGTATACCTAATGATAGAAGGCTATGGATATTGACTTGCATGGACGAGCGAGTTCACGTGGAGGAAGCTTTAGGGATTAGGCCGGAGGATGCCCACATTTACAGAAATGCTGGAGGTATAGTAACTGATGATGCGATCAGATCAGCTAGTTTGACCACGAATTTCTTCGGTACTAAGGAAATTATAGTTATCACCCATACCGACTGTGGAATGATAAGATTTACTGGAGACGAGGTTGCCAAATATTTCCTAGACAAAGGTGTAAAGGTTAATGAATTACAAATAGATCCTCTATTGCCATCATTAAGACTTCAAAGTACAGAGGATTTCACCAAATGGTTCAAGTTCTTTAGAGACTTAGGCGCAAATAGTCCAGATGATATAGCATTAAAGAATGCTGAGATACTCAAAAATCACCCATTAATACCAAAAAATGTAACAATTAGCGCATACGTATATGAAGTTGAAACTCATAAATTGAGAAAACCTCATCAAAGACTTTATGAATTAACATCAAGATTTGAACATGGAACTGTAGTTAAGGAATAAGATTTTTTTTAAAAATTTTATATATTTAAATCATCGTAAAAGATTTCTGAATTTCCACAGCTACATCTAGATCCATTAACTATATTTTTACACAAAGTACATCTAGGTATAATGTTCTCCTCCTCAGTCATTATCTTAATTGAACTCTTAATTAACTCACTCCACTCTTTTTCAAACTCCTTTAGATTATAGTGAGAGTAAACGCTATCAGGGGTCTCCTCTCCTAAAATCGTTACTGCGTATATGGCAGCGGTAAATGCAAGCTTCTCCCAATCTTTTGTCTTTAAAATGGAAAGTTCTCTAATTTTTTCAACACATCTTAACCATAAAATTTTAGAGTATAGTAATGGCAAAGAATAGATTCTTATACGCTTAACCTCTTCCATTAAATCATATTTTATTAGCTTTAATGTAGAGAAATTTTCCTCAGGAATTTTTGCATAAGATTTTAAAGAGACTATTAACATTAAAACACCTAGTGTTTTGAATACGACTCTAATATCATCATGAAGATTTATTATATTTAGTATGGCCTCTGCATTTTTCCTTTTCAAAACTCTTCTTATATATTTCTCATTATCTAAAATCTCTCCTTGATAATAATACCATTTATATAATCCCTTAACCACATTATAATAACTCTCAATATTCTCAGTAATTACTATTTTATTCTCTATAATCTCTTTAATTAATCTATTAGGTTTTTTAGTGAGAAAATTAGCTAACTCCTCAACATATTTATAGGTTTTTGGACTAAGCCAAATGGAAACAGAAGGCATTTAGTATTATATAGTTCTAAAAACTTTAATCTTTGCTTTAAACGCAAGAATATCTTAACTCATATAAATAAAAATATATCAATTCCTAATTCATTAGCCCTAAATAGAAGCAGTATGTTAAATTACTTCATTACTAATGTAACTTTACTTCCTTATATAAAACATATTAGCCAAGTGTATATTAGTCAGACTTAACTAGGGTATAGGTAGTTGACCTCATTGAGCGTAAAGCTTGACAATGAGCTGGACTTCCAATTCGTACTGGAAGTTGGGCTTGAAATCAGAACAAGGATGAGCATATTCGGGGTTTAGGCTTCATGGGATTTCATGATATTTAATATTAATCCTCAGCCCTTGGGCTTCACCAAAGTCACGGACGTTCATCCCTCTCCGCCCCATTAGCGGGATAACCCCAACCCACACCCGCGCTATTTCACGGATGTGAGGAAAACCGCACATCTTGAGATAAATATTCAGTGAAGCATTCAATTGCCTATCTAACTTGAACCCGCACCTCTCACACTCAAAGGTCTTACCAACCTTTCGGGATACAAACCCACATCTGGGGCAAGACCTCGAGGTGAGGTACGGGTTAACCTCCTTCACGAAGGAGCCGTAAAGCGGAGCCTTGTACTTCAACACTCTGTGTATACTCCTCCAAACAGTCCTAGAAATCTTCCTCGAAAGAGACTCATTAGCATCTACAAACATACCCTCTTTATCAAGCTTTTCCACAGCGAAAAACGTCATGGGGTACAAGTCCAACAACGCGTTTACAAACTTGTGAACGAAGTCCAGAACGCTAGTGCTTTCAGAAAGTTTATAGCTTTAGGCAAAGGATATACCACTAGATCATAGTCTAAGAACTTTTCCAAAATACTAGCGATTCCTCTCCCTATGCGAATACTTCCTCATCAACTCTCTCCCCCTCTTCGTGTGCTTTGATGCAAATGATTGCACCTTAGCCCTCTTCACCTCCATAGAGTACTTAAGGGAGTACAACTGCTTCAGAGAGATTGTAACGAATTTCTCACCATCATAAGCATCTAGAGTATAAAGGTTGGAGTCAATAGCTAGAAAGTTCACTGGTGTTACCCACGGTAACTTGTAACGAAATGGCAAATACACTTTCTCCTCCTTAATTATAGGTTCGCCAAGTTCCAACTCCCTAACCCTTCTTGAGAACCATGACTTACTCCACGGGAAGGTGATGTACTCATAAGGTCTTACAGTTATTCTAACGCTTTCCCCCACAACCTTCCTCAGAGTCGTCTTTATCCTAACGTAAGCCTTCTTTACCCTTGGTTTTTCAATCGAAGCTCTCCCCTTTATGGCCCTTTTCCTCCACGACTTCAAGATCGAGAATGCGTCATTAATTGCCTTATCAACGTAGTGTGACGCGAGGTGGTTGATCTTCTCCAACTCTTCCCTAAGTGGTTTGTACACTTCCTTCTTCTTCGGTAGTGTTATCTTGTAATTACCGTTCTTTTTTCTTACTTGTATTTTCGTTAAACTCCACAAGTAGTCAATTGCTTTCTGTAGTAGTGTTCTGTATTCTTTAATTAACTCTTTGCTCTTCTCCCTCTCACTATTCTTGATAGAGTACGTGAAGTGCACGTATTCCTCTTCCGGTTCAAATTTTCCAATTCTTAAGTTCTTCAGCACATTTCTTCACCTTTTCGTATTCATGACTTCTCATACCATACAGTTTCCCACTGAATGAGACTAGTGCTGACATTAGGTCTTCAACTAGTTCTTCCTCTTTGTCCTCTTGGTTTAGTACTACTATTTCACAGTTGTGTGCTTTGCACACTTCCTCCAGGATTTCGAAGCCGACTCTAACAAGTCTGTCTGGGTAAGCAACAACTACGCGTGATACTTCGTTGTTCAGTATCATTCTTAACAACTTCAAGAACCCCTTTCTCTTCATGTTTAACCCGGAACCTATGTCAGTAATTACGAGGTCGTACTCCTTGACTTGTTCCTCTAGATACTTCACTTGGTTTACTAGTTCGTCTTTTTGTGTGGAAGATGATACTCTAGCGTAAAGTATTACTTTTCTTTTTCTAATAATTCCCATTAGCCTCTCTACGTCCTCTTCTCCGAATCTTTGTTTTCCACTCTGTAGTATAACTGGTTTTATGTATCCTTTCTTAACGTATTCTCTAAGTGTTGCATAGGATATTCCTAGTCTTTGGCATGCTTCCTTAGGTCTTAGCATTGTATAAGAGTTTGTGTCAAAATAATATAAACTTTACGGTTTATCGGAAATCGTTGGCAACGGCAACCCCAGTTGCAGGAATAAACGTATCAAAGGATAAACTATTTTCACAATATTCAAAAATGAGAAGAGGGAAAAATTTCAGACTTTCACTCATTCTTTTATTCATAACATTAGTTCCTAAAGATAATCCTAATCGAAATAGAGAAAACGCTTAATAATACTATAGATTTATTTTCAAGAGAGTGATTTAGGGTCTATCGGGGAGACAGAGATAAGCCAGCAGAGGTTCAAAGGCTTGAAATGAAATACATAACAAAGTAAGGGTTTAGAATTGACTTTTATTTTTTGCTTAAAAAGATGTCACTATGCATAATCTTTTCATGATTTGTTTGAAACATGTTTGAAAGAGGTATATTAACGCTTATTATTTTAAATTACTTATGGGTAAGGTATTGGGAGAGGTAAAGAAGGATTATGGAAAGCTAAAGCTCTACATAAATGGTGAGTTTATAGATTCTAAAACTGATACAATAGGCAAAGCATATAATCCAGCTAAAGATGAAATTATTGCTGAAGTCCCATTCTCAGCTAAAGATGAAGTTGAAGAGGCTATACAATCAGCCCAAGAGGCATTTGAAAAATGGAGAGAAGTTCCAATAACAACTAGAATACAATACCTCTTTGCACTTAAGAATAGATTAGAGGAGTATTCAGAAACAATAGCTAGGATAATAGTTCAGAATCACGGAAAGACCATCCAAGAGGCTAGAGGAGATATGAGGAGAACTATAGAGAACGTTGAGGCTGCAATAAGTGCAGCCTACACTTTATATAAGGGCGAACATCTAGATCAAGTATCTCAGGAGGTTGATGAGACCGTTGTTAGGGAACCTTTGGGAGTTTTTGGAATTATAACTCCATTTAATTTCCCAACAATGGTTCCCTTCTGGTTCCTCCCATATGCGATAGTTTTAGGCAATACGGTAGTAGTCAAACCTTCTGAGATAACTCCAGTACCAATGGATTTTATTATTAGAATTTTTGACGAGATTAAGTTACCTAGAGGCGTTGTAAACGTTGTTCACGGTGCAAAGGATGTAGTTGATGAGTTTCTTACCAATAAGTTAGTTCAAGGTGTAACTTTCGTAGGTTCAACGAGAGTAGGAAAATATATTTATGAAAATGCAGGGAAAAACGGTAAGAAGGCTATTGTTCAAGCAGGGGCTAAGAACTTTGTCGTTGTAATGCCAGATGCTGATTTAAATAAGGCAATACCTTCTATCGTCTCAGCGTTCTTTGGCAATGCTGGACAAAGATGTCTGGCCGCCGCTAATTTAGTAGCTGTAGGGAATATTTATGATGAGGTTAAGAGGAAGTTCATAGAGGCTTCAAAACAACTAAAGATAGGTTATGGTTTAGATGAAAGTGTAGATATGGGACCAGTAGTGACAAAGGACGCTAAAAAGAGAATAATAGGATATATAGAGAAGGGAATTGAGGAGGGTGCAAAATTATTATTGGACGGGAGAGATGTAAAGGTTCCAGAGTATCCTAATGGATATTTCCTAGGTCCAACAGTATTTGATGAAGTTACACCAGAAATGGTAATAGCTAAGGAGGAGATATTTGGACCAGTAGCATCCATAATTCACGTTAAGAATTTAGATGAAGCGATTAACATCATAAATAGAAGTAATTACGGTAATGCGTCATCAATATTTACCACCAGTGGTTATTATGCCAGAAAGTTTAGGCGTGAAGTCAATACCGGAAATATAGGTATTAATATAGGAGTAGCTGCACCAATGGCGTTCTTTCCATTTGGAGGTAGGAAGGAATCCTTCTTTGGCATACTGCATGGGCAAATAGATAGCGTAGACTTCTTCACAGATAAGAAGGTAGTAATAACCAGGTGGTAAAATTAATTTTTAACCACTATTTTTAGCCATCTTTTAGCTATCCTTTTTCTCCTCTTCTTGCTTAGAGACATTGTTAATTACATTGTAGAATTTTAGGTCGTCAATATATCGTTTAATTATTCTCGACTCAGCCGATCTTAAATGATATGTGAATGTGGATTTACTTATATTTATCAATTTAGATATTTTATCAGACTTGATCCTCCTAGGAAAATCAAAATATCCATTTTTATAAGCTAAAATTAAAGTTTTGAGTTCATATGGAGTAAGTTCATCCTCAGTTATATCTAATTCATGAAAACTAATAAACTCTACATTCCCTTTTGACTTAAGCTTCTCTCTCAGTTCATTAACGTAACTTTCATATAATAAAACTCGCCAATATTCCTTTCCATCATACTTAAATCCATCTAAGATTATTCCATCTACGGAGTTTATATTATCCATCACACTATTTTTGTATCTCTTTCTGAAATCAAACAGTATTTTCTTATTATCTGTTGTAAGTGAAACTAATGAGTACCCTATGAAACTATTATTTCTTTTTATCTTATTTATTAACTCCTTGTATTTTTTATCCACAACAATTAGAGACCTAATAAAGTTCCTCTCAGTGTCTACGGAAAACCTTAAAGTTTTCACAACGTATTTACCAACTAGATTAGTCCAACAATTCTCATGTTCTACGGAAAACGTAATCTCCAATAACCTATCACTCATACATTTTTACCTATAATACTATTTTCGATTAGAATTTTTAAGCTTTATGAAAATTCTCCTTATCTCAAACTATTGAATCAAGCAAAAATGTTCATAGTGAATCAAGTTGCTATCTAAAAACATTTATAGTGTAATTATTGATATTTTAATTAATTTATTCATCTAATTTACTTTATTTTTCATATCGAACATGTTAGAGAAATCCATTTTATACTTCGTCAGACTTTAAAGGGCAAGAAAACTTCACTCAGTATTGACGTCCAAGGTTCACCGCACCTCTTCACACTATACGTAAGGTCATTTACTCTCTTGGATATGGAGCGTAGGAACCTCGTTGCATCCCACATTAAGGTCTCGAAGTCCGTGTAAATCTTCGAGTAGAGCCTTTTCTTGAGGACTGCCCACGGCCCCTCCGCCGGACTCTTATCCGGAGAGTAAGGCGGCAGATAAACAAACTCCACCCCATTTTCCTCAAGGAATTCCCTCACTTCATTACCGTGTATTCTAGCATTATCCATCACTATCACGGTCTTCTCGTCCTTTATTACCTTCCTCAAGTAGAGTATAATATCTTTTGAGTTCAGCGAGGGCTTCTTGTATGTCGAATAGGAGAAAGTTATTCCCTCTTTACTAATCGTTATCCCGCCTACTACTGCAAACCTCTTCCTCTTAGGGTTGACCTTTATCCCTCCTCCGACCTTCATCCAGCCTTTACCCTTGTTTATGTAGGACACGTACGACTCATCGAAGATGTGTACCTTGTACCCTTCTCTTATTTTTTTAAAAAGCTTCTCCCCTTGTTCCTTCACCCACCTTTCTACAGCGTTATCGTCTCTAACGTAAGTTCTCTTTCCTTTCTTGTACTTGAAGCCTAACTTCTTGAGGACTGGGCTTAAACTCCTCGGGTTGTACTTTATCCCAAATTCCTTGTCAAGTATATACGCTATGAGCTTCAAGGTCCAGAAATCGTAGTTCAAGCCGAAATCTCTTGGGCTCTTTTCTAAGATTCGGACGAGCTTTTCCTCGTCCTTCAGTTTCGTGGGTCCCTTCCTCGGCTTAGCGCTCAGGTCACCTTTCCTCAACCACTTGTACACGGTAAAGATGGAGACGTCATACTTCTTGGCAACGTCCTTTATACTCATCCCGTTCCTCACATCTTTTACAGCGTTAATCCTCCTCTCTTCCTCTTGTTTCTTGTTGAGCCTTATACCGTGCATTCTGGATTTCGGCATAACAATTTAGTATTACTCATGAAATATAAATCTTGCTCTTTAAAGTCTGACGAAGTATAGTAGAGTAAGATAAAATTTCTTTTGATGAAGGCAGCTAGATTAGTGGAGTTTCAAAAACCTCTTAAAATAGAGGATCTAGATGTTCCTAAAGTGGGAAAAGGAGATGTACTTCTGAAAGTGATAAGCTGTGGAATATGCAGATCAGATTGGCATCTATGGCGTGGAGATCCTGCTTTGGTAGCATACATGCAGTGGAGTGGTGGTAAGTTACCAATAACTCAAGGTCACGAGGTTTATGGAGAAATTGTAGAGGTTGGAGAGAGTGTAACTAGATTAAATAAGGGAGATAAAGTAGTTATGCCTGCTTCTTCTACCGGAGATAATAGGACATGCAAATACTGTATGGAAGGAGATTCAAATGTTTGTGAACACTTAGTAATAGCTGGTTATGGAATTAATGGATGCTTTGCCGAGTACATGCTAATCCCAGAGAGGTCAGTAATTGATCTAGTTAAAGTACCAGATGGAATAAAGTCAGAGTGGGCTGCTCTAAGTTCTTGTGGTTTTGGAACTTCATGGAATGCGTTTACAATGAAGACTAATTTAAAGCCCAGTGACATAGTGGTCATAATCGGAGCAGGTGGAATGGGTTTGAGTGGTATAGCAATAGCTAACGCTCTTGGAGCTAAAGTGATAGCTATAGACGTTAACGAACGATCTTTAGAGAAAGCTAAGATGTTAGGTAGCGTTGAGACTTATAGACACTCTGGTAAGTCTGAGGAATTGAATAAAATAGTAGAGGATATTATGAAGAAGTATGGTTCAGTGGACGTAATATATGATACTACCGGAATTCCAGAGGCTGTCATTCCATTTTTGCCTCTCCTTAAAGTACATGGAACATTGCTATTAGCGGGGCTTATGATGAAGGGGAAAGAGATTTTTCCATTGCCAGCAGATTTAGTAGTAGCAAGGGAAATCAGAATACAAGGAGTATTAATGTTACCAGCTCAAAAATTCGATACAATATTTAAATTAATGAAGGAAGGAAAGATTAACCTAGATCCGGTTATTTACAAGACTATAAGCATCTATGATGTCAATGATGCCTACAAGGAAATGAGCGAGTACAAAAATGCAGGAAGAATTATTATTAATAAGTTTAGTTAATTTTTCTCTTTTTTCCTAATTATAAAACAAGTTTTAGAAAGGTTTATTAAGACAAGGAGAGAAAAAACAATATGGAAGAAATACGTCCTTACTATAATACATTTAGTTTACCAATAACTAAATCTGGCAAGTCGCAAATAGTTCCACCTCCACCATGGATATATGCAATAGAAATGCAGTGGTGTTTCACCAATTTTACTCAAAATGATACAATTTCTATGGAAGAGAAAAATATCAGAGCGGAGTTAGAAAAATCGGCTTATTTCAACACAAGAAGCAAAAAATTTTCATATTTGTTGAAGAAACTAACAGAAAACGAGTTTATATATAAAGAGTAATACCATTTGTCTAGTATTATCAATAGAGGAAAGTAGGTGGAAGGACGAGATGAACAAGAAAAGGTTAAAGCGAGGGACTCCATAACTCCGTTATGCAAACCATACAAGTATCCAAAACGGAGCTGAAGTCCCTCGCTATAACTTTAGCAACAAACAATATTAACGTTATCTCTCAAGATCTAGACCCGGAAATAGTGAAAGCAGCACCATCCTTGCTAACCGGAAACAGAGGAAAATACTACTTGAAGGTAGTAAGACGAGGCGAGAAAGTAATTAGTAAAGGTCAGAGAACCTTCAAGTTCTACCCAATCTACAGAGAAGTAAAGGGAGAGATCAACGTAGTCGCTGTAGATGAGACCGGATTAACCGTGGGAGAAAAGGAACAAGAAAAAGCAGAGGGCTTTCTACTCTACAACTGGAAGAGAAAAGGAGTAAAGATGAGATCCTTGGACCTCGTATATCCCTTAAGGTTACCCCTCCTAGTGGAGGTAGCAGATTTGAGAAGCGACAGTCCATCACAGTTCCTACTCAGGAGCGTGAGGGAAGTAAGCCAATACATGGAAATAGATTACGTTGTAGCTGACGCCGGATTCTTGAACCTAGGGGTCATCAAGGAAATGCCCGTGAAGACCATTGTGAGAGGGAAGTCGAACTTGAAGGGATTCAAGGAACTATCTAACGTTCCATTAGTTGAGAAGAGATACGAGGTTAAGGACAAGGTTTACGTTGCGTATAGGGTCTTGAAATTTGAAGGGCTTTATTATTACGATGTGGTTTACGTTAAGGGAAAGCCGAGGCACTTTATGTTCGTGACGAACTTCGAGGGAGATCCCTATGAACTGGCTGAACTCTATAGGTTGAGGTGGCAGGTTGAGGAGGGTTTCAAGGTTAGGAAGGCAAGGATAAGGTATGTTAGGAAGTTGAGTAATAAGATCTTCTTGTTCCTCTATTACACGGTTCTGGATTCTGCGTGGAATCTAGTGAATCATCTTCTCTTTAACTTCAAGTCCACGTGTAAGAAGGTTTTGTCCTTCGATTCATTCGTCAAGCTTCTCTAACTTTCTCGGTGTTCAGAGGAGACTATGCACGTCGTTTTCACCACGTGAGAAAAATTCAGAATTCTCCTCTTATTATTAGAATTGTACGCTATATTTTTTGCAAATTATTTTAACATGTTATGTTTCATAATAATTTTATTGTTTTTCTCTATATCAATCTCTTTTTGAAAGGACTAATATTATATCTTTCAAATGAAATAATTTGGTGAAACACCACTGATAGAAATGATAGGAGTAAAAGCCTATTTTGATCCCGTTAAAGTTCTAGATTTAGTGCCTCCTCCGTTGGAAATAGTGGATGGTGAAGGATTTGTATACATTGCTAAGATTTTCACGGTAAGTGGAAATAGATGGGAGATGTTATACGAAGATCCTGAAGAGACTAAGTATATGGAGGCTGCAATAGCCCTAAAGGTCAAATATAATGATAATATTTTCACCTATTTCCCGTTCATGTGGGTTGATAAAGACCTACCGCTACTTCGTGGGTGGCTGCTAGGCTATCCTAAAAAACTAGCTTACATATCGATCTCAGAATTTCATAAACTTCTAGATGGTTACAGCGGTCCTTCTAGTGGGGTAAGGATGGGAGGATATGCATTAAGGAATGGTAAGGAGATAATAAGAGTGAAAATAACGCTAAAAGAAAAAGTATCGCAATATCCAATACCCTTTGGTCCTATAGTACAATTCAGGAGATTCCCAGCTGTCCAAGATGGTACAGATGTTTACGAGCTAGGACAAATAATCTCTTCAGATTTTAGAGTCGGCGAGGTGTGGAGAGGTGAAGGGGAGGTGATATTAAATGGTTCAGTGAATGAGGAGTTGGAAGTTTTGAAGATAAATAGGATTGAGGGAGGATATTACTTCAATTGGTCATTTAAGCAGTTAGGCACAAAAATTCTAACTAAAGTTCCAAATAATTATTAAGTGGTATTTTTAAGTGAGATAGGAAAACTTGAAACAAGTTTAATGGAGTGCTTATTTAGTAGGTTAAAAGTAAAAGTACCTATGACAAAAAATAACTCCGATTTCACTTTACCCCCAACGAATAGTGGTAAATCCCAAATTGTATTCCAACCACCATGGTATTATGGTGTAACCTACATTGGGGCTCATGTAAAGTTCACTAAGGAATCTGCAGAAAAGGTAATTCCGGGATTCCTATCAACTGACGGTGAAGGTTGGGTTTACATTGCCGAATTTATTTCTACCTCAGAAGACAATTGGGACTATATGTATCAAGACCCAGATTTAGTACAGTATATGGAGGGAGCTATTGGGTTAAAGGTCAATTTTGAAGGAAAGAATTACTTATATTTCCCATTCATGTGGGTTGATAAAGATTGGGCATTGGTAAGGGGTTGGTTAGATGGCTATCCAAAGAAAATAGCTAAAATAGCCATGACTAAATTACATCCATTACTTCCCAAGTACAATAAACCAGAAAGTGGACTTAGATTAGGAGGATATGTTGTAAGGGGAGGAGGTGTAATGTTTAGAATGCAAGTTGAATTAGAGGGGAGGACTGATTCACTGCCCCTTAAGAGCTTCGGACCATTCTTAAATATAAGGAGGTTCCCAAGTAGAGGTGAGGGTGAAGTTGATCTTTACGAAATAGTAAGTAGAGTTAGGGATGAGAGCAAGTACGGAGAAATATGGAAGGGAAAAGCTAATGTGGAGCTAGGCGGATACGTTAACGATGAAGTTAGCTTGCTTGAAGTTGAGAGAACGATTGGAGGTTACTACTATACCTTATACTTCAAAGTAACTACCACTCAACTAATAAGCAAGAAAATCGAAGAAACCATCTCTCTAAAATAAATAAAGAATGCTATACATAAACCTATACATAAACATAAAAAAGTAATAATGTTTATTATTATTAGATTTTTGCGCCTAATTTCTGTCTGACTATCTCTTTTAATTCGTCACTAACTCTATTTGCAGGTATAGGGCTACCATGCCAAAATGCCTCTTTAACATGTCCCCAATAATATAACCATCTGTTTTCATCCTCCTTAGTATCCCACACTATTGGCTCCCAATCCGGTACAACATTAAGGTAACCACCATGCAATAATTCAATTACGTTACCGCCAGGCTCCTTTACATAAAGTGAGTGGCTATCAGTTATACCGTGCCTTAAAGGACCCCCTACAATTTCTAAACCGTAATCAGTGTAAAAATCAGCAGCCTTAAGTATGTCGTCCGCATAATCCACATTAAACGTAACATGGTTTAGTCTGGCTGGAACTCCGGAAGGATCTAGGCTAACCGCCAAGTCATGTGCTGTACCATTAACTGCCATCCAATATGCAATCCTTTTGTCACCTTCTTTTAATATTTCATTTACTTTAAATGTGAGCCTCTTCAGTAACTCTACGGTCTTAGCAAGAGATTCATCATTATAGGCGAAGATAAATATATGGGACAAATCCTTAGCTTGAACTCCTTTAGTAGGTTTTTTCATAGGTCTAGCCTTATATCCCGATCTAAGTTCACCTGAAGCTCTCCATATCTTCATTTCCCATACCAGTTTACCAATTTGACCACTTGGTAAGATAAATTTATACCCTTTCCCTACACCCATATCTGGCTCTCCTTCATCCCACCCTAATCCTAATCCATTAGAGTTTACTATATTTATAGAATCAATTAGATCTTTTTCACTATAAGTTCTCCATACAATCTCCTTGACTCCAGCGGTATCAGATTCAGTAACCTTTAAACTATATGCGTACCAATCTTCCCACCCTCTTAGGTATACCGATCTATCCTTCCTTCCAACTTCATGTAATCCCAAAATGTCCTTGAAAAACCATAATGTATCATCAATTTTAGGCGTTAGAATTTCTACGCTAGCTAATTGGGAAAGTAACTTATTTACCATTTCTCACACTCTCCTTATTTTCATTTCTCTTCTACGACATTAAAAAATCTACTCAAACAAGTTTTATGTATGGCTTAATTCCACCTTTACTTAAACAGCATTTATGAACATATTAAATAAGTTAGGCATATCAGATGAATTAGCGGATATGTTAATAAATGAGGCAGTAAGGAAGGCTAAAGAGTTAGGAGTAAACGTTTCAATAGCAATAGTAGATGAAGGAGGAGAATTGAAGGCTTTTAAGAGGATGGACGGTGCACCAATCTTGACCATACAAATAGCCATAGATAAATCGTGGACTGCTGTAAGTTTTGGTATACCGACCCATGAATGGTACAATATACTTAAAGACAACCCCTCGCTGGCAATGGGATTTCCTAAAATACCTAGGTTAATAATCTTTGGTGGAGGATTTCCTATAATCTATAAAGAGCAAGTAATAGGAGGAATAGGAGTATCTGGTGCGTCTGCAGAACAAGATATGGAAATTGCCAAGAGTGCGCTTAAAAGATTGGAATCATAATTTTGTAAAATATTAGATAAACTATTTGATGAAGATATAAAATGTACAAGAATGGTTTAAACTTTATCTTCCTTTTTTTAAATATAGACTTTTAAGTTCAAAATCTCCATGCATCAAACTTGTTAGATTAAGCTTAATATAGCTTTCAACGGTTCATGAATGTAGATGAAATGTGAATACTTAATTATTGGAAGTGGCATTGCGGGATATAACGCACTAAAGGAATTACTCCAAATAAAACCAAACTCGAGAATAATTATGATAACCTCAGACAAATATTATCCATATGATAGACCACCACTATCAAAGGATTATCTTAAAGGAAAATTGGAAAAAGATATGTTATTCTTCGAGTCTGATGATTTTTACAAGAGGGATAATTTAGAGGTAATGTTAAACAAGAGTGTCGAAAGGATTGATGCTAATTTAAAGGAGGCAATACTAAATGATGGTAGTGTAATATCCTTTGATAAGGCATTAATAAGTACTGGTGGTAGGCCTAGGAGATTAAACATTCCGGGGAGTGAAAACGCGTTATACTTAAGAAGTTTGGATGACGCAGATAGGATAAGGGAAGCTGCGAGTAAAGGCAAAAACGCGTTAATAATTGGTGCTGGATTTATAGGTGTTGAAGTGGCCTCTAGCTTGATAACACTTGGTGTAAAGACTACAGTAGTGGAAGTAATGCCATACATATGGAATACATTCGTAGACGAAAAAGTATCAAGAGTCATACAACAATACTTGGAAAGTAAGGGAATAAACTTCATTCTAAACGAGTCAGTGAAGGAGATTCAAGGGAAAATCGCAACAACCTCAAGCGGTAGAAAAATTGAGGCAGACATGTTCCTAATCGCAGTGGGAATCTCGCCAAATGTCGAACTAGCGCAGAGAAGTGGAATGCAAGTGGATAATGGCATAGTTGTTAACGAGTACCTAGAGACGAGTGCCAGGGATATTTATGCAGCTGGGGACATCGCTAACATATTCGATCCAAGGGAGGGTAAGAGGAAGAGAATAGAGCATTGGAACAACGCGGAATACACTGGAAAATTGGCAGCTAGGAATATGGCTGGAAGCAGAGAGGCTTACAATTTCATATCATCCATATGGTCAGACATATTCGACTTACACATAGAGTCAGCCGGTGAAACAAGGAATTATGACGAATATATAATAAGGGGAAAGTTTGAATTGGAAAGACCAAGGTTTAGTGTAATATACTTAAAAGGAGG
This sequence comes from Saccharolobus solfataricus, assembly GCF_900079115.1. NCBI lineage: Archaea > Thermoproteati > Thermoproteota > Thermoprotei > Sulfolobales > Sulfolobaceae > Saccharolobus > Saccharolobus solfataricus. The sequence goes on from NZ_LT549890.1 coordinate 1,148,998, forward strand.
TATTATAAAGGGTTACTTAGCGATAAATAGAAACGTTAAAGAAATAATAGCCCTCAATAAATTAATACAAAAGCAAGCAGACGTTTCAAGTAAAAGAGATAAGTTGGCAGATGAAAGTTTTGATCTTCAGAAACTTTTAATATAAGTGGGATTTAAAGTTACTTCTTTTTTCGAACATGTTTAAGAATTATTTTTAAATGAGGATTATACATGTTTACTTATGAAACCAGTTCCTGTAGAGCCTAGACTACCATCAAGAGACGAGTATTATGATTTAGCGAACAAGTTAGAGTGGACGCCAAAATATGTAAAAGAAGAAGAGCTATTTCCGGTAGATATGAGTGGAATACCGAATTTACCAATAGATGTATGGACTGAGCTATATGATGCCCCCTATAAGGTGACATATAGGGAGTATGTAAAGAATCAAAAGGAGAAGGATCAAAGACTTTTCTCTGTAAGAGAGGCTGGAGTAAGGGCAGAGCTAGTAAAGAAATTAGATAAGACTTATCATCAAGGTTCCTTCTGTTTCCACATAACTGCAGTTCCTATACCAGAATATACTGCGGCTATAGCTGAAGCAAGAATGGCAAGGTTTGGGAAAGCTGGTGAATGGAGAAACTTATCCACATTTGGTTCTATGGATGAGGTAAGGCATGCGCAATTGCAAATCCTACTGTCTCATGATAATATACAAGCTAGTCCTAAGTTCGCTTTCGCGCATAAGATGTTCTGGGTTGACGGCTGGTTACCAATAGCTGCTAGATCGTTCTTTGACGATACTATAACTGGGACTAATGCAATAGAATTTGCTTTATTAACGACCTTTGCATTTGAGACTGGATTTACTAATTTACAATTTGTAGCATATGCCGCTATGGCAAATAAAACTAATGACTTCGTGTTCTCCTCAGCAACTCAAAGTATACAAACTGATGAGGCTAGGCATGCGCAAATAGGGCACCCAGTTCTAAAGGCTTTTGTTGACGTAACAAAGGTAAATGAAGAGATGGAAAAGAAAATTTAATTTGTTTTTTTAAAATTTTTCCCTATTTATACTTTACTCTTCTTAGTAAGAATTCAAAATCTATAAACTGATAAACACATCTATCAAACTTGTTAGAACAATTCTTAAAAAGTATAAAAAAGATTATACGACGATGAGTAGAGAAGGAAGTTTAGGCCAAACTAAAGGAGAAGTCAAGCAAGTATTATCAAACATTTCGGAGGGATTAATGAAAAATTATAGAAATACTGTTGAATTTGCTGCTAGGATGAGAGAAAAAGGCCCGGCATATAAAGAGGCAGGAGAATATTTGGTAGCGAAAGGATTCTGGCTCTCCGTTAGGCTAATAGGAGCCTTAACCGGAGTTTCAATGGATTACCTCACTCCTCTAGACGCTAGAATAATGTCATACAAGGAGTTTATGACAGAATGGGTAGGTGCGCAGTTAAAGAGATTATTAGAAGATTATGGAATAAGATTACCTTGGTATTGGAAATGGTTTGAGTTAGAGTTAGACCATTGGCATCATGACTTTATTATAGGATTATATACGTGGAGAAGGACTCTAAATGTTTCATTTAGAGGTCCTACGCCTGATGAGAGAAAATGGTTAAACGAGAAATATCCACATTGGGAGATGTTTTTCGGTAGAGTTTGGGACTTGTATATAAAGAAGATTATTGATGGCCAAATACCGTTACCATTAACTGCAGTACATTTATGTGCGGTTTGTCAAGTACCGATACAAGCTCCAGCTAATGGAAAGTACTTGAGGATCTACTTAAAAGAGTATAAGGGAAAAATGTATACGTTTGATAGTCCCGCTTGCTTATGGATATTTGAACAAGAGCCAGAAAGATATGCTGGGAGAAGGACTTACACACAAAGAGTTCTTGAGGGTATGATACAGTTTACTGAAGAGGCATACAAGGATCCGAAGAGGCTACTAGATGAGGTGATATGGAATATGGGACAAACAGAGGAAGGGGAAGCTGGTCTAGACCCTACTGACGGTGCATATGCATTATTATATAGAGAGAAAGATCCAGATTTCTTTAATAGAATAAAGAAGTATACGGAGGCGTAAAACAAATGAGTATAGAAGCGGTACCCATAGTGTTTGTTCCAGAAGAAGGTACAGTATGGTTACCAGCTGTGCTTCCAACAAACATTGCAGTAAAAGAAGCTGTTGAAATGTTAAAGAGTTTAACAGTCAATGTGTTAGTATGGGAAAAGAAAGGGAAAGAGTTAAGGTTAGTAAATTACTTTACTGGTCAAGTCTTAGACCCTAATGCCAAAGTTAGAGACGTAATAAAGCCATATGACGTTTTCTGGTTAATCTGGTGGCCTCCTAGAGAAGAGTTCTGGAAGCCAGAAAATCAGAATGATGAAATATTTAGGATTATAAAGGAGACCGAAGATGCAGTAAAGTCAGCCCCAAGATCTCCTTCAGTACTATTTGCAGATGAGATTGAGAAATATAGTATCGTTAGAAGATTGGAAAGGGAGGGTAAACTAAGAGCGTGAGATTATGAATTACCCTGGAGAATTTCATAAATTACTAACTCTAGACGACATTTATGAAGGAGAGGCTAAGCTAGTAGAGGTTAATAGATATGAAATTCTAGTAGTAAATATAAAGGGAGAGATTAAGGCATATTATGCTAGATGTGCCCATGCATTAGGTTTAATAGAATCAAACTCTTTCGATGGTGAGGAGAAAATAATATGCCCAGTACATCTATGGGAGTATAACGCGAGGACAGGCGAAAGTATAAATCCAGTTGGTAGTTCTCTCTTTCCTTTAGATGTGAAGGTTGAAGGTAGTGATATTTTTGTTAAAGTTCCATCTGTTCCCATATCCGAATTCAAGGTTAAATGGTTTGGTATGTATAGGCAAAGGGGTGTGATAAATGAGTTTGGAGTTAACTCTTGAAACAATTTTAGATAAATATCAAATAATGGATTTAAGTAAATTACCACAAAATATGGTAGGGCCAGTGCTCATGAAAGACGAGTTCAGCTATGCTGTAGTTGAGGCTTTAGCGCGCGATAATCCAAATACTTTCAAAGGAGTTCTTGATAGGGGTTCTTACATAAGAGTAGTGGGTGAAAGGGAACTTATCTTAAACAAGACTACGCTAGAGGAAGTGATAGGTATGGACGTTAGATTTCCTGGAGAGGTTGAGGTAAGGATGAGCGCATTTGCAGGAAAGATAATTGTTAGAGGGGATTATATAAAATGGCATTTAGACTTGTGAGGTGAAAGGATATGACTAGATTAGAGGATTTGGAATGGTATAAAAGGTATAAACAAATGTTCGGAGCATTCAAAAGCGGTCCAGAAGGGGATCCGTTTTTCAGAGATTATGAGTATAGGGGATACAAGAAAGTTTGGTCAACGTGGCCAATGTTGGAGAAAAAGTTAGGAAGAAAAAAACCATCAGAATACCAAGTAGTTACTTATGCATTATCATACTGGGCCGATCCAAGATCCCCTACTTATATCTACGATAAAGGGCCATTTGAACTAGGGACAGAACACATAACCCAAAAATGGTATAAACACTTTAGAGACAACTCACCGTTCATTAAACCATTATTCGAAAGAGGTGAATGGCATGATTATGAAGACCCATACAAATTGACATATTGGACTTATAACTCCATGGCGGACGATAATGAAACTTTCTTAGATAAGATTTACGAGGAGATTGTAAATACTAAATATGATTGGAACCTAAATGAAGAGGTACTGGAATTATACAAGAACGTTTATGACCCATTAAGATACGTATTCCATATTATGCAAATGGAGTCAATGTATCTAGCTACTATGGCTCCTACAAGTTCTATAGCTAACGTATTTATTTTCATGGGAATGGACCATTTAAGGAGAGTCCAAAGAATTTCACAAAGGGTAAAGATGCTCGATATTGTATATCCAAGTCTAGGATTTGGAAAGGAAACAAGGAAGGTATTTGAGGAGAGTCCAATATTTCAGCCAACAAGAGAAGTATTGGAGAAAATGTTAGTTACGTATGATGTAGGAGAAGCCTTAGTAGCGTTTAACTTAGCAGTCAAATTCGTATTAGATGAACTGATACTCCAACATCTAACTCAACCATTCAGTAAGTTAGGAGACGAGATGATAAAGCACATTCACTTATCGTTCTATAACGATACGTTAAGACATAGACATCAAGCTCAAGAGCTGTTCAAATACGCATTCAGTAAGGAGCCAAGTTTAAAGGATGTTATTAAACCTTGGGTGAAAGATTGGCAAGAGATGGGATTTAAGGCTACAGAAGGGTTTAGAGATGTGCTTAAAGGAGAATATGATAATGCTATAAGGCAGATTAGGAAGGCTCATAGTGAATATCTTGGAGGAATAGGACTATGAAGGAGAAGGTTGTAGAAATTTTGAGGCAAATTTACGATCCAGAAATTCCAATAAATATATATGACTTAGGACTAGTAAGAGAGATAAGAATTGAAGGCAAAAGAATTTTTGTTAGATTGATTTTCACTGCAAATAAGGGATGTACGCTGGCAGATCTTGTAGCAGTTCAAGTTAAGTATAAACTAATGAAGGTATTTCCAGACTATAACGTGGAGGTCAAGAGTGATTTCAATGAAGAATGGAATATAGGCTATGCAACAGAAACGGGCAGGCTGATGTTAGAGGAAATATATGGAAAGGATGCAGTGGAGGTATTAGTTAATAAGACCAAAATAGAGGAATTAGTATCAACAAATAAAGTCAAGTTAGAGAATTTCGATCCACGTGAATATATGAGAAAAGCAGTGGAGGAGAGATATAAAAAATTTAGAGAATGGTATGACAAACACAAAATATAGTCTTTTTCTTAATAGGCACTACATGCTCCGCCTCTAACAAACCTACTGGGACAACGAGTCTAGCACATCACCCACATCAACATCTTGAACGTTAACGTCCTTCCCCCTAGGTGCCCTAAAACTCTTCTTAACATCGCCCTTGTAAACACCATCCTTTATAACGTGATAACAAATACAAGCAAGCTTCCCACCAAGAGCACAAGTTTAGTAGCACTCTTCCACTTGGAGACAAGCCTATCGTAATACTCCTTAAAACGCTCAGACTTCCTAGCAACCCTAGCAACCAAGAAAAAAGCCCTACGCAAATACTTATTACCCATACCAGAGTGAGACTCGCTCTCACCACTCTGCTTAGTTCTGGGAGCAAAACCAGCATAAACCCTAGCCTTAGAACTGGAAAAACGAGAAACATCACCGAACTCAGCGTAAATGGTTGCAGCACTAATCAAACCAACTCCCGGCTCAACTCGACCACAGGCTGAGGAATCTTAGAAATTATCATGTCCTCAACTTCCTTAACCATAGCCTCCAAGCTCTTCAGTAAGTCTACCAGCTGCTTCAAAGCTAGCTTCTCAGCATCATTCAAACTTCTCCCTAACTTCTCCTTCAACTCGTCCCTTTCCTCCTTGCTCAACCCTTCTCCCCTACTTAACTTCTCCAGCAACGCCATTCCCCTCTTATCAAAGGGCTCTATCTTGTATCCCGCCATTTCTAGAAACTTCCTTATCTCGTTCTTTACTTGCGTTATCTTCCTCATCAAACTCTCCCTATACCTCGTTAACTCCCTCAATTCCCTTATTTCCCCGGTCGGTATGTATGACCCCTTAACTGCTCCCAGGATGAAGGCTTTTGCCAGTCTTTGCGCGTCTAGCTTGTCGGTCTTCTTTCCGAATACTTCCTTCAAGTGTAAGGGATTTATTACTGTTACCTTATATCCCTTTTCTGTTAGTTCTTCGTGTAGGTAGAAGAAGTACGGTCCGGTTGACTCCATTAGTATTTCCGGAAAGTTCTTAGACTTCAATTTTATCTAATCCTAGGTATGTTATTGCATTAAGATTAAATCTATACTTATTTTCTTCAAAGAACTGTTTAATACAGTTTTTAACGTCTTCTATCGTATAGAATATTTTATTGCTCATGTAGTTCTTGAGGGACTTGAAGACCGCCTCAGCCATATTAAGCTCAGGCGAGTAAGGAGGAGTAAACACGGGATGAATACCCTTCCTGCGACAAACCTCAAGCGTACCCTTAGTCTTGTGAGGAGAGTAATTATCCATGACCATGTAAACCCTACCACTACCCACACGCCTCTTAAAGTACCTCAAGAAATACTTAACGGATTCAGAGTTAGGCCTTTTAGCAAGAGAAACCACTACTTCGCCGGTCCAAGCGTTTATAGCTAGAATAACATAGATTGAGGAAAAACCTATATTGACGCGCATTACGGGCTTACTGCCAACCTTAGCTAGAACCTTCTTAATTGACGTGCTAATTACTGTCCTACACTCGTCTAGAAAGAACAGTGCCTTTCTTTCCAATTTCTTTATTTTTTTAAAATCTTCCCACTTGTCCTTTTCTGCTTGGATGTTGGTAGGTCTGGGTTTTACTAGGTTGTATCCTAGTTCGTGGACTAGTTCGTATAGTCTGGATTTCTTGTATTCTATTCCTTGTTCTTGTAGTGCTATCTTGAGTGTTTTCATTGTCCAATATTCTTGTTGTATTCCGTATTTTTGGGGCTTATCTTCCAGAATTTGTTTTATCTTTTCCTCTTCTACTTTTCTGGGTCTTCCTGATCTGGGCTTGTCCTTTAGTCCATCAAGACCTTCTTTCTTGTACTTGCCAATCCACAATTTTATCGTGGAATAGCCCTTGTTAAGCATTTTCGAAACTTCTTTCTCCGATTTACCATCAACTACGTGCAGCTTCACTGCAAGAATCCTCTCCTTAATTCTCGCGTTCTTCTCTTCCTTATAAGCTTGAACCAAATCTTGCATAGTTCAATCTGGTAATACTAATCTATAAACTTTTCGGAAACACTAACGAAGAACTAACAGAAAAGGGATATAAGGTAACAGTAATAAATCCCTTACACTTGAAGGAAGTATTCGGAAAGAAGACCGACAAGCTAGACGCGCAAAGACTGGCAAAAGCCTTCATCCTGGGAGCAGTTAAGGGGTCATACATACCGACCGGGGAAATAAGGGAATTGAGGGAGTTAACGAGGTATAGGGAGAGTTTGATGAGGAAGATAACGCAAGTAAAGAACGAGATAAGGAAGTTTCTAGAAATGGCGGGATACAAGATAGAGCCCTTTGATAAGAGGGGAATGGCGTTGCTGGAGAAGTTAAGTAGGGGAGAAGGGTTGAGCAAGGAGGAAAGGGACGAGTTGAAGGAGAAGTTAGGGAGAAGTTTGAATGATGCTGAGAAGCTAGCTTTGAAGCAGCTGGTAGACTTACTGAAGAGCTTGGAGGCTATGGTTAAGGAAGTTGAGGACATGATAATTTCTAAGATTCCTCAGCCTGTGGTCGAGTTGAGCCGGGAGTTGGTTTGATTAGTGCTGCAACCATTTACGCTGAGTTCGGTGATGTTTCTCGTTTTTCCAGTTCTAAGGCTAGGGTTTATGCTGGTTTTGCTCCCAGAACTAAGCAGAGTGGTGAGAGCGAGTCTCACTCTGGTATGGGTAATAAGTATTTGCGTAGGGCTTTTTTCTTGGTTGCTAGGGTTGCTAGGAAGTCTGAGCGTTTTAAGGAGTATTACGATAGGCTTGTCTCCAAGTGGAAGAGTGCTACTAAACTTGTGCTCTTGGTGGGAAGCTTGCTTGTATTTGTTATCACGTTATAAAGGATGGTGTTTACAAGGGCGATGTTAAGAAGAGTTTTAGGGCACCTAGGGGGAAGGACGTTAACGTTCAAGATGTTGATGTGGGTGATGTGCTGGACTCGTTGTCCCAGTAGGTTTGTTAGAGGCGGAGCATGTAGTGCCTATTAAGAAAAAGACTATAATCTATAAATTTTATTAAATAGGGGAATTCTCTATATAGAGTATAGCCTGGCTCAGATTCTCAGAGACACCTTTTACTTAAAGTATAAATTTATAACTTAATGTCGACACTATGTTTTTCCTTAGGTCTTAAGTTAGGCTAATTAGGATAAATTCTACTAGTTAAAAGTTATTCATATGTTCTCTCTGAGAAAAAATTGGAGTAACCTAACAAGCATTAAATATACGAAAATTTTATATACGTATATCTCGTATACATATATATGTCAGACGTAATAAGCGTAAGAGTGAAGAAAGAGCTAAAGAAGAAGGCAGAGGAGTTAGGAATTAACGTTAGGGAAGTTGTAGAAAAAGCTTTAGAGGAAGCCATAAGGGAGAAGGAGAAGGAAGAGCTTAAGGATATGACTATGAAAATTAAGGAACTAATGAGGGACGTAAGTGAATATGATTGGGTAAGTACTGTTAGGGAGAGTAGGGATGAAAGATAAGGAATTCTTGCTCGATGCCTCAGCTTTGTATTCACTTTTAGATTACGTGGATAAGGTAGATGTTAAGAAAATTCATGTACTTACCCTAACTTTTTATGAGGTAGGTAATGTCATATGGAAGGAGTATTATATACATAAAAAGGTTAAAGATCCTATAACCCTTTCGAGGCTTTTCTATAAATTAATGCGAAAATTTAACGTAATAGAGGATTCGCCTCTTGAGGGGGTAATGAGAATTGCCATAGAAAGGGGTTTAACTTACTATAACGCATCTTATGCGTATGTTGCTGAATCTTTAGGGCTTATCCTAGTGTCTAACGATAAAGAGTTGATAAGAAAGGCTAACGCTATTTCGTTAAAGGATTTGATAAAAAGTATGTGAAAAAAGTAAATTATTTGTATGTTGATATTTTTGGAGTTTTTAGGTTCTCTTTAGTAAGGTGTACATATGGGCGATTCATGTTTCCATTGCGAATTCATTTTATTTCAAATATTGTTACGAAATTAACTTAATGAACAGCAGTTATGTGATTTTAAGGGGATTTTAAGATTTTCATCAGATTCCTCATTTCATCTAAATTATTTTTAACGAAATTCTTCAATCCTTAAGTTCTCAACGTTCTAACCACGGAGTTGAAGGGCTCTCGCAAACTCAGTCTTGACCTTGTTGATCCCTTGATTTTCGCCCTTCTTCATATTTTTCATTTTATGACCTCGATGATTAAAAACTTCCTCGGTAGTATTGAATCCCTAGTAGTACAAAGGGAAAACTTGATAACTGCTGTAGGATAAGATGACTGCATGAGAACACTCCACTTAGCATTTTACGTATTTTTCCTTCTCTTAAACAGTTTCTTAATCCCACCCAAAGACTGATAAATATTTTTTATCAGCCTTGATATCCTATTGGCACCTAACTTCAAACCAAGGGAGTACTTGAACGAGAGGACCAAGAACAAGGAGAGGACCTTCAAGGTCACAAAACCCTTACCCAAGTGAGGAAAGAACCCTTCTCCAACCCCAACGCCTTTAACTCCCTAATCAAAACCTCAATATCCCAACGACTCTCTCATGAAGTTATTATGTCCTCTGAAGTATCATTTACATTAGTAGAGAAGAAGTACCTCTTACCCAAACCCTTATAATCATCTACTACAAGTAACTTTATGGGAACACCTAGATACTCAACTAGGTATTCCCCTTGGGGGAACTCGCCAACGGGCACGAGTCTACCACCCTCGGTGACTCGCGCGCTGGACTTGAGTTCCCCCACAGTATCCTTTAAGAGAGTTTTGGAATTAACGTCAGTATGGGAATCTCATTTTTTGCGTAAAAAACGAGATGAATGGAATACAGAAAAAGTTGAGAGGATGAGAATTTCTGTAGAAAAGTTTGTATATACGAGGGCGGACTTGAACATATGAAACATGAGAATACAACTAAACCGGCGAAGTTCAACCGGGACTTCGCCAGGTCCGCCCTCAAGATAATTTACTCGATCCTCACTAAAATACTTTTCCTTGAGGAACTCCTCAGTGCCTTGCTTAAGGCGAGTGGGAGCTACTTGAGCAGGTTGGGGAAAGATGGGAGAAGAGCGTTGAGAAAATTGAACGCGGTTCAAGTTGAGGACGTGAGGGATGCGTTGAGGAAGATGGGGAGGATGACGTTAAGGGGAGTCAGGGACAGGAGGGTAGCGGTGGACTTCCATGCCATACCTCAATACCACGCTAACAAGAGTTTCTTGAGTAGGATAAAGCCAACTAAGGGGACGTCGTGGGGACTGGTTCAAGCTGCGATCTTCCTCCTGGGGAGGACGAGGAGCTTCTTGGACGTGATCCCAGTGACCGTGAAGAACGTAGCTGAAGGTTTCAAGGCGGTGATGGAGGTAATCGTGAAGGAGTTGGAGGAGGACAAGCTGAGGCTCGTCATGGTCTTCGCGGACAGGGAGTTCGCGGTGAACGAAGTGATTAGATACCTCTTGGAGTTGGGCTTGGACTTCGTCATATCTGCCAAAGCCCAGATGTACAAGAAGTACAAGGGGATGTTGCAAGATGTGGATGTGAGTTTTGGCGGAGTTAGATACACTGGCTTTCTCTGCGTGAGACATGGAACCGGAGCTTACCTCATTATCCTGAGGAAGGAAGACGGCAAGATTATTGCCTTCCTCGTGAGGAGGGAGATCGACCTTCACGATGCCATAGTCCTTGCCGAGATGTACAGGGAGAGGTGGGGGATAGAGAACGCCTTCCGCTCCCTTGAGGAGTTCAGGATCAGGACTAGGACTTGTGACGTGAGGAAGGAACTGGTTCTCGTTCTGCTTTCCTATCTTCTCTTGAATGTCTGGTTCTTGATCCGTTCTTGGAGGAAGGTAAAGTTGTGGGAGTTCTCGGTCTCCCTCTCGAATCTCCTCGATCGGGAGGTAAGAGTGGAACAGGGACGTGTGTTCCGTGAAGTGAAGACGTCATTCCCCTAGACTCCAGCTAACCCTATGCACCTCCTTCCAGCTACGTGAAATTAATTCTATATATTTATATTCTTCTGTTCAAAGCTGACTTATTAACTGTCATTTTCATAAAATATATGCAGTTATATTTGAATAAAACTGGTGCGGTTCAATCTTACATATATTATCATTTATATCAGAAAAATGAGATTCCCATACTGACGTACCAAGAATCAAAAACCTTGCATACAACACTAAACTCCTTCTCGAGCACTGGCAAAATTTCCAAGTATTCTTGTATTTTGGTCTTGAACTCAACTTCCTCTCCCCTCTCCCTTAACACCTCAACAACCTTTTGTGGTATATACGGTATTATTGTTACTACGTAGGCCTCGTTTGTCCTCAAGTCTTTTACTGTTATTAGTAAAAGTTGTATTGCCGGCTCGTATCTCTTGTGTTCTCTGCAGTAAAAGACTTGTGCTCCGTTTCTTGATACCGGTATCGCTCTCGCGTATTCTTTGTGGTCGTGTGTGTCGTCTATTATTAGTAGTACCGGGTGGTCTTTTACTATTTCCTTTACTGCTTTGATCAAGTTTACGTTTGCCAATTTGTCAAGGTTTTTTAGTACTGTCTCGTAGTCCATACCTATTACCTGGGCTATCTCGGTTGCCGTCCCGCCCATTACTCCTCCAAGTACCAGTTTTGCTAACGTGTCTTTTCTCACGTCGGTCATGGGGTCGGCTAGTAGCTGGATTGTCTCTTTAAGTGCGTGGTAATACTGTTGTATTGCCGGGATTTTATTCACACGATACTTTATTTGGTTAATTTTTAAAAGTTTTTAAGGTCTCCTCAAACTGCAAGGATTTTCCTATAAATGCTATCCACTATATCTTCAGTTTAATCACAAGAAATATGGTTATTAATCATTAATAGTCTGAAATATATAATATTTTACTTAGGCTAACTAGACAAACTCAATTAATTTTAAGTTTTAATTTATCTCGAGATAAACGAGATCCCCATACTAGCATACAAATACTCCCATTATTATCATTTCGTGTTCACATGTGGTAATATCCTCTTCCTCACCTTAAATCCTTTTCAATTGAATTTCTTTGAACATAATCAGTTTAATTATTTTTACAAACTCAATATTAGCCAAGGAGAGTCATTTCTTGTAAAAAGATTTTTGGTCTATCGTCGCGCAAGGAGACCTCTACTCCTTTAACCCCACAAAGTTAGACTTCTTTATATACGTCAAGAAATTTAGAATACCAAGATACATATTCTTCTTCATTAATCACGTGAATTTCAAAGGGATTTGGATTGCCTATAGCTTTATTAACCTCATGGTATATTTTCAACCTATCGAATTCATTGCTTACATTAGTTATTATTAAAACGTCAATATCACTATCAGGTCTGAAATTTCCCCTTATGTAGCTACCAAATAAAATAATCTTAGTACTTGGATCAATATTCTTAACAACTTCTTTAATTCTATCTAGGTAGAAATTTAAATTTTTTATGTAATTATCTCTCAATCTCTTATTCTCCTCAAGGACCTCGATTATAGACATCCTAGACCCCTCATCATATTCTCTACAAAGTTTAAAGCTTTTTCAGCACTCTCCTTTGAGAAAGTATAAGGTAAGTAGCGAGAAGAGATATAAGATTGTACTAAAAAATCCAGCATTAGCTCATCAATTTCTACCTTCTCAAATCTCCCTAGACTATTGATTAGTACCTTTAAATCATGAGTTTTAGGATAATCACCTAAATGAATATATAATTTATATTTAACGCAAAGTTGCAGTGCTTGTTCTGAATGAAATACCGATAAATTCCAAATTCCTTCCTCAAAATCTCTCCTTGCATCGTGCAAGAAATTTTTAGCGTTGTTGAGAAGAAAGCTCATAAGCAATTACTCATGTTGCTCGATTTAAATTTATTGAAACTATATGAGGTAAAGTGTTCTTATGTCGTTATCCTATTCGATAATTAGTAGAAAAATTATATCATCATAGGAGTTTTTCTTAATTATCCGTTTTTAAATGTAGTAGCGTGATTAGAAGTAAGACTGAAAAAGGTTTATCTTAATGGGGGTTAAGGGGGCGGAAGACTCCATCCGTGACGGTAGACCCAAAATCGTTTTACAAAAATAATCCTGTTTGAGTAATATCAGATTCTGGAAAAATAATAGAAATTATAGCTTTGTTAAGAATTCAACGACTGAAGAAAGATTTAAGGTGAGGAAGCCGGTATTATCACTAGTATTTTGGAAAAGTTCTTAGACTATGATCTAGTGGTATATCCTTTGCCTAAAGCTATAGACTTTCTGAAGGCACTAGTGTATCTCTGCTAATTAGTAGCCTTCATATAGTTAATTTCATAACAATCTTTGAAATAAAGTGAGTTCGCAATGAATATTTGAATCTCTCTTTCTTTGTTTCTATAATATTATATTTCTCTCATCTTATTTTTATTCAGTTATTTGCACTTAGGGCACTTCTGGAGAATAGTACTGAAGGAGAATGAAAAGTATTCATTAATCTATCTAATGTATAATATCTTAGATGGTATATCTTTTGCCATATTATAAGAAACTTTTTAATGAAGAATAAAAACTTATTTCCCATGTTATCGGTGAGCGAAGTAAATGAATTGCTTAAACAAGAAGAAATTTTCAATTTTATAGGGATTGAATTTGAAAAACTTGAAAAGGGCTACTCTAGGCTAAAGTTCAATTTTAATGAGAAATTAACTAGAATAGGTGGAATTTTACATGGTGGAGTAGTATTTTCAGCAGTAGATTATGCAGGGAGTTACGCAGTGAGAACTTTAGATAAAGTAAAAGATGGGGTTACTGCAGAACTAAAAATAAACTTTTTAAAACCAATGAAGGAGGGACCTTTTACAGTCGAGGCAAGGGTTATAAGTGAGGGAAAAAGATTGGTTGTAGTTGATATATCAGCATATGACGGTAACAGTAATCTATGTGCAAAGGCTTTGGGAACGTGGGTAGTCTATAGGGAAACTAACTCTGAAACTCAATTATCCTCTTAGCTATCTTATAATGCACGTAATCAACTAACTTATCGTCTAACCTTATAGCTCCTCTACCCTCCCTCTTCCCCTTTTCATAAGCCTCTATAACCTTTTTAGCCCACTCAATTTCCTCCTTACTCGGTGAGAACACCTCATTTGAAATATCAATCTGAGAGGGATGAATAACTTGCTTACCCACATAACCCAGCTTCTTTGCTTCTTCGCATTCCTTCCTAAAACCATCTAGGTTTTTCAAATCGAAATAAACCTTATCTATAGCGTCAACGTCATAAGTCCTAGCGACGCTGACAATTAAAGTCTTTACGTACACGTTCTTCTCATAAAAATTGTAGTCCCCGCCAAGGGACAATGAAAGATCGGCTGCTCCATAACTTACGGCAACAACGCCTTCCGACCTAACTATATCCTCAATCTTAACTAAACCCTTTGCAGTTTCTATCAATGGTATTAAGGATTTCCCAGTTGCCTTGTAGAGAAATGAAAGGTCGTTCTCAGCCTTTGGTAAGACAATACACGTGATTTTATCCTCCCTTGCGATTGTAGAAATGTCCTTATATGAGTCAAGCAATTGTAGGGAATTCACTCTTACGCATAACTCCCTCTTCCCCCAATCCAGTTCCTTCACGAGTTTAATTAGCGATTCCCTTGCTCTCTCTTTATCCTCAGGAGGTACTGCATCTTCAAGATCGAAAATTATTGAATCAGCCTTTAGTTCAACCGATTTCCTTATCATCTTTTCGGAAGTTGCAGGGACGTATAACTGAGATCTCCTTATCATAAGTTAATAATGGAGGTTGAGCATAAAATCTTATCTAAACATTACTGGCAGTATATTTTGCTTTACATAATCTAAAACTTTCTCCTCATGCATTCGCATCATGTCATAAGCCAAATCTGGACTGCGATTCTTTATGGCTATTACTATACTTTCATGTTCCCTAAACTCCTCATCTCTTCTCTGAAAGCTGGTAAACAAGGTTATCCTAACAATTTTTAGCTTCAATCTAATACTATCCAAAATATCCACAATGTATTTATTATGTGATGCCTCAGCTATTGCCCTATGTAAGTTACCGTTTAAATTAGCTAAGGTTAATGGATCAGCATTTGCTGACCCTCTTATCTCGTTTAAAACATTTATGATCTTGTTAATCTCATCTTGGCTAGCTCTTATTGCGGCTAGTTTAGCTGATAGGGATTCTAAGTTTATTCTAACCTCGTAGAGTTGAAGAATATCACTTTCTGTTAACGGTATTACAGTGAACGATTTACCGTTCTTTACTATTACTCCCTCCTTTTCTAACCTAGCTAAGGCTTCCCTAATTGGGGTTCTACTAATCTTAAGTAATGACGCAAGCTCCTCTTCTTTCAAAGTATTGCCGGGTTTGTATTTGCCGGTAATTATGTATTCCAGAATTTTCTCGTAAGCTATTTGTGATAGTGACATATGAAATGTTTCTATAGTAAACTTATAAGTGTTACCAATTGAGTCACTTTAAGTATACATGAAAGAAATATTTTTACTGAATAGTAAATACGAATTGTATGAGCATAAATTGCTAAAGAGTCTAGTAGTAAAATTTTTAAAAAAAAAACTAACTATATGGATAAATAGAATAAGGGGAGAACGTTAGTGCTTTCAGAAAGTTTATAGCTTTAGGCAAAGGATATACCACTAGATCATAGTCTAAGAACTTTTCCAAAATACTAGTGATGGTTCTTTCATTTAGTATCGTTAATATGATATTACTTCACGCTAATCACTAATTAGTCTTTTGAAATGTAGAGTCAACTATTCTAAAAACTTTTACAGAAATAAATTGAAAGCTCAAAGAAGACATGAATCCCCTTATGGATTTTCTCTACTTATGTTTTTCCGTAAGTTATTACTCCTCTTGAAAAATAATCCGCTTAGATATTTTTGTAAAATGAATTTGGAGTCTACCAACTATGCTTGACGAGAAATTGCTAAGGAAAATAAAAGACCTTGATTAAGTTCTTCATACATAGGATTTTCGATTTAGTATCAATTAGACATGACTATTAACCACTATTTAAATTGCATTAGATAAGTAACTTGACACAAGCTACAACTAGGGTTATATTGCAATATGAGGTAAAAGCTAATGATTTTTCCTACGTCAAAAAGAGATAGTTATCCAATTCGGAGTTTAATATTAAAGTAAGGGTAAAACAATTAACTTTCTTTGTATTAATTCTATAAACTTTTCGCCCAAAAATTTAAATACTCTAAATTCGATAAGGAATTGATATGCTTAAGGACGATATCCTAAAATTACTAAAGGAGGATGCGGAGTTTAGAAAACAAGTAGAGGAAATATTAGGTATTTCATTTATAAATGTGACTCTAGCCGACTTAAAGGATATATTGAAAGGGTTATTAGCATCAATGGATAAACTAAAGAGTTCTGTAGATCAGCTGGTTGATGCTCAAAGAAGGGCGGAAGAAAGAATAGCGAAGCTTGAAAATGCAGTGGAGCAACTGGTTGAGGCGCAAAAGAGGACTGATGAGAGAATAACTAAATTGGAGGAGTCTACGAAGAAGTTGGAGCAAGCTGTACAAGAGCTTATTGAGGCTCAGAAAAAACATGATGAGAGAATAACTAAATTGGAGGAGTCTACGAAGAAGTTGGAGCAAGCTGTACAAGAGCTTATTGAGGCTCAGAAAAAACATGATGAGAGAATAACTAAATTGGAGGAGTCTACGAAGAAGTTGGAGCAAGCTGTACAAGAGCTTATTGAGGCTCAGAAAAAACATGATGAGAGAATAACTAAATTGGAGGAGTCTACGAAGAAGTTGGAGCAAGCTGTACAAGAGCTTATTGAGGCTCAGAAAAAACATGATGAGAGAATAACTAAATTGGAGGAGTCTACGAAGAAGTTGGAGCAAGCTGTACAAGAGCTTATTGAGGCTCAGAAAAAACATGATGAGAGAATAACTAAATTGGAGGAGTCTATACAGAAATTGGTTGATGCTCAAAGAAGGGCGGAAGAAAGAATAGCGAAGCTTGAAAATGCAGTGGAGCAACTGGTTGAGGCGCAAAAGAGGACTGATGAGAGAATAACTAAATTGGAGGAGGTTACTATGAAATTAGTTGAATCTCAATTAGGTATGCAAAATGAGATTAGAGAGTTAAGGAAAGCTTTAGGAAGTATGGGTAAAAGGTGGGGAAGGGATTTTGAAAAGCTAATAATTGAAATAGTCGACGAGTTAGCTAAGCAAGAAGGACTAGATTTAAAGTACGTTAATAAGTTCACTTACAAGGATGATAATGGATTATTTGGTCTTAAAGGTGTTGAATATGATGTTGATCTCTTGATAAAGGACACTAAAGTGTATTTGATAGAGATTAAGTCCTATGTAGAGAAAGATGATGTGAACTGGGCTGCACATAAATTCAATGTGATAGAAAAGGCTTTAGGTCTAAAGAATACTATCAAAATGATATTTGCAGTTGATGCTACAAATTTAGCAACAAAGAAGGGTGAAGAGTTGGGAATTAAAGTCGTATACGGAAGTCAATCCGAGGAGGAAGAGAAAGGAGAAGTAAAGGTAGGTTGAGCTTTTACTCTTGCCCTATCTATCTCTGAGAGATGCGGTATAACTTAATTTTCATGCAAAATATCGTTAGGGCTAAGTTTTTTATATCGTATACGACCCGATTACCTTAAATGCTAGTCTTCTAGGCTATTCACTAGGTGATGAGAATACAAGACTTAAAGCGATTACAACCAAAATTTTAGCTTAATTGAGAAAAATTGAGACCGTTTAATGTAAATATTATCGCTCTATATGTAGTAATAGAGAAGCTTTCATTAACATTTTGGTTCAATATTGCTGAATAGAGGGAGTGTGGCAACAATTTTAGTAATTTAGTATAAATCGTATATAAAGTCTTCATTTATCCTCAATTCAGCATATGGTTCAGATGTTGATAAAGAGAAGGTCTCACAAATGTTAAATCCTTTTTCTCCAAAACTTTGATACATAATGAAAGTATTTAATGAAAGTGACTTGAAGGAATTTAAACTAAGTTTCAAATGAATGAAATCGTTGTCTACACTCTCTTGCAATTCCCTTATGTTATTTTCCTCATTAGCTTATTCTCTAAATCACTGAAATGTAATATTCTGAGCCTATTTTTATAACTGTATTTTTCTATATTTCTCTCTACAACTTCAAGGTTTTCTGGAGGAGATATGTAACCATCTTTGAATTTAGGCAAGGAATAAAATAGATCATTAGGAAAATCCGCAATTGTATACTCTACCATCTCTATTTGACTCTTTACTAGTCCGATATTTAACGTGTATATTAAAGATATGGGGGAAGCGTCTGGTCTATCGTGAGGCAAGACTCTCACCTTATACTTAGATGCCAGATCTAATATTTCGAGAAATTTTGTAACCCCTCCAACCTTAGCAATATCTGGTTGTAGATATGTTATGCCGCTTTCAATTAATTTCTTAAAACCGTATAAAGAATACTCGTTCTCCCCAGCAGCTATTGGTATAGGAGAAAACTCAGTAAGCTTAGAGAGTAGATCATAATCATTAGGAGGCCATAACGGTTCCTCAATCCATTCAATTTCATATTTATGAACCTTATCTACGAACTCCTTAGCCACATCTAGATTATCAAAAGGAGAATTAAGGTCAATCGCTATTTTAACTTCCTTGTAATTCTCTCTTATAGCTTTTACCGCAGCTAAAACAGTTGAAGGAGATTGATGAAGTTTAACCAGATCAAAACCTCTTTCTAAAGATTTTCTCGTAGCAATCAAAACATCATCAATTTTACCAAACCTGGGAAAGCTAGCGTATACTTTCACTGAATCTCTGATTTTATCTCCAATTAATTTATACAATTCTACATTACTTTTTCTAGCTTTTAAACTCCATAATGCCATTTCCACTGCACTTATGGCCCCAGAAACCACTCCGCAATTTCCAGCACTAAAAAGAATTTTCTCTAAAATAGTCCTAACGTCTATGGGTTCGCTTAATTCTACTCTAGATAAAAGTGGTATTGCAATGTCATTTATAATCGAGAGGTAAGAGTTTATAATTCCACTTCCCGCTACTAATGCCTCCCCCCAACCGTAATCTTTTTCATCTTCCACTTTAACGTAGAGCTGCACATCCCACGCATCCTTCCAATCAGAGGGAGGTTCAGTATTAAAGGGGATGGATAAAGAAAAAGGCTTAACTTTCATCTTTAAGCACTTATGTAAAGCTTTATTGGAGAGAACTCCTCATGTTGTAATATCTCCGCTGAAGTTAACCTACCGTTGGCAACCCTAATCGTATAGTTGAATATTCTTTCCCCTGCTTCTTTTAAGCTAACCTTCAATTGAAGTAAATCAGAAACGTCAACGTCAATATGCTCACTCATTGTTGCAATAGTCTTTGGATTTGCGGAAATTTTTACTACAGGAATTATCGGATGACCAACTACATTCCCTTGCCCAGTTGTAAACAAGTGAAGTACTGAACCCTTAGCGGCAAACAGCGTAACTGCCTCAGCAGCAGCAGACGAAGTATTAACGAAACACAGTCTAGATGATCCCTTCCCTAATGGATCCAAATAGTCTAACACACAAGTAATTGGTTTAGTGCCTAATTTTTGAATATTCCCTAGAGCCTTTTCCTCTATAGTCGATAATCCTCCCTTAATGTTTCCCTCAGTTGGTTGTGAGCCTAATAGGTCGACTCCTTGACTCTCAATGAAAGCAACGTATTCGTTATAAATCCTCATGAACTTATCCCTCAAAACCGGATCTTGTATCCTACTGGCTACAATGTCTTCAGCACCAGTTAACTCTGAGGTCTCTCCAAACATCACTGTTGAACCGTAATCTATCAATTTATCCACAGCATAACCGGTTGCTGGGTTTGACGCTAAACCAGATGTTGTATCGCTCTCGCCACACTTAATGCTTAAAACTAAAGATGATAGGTCCACTTCAGTCCTCTGCTTCTCACTAGCCTCTTGGACGAACTCCTTTGCCTTTCTGCTAGCTTTCTCTATTACTTTCAAATCACCATTTCCCTCAACTGGGAAGACCTCAACTGGCTTACCAGTCTCAGCTATCTTATCAGCTACCTTATTTGCCCAGTTTTCCTCAATTCCTATAACTATTGCAGCAGCTACGTTTGGATTTGCACCAGTACCAGATAATACGTGAAAGAGTAAGTCTAAATCCTTACCAAACTGTAATCTACCGTAGGGATGGGGAATAGCTACCGTACCCCTAATTAATTTCGATACCCCTATTGAAGCGGAATTTGATAAATCATCTACTGGTATTACAGCTACGTAATTCCTAACTCCTACACTACCGTTTTCCCTAATGTAACCCCTTATTATTGGTTTTTCCATTTACCCCACCTGTTAGATCTTATATTGTGTACGTGCACATGTTCTCCTACTTTAATATCCTTTATAGCAGACCCTATTGGTCTACCATACTTTATTACAATATCGCTTTGTCTAATATCCTTTAATGCTATTTTATGACCTAAGGGTATATCGCTAATCGCCTTAATTTTAGGTCCCTGTGTCATGTCCTCGATATAAATTCCCTCAACCTCTTGTCCAGTTTTAATGTCAGCTATGGCAACTCCTACATTATCATTTTTGTTGTGGATAAGAAAATATGGCATGATTTATATTAAGCAATAAGCCATATATACTTAACTGTATACAGAAACGATCTTTTCAGCCAATCTTAATAGGGTATAATGAAATATTTCGTTAGTATTTTGGAAAAGTTCTTAGACTATGATCTAGTGGTATATCCTTTGCCTAAAGCTATAGACTTTCTGAAGGCACTAGTGTATAAAGAAAGGACGCTGAAAGGTAGCTGGCTAAAATGTTTATTGTAGAAGAATTTACTTACAAGAAAGTCGGGAGTGTTCTCAAACAGTCATGAAATTCAAAAAACGTTTGTAAAAATATTGGAATAGTATGGAAAAACGCTCGTTTAACGTTTAAGATATAGAAATTTGAACAAAGACATTATTTTAGAAAAGGGTTTATGTGCAAGGGTTTACGAGGTTCATTCTAGTACTACCACAAAAAGATTTCATAACCCTCCCACATAAACCCTTTTCAAAGGCCGTTTTTCACGTTCTAATTCCTTAGCTACATCTCGATCGAAACGACTAATTGTGAAAATTTCTAGTCTGATTTAATTTTACTATATGATATCGAATAAGATGACTGCATGAGAACACTCCCGTTAATTGAGTATGAACATATATTAAAAATGACATTAAATTCAAAGAAATCCAATTTTATTTATATTATCAGATACATATAATTAAATTTTAGATTATTAATAATAAGAAAAACAGAGTAAATTTTCTTATGTTTGAAGAAATAATATAATACTCCTAACTAAATTTATATTTGTAAGATGATTTTGGATCTACTGTTATGGACGGAGCATCCTCACCTCGCGATGAGGATTTCCTGCTTCTCAGAGAAAACCTCGATCCCCTTACCCATAGCGGAGGTTACATCGAACTGAGCTGCAATGCCCCTTATGGAAGAGGGGTTATGGAGGGTTTGCTCTCCACAAGCATTAAGGGCAGTCCCACGACCCAGCTCCTTCAGCCAAGGTCAGATTCGTTATTTATTACTTCTTGGTAATAAACTTTTCTATAAGGGGACTATCCATCCTTACGGAAGGGGACATTCGCCCCCTTAACCTCCATTAAGTTAAAGAGTTTATGGCTATTTTATGGATTGAATTTCTTGATGGATATGGTTTTAAGATAAGGGCTAAGAGACTTATTGAGGCCATATCAATCCATGATGAGTTGTTAGATCAGCTACAAAAATTAATAAGGGTTTACCCGAAGTTAACCTCTTTACCCTTTATCTCATCTTCGCAAATCTCTTCTGCCATCCTTTCCACGTTATCAAAGTACTTTACCTTTACAATCTTCCTATCATCAATGTAGTCTGGGAACGATTTAGCGAAATAGTCGGTACTAAGACCAGTATTAGTCAACGCGTATATTGGTTTCCCCATTGCATAAGCCATCATTATCTCTATTTCAGTCCCCACACCACCTCCCAAGGATACTAATAAATCACCGGATCTAACTAGGATTACGGATCTGCACCTAAATTCACAACCGGACTTAATGCAAATTACTTCCCTAGGAATTTCTATGTTTTCTTTCTCTATTGGCAATATTAAAACTGTTTTTATATTCTCTCTTAAGGCCTCATCAACTACAACTCTCATTAGTCCCCAATATCCACCCAGTAAAAGTATTGGATTGCATGGTTTAATCGACCTTACGAATTTCCTTGCCTTTTCAGCTAACTCATGGTTAGATTCTTCGCTATGGGCAGCTATGGAAATAATCATGAGTATAATGAATCCTTTCTCCATTTTTATTAGTATCTCTTAAACCTAATAACTATCAGAGTGATAATATCAATAACTATTAAGATTACACCTAGAACTTCCGCTATTTCCTTATACTGAAGTATATCAACCTTATGGATTGTTATTTCGAGGTCAATAGGGTAAGTAGTGTTTTTTGTCGTTACTATCTCTTGATATTTCTCTATTTTTTGATATTCGTAAACGTATACTATATCGTTTGATTTATTAACAACAGTAGCGTTTACCACTTTTGTTAAAGTTATGGGAAACGTTTCGTTATATATTGAAAACTCCCATTTACCAGGGGTTAATTTAAAATATGAAGGTAATTTCACAATTTTCGTATACCCGTTATGAATAATCTGAACGTAGATCGTAACGTTACTATCATTCTCAAAAAGTCTAGCCGTAACATAAGCGATCTTAGGAACTGCAATGGAATAGGGGTTTGAAATACTTATTAATGATTGAATTGGCGAATTAATAGATAACACAGATAAAACTAACAAGGAGAAACCTATAGTGGTGAGTAAACCAAATCTCATTTCATCACACCTCTATCCTCTTGAACTTTAGTGCTGATATGGCGAATAATATCAATGATATCACAGCCTCAGTATAAATTCCTACATTCAAATAAGGTACTCGTTTTTCGCTTACTGCTTCATAAATTAAAAACACATACGGGTTCGAAATAGTCGCTATGGGTGTTAATGATGAGTTCATTATTATTCCATAGTATCCTGCAATACCTCCAAAGATGAATAGAATTCCTATTATTGTTCCTGAAAGAAGAGTAACTATTCCTCCACTTCTAAATGAGAGGGCTATTAATAATACAATGTTTTCAGTGAAGAAATATCCAACAGTGTAGATTAGGACTAGATATTGGGGAACTGGAATATTTGAGAGAAATATGTAAAGTTCAGTTGTAAATAGCCAAAATAAATAAGGCAATATCACATCGCAAAAGTAAGTGAAGAAGAATAGGCTTATTCTCTTTATAGCCATCATCATAAAGGATATTATGGAACCCCTATAGATGTGATCACCAGTAACGAAAATGATGTTCCTCAAGGCTAAGGCAAAGGTCAAGGTTTCCGAAACGCTTATTAAAGGCACGAAGGCTAAGACTAAACCATAATAATTGAACACTCCCCTAGCGTAAAACGCACTAATGAAAACGTTTGAAACTAACATTGTTGGGATTACTAACTCAAGCGTAGGTTGCCTATATCTCTCCTTAAATATGAGTCTAAATATTTGAAAACTTCTTGAAGGCATCATCTAGTGAGAACCTCCTAATACTTATTATCTCGATTCCATTATCATCTAACTTATCTACTATCTCCCTTAACTTACCTTTAACCTTTATATAAGGTCCTTCAAGTATTCCTCCCAATAATTTCAAAGCTCTATCAGTATCGTCTACCATTACGTAAATTTCTTCCTCTTCGGTATCGCTTAAAGCCTTGTTCATCCTGCCTGAGTATGTAATTCTTCCGTCATTAATAAATATTACATCAGTTATAACTTTTTCGAGCTCTGAGAGTATATGAGATGAAATGAAAAACGTTACACCATTTTTCCTATTCAACTCCTTCACTACCTCATAAAACTCTATTCTAAAGGAGGGATCTAGATTGGCAGTGGGTTCGTCTGCTATTATCAACTCAACATCCTTTATTAATGCAGCTACTAATTGAACTCTTTGGGCTAAACCAGAGGATAGTTGATAAAGCCTCTTATTAAGGTGAGGAGTTAACTTAAATTCCTCAATTAGATAGTTAATTATCTCCCTCTTTTTCCCATAAACATTTCCCAGATCCATCAAATATTCCCCTACTGTGTTCTCTTGAGGATGAATTAAGTTAGTGAAAATAACTGAAATTCTCTCCATGACCTTTGGGTTATCCCAAGGATCTTCACCAAATACTTTAACAAACCCTCCGTCCTTTCTTAACAACCCAGAAAGTATTTTTATTGTAGTCGTTTTTCCAGCACCATTTGGTCCAATAAAACCAGTTATTGATCCACTTCTGAGTTTAAAACTAACGCCCTTAAGTACTTCTTTACCAGCAAACTTTTTCCTTAAATCCTCAACTTCAATAGTCATGTAATATAAATAGAAGAAAAAGGATAATTTATTATTTATTTTAAACTATCACAGCTTTCACTAACCCTGGAGGAGTATCTATCGGCAACCCTTTCCTAACTCCCAGTTTATAGGCCAATAAGTGTAACGGTATTACATTGCTTATGGGAGTTAAATCCCTAGTAGCCTTTATACTTTTCATATCACCATCTTCAGCAACGGTCACAATTACATCTCCTCTTTCCTTTATAGATCTAATAACCTTGTTATATAAATCCTCAGCCTCCACAGGTTTTATTAAAATTACGGGGTAACCTTTATTTGTTAGAACAATGGGACCGTGGAGGAGTTCTCCCAGCTGAATCCCCTCTGCGTGAGTCATCGAAGCTTCCTTAAACTTCAAAGCTCCTTCTAAGGCTATGGGGTAATTTATACCACTACTCGAAATGTATAAGCTTTCCTTGTCTAATTTAGGAGCCAATTTCTCTGCCTCTTTCTCCATCTCCGGTAACCTTACCATTAACTGTTTAGCCAATTCTTCAATCTCACTTTTTAACGAACTGATCTCACTCCTATCGTTTTTACCAGAGTGAAGTCCAGTGTATAGCGAAAGCACTTTTAATACTACAATAGTTGAAGTGAAAGTTTTTGTCGCTGGTACAGCCATCTCTGGCCCAGCAGTTATTGGTAAGTACACGTTAGATTCTAAGGCTAATCTTGAACCTACAGAGTTGGTTATACCTAATATTACAGCCCCTCTTTGCTTAGCCATTTTAATACTCCTTATAACATCACTTGTCTCCCCACTTTGACTTATAGCAATAATTACCGAACCAGTAGTCACGTTTTTCAAGGCGTAATAGGGAAACTCCGCTGCACTTACAACATTAACATTTAGGCTAATTTCAGAAAAGTAATATGATGAGATAAATCCAGCGTGAAGACTAGTCCCATTACCTATTATATAGACGTTCTTGGCACCATATACTATCATTGAGGCTAAGGAAAGGTACTTTTCCATTAGAGAGTTAAATGAGTTTATTAACGCTTGGGGAATGTCATATATTTCCTTTAACATAAAATGTGGAAATCCACCCTTTTCAGCGATCTCCTCCTTATATTTAACTCTCTTAATTTCCGGTTTCACCTCATTACCTTCAATATTATACACCTTAACCTCATTCCAAGAGATCACTGCAATAGTATTTTCTGGTACTATTATTGCATTCTCCGCAATACCACTTAAAGAGGGCAAATCGCTAGAAACGTATTTACACTCTGGTGTGATGCCTATCATAAGGGGCTGACCGGAGTTTATTGCAAATATTTTATCAGCACCTATAGTTATGAAGGCAAGGGAGTAGATTCCCCTTACCCTTTTCAGAACGATTAATGAAGAGTTTAGGTAGTCTTCTGAATTCTCAAGTAGGTGTGGTATTATCTCAGTGTCCGTAGTGGAGACGAATTTATGCCCCTTGGTTATCAGATCATCCCTTATTTTCTCGTAATCATCCAATATACCATCCATTACTACTGCTATTTTTCCATTACAATCAGTTAGCGGATGAGCGTTTTCTAAAGTTGGCCAACCCCTACTTGCATATCTAGTGTGACCTATTGCAACTCTTGCCTTATCACTAACGTTTATCTCATTTTTTGAGATATTCCCTACAATTTTCTTTATCACCAAATCCCCGTCCTTAAGATAAGCAATACCAGCACTATCATAGCCCCTATAAATAAGCTTCCTTAAACTCTTATTTATGATTGAAAGATCCATAGGATCCTTGCATACAAAGGCGAAAATTCCTCCCATACTTAAAATCTTAACGGAGCCATAAAAAAGGACTTCTATTTCCCAATTAATGTGAATATAGCTAGAACAAGGCTATATACCTCTGGGTAAACTAAAGACAAACTACTAAACAGTTTTCTAATTTGAATTGGTTCAACATTACCGTTTAGTATTTTCATAACAGCTTCCCTTGGAATGCTAGTTTCCCTTAATTCATTTTCAATCCTTCTTTTCAAATCCTCTTTAACCTCAAATGTCTTTAACGTACTGTACGTTGTAGCACTCTTAAGATCTCTAGCCTTCCATACGTCTTTATGATTGACAATTGCGAAGACGATTGGAATTCCCAGATCAATATCCCCCAATTCCTTGTATATATGATAAAGGTAATACGCAGTATACACTTCATTTCCTATCGCATTCTGTAAGATTATGGCTAGCTCAATGAACCCCTTAACTTTCTCCTCATCCCTCATAACCCTATTAGCTATTATTGGAACAACGTAATGATACTCCTTCCTAAACTTCTCTAAATCCATTCTTCCACATCTCTGGCCTTTAACCCTAAAAACACCTTCTTTTCTCCATTTTCCTCTACGTAATTCTTATAAGCCCTAGCCAAATTTCTCTTGAACCATAAAACACCTCCACCTTCTAACCAATTGTAGGCTGTCTTAGAGCATTTTTCACCATCAAGGAAGTAAGTATAAACACACTCATCCCCATAGTATAATATCTTCTTTTTGTTTTCATATACAAACTCGGGGGATACTTCAGATATTTTTCCTGAGTCAGTAAATAAATCAACAGTTATGAAATCACTAAAGAGTTCCGTTATCTTTTCGAACTCCCTCTTATCCATTAGGTGACTTATTTCACTCAACCTCTTGATCAACCTCTCATCAATATTGGGCTTCAAGATTATCTTATTAGCATAACCCTCCTTTCCACTACAGCCAAAGGGATGTTTCAAGCATACCTTTATATTTGAAAGTAAATTAAAAGTGCTTTGAGTCATTGCATCGTAATTATCCTTATCAATCCATATGTAAATTTTATCACTATCGTTAATCATTCCACTTCTAGCTATAATTCTAGGCAATGGCGAAATTTCACTCACTACGTTAGACCTAGTAGGCATAATCTTTGGTGTAATAATTACGTTACATTCACCATCATCATAAAGTAAACAAACCTCCACATTTCTTTTCTCCCTCAATTTCTTGTATAATTTCAACGCCTTCTCCCATGAATTTACGAAAAGCGTAAATGCCTCCTTTAGCTTAAATACGTCTTCACCTTTAACGATCTCATAATCTAAATCCCTAATCCTAAAATCCTCAATCAACTCAATCACTTCATAATTACCCCTACACTGATAATATCCCTCACCTTTCTTTACGCAATTTCTACCCTCTATTGCTTGTCCGTATTCATTAACTATCGAAATAGATACCACTCTTCTATTCCTAAATCTACGTCTTATTTCCTCCTCAAAGAATACTGAAGGTGTTGAAGTAGAGAATATGGCGTTAGTACCACTCCTTGCCAATTCGTCAGTAGTTGCAATCAACGCGTTATCTGACATCAACTGATATTCATCAAATACAAGGAGTGAGGTGAGAATTTCAAATCTAGGAATTTTGGAAATCGGATCACTGTAAAGGTTTAAAAGGAATTTACTGAAAGGTATTTGCGATACTTCATAGTCATTAGGAACTACTCGGGTTAATCTTGAAAAGTTATTAGTTGTATGTGTAGACAAGTAGTCTTCTAGTGGTAAAATTGCGTCCTTTAGATGACCAATAGGTAAATTTAAGATGAAGTTAGTATCTTCACACACTGAAAATTTTTTCCCATCAATTTCCCTTTCAGTTTCCTTACAGTTCAAAAGCTCAAAAACTTCTTCTATCATTCTTAACACTTTACGTTAAATGATATCTCAAGTAATTGTTTGTTATTTCTATACCTCCAGTAGTCCTTTATGATCTCCCCAACCTCAGAGGTACTCTTAGTGTGTTGTTTATTACAAGCGTTTATATTCCAATCTAGTATTATTACGATACTCAGCTCTTTAACCTCAGCTGGAACGGGAAAGAGATCGTAGATCTCATCTCCATATTTCTTTTCAGCCTCTTCCCTAGGTAAAACCTCAACTAGTATTGGAAGGCTTTCCCTAACCTTCTCATTGGCCAATTCAAAGACCTTATCCATTTCCTCATCGCTAGGTTTCCTCTCGAACTTTACTGTCAATCTGCCGTGATTACTATTAACATAAGTGCTTGTAGTCCACTTAGTATTTAATACCTTCCTTACAGCTCCTTTAACCACATGTAAAGCGGTGTGAGTGCGAACCTCAATCTGCTCCATGCTAAATATATTATCTACAAAGCCTTTTATATAGTGTGACTAAGAGGAGTATAGGTTTCTCAATCTTCCCAGGTTGGAAAGAAATAAGAGAGGAGCAGATTAATTTATTAAAAAAGGCTAGAGATTTGGGATTTTCCGAAATATTCATGGGTATTGGTCCCGGGACACATTGGAGGACTCCGGTAAGTGAGGCGTTTAGTATTGCTAAAGAAATCCTAGAAGAGGCTAATAAATTGGACTATTATACCTTTGTGGATATAAACCCTCAAATTCTTAAAGAGTTGAACGCGTCTCCAAGGGATCTATCGAAATTTAAGAATATTGGCTTTAAGGGGGTTAGGGCTGATTATGGATTTAGTAAAGAGGAAATTGTTGAAATGAGTAAGCAAATGACTGTTGAGTTAAACCCATTTGAGATAAGTGAAGAG
Source organism: Saccharolobus solfataricus (assembly GCF_900079115.1). NCBI lineage: Archaea > Thermoproteati > Thermoproteota > Thermoprotei > Sulfolobales > Sulfolobaceae > Saccharolobus > Saccharolobus solfataricus. Next base: position 1,177,982 of record NZ_LT549890.1, read on the forward strand.
GAAGTTGATTTCATTGTCAGAAATGCAAATCTTGAAAGGATTAGAGCTTGTCATAACTATTACCCAGTCTTATATAGTGGAATATCTAAAGAGGTCTTTCTGGAGAAGAATAGAATATTTAAGGAAAGAGGTATGGAGGTTGGTGCATTTATTGGTAATCCGAAATTCAATCTTCGAACCACACTAGAGGTTTTAAGATATGTCGAACCGTTCGATTCTGCCAACTACTTGTTCAAATTCGTTGACAGAGTTTTGATAGGAGACCCCATTCCAGATTATGAAAGTTTAAGACAAGTATCAGAAGTTTTCAAATCTGACATTACGAAGATAAGGATTAAGGTATATGATGAAGGTGTGGGCAAAAAATTAGATAGAAAGTTTGTAGTAGATAAGGATAGGGAGTTCGCCATAGTATGTTATACTAGGGATAATATATATGAAGGTGAAACGTGTTATACTAAATTATTTAAAAATGCGGTGGCAGTGAGGGGCAGAGAAGTATGGATATTCACTAGGGATTTGGGAATTGGTCCCTACAGGTTAGTAGGGGAAATAGATGATATTAATATGGAAATTGTCAAAATGTCGAGTGAGATAATGTTAATTAGTAAATAATCAAGATTGAATCATTGTATGCAAAAGATTTTTTATATTACTCCTTCCTAAATATATCCGGTGTATAGTGTGTTAAGTATAAAAGACAAAAAAATAATTTCGCTCTTAATACTAGTTGCAACTGCTATCAGTCCCATTTTTGCCATAGCACAATCTGCCAGTTCCTCGCCTGCTTCTACAGCAATAACAATAATTTCATATAACGGTAATGACGCCAACGGTATATTGGCTTTTGAGCATGGGCAAATAGCTTTTTACGCTTATGCCGTACCTCCATCAGAATATACCAGTTTACCTCCCGGAGCCAAACCTTACTTGTTACCGAGCACTTATTACGACATTCTAGTAAATCCATTAAATACTACTTTTGGTTTTAACCCATTCCAATTCCAAGAAGTTAGATTCGCACTGAACTATATAGTAAATAGAACCTATTTTGTAGATAGTATATTACACGGTTATGGTATACCAGCAATATCCCTATATGCTGGAGAACCTGACGTAATTCATTTACAGCCAACATTATCTAAGTACGCTAATGTCCATTACAATTTCACTTACGCAAATGAAACTGTTTATAAAGTTCTAACTACTCATGGTGCTCAATATATTAACGGTAAGTGGTATTATAATGGAAAACCCATAACAGTTTACGTGTTTGTCAGAACTGATGCCACAGTAAGGAGAGAATATGCTGAATACTTTATAACTCAGTTACAGAAGTTAGGTTTTACTGTCCAGCAAATTCAAGGCAATTTACAAAAGGAAATTTCTGTAGTATATGGTAGTGATCCCGCAAATACTACATGGGATATACTAATTGAAGCTTGGGGTGGGACTTATGGGTATTATGATTCATCATTAGCAATAAGTCTTTACAGTACTTTAGGAGCTTCAGCTCCATTTTCTTCATACTATGGCTTAAGTATGGGAACATATAATGATACCAAGTATGAATCTCCACTATTACTTAAAGAGGCGAACGAGCTTGACAACATGTCATTAATAATAGCTCAAAGTCAGTTCACCAGTGCCCAAGAATATTATCAGTTATATAATGAAATTGTAAACTTAGGTATTAATATGTCAGTAAGAATAGGACTAGGGATGAGTCTGACTCCAATATACGCGCTATCTAACATTAACGGAATTTATCCGAGTTTCGCCCAGAGTACACTATTAAGCTTCCAGACGTATTATTCTATAACCAATGGAAGTTTTCCCAATGTTACAATAGGTGTTAGATATTTAAGCCAAGGTTCAGCTAACCCTGGTGCTGGTTTTACTGATGCCTATACTGATGAAATAGGAAATGCTCTATTCACCCCATCCTCTTTAACAGTGCCAGGTTCTGGATATCCTGTACCTTTCATCTACACCTACAAGATAGTGAATATTACTCCCCATGCCGTAGTATCAGTACCTTCAAATGCGTTGTGGTGGAATCCAACAACACAACAAGTGACTAAGGTACCTCCTAATACTACTGCACAAATGGCAGTAATATACAATTTAGCCCCAGTATTTAATAATGATAAATGGGCTGATGGTCAAAATATAACTCTCGCTGATATAATATATGAGTATATTGTTGCATCAGAGATGTCCTTAAACTCTAGTAATCCAATTTATGACTCTACTGCATCGTCAGTTTATGCTCCAGCGCTACAGACCATTAAAGGATTTAAGATAATTAACTCCACTGCTATAGAAATATGGGGCAATGATTGGTTCTTCGATCCTACTGAGGCTGTAGTGTCCTTATTTGGGGCTTTCAATCCATTAGGTTATGCTCTAGCTGGAGGAGGTTACTTCCCATGGCAAATGTATGTTGGTATGAAAGATGTTGTTGCACAAGGTAAAGCAGCGTGGTCTGAGGGAACAGCTCAGTCAAAAGGAATTGATTGGCTAAATCTGGTTAGTCCAACTGATGTTGGGTATATAACTTCAGCGTTACAGAATGCCTCAGCTACCGGATATATACCTAAGAGCTTACAGATAGTGGAGAACTTAAGCGGTATAACTCTAGTAACTCCACAACAAGCAATAGCTGGTTATCAGGCTGCAATCAACTTCATGAAGACCTATGGAAATGGATTAATAGGAGATGGTCCATATATCTTGGCAGCGTGGAATCCAAGTGCTTCTCCGCCTTATGCAAAACTGGTTAGGAATCCCTACTTCCATTTGGTTCCTCCATCTAATGCATTAGCCTTGCCAACAATGTATTCAATTTCACTAAGTGTCCCATCAACAGTTTTACCTGGTCAAACCTTAACTGGTACAGTAATGGGAACTCCTTCGGGAAGTACTACTGCAATACCCAGTCCTAATGCCTTGGTTAATATAGAGATATTATATCCAAATGGTTCTATAATATCAAGTTATCAATTAATGACCAATGCAAATGGACAATTTACCTTTACCGTTCCATCTTCATTATCCCCAGGGTCTTATCTAGTAACAGTATCAGCGTACAGTAATACTTCGATACTAATAAATCCAGTGACATATACTCTTGTAGTGTTGCCATCAATAACAACTACTACGAGTACAACAACTACGACAACTACTATTACTACTACCACAACTACATCAATCAGTACGTCTGTATCTACAACTACAATTACTTCTGTTAGCACTGTAGTTAGCACCTTATTAAGTACTGTGGTAAGTACTGTAGTATCTAGCGCTTCCAATGTTGGTTACATAGCTGTAATAGTAGTCCTAATAATTATAATAATAGCTTTAGCAGTATTATTGTTCAGAAGAAGATAATGAAGAGTGGGTAATAATGGGTTTTACAACATATATTGTAAAAAAGGTACTTATTTATTTTTCAGTTCTTCTCGCAACTTTAACAATTCTTTATATTTTCACTTTTCCCATATTACAAGAGATTATAGCTAAGAGTATTAATTTTCAAGTCGCTCAATTTTCTCAAACCTTGTTCAAAAATGCTCATAATCTAAACTCTACCCAAATTCAGATTGCGGTAGAGAAGTATAAGGAATCTTTAATTGCGGCTTATGGACTTAATCAACCCATTATAGACAAATATTTTATTCAGATGTATAATTTGTTACGTTTTAATTTCGGTACTGCCTACTTTTTACAAGCTCCATCTGGTTCTAGGGACGTTAGTGCAATTATTGCTTATTACTTACCCAATACAATCCTCTTGTTCACTACTGCTACGATAATATTCATAGTCGTAGGAACGATAATAGGTTTACTCTCTGCAAAATCTAAATTCTGGGAGAAGGTAATTGCAATAATAGCTGTAATACACTCTAGTATTCCTACTTGGTGGTTAGGTTTTGTCCTAATTGCAGCTTTAGCGTATGCAGTTAAGGTTTTCCCACCTGGTGGAATGACCTCAGTACCACCTCCAAAGAATCCGTTTGATTATGGAATGAGTGTTTTATATCACATGGCGTTACCACTGATTACTATCTTTATTGTAAACGTTGGAGGATTTGCGTATATTGTTAGAAGTTTAGTTACCTCAATTATGAAAGAAGATTTTGTAATTACAGCGAAAGCTAGAGGATTACCAGCCTCTAGAATACTATATAGACATGTCTTACGCTCAGCCTCACCATCAATTGCCACACAAGCTATTTTAGCATTAGCTGGATCATTAGGAGGTAGTTTAACCACAGAAGTTGTTTTCGAGTGGCCTGGGGTGGGTTTATTAACTTATGTAGCCATAACCTTAAATGATTTACCAGTGATATTAGGGATAACCTACGTTTTAACAATTGTGTTATTGGTTGGATTATTTTTAGGAGAGTTAGTTTACGGGTTATTAGATCCTAGGATAAAAGTTGGTGAGTAGGATTGAGTAAAAGAAATGTAGGCTTTTCCTCTTATATTAGAGATTTTTTGTCGAGTAAAATTGGATTAGTAGGCCTTATAATTCTAATTATTTTACTTATATTTACTGGAATAGCCTTATCTATCCCTGCAAAAGTTTACGTTTCGTGGAATAATCCAGCAGCCTGGAATCAATATCCGGAACACGTACCTCCAGCTTGGTTATCCATCTTTTACCCGGGAAAGTATTTCACAACAGAAGAGCTATCACCAATAAATATGTCTTTGTATTCTCCTGCTAAAAATATATTCGTAGCGATAATCACATATCAATTTAATTGGTCTAAGGTCTTACCGGCATACAACGTATATTTCATAACTTCGAGTAATGTTACCCCTATAGAAGAAGTAATATATTGGAGTAAACCGGATGGTTATACCTTACAGGTAAATGTTCCAGCTGGTGTATTTAATGTGCCATTTGATCTTACAAGTATTAGAGGTGATATTTTAAGTTATATATCTTCAATTACGGGAAAAACACCAAATATAGTTAACAGCACCGTATTGTCATCAGCTTTATTTAACTCTCCAAAATCTAATTTTACGGTAATTGAGCAGGGGAAGTATGTAGTTAAGATAGAAATAGTATCCTCATTACCCATGAATATTACAAAGTCAAGGTTAATTCTATTAGGGAATTCCTATGGCTTGATGGGAACTGACTATTTCGGGAGGCCATTGGATTTAGGAATTCTTTTAGGATTACCGAATGCGCTAGAAATAGGTGTATTAACTTCATTAGTAGCTGTACTTGTGGGAGTTTTTGTTGGAGGCATCTCTGGTTATCTAGGTGGAAATAAGGATTCTATAATACAATGGGTTACCTTAGTATTCCTTGCATTACCAGCTCTCCCCTTTTTAGTTGCAGTATCGTTTGTTGCAGAACCTAACATAGTTATAGAGGCTCTATTAATAGCTTTCTTATCCTGGCCATTTTATGCCATAATAGCTAGATCAATGGCCTTATCAATAAAGTCAAATAGTTATGTTGAAGCTGATAAACTACTTGGAATACCATCATATAGAGTATTCTTTACACACTTCATGCCTAGGTTAATACCAATAACAGTTGCTTACATGGTATTAGGTGTTCCTGCAGGGATTCTTTTAGCCCAAACGTTAGCCTTTTTAGGAATAGCTCCAGCCAATATAGTAACTTGGGGAGGGATTTTAGATGCTGCAGAAACTTATCAAGCTCAAGTTAATGGATGGTGGTGGTGGGTTGTGTTCCCTGGAGCAATGGTCGTTATTGTAGCAATACCTTTCGTGCTAATAGGTTTCGCAATAGAAAGAGTTACATTAGGTGAGAGATAGGATGTTATTAGAGGTAAGAAACTTAAAGGTTTACTTCTACACAAAGAGAGGTATTGTTAAGGCTGTTGACGGAGTTAACTTATATTTAGATAAGGGAGAAATAGTTGGGCTCGCTGGTGAGAGTGGATCTGGAAAGAGTACGATAGGTTATGCCATAATGAGGCTTGTACCTTTTCCTGGAAAGATTGAAAGTGGGGAAATATTATTTAAAGGTGAGAATATACTAAAACTAGATGAAGAAGCATTTAGGAAAAATTATAGATGGAAGAAGATAGCAATGGTTTTCCAAGGCTCAATGTCTGGATTCACTCCAGTGTTTAAAATAAAGGATCAGATAATCGAGGTTTTACGTATTCATGGTTGGAACGGAGATTATGAGGAGAGAATAAAGGAGTTGTTCAAAATGGTTAACATGGATCCACAATTAGCTGAAAAGTATCCTCATGAGCTTTCTGGAGGTCAAAAGCAAAGGGCTTTTATTGCAATGGCCCTAGCCTTAAATCCTGAGGTTCTGATAGCAGATGAACCCACAACAGCCCTAGATGTGATGGTCCAAGAACATATTCTTAACCTATTGAAGAAGTTAAGGAAAGAGTTAAACTTGTCTATAATTTTCATAACACATGATTTGGCCTTACTTTCCGAGATTTCAGATAGGGATTATACGCTATATGCAGGTAAAGTTATGGAAAGTGGGCCATCAGAAGTTATATTCAAAAAACCTAGACATCCCTATACTTCACTACTTATCGAATCCATTGCCACATTGGACAAAGATATAATAAAGGGAATACCGGGAGCTATGCCAGACCTCTCAAGTCCACCGTTAGGTTGTAGATTTAATACTCGATGTCCCTTTGCTAGAGACATTTGTTTTAAGGAAGAACCTAAAATGAAAACGTTCTCAGATGGTGATGAGGTTGCCTGTTGGCTCTACTAGTAATTATGTAGTTAAAGTAGAAAACTTAAAAGTATATTTCACTAAGGGTGGAATGTTTACTAAGAAGTATGTAGTTAAAGCGCTAGATGGTGTGACGTTAAGTATAAAAGAAAGGGAAATTATGGGAGTCGTAGGTGAAAGCGGATCTGGTAAAACCACATTAGGTAGAGTAACAATAGGTCTCCAAAAACCAACTTCTGGTAATGTTTATATTAAAGCTGATAATAAGGAGATTAATGTAAATAAGGCAAAATTAAAAGATATTAGCAACTACGTTCAGATGATATATCAAGATCCATATTCCTCCATAGATCCCATAATGAGAGTATATGACGTTTTAGCAACTCCATTGAAATACAAAAAGATGAGTGATATAGATAAGAAGATTGAGGAGGCAATGAGGTTAGTTGATCTTCCACTGGAACTGTTGGAAAATAGGGTATATCAATTATCTGGTGGGCAGAGACAGAGATTAAGTATAGCTAGGGCAATAGTTGTCAACCCAAAATATATTGTAGCAGATGAACCTACTACAATGTTAGACGCTTCATTAAAAGGAGAGATCTTGAAGATAATAAAAGACGCTAGAGAAAGTAAAGGTTTTTCCTTTATGTATATAACGCATGAGCTACCAATAGCAAAAATAATATCCGATAGGATTATAGTATTATATTTAGGAAAGATAGTAGAATTAGGGAACTCAAATGAGATTATTAAAAACCCATTACATCCATATACTCAGGGACTAATTGAGGTTTATCCTAGAATAGATCCCTCACTTAGAGATAAGATCAAGGAGATAAAGATCAAGGTTGATATAGTGAGACCAGATAAGGGGTGTGTGTTTTATCCCAGATGTCCATTTGCAATGCCTAAGTGTAAGGAACAAGAACCAGAGCTGAAGGAAGTTTCTCAAAATCACTACGTAGCGTGCTGGCTTTATTGATAGAGGCTTGGTTACATGAGATCACTCTTCAAAGTAATAGTTGGTCTTGCAATGTTAGGTGGGGCGATTGGATTAGATTATGTTGGAGCCTCGTTTCAAAGCTTATCTATCTTAATAATCTCCATGATTCTTGCCATTGCTGGGGCAATGGTGGGTATAAGAGGACTAATGGAGTTTTTAGGAGAGAGATTTTAGGTGCTTATTTGATTCCTTAAATTTTTTCCCACTAAACTACTATTAACTTGCTTTCAAGCAATAATTAGCTCCACAATTTCTGTCCTCACAACTCTTAACTCTTTATGAAAATTCAGCAAGTTCACAAAGTAGATTTTAGATAAAAACTACATATAGATCTTCTTTCACCACTTTAATTTTCATTATTTTGATGATTTCCTAAATCTGTACACTGCAATACTACTTGCTACTATTATAATAATAGCAATTACTACACTTGGTATAATTACGCCAGAATAATCGGTCCCACCTTCCATTCGAGATATGTTAGTATATAGGTAAATTTGTCCCGAATTGGTGTAATTACTCTGCATTTGACTAATTAAACCATTAACGTAAATTATTCTTTGGCTTACGTAATAAGTAGGTATCGTTGTAATATTTAAGTCTGAGAAGTTAACAACCAATTTTCCGCTATTCTGCTTAATGATACTAATGTTCGTTATTATTTGACTTTCAATTTTATTATTACTCATATTTACAATTTTTTCATTAAATGAGTAAGTTCCATTAGTTGAATAAGGCATATAAAATGGAGCTAATAATCCTATGTTGCTAGACGCGTTAGATATGTAGTACGTAATCCATATTTCCTTCCCACTCATGTTTATAATGTAATAATATTCTCCATTATAACTGAGCTGGATTCCTAAAGTCTTGTTGTAAGAATTACCGATCTCCCTAATAGTAACGTTATAACCACCGTCAGGCAAATGATTAACTGATACTCCTACGTTCATATTTATTGCAAGAGAGCTTAATACTCCATGATATCCTATTAATTGTGTGCCATAAAAAGTCAGAGATAGAAATAAAGGAAAAAAGAAAAATAATGATAAAAACAAGTTAATATAGGTGGCATGCAACATAATGATCTCCTTTAATCCTCTTTATCTCTGGGGGTTTTTCCTTACAAATATCTTTTGCAAATGGACATCTACTATAGAATACACATCCCTTTGGTAACTCTAGTGGGCTTTGAATCTCACCTTTGATATTGGGTTCCTTTATACCAATATCTGGATCTGGAACAGGCACTGCTTGCAGTAGTGCTTGAGTGTAAGGATGTAAAGGCTCGCTTATTACTTCTTCCGGAGTTCCGATTTCCACTACCTTACCTAAATACATTACTCCTATTCTATCTGAAACGTAACTAGCTATTGAGATATCATGTGTTATAAACAAATACGCCGTTCCCCTTTGATCCCTATCGTTTAATATAAATTCCAAAATCTGACCCCTGGTTGATGCATCTAACATTGAAATTGGTTCATCAGCAACAATAAACTTGGGCCTTAATAATAAAGCCCTAGCTACTACAACTCTTTGTCTCTGTCCTCCAGATAACTCCATTGGCTTCTTATTTGCAAAATTCTCAGGGGGGGTTAACTTCACTATTGATAGTATTTTATATATTTGCTCAACTTCCTCACTTTTATTCGATATGAGTTTGTGTAATCTTAGCCCCTCAGCCAAAATTTCATATACGCTCATTCTAGGATCTAAAGCACCATACGGATCTTGTTGAATTATCTGAAAATCTTTTCTTAGCCTCCTTAAAGTGTTATCATTTAATTTTGTTATATCCACTAACTTACCACCATCAACTTTCCAGTATATACTTCCAGAGTAAGTCTCGATAAGTCTCAAAATTCCCTTTCCTAACGTGGTCTTCCCAGAGCCTGATTCGCCTATTAAACCAAATATTTCTCCTTTCTTAATCTCGAGAGAAACGTCGTTAACTGCATGTACGTAAAGTTTCCTAAATAATCCAACTCTACCCATGGGATACTTTATCCAAACATTTTGAACTTTTACGATAATCTCATTATTGTCCATTTTCTTCCCCTCCTACAAGATGACAAGCCACGTACCTTCCATCCACATATCTTAATTTTGGTTTTTCAACCTTACATATATCTTTAGCTATCGAACATCTTGGTGCAAATGGACACCCTTTAATCTCCTTTGACAGATCTGGTGGATCACCTGGAATATAATGCACTTTCTTTACCTTACCAAATCTAATATCCGGTACTGAGGACAGTAAGCCCTTAGAGTAGGGATGTAGTGGTTCCTTGAAGATTTTACGAGAATCTCCGAACTCCATTATCTCTCCGGCATAAAGTGTTAGTACCTTCTTAGCAACTCCAGCAACAACTGCTATATCATGAGTAATGTAGATTAAAGTCTTTTGCTTATCCACAATTTCCCTCTTAATTAAAGATATGACCCTTGCTTGGTTTATAACATCTAATGCAGTAGTCGGTTCGTCTGCAATTACTAATTCTGGGTCTAATAATAGGGCTGAGGCAATTACAACTCTTTGTCTCTGTCCTCCAGATAGTTCGTCTGGAAGCTTCTTATAGATCTCTGGTGGCAAACTAAGTTGATTAAATAGGTAAAATATCCTTTCACTAGCTTTACTAGTATCAATATTACTATCATTTTCCATCATTATCTTTACTAATTGTTCACCAACCCTCTTTATGGGATTAAACGCATTCATAGAGTATTGGGGTATTATCGATATTTTCTTCCATCTTATCTCCTTTCTGTAGGTTTCTTGATCCATTTTCAAAATATCCTTATTATTAAAAAAAATGCTACCAGAATATTCTGCATTTTCGGGCAATGCCCTCATAATAGCATTAGCAATTGTGGTTTTTCCGGAACCTGTCTCACCAATCACTCCTAAAGAATCACCCTTCTCCAATTGAAAATACACTCTATTAATAGCCCTAATTGACCCTTTGCCAATCTTGTAGGATATGTTAAGGTCCCTAACTTGTAAACTCAATGGGTCTCACCAACTAAACTTCCATAATACCTAGTTATCGCCTCACCTATATAAAATAGACTAACGCCCAAGAGAAATAACGCTATACCTGGTGTCAGAATCCACCACCATGCAAATCCAGGAGCGTCTAGTGAGGCATTAATTGAGAACCCTAACATATTACCCCATGTTGGGAATTTAAGTATTCCAATACCTAGAAAGTCTAGGGCTGACTCTATACCTATCACAGCTGGAATATCGAAGATTAGCTGTGCTATAATTATTGGGAAAACGTGCCTTAACACGTGCTTTCTTATGATTTCCATATTGGACATTCCTAAAGCCTTAGCGGCTTCAACGAATGCCATATTTCTAACTTGGAGAACTTGTCCTCTTATTGTTCTAGACGTAGGAGGCCAGCTTAGAATTACTAAAACTATTATGATTAAAATATCCTTAGGGAAAACTGTAAAGATTTGTTGGAATATGGTTATTAAGACTATTAGTATTGCTAACCCAGGGAGTAGTAGTATGAAATCAGTAAATGAGGTTAATATTTGATCCAACTTCCCACCATAATAACCAGCAAATAAGCCAAATACCGCACCTATGAATACTATTGCCAACCCAGCAAGTATTGCGAGTTCAAGGTCGAATATTCCACCTTGTGAATACTCTGCAAACACACTAGCCCCATTATTATCAGTACCCAATACTCCATATCTACTACCAAGAAATTCGAAATAAAGGTCAGATAAGTAAACTACTAATTTGGAGTTAGGTCCGTTTGGGATATAATTTATGGTGAATTCCACCTTGTAATTTCCGGTACTATTAAACATGCTTTGAAGCATTATAACAGAAGCTACTGCGCTTTCATTAGGAGGTATATTTGAGGTATAGAACCATGGAGTTTCTCCAGCTGATGCCGAAGATGCTAATATGTAATTCCATCCTCCATTCCCTAAGTACTTAAATACAGTTGAGAGCGTAACCAAATTTGTTGGCAAGTAGTTCCCAGCTAAGAACAACCAAAATGTGGCATTTGACGGATTTATCACATATCCATTAAAAGTATAGTAAGCGTTTGTAGCATAAGCGGAAATACTGGCTTGGATGATATAGAATTCATAGTCTCCAAATTTTGTCTCTCTAGGCAATAAATAGTTATAAAGAAAGTCATGATACAGAGTTAAATTTAATGGATTAGTTCCTTCTATTATTATCTCTACACTCCCGTTTCCAGTGTTTCCATAAGAATAAAGTGTCTTTTGGAAGTTAGTTTCTCCCTTGGGTCCATAGCTACTATTATAAATTATTATAACAGCATCTCCGTTAAAAGTAAAGTTAGACAAATGCCAATAATTTATAACAGATGCTGTCTTCGCAGCAATCAGATCATAATCATTAGGTACTTTTATGTCAGGTGGAAGATTACCGTAGAAGATTGAAGCCCACGAAGGCACTGCATATGGTGAAGCTGCATACTGACCAGCTGGTGTATAAGGGTTTGCCTTAGGCGCTGTAAAGAAACCATATGCAATACTCCCTAAAAGAAAAATGAATATAATTAGCGCAACCCAAAGTAGCTTCAGTCTTAATATTGGGGGAATTCTCATTAAATTCACCTTAGTTTTATTCTAGGATCAACTAATGGATATATTAGATCCATCGCGTAAAGTACGACTAGGGCGTAGAGTGTTAGGAAAAAGAACGATCCAGTTAATAAGGGTATATTTAGTTCAGTGGCAGCAATAATTCCTAAGTAACCCATCCCTGGAATTCCAAAAATATACTCGATAAAATATATACCACCGAGTATAAAAGCTAAGTCAATTCCAGTTCTCGTTATGACTGGTATAATTGAATTTCTCCTAGCTATTGCCCTTACTGTACTCTCCTTCAATCCCGAGAGCCTTGCGTATTTAACGAAGTCAGAATCTAATACATCAACCATCGTATTTCTCATTAGTATTCCCCTAACCGGGAACCCGAAAATAAAGACTTGGATTATCCAAGGAAGCCAATATACCTTTAATATGGATACTATATCATTCAAATGAAGAACTTGGATGCCAGAAATTGGTATCGCCTTAATATAAACTGCAAATACAACCCATAGTACTGCTAATATGAAGAACCCGGGAATATTATACTGAAGAATCATGTAATTGGATATTATATGATCTACAGCCTTATTCCTTTTTAATGCTGCATACGCACCAACAACTATAGCTAGTAATGTCTGAAATATAAATGGAGGTAGGGTAAGTATTATAGTATATGGAAGATATTGAAGAACCTCATTTATTACGTATTCATGATGCTGGAAATCATACCCTAGATTGAAAGAAAATAAAGCATAAAGATATCTTATAAACTGCACGTATAACGGCTGATTAAAGCCGTAAAGTGTAGTGATATCGTTAATTATATTCTGAAAATAAGACGCGCTTTTGCCCAATTGACCTACGGGCGCGTACCAAATTGCTGGATTTACTCCAAATAGTTCAGGCAAAGCTTCCACAACAAACCAGAGGAGTATTACCAACCCTAATAGTAAAATTATCCTGTCTACAGCCCTTTTTATAGCGTAATTAAGGAACCCCATATAAGACTTTATCACTGGAGACGTTTTTAAAGCTTTTTATCTTGCAAATTTAAGGACATCAACTAATTATAAAATATTTATTTAAGGACTCTTGACTCTAAATATTTTAAATATTGGATAATGCTTTATAGAAACTTTTTAAAGGATGAGTTATTGTAAAACGAGTCATTTATATAACATTTTAAAAATTCTCAAACATATTGATTTACATTCTTACAGAAACAATGAGATGTGGCATAGTACTTACTGTTTTTCTATAACTCATTTTAAGCAAATTTTAGTTTAGATAATTTTATATCTAGGGTTAACATAGTATGCTACCCATTTCGGGAGCTTCCGGTATAAAAACCTTTCCGTGAAAATCGAGCATAGTATATACTACTTATTCAAGTGATGTCACCTGCTTTACTCGTGACGTTATCCACGTTGATTAAAATGGCAATTCATGAGTAATATTAATAAGAAATTAGGATGAGATAATATTATGGTAAAGGCAATTTCAACTGAAAAGGACCTCTTGCTCAAGATAGATAAATCCTTCCCTTGGGAAACGTTTAGGAGTAAGCTTAAGTCCCTTTACTCCAAGAAGCCCAAGTGGGACGTCATCTCACTCCTCAAAGTCCTCCTAATCAAGTTCGTTTTCGACATCTCTTGGAATAACTTGGAGGGAGAAATTAGGGACAGTAAGAGTTTTATGGACTTCTTGGACGGGAAAGTTCCACCAAAGAGCACAGTATTCTCCTTCTACAAGAAACTTCAACAAACAGTTGTTCAAGAGGGCGAGACGATGAGAACAACACTAATGGATGAGTTAAACAAGGCTTTGAACAAGGTGATCAGCGAGTATAGGGAAAAGGGCTTTGAACTTGAAGTTGGGAGAGAAAAAACGATAGGTTCGAGGACTACCACATAATTGATACATTCTTCCGTGAGGCCTACCCCGGAAAGAGGAGTCTTCAAAACGGTCTTGAGAAGATCTCACTTGACCTTAAGGAGATGAGATTCAATGACGTTTTTCTCCTCATGGGTTATACTACTTCCAAGCTCAAGAACTTCACGGCCTTTAGGAAGTATAAGGGTAGTTGGGGTGGGAAGCACGGTAAGTCCTACTTCGGGTTTAAGGTCTGTAACCTTGTGGAAAGGAGGACTAATTTCGTTAGGGACTTCAAGGTTGGATTGTTGAGTGATCTAGCCTTTTCATTTGATAACGTTAAGTTAATGGCTGATAGGGCTTGGATTTCCAAGAAGGACGTCTTAGTTAAGGGTGTTGGTAGTGCTAGGCTTCCGGTTGAGGGTAGTGGTGTTAAGATTAGGGAAGGTAAGGCTTCGTCTACAACTTTAAGGGGAGTGGTTATGGAGGTATTCTTCCTTAACTTCTATCGTGATCTCGAAATTCTTTCGACGAGGATTAGGACGAAGGTATTCGTTAATTAACGAGGTTCGTTTACGTGTTTACTTGTTGTTATGGCAAATTTTATTGCAAAATCGTACAATTATCTGTATTTTCCCTTATTAATACATATTATATTATTCTTTATACTTGAATATAATGAAGAATAGTATAATCTGAAATGCTGTAATTATAATGATTTTTAATTTTGCTCAAATCGGACAACGTCACGTGATCATCTCGTCGGCCGAGCTCGGAGGGATCAAGTCCGAGGCCAACCCAACCCTTCTAAGCTACCTCGTTGCGAGCAAGGAGCTCTGGAAGTTCAAGACCAACAACTTGGTCGAGTCCTTCAACTCCCTCTTGGAAAGGAGGTTTAGTAAGTTTCACTCCCCTTGGAGGATACTCCAGATCGCGCGGGCCATAGCCCTCTACTACAACCTATTGACCTATTTTCTCACTATTATAATAATATTACAATTACCTTCATTTCTCTCAATTTCACAGAAATATATCCAATAATTTATACATTGAATAAATGAAATTCAGAGTCAGAAGATACAATTCGCAATGGACTCCTGAATCGCTCGCTAAGCAGAAGTTAAGATAAAATTTATTTATAAGTAAATGAAAACATATTTATGTGATACTATGGATGTGAAATATATTCTTGTAGTGATAATAATAATAACGTTTATAGTAAATATTGTATCTCTATTTTACTTAAACTCTCAAATAGCAAGTCTGTCATCAAGCTATAATACATTAGTCAATAACTATAATACTTTAAGGACCTACTACCAAAACCTCAATTCCAATTATACTACACTTTACTCATCATATTCTAATCTAGTTAACTCTTATAATTCGTTATCATCTCAATATGCAAAGCTATCTTCAGAATACAATACGCTTATGGCAAAGTACGATAACTTAACCGCAAAGTATAACACTCTATCTCAAAATTACACCATATTGTCAGGTCAGTTAGCCCTAACAATGGGCACAATGACTGTTCAGTCATTCTATATTTATTTAGCACAAGTAAACACTCAAGGCATGGAAAGTTTATTAGTAGGACCTCTAGCATCTTACTTCGAAATAACGTCACCACCTGGTAATGGTACTATAATAGCTTCCCCAGCGAATTCTTCAGATGCACTTCCTCTTATTGGATCTAAGTTATCCCAATTCTTCAACTATTTAAGTGTAAAAACTGAGGTTAAAGAACTTGTAATTACTCCCTTGGAAAACTACGTATTGGGAGAGGGTTTGGTTTCATTTAATGACCAATATGCTAATGGAACAATTGTTACAAATTACGCACTAATCACAGTAGTTGCGCAAGAGATTAACTTATCCACTTGGCAAGTTGTATATGTAAAGATTAACAACGCGCTCACACAAAGTCAATATAACACGTTAGTAACGCTTTTCAACTTAATCCAAGCGTTAGAATCTAAGAATATAGGTCAATTACAATCCATATTAGTTGGTCCTTATCAAAGTTATGTGTATATAGCCCGAGGACCTTACGCTGGTAATTATTCTGGATTAGATGTACCTAATGTTTTCATAGACACTATAATATCTAAGGATGTAAGTTCACTACAATTTGAATTATATTACTTTAACATAACTCCATTAAACCCCACTACTAGCTTAGTTGATATGTATGGCGTACTTAAGATTACCCTCTCAAACGGTTCTACTTACACTTCCTATACAGATCTCCGCACAACAGTGGAACTAGAACCTAACGGGGTACCTCAAGTAGTTGCATTAAATATAATTAATGATCTAACTCAACAACAAGTAGTTTCTGCATTGCCAAAATGAGTTATTTAACGGTATTCTGTTTTTTATCATTTTCATCTTTCTTTTTACTCTCATTCAACTCAATCACTGTTGGTATGGTAACATTTTTATACCTCTTTTTAACCTTATTAAATTATGAAAAGGGAGATTTATCTACTATTCGCTATATTTTTAACTATGTTAATATCAATATCTCCAATAATCACTAGTGGTTATGCGCTAATAACTAACTTTCAAACACCGGTTCTCTCACCGGCACTATATAGAGCTTATACACCTTATGTTGCTGTTCTCAATGAGATGTGGAGTTTCACATCACCTACAGCACTGTTTCAAGCCTTAATAGCAGGTCAAGTCCAATTGGCAGGCTTAGATCAGCAATCACAAATTCTCCAAGCTCAAAGAGATCCAAATATCTACCTTTACGATCAGCCGAGCTATGGATTTGGACCCATAATACAATTCAACTTCGCCAAATACCCAATGAACAATACTTACTTTAGATGGGCAATCTTTAGTCTCATAAACTTCCAGCTAGTTCAACAGCAAGTATTTGCAAATGGACTCTTGGGTCAAGCAATACCATACTTCTTAAATCCATCTTTATATCCAGGGTTTTTCAATCCAAACGCATCAATATTTTATCAAACCCATGAGAGTTTTAACCTAACTAGGGCGATGATTTACTTGCAGAAGGCAGGGCTAGTTTACAATACCAAGCTTAACACTTGGACATACCCCAACGGAACTCCAGTAGTTATATCATGGATAATACCAGCTAATGCACCAGAATCTCTTAGCCTAGCTCAAATCGTAACTCAGGCCGCTAAACAAATAAACTTGACGATACAGTATGAAGTAGTTCCATTTTCGCCGACATTGATTCAAGATTTATTAACAGGTAATTACGAGTTAATTACTTTTGGATGGGACGTTAATGCAATAGCACCGTCATTCTTGTACTTCATTGATGGTCCATTAGCACCAGTAACTAGCAATAATGCATTTGTAAATAATACTATAAACCAATTACTGACCAAGGCATATATTGAAGCTACTGCTCTAAATGAGTCACAATACTATACGCAGCAAGCAGTTTACTATCTACAAGCCGCAGTACCTGAAATAATAGCAGGATGGGGTAATGCGGTACAAGGTGCGTACTTACCCGGTTATGCTAATTATATTCCAACTGTTGGTAGTGGTATAAGTCTGATGAACGTACATACTGCGAATTCAACCCACGGTACTTTCAACTGGGGTATTACCGTTTTAACCGCAGCCCCATCAACTTATGACGTTTATAGCGCGCAAACAGCATACGAATTTGATGGCTTAGGAGAAGTTTATGATACTCCACTATCATCTCCTCCATATAACGCATTACAATTACTACCATGGGTAGTTACTAATTGGACAATACAAACTGGGTTAAATGAGACAATACCAGGTACCAATATAAAATTAGTTAATGGCCAGGTTATCACATTGTATCTGGTTCATAACGATACTTTCCATAATGGTCTTCCATTAACAGCTCAGGCAATAAACTTCACCATTTGGTATTTCGACATGGGTGGTTACAGTAGTAATCCATTTAATTCATCTAAAGATACGGTTTACATAGGCAATTATTACGGTAAGCCGGTAATCTTAAACTATACCGCAGAAGCAATGGCACCATCATTTGAGTGGTTTGATGCACTGCCTGAACTTGTATACTCTTATATACCTCCAAATAACCCCTACGAGATACAGATATACTTCAATACAAGTAGTTTGTGGGCAATTTATGAGGTATCGGGAATCTATATAGTACCACCCTCGATATTTGAGAATATACCCCCGCAATGGCTAGGTTTAAATACTTACTCGGTATCATCAAACGGTCAAGTGATAGGTTCTGGGCCATACTATATGTACAGTTGGAATAAGAGTACTGGAGCAACATTCTATAGATATAACGGTTACTTCAGAATGGATCCTCTAACCAACTTCATAGCAAATATAACGGCAGGCAGCACGTATACCTATACCTTTAATATAACTCAAATACTTGCAGAACCCGCTTATATTAATGGCAAGCCAACAATTCCAAATCCGATAGTACCGATATCCAACGCTACTGGTGTAGCTGAAATATGGGTTTATGGGCAAAGTCCAAGACCAATTATGAGCATACCCATATCTCATGTAAGTGGAAATACCTATGAGGTAACCATAAATACAGCTAGTCTAACTCCAGGGGAAACCTATGTTCTATTCATTAATGCGACATATACCGAACCATTAATGTTAAATTACAGTGCTAATAGTTTAGGAGGAGGAATCAAATATGTTGATATACCTCACTTCTACACAGCTTACTATACTTTCAACGTTCTACCGACAACCACTGTATCTACAACTATAACAACTTCAACTACTTCTACTTCAACTACTTCTACTTCAACTACTTCTACTTCAACAACTGTAACACCAGTTTCATCGGTATCTGCACCACCCGCACCACCTAGTGTAAGTGCAATAACTATAAGCACTAGTCCCGTAGTTTATGGTTCATTAGGAGTTGGAATAATACTAGTGATTGCTGCTATAGTTGTAGCAGTTTTGCTAGGAAGAAGAAGCTAAAAACTCATAATTTAAGTTAATTATTTTTTAATTCAGATCTATACTTTTTAACTAATTATAACAAGGTCAAATAGAACATATTTTTGGAGGGCGATTCAGATACCCATTGCGAATTCACTTTATTTTAAAGATTGCTACAAAATATTTTAAAGATTGCTACAAAATTAACTAAATGAAGGCGACTAACTGGCAGAGATACATGATTACCAAATGTTAACATTTTTACAACGTATTATTTACAAATTACAATTCGCAAAAGACACCTGAATCACCCAATTGGATAACGTCTCGTGTGGTTGTGCGTCATCAAAAATTAGATATTCGTAAAAAGTATATAACTTTCACGGTTTATCGGAAACTACTGACAACGTCTTACTCATGATTCTTTCCCTATCATCTCCCCAGCAAATCTCTCCTTAACTAAGAACTTCCATAAAGGGATTAATGTAATCTCCTTTCCGTTTCTAATTTCCTTCCCCTCCCTATCCCACGTTATGATAATTAGCTTATAGTCCTTAAACCTCTCAGAAAATCTTACCAATCCCTTATACTCCCTATCATCTATTCCACCTTCATCATACGTAACTTGTATTGCAAACTTATCCTTAATTATAAAATCAACCTCCGCATTACCATTTGAATAATAATAAACTTCCTGACCATACCTCTTATATAACTCTAGAAAGACTAGATTTTCTATCATTTTCCCCATCTGGAGTCTCTTATACGTGTTAAAAAGCCCAGTATCAATTACATAAACCTTTCTAGGTAACGTGTACCTTTCAAGGGATTTTCCAGTAAATCTCTTCACGAACAGAAAGAGGTATGCGTTAGATAGACAATAGAAGTAGTTTTCAACGGACTGGTGAGATAGATTAAACGCATTTCCAACTCTCCTAGTCGACACCTCCTTACCAATATTCTCTAATAGAAAGTCAGCTAACCCCTTTACATCTTTTCTAGTCTTGCATCTAATTATAACATCCCTTGTAATGATGTCAGAATAGAGGTTCCTTAAATACTCGTTTTTATCGAATTTGAAGGTCTCTGGAAAACCTCCTTGTTGTAAATAGTTTCTTAACTCTTCTTTTAGCCTAGCAATACCCCTAGTGGTCTCCTCTACTTTAACGTCCTTATACCTTAAGTACTCCTTAAATGAGAAGGGAAAAACGAGGAAGTCCATATGCCTCCCAGTCAAGTAAGTTGCCATCTCTGAACTCATTAGTCTAGCGTTACTTCCAGTAACTATTACTGGGTATATTTCCCTTATTCTAGAAACGAAGAGTTCCCATCCCTTAACGTTTTGTATTTCATCTAGTATTATTACCTCAATTTTCTTTTTTATCTGATAGCCAGCCTCTAAAAATTTATTCAATTCGTTAGCCTTTATTCCCGATAACCTCTCGTCATCGAAATCGACTCTTAAGATCTCTTTGCCTTTAGTGAGTTGAACTGTAAAGATTGATTTCCCAGCCCTCCTTGGACCAGTTATCAAATAAGCGTTGTTATACGTTATTGAGTAGTTATAGTGCCTCGTTATGATCCTCTCTTTTCTTAACTTATCGTTTAGGAAAGATTCTTGGTCTAGGAGTATTCTCTTTATCTCTTCTACTTCCACAATAATAAGGTTAGAGTTTGGGGTTAAAAAACTGTCAATATTTGTTTGACAGTCTACTGTTTTACTGTCAATTTTTACTTGACAGTCCAAAGTGAATACCAAAAGAGAATTCCTCACTATAATGCTGACAAATAGGGGTTTAAGGTTAGTCCTTGTTCTTTCTTAGAATTTTCCAATGAAGAATAAGTTTGGTTGAAGTGACGCGTCGGAGGAAAAGGTCGGCCTTATAGGTTATTGCTGGTTATTTGAAGAGGAGTAAGGTTAATTATAAAAGAGTACTTAATTATTTATTTGTATTATTTAAGTATTTATAATAATTTTATTGTTTTAGTATAAATCATTTAAAATATTCATTTTGTTGTCTACACATTATTATTTTCTCCTTTCCCGTTTAGCTGATCTTTAAATTTAACGATATTATGTGCTTTGTGACCTTGTTGAATTTTAGCAAACGATTAAGAGATCTCATAAGCCTAAATTGTAGACCTTGAGATTAATTGATAGAAAGATAATAGTGATTTAATGTAGAAATATTCAACAGATCAACTAAACGGATATTATAAGAATCTAGATGTTCATTAATTCACTTCCCTTATATTAGGCTTTTAGTAGTTTCCCTTTTACCGTACTTAGTGATTATTCCATAATAATAAGATTCCATAATAGAAAATTTTATTACAACATCATGTAAAACGTAGAGTGTGAATTATTGCATTTACGCAACAGTTTTCAACAACGCCCCAACATTGGAGGAGAGTGTAAAGAGCGTTTGGAGGAGTGATGTAACCATAGTGATTACTGACAATTATTCAACAGATAGTACATGGGAGAGATTATTAGAACTTAGAAAGGATTATAATTTAGTATTATATAGGCTGAAATCAACTAGGGGTAAGGGTAGAGGCTATTCTTTAAAACATTGTCCAGAGAACAGTATTACAACTTACTTTGACTTGGATATGAGGTATAATGAGAGTTTTCATAAAATCTTAGAATGGGCTCCAAGGGATAAGAAGATATTAGTAAATCTAGTTAACGGGTTTGTTGTTAAGAGAGAGACCATATTGGAGAAAGGGAGTTGGAGGGATCTAAATAGAGCTGAGGATTGGGAGATTGTTTCTAGAGTTGGTTTCGATTATTTTGTCCCTGCACTTATTCATGCTGAGTTACGTAATGAGTTAGCTAGGGAAAAGAGATATGCCAAAGGTTTAAAATATTATGGTAGGAGGTGCTTTGTGGATTGCTTCAGAATTGTACAAAAAGTTTATAAATTATTCGTTTAAGTATTACCTATGGAAAAGAGTAAGTACAAGAGGGACTGGAGCAAGTACGACGAGAACGTCATTACTAGATATAAGTTGATGTTCCCCTTCTACGTATTCGAACATTGGTGGGACTTATTAGCAGAGGAGAACAGGAACGCTAGGACAAAGTATAAAGCTCCGAAGGAGTTCGACGAATTCCTAGCCTTCCTCCACATCTTCCTACCTTACAGAGCAATAGAAGGAGTATTAAGAGCCTTAGAACAATTGAAGATCATCCCCACAAGCCTCGATTACTCAACAATATGGAAGAGAGTGAGGAACATGAAAATAACCTTCCCCGAGGCAAGTGACGAACTTGAAGTAATTGCAGACGCTACAGGCATTAGCACAAACACGGGAGGACAATACATTGTTGCCAAGTGGGGTAAGACTAGGGATTCAAAATTCCTCAAGATCGAGATAGTAATGGACAATAACGAATTCAACGTGATAAACGCTGAGGTCACTAGCAACGAGGTTGAAAGCGCTGTAAAAACAGTTAAGGATCTTCAAGATAAGGGAAAGAAGGTCAAGAAGTTTTATGGAGATAAGACATATGACGCCAATGAGGTTTACAAGACCGGAGTTGAGGTTGTAGTTCCTCCCAAGAAGAACGCTTCTACTAAAAGGGGCCATCTTGCTAGACGTAAGGCTGTGCGGGAGTTTAGGAAGTTGGGTTATGATCGTTGGAGGGAGGAGAAGGGTTATGGCGTTAGGTGGAGGGTCGAGTCCTTGTTCTCTGCGGTGAAGCGTACTTTTGGGGAATCGGTTAGGGCAACAAGTTTTGCTGGACAAGTAGTTGAGGCTAAGCTCAAGTTCTGGGCTTACGCGTGGATGGTTCACTTGGCGAATTCTGTAGTCGGTAGGGCTCCGGGCATTAGGGTGTAAGCTTGAGAGGAACGTTGAAATAAATATTAATTACTGAAAAATTAGTGTTATACAATATCGTTTTAATGAGACAAATTGAACAAATCAACAAAGTAGGTAGGAGGTTCAAAAATAAATTAGATGTTATAAGAGGTTTGGGATATAACTGGAGTGATATGAAAATTGCGTATTCCCAACATTCAATTCCATATAAGATTTTTGTCAATGCCCCTTCCTTTGTACTCGCCAAACTTATGGGAATTTATAGAAACTATAAGGAATATAATAACGGAGTTGGTACAATATTATCAGCTCTTGATAGAATGATTGATCTTAAGGAGATAGGAATTAATGATAAGTACTTCTTATTTGGTGGGTATTGGGGTTTCTTCAGTGCGTATAATTTGGATAAGATTATTGATGAAAAGCTACCAAGTAAAGTAGGGAGAGTAAGAAAGCTCATATGCAATGATGATGGGCTACGATATATCAAAACCTTAGATGGATTTGACATAATTAAGCTTGCATCTTTTTTAAAAGACAAGCTTGAATGTAAGGAGTTCAACCTTTAGAATTCTCACTCTCACTTGATTGCCTGCTTATCTCCAATGCCTCAGCGTAAATGAAACCTAGTATTATCCAACCAAAGAACAAGTACACAATGTACTTGTTAAACGTTGGTAAAGAGTAGAGAAATACTGAAATACTGACTAATGATGCAAATATCCCGATAAATACTTCGTGAAGGTGCTTTAAGGCTCTCTTTGATGCAATCCTAACCAGTGATGAATTGGCTGAAATATGAATAAATAGGTTATTTAAGCCAGCCAGGGCTCCAAGTATTGTAAAAACATTGTATAGTCCAAAGGTGTAGGTCATTGCAGTTAGCGAAGTTATAAAGACTAATCCTACAAGTAGTTCAGAGTATTTCACCTTAGAGAGACCACTTGGCATTATTTTATCCTCAGCCATTGCTTTCAATGTTCTAGAGTTAGCTAAAATATACGTCATTCCTCCTAATGTCCCATCGCTTAATGCGATGAGGGCTATTACTAATGTCCCTATTAAGCCAAATCTGAACAGTAAGTAGTCTATTAAGTTTCCAGTGAAGTTCATGGCTGCTAAGGAGTAAAAGAAAAACGTTGCTATTAAACCTCCAAATAATAAGACTGAAATTGCAGCCTTACCTATGGTCTTAGGATTAGTTTCCCCACCTAAGGGAGCTATTGAGCCATAACCAGTTGGTATTCCTAATCCGAATACTACAGCTGATATTAAGGTAGGTGTAATTGAACTCGGTATTGGATTGTAAAAATTCCATCTAGAATCGTAAAGAAATAATAAGGAAAGTAGGGAAATTATTAAGATTTCCACTATTGACGCTCCAATAGCGTATTTAGCTGACACTTGTACTCCAGCAAGCACTATTGAAGTTGCAATTATTCCAATAATTAGTGCGTAAAACCACTGATCATAAAATATTGAAGGCAGCATTGTAGAAGGTATGTACGTTGAAATAATAGTATAAAGTACGTAAGCGCCACCTGTGAGTAGCGTTCCACCATAAGCCAACCCATAAAGTAAATAGTTCCAACCCGTATTCAATCCTAACCTAGAGGTTAAGGAGTAAAATGCGTATGTGTAATACCCCCCACCCCTCTTAAATCGCCCAGATAAGGAATAAATAACCAGACCATTAAATAGGACCACGAGAGTTGCGATCAACATTGCAAATGGTGCTTGCGTTCCGACTTTTCCTATCATTACAGTACCGAAGGTTAGTAAGGAGATAAAGGGCGCTTGCCCACCAAATGAGATAAAGAATACGTCTTTAAATGTTAGCTTTTTACTCGTCTTCATTTCCTCCTTTTTGTCAATCTCTTCCTTCATACAGTAAAACATAGTGATACATTACAAATAAACGTTTCCGTATGTAACTAGACTGTGGACAACAATTTCATTCATTTGAGACTTAGTTTAAGTTCCCTTAATATCGCTTTGGGCGATTCAGTTATTATTTTAAAGATTGCTACAATTTGACTGAATGAAGGGCGACTAACTGGCAGAGATACATGATTACCAATGTTAACATTTTTATAAGCACATTATTTACAAATTACAATTCGCAAAGGAGACCTGAATCGCCCATTTTCCCTTCTAACACCTCATAACTTCTCTAAAAGCTTTTCAAACCCCTTAATTTCTCTAAGTGGTAATCCCATACTTCCTCTTGTCACAGCTAAAACTTCAGCAACAATTGAAAACGCGATCTCCTTCTCGTTTTTAGCACCAATATCTAAACCAGCTGGTATTCTCAATTTCTTTAATTTCTCTTTATCAATTCCAGCTTGGATAAGCCTCTTCAATATTACCTCAGCCCTTTTTAAGCTCATTATTACAGCAATCTCCTTAGCTCCACCGTAAATTGACTTCATAATAGCCCAAGTATCGTATACGTGTCTAGTTGCGACTATTACGTAATTGTCCTTTACAACGTCATCTGGAATTTGGAAAGTAGTACCTTTAATCACCTCATCAGCCTCATAATAACTTTCCTCAGCAAAAGGATCTACTACTAAAACGTGGAAGCCCAAATCTTTTAAATATCTCGCTATAAATGGCGCAACGTTAATTCCCTTCCCAGTACACTTACTGGCATCAACTTTGACGGTGTCCCTATCGCAAAATACTGGTTCCTCCATATCCGCTTCCCTACTTGAAGCAAATATAACGACTTTCATAAATTAACATACTAACTAAACGCTTATATGTATTCATTAAAACCGAGTTAAGGTAGTTTCAAGTAAAGTGAACTACCAAGCTTTAATTGTAGATCCATAAAGTTTTAACAAAAAATAATACTAACAAGCTAATATCTGGTTAACAGAAGATAATGGAGTAAATTACAATATTAAGAAGTTAAGAAGTTGAAAAAGATTTAAGGTGAGGAAAACCATATATTACTAAGGATGAATTCGAATGATAACACTAGATTTTCCTCACCGAAATGATGTTGAGCAGATAGGGCATAAATTACTTTCCATGATAGACTTCAAGGGAAGTAAGGTAGAAGAAGTCGCCAAGGTCCTCGTCTCAGCAGCCCTATTGAATGACTCGATTGAGAACAAGCTAAAGATGTTTGGGATCTCAGACCAAACGGTAAGTAATTACGCCGAGAAAGAAGAAGTTGCCGAGAGAACTCGAAAGAGTAAAGCAATTATTGCATGATATGTTAAAAGGAGGTAAACATATTTATCGATTGGATTACAATGAGACGGTAGGCCAGTCGAGGGGTTAGGTAGCTCAGACGAAGGATACTCATGGAACTACGTCACTACAACGACAAAACCCAATGAGAAAGTACTTGTACTCGCATTCATAGAACAAGAGAACGGGGTGACTAAGGACATAGTGAAAATATTCGTAGAACAAGTATCAGGGAATTTCAATATCTCGATAACACTTGACGCTGGATTTAACTCAATAGACGTACTGAACTTCATCTTACAATTCAAGTACATAATCGCAGTACCAGTTGGGGACGTCAAAATTTATGAGTTGATGGGGAATACAAGACGAACATTAAGAGGTACAAGAAGGATGAACAAGTGACGTTCAGATTATTCGTTTATAGAAGAGGGAGGAAGAAGGAAAAAGATTGAGTATTTCGCAAGGTCACTAACCTTGCCCAAGGATCAAGTGCTCAAGTTTTACAACAAGGTGAGGAACCCTATAGAGACTTCCTATAAGAACATCAAGTCATTTCTCCCGTTCATAAGCTTAATCAAGTTCGCTAGTATTTTGGAAAAGTTCTTAGACTATGATCTAGTGGTATATCCTTTGCCTAAAGCTATAAACTTTCTGAAAGCACTAGCGTTCCGTAAGCTAATCTTCATGATAGCTCTCTACCCCCTCCTATGGTTGCAGAAAATCACTGCCACGGTCCACTTTGTTAGAGGCGAGGCATGTGGTGCCTCTTCACAATATTCAAGGAAGTGAAGAAGGAAGACTTTTACTAATCCTTTTATTCATAACATTAGTTCTCGGAGATAATCCTAAAAATAGATAAAACGCTTAACAATACTACGAATTTATTTTCAAGAGGGGTGTGATTTTTGATCTACTGTAAAGGGAGAAGTTTATCCTCTTCTTCCTAGGTTATACCAAATAATATAGTCCACTCATTTGCTAACACGAATTATCATTCTATGTTAAGAAATTCTTTGCTTTTTAAACGGAAAGATCTCTATATTATATTATAGTATAACTTATTCTTTTAGTATCCTAAATAACTCATTATGAACTTCCTTAGTTGATGGTAAATCGGGAGTAGAAGTATTCCTACAAGGGAGAAAATTGGATACAGCTATTGTGTTCACTATTCCTTCATTTGTGATCAAAGGATTCTAAATAACGCCGTAATACTTTCCTTCTTTATTAGTTCTTCATTAAAATTTATCAAAAACTAGAAGATATCTACAGAAACTATCACAATAGGTATGAAAGAAAAGTCTTGTTATGAGTAAATTTTATTTTCTCATTTTGCCATTTATCTATAGTGAAGATTAGGGTTGATATTATAGGTTTAAAAGGTGGTGTCGGGAAGACAACAATAGCGTTGAATACTGCATTATATCTTTCCAAGAGATATAAGGTTTTATATATTGATAAGGATCTGCTTTCAATGGGGTCTTTAATTTTAGGATTTAATGGCCTTGGTTTTAATAAAGCAATAGTAGAAGGTTTAGGCAATGAACAATATGAGTATAAGGTTAATAATAACTTAACGTTATTCAAGTTATATAGTGATCCAGTAAACGAGAGAGAGTTACAGCATAAGGTTAAAGGCATGGGTGAAAAAGCTGAAAGAGCCTACGTTGATGTTGTATCGAAGGGCTATGATGTTATCATAGTAGATTACGGTAGGATTTTCAGAACTAATGATCCATTAGTGTATGACGAATATGAAATGTTTAAGAAAAATTTCCCTGACTATACGATAGCTGCAGCAGGAATTACTGACGCCATTAGAAATGATGTTACAGATGTTGTAAAATATTTTCTAGATACAATAAATAGAATTAAAGCCAAACCCCTCGCTTTCGTAATTAACATGGTACCTCAAATAGGTGATATTCAGAAAGAAATTAATCAAATAGTTAGAGAAATTAGTGAAGTTGTAAAATGTGATATACTTACTATTCCCTTTAACGAGAAGTTAGTACAATATGCCAATATGGGAGAAGTAGAAGAAATGCAAAAAGTGGGAAAGTTAATAGAGCGAATTTTATCTAATGGGTAATAGATCTTTTTAAGCTAGTTTACAAGTTTTTTACAAGAGAACGTCTATCCTTTTGATGCTGAATACTCTAAGCATAAGTGGTTTTTTCCAAATATTTACTTATACAATACATAAAAGTTGCATAAAAACTATTTTAGTTAAACTATCCGCATCCTCTACTAGAAAACGTTCATCGGGATATAAGAAAAAAATTGTTTATATGTATTTTAAAAAAAAAGAACATACTTTACTCTTTAGCCGTATTTTTCTTAACTGTAGGGATAATAGATATTAATATAATAATTAGTATGAATGCTATTACAATAGCAGGTATTCCGTACACTTGGTATAACGTATATTTTCCCACGTAATTAACTAGGTAGTTAACTACAGTTTCCCCTGGTGTTAATTTGACGTAATTTAATGGTATTGTGATGTTTTTGACGTATGTCTGATTACTATAGTAATAGAACATTGATATCTGAAATACAGTATTCTTTGTGACATGTATGGTAAAAGGCATTGCTATGGTTTCGTTTGGTAGTATTTGTGAGATTACGTAGAATGGTGGTGTTATTGCAGTACCGTTGGGTTTTATAAGGATGTATATATTGTTGGCGTTTTGGTTTCCGGTGTTTTGTATGTATAGTATTAGTGTGGCTGTATATGTTCCAGTTGTTGATCTAGTTATATTGATGAATTGGTATGTTGCATTCAACCTGACTGATATAGGTAACACTGATTTAGTATAATTTAATGGTATTGTGATGTTGCTAGTATATGATTGGTTACTATAGTAATAGAACATGGTTATTTGAACCAGTGCGCTATTTGGTGTGCGTAAAGTGAATGGGATTGCTATGGTTTCGTTTGGTAGTATTTGTGAGATTACGTAGAATGGTGGTGTTATTGCAGTACCGTTGGGTTTTATAAGGATGTATATATTGTTGGCGTTTTGGTTTCCGGTGTTTTGTATGTATAGTATTAGTGTGGCTGTATATGTTCCAGTTGTTGATCTAGTTATATTGATGAATTGGTATGTTGCATTCAACCTGACGAATGGGACTTCGTAAACTTTCTGCCAGTAAGAAAACACGCTATTGCCAGAATAAAAGGTAATGTGAACAAGGTTAGGTTTTATAGTGGCAGGATACAAGACATTTCCTTTAGGAGATAGTTTTAGTATCTTTACAGCGTCTTGTCCAAACTGAACTGTTATATTATATAGCGTTATGTTATCACGATTAGATATGTTAATGTTACCGTTATTCCACGCTACACTTATTGGATATACTATAGGAAAATAATAACTGCCTAAAGTTACGTTCTTAAGACCTAATGGTGTGTAGAAGAAAGCATAAATCTTGAGTGAAACATTTGAATTGGCATAGAAGGATAATATGAAATTTACAGCACTATTTGAAGCTAAATGTGGAATAGTTAACATCTTCATAGTATTATTATAGTTGGCAATTATGGTGAGGTTGCTTATTGGAAGGGTGTCTTTATTTACTATTGAGACATTAAAGTTATTATAACCCGGATAAACGACTCCATTAGGAGTTCGAACATTTGCATATAGTGTTGATATTGAAGTATTTACGTTAGTTTCTAAAACGAGTTGCCTAACATAGTAGAGGTTATAGGGTGTTAAAAACCGTATAGTTAATGGAATATTTAAATGATAAATCGGAATATCTTCAAATGGGACAAATAGCTCCACTGATATGTCCTTACTCCCGTTAACGTAAGACAAACTAACGTTTTTCATAAAATATGGGGATAAGATAGAGCCATTGTAGAGTGGAGATGGTGTGTTAATTCGAAAGATAACTTCTTGGAAACCTTGTATTAAGCTTGAATTTAATAGTTTAATACTAAAGTTATAAATACCATAGTAAGGCAAAGTAAATGAGGTATTATAAGATACATTACCCCCATTTTCAGTGATTAATGACAACATTACTGGGAAATCTAACTGATTAGGAAGACTCGAGCTAACTATAGTAATGTTAAATTGTATGTTATATTGTTGCACTTGAGAGGATAAGGGTAAAATGTCTTCTACATAATGTCCTTCGGTAGCGTTTAGAATTCCTTGAGGTAAAAGTATCTTTGCAATTAGGGCATAAGCGTTTATCTTAGTAGAATTTAAAAACGTAATCAAGTTTACATTTATCGTTGTAAGATTATCCAAGGTGGGGATTGTCTTCCAGTTAGCTGTAATGAAGTATGAAAAAGGTGGTGTTGTAGATGAGGAATTTGAGACTCCAGATAACATTAGTGGGAAGAGCACTAGAAGTATTAAGACAATTGATTTATACATCTCATATCACCTACTCCTCAAAATCCTTCAATATCCATCCTTGATATCCATGAATTTCTAGTTCTTTACAAGCTGAGACAGATTTCGCTTCACCTATAGTAATGGAAACATTAGGGATAGTCTTATTTTCACACAGATTCACTACTCCATTGAGATCGAGCTGCGAAATATCATTAATTAGAAGGATGATTTTCACATCCTTTCTTCTTAGTTCCTTTATCTTTTTAATATTCTCTATATGAAAATTAAGGTATGTTAGAGTTGATTCTTCGTAAATAAATATCAATCTTATTTCTCTCTCTAGATCCAAGTAAAACGGAATTTTAATTCCGTTAATTTCCACATTTTTCCTTGCACTAATCACTATCTGATCTAATTTTTTAACCATTTCCATTAAATAATCATTAATTAAATCATCTTCTATTAACTCATTTTTTGAAACTAAGATTTTATCCATTTTTCCCACCTAACCCAAATAGCTACTTCCCCTCCATTCGGAAACACCGTAATGGGTGATTGCTGCATATATAAACATGGGGAATATTACGAATAAACCGAGAATGCCTAGTGTAATAAGATCAACGAAGGATATTTTATCTGGGAGTTTAAGGTTCAAGATTCCAAAAGATATTTTCATACTTAAGTAAAGACCAAAAATAAAGATAAGGAGCGAATATAATATTATAGGTATGTTAAATCCATAATAGGCTAAATAACTCCAAGTCAATGCAGTGGGATTTCCAGGAACTAAGAGCGTGTCTATTAATGCCAAAGCAAATGAAAATGGAGCTAATAGATATGTTAACATATGAAATCTATATTTTCCGGGCATTTTGAAAAATAAGCCACTCCTCATTTCCTTAATTAGGTAAAGATAACCGCTTCTAGCCCATCTTAACTGCTGGTTGAGGAATTTTAAAAACGTAGGTTGGGCCGCTGATTTAGCCACTGCCGTAGCTTGATAGACTGTCTTATAACCATTCATATTTGCGTAATAAGTCAGTGCTTTATCGTCTGCAGCAATTAGTTTTCTCTTTCCGTAAGTCTCGTGATTGAAATGCCTTATAGTCTCTAGTAGATAACTTCTTCTGTAAGCGGCAATCTTTCCATCAATCACATTTAACGTTCCATTTAACGCTCTAACAACAATATCCCTACTATACTCTATTATTTGTCCAAACAAATAGGGAATTCTGCCATCAGTTCTGAATAATACTGGTCTCCCTTGAACTCCAGCTACCTTAGGGTCCGCAAACGGTTTAACGATTTCATTAATAGTATTATCTTCCATAATCGTATCACTATCTAACTGAACTATTATATCTCCAATTGCGTTTAACCAACCTATGATTAATGCACCGCGTTTACCAACCCTTCTACTAAGGCTTATAACCTTAGCACCATACTTTTTGGATATATCCACTACTTCCTTTCTCTTATCATCGTGGACTACTATTATCTCATCTGGTTTATTTTTTGCAACTGATCTAAGACATTTTTCAAAAATCTCAAGATTCTCACCGTACTCTGGAACTATTGCACTTACTTTTACCTTATCTCTACTTAAACCACTGATATAAGGTTTATAGCTTTTAGAGAAATGGCGCAATAAAAACTGTCTAAACAAGAAGAATATTGCAAAATTCACTGGAAAATATATGAAGACACCGTATTCAAGCATATACAGCACGTTTTCTAATTCGTATAGCATAATCTCTAATGTTATCAATGCCAAAAGCTTATAAATCCTTATGTTTTTTTCATCAAAATTAGATATATAATAACTATGAATTATACACAGTTCACAACTTAGAAAAATAATAATATTTAAATAAATAACATTTATTCTTAACCAACAAAGTTAACTACACGATATCTTTATTGGTATATAAGATTTTTATTTATCTCACGGAGCGTTCAGTAATAAATCTCGTGGTTGAATTTTAAGCATAGTGTAAGCTAATATTACCACGCAGATCTCCTTTCAATCCGCGTGATTACGGAAGACCCAAAATCTTTTTACAAAAAAAAAAAAAAACAATATTAGTTAATTAATATCCAGCTTATAAAGGATAATAGAGTAAATTATAGTGTTAAGAATTCAACAAATTGAAAGGAAAAATTTTAGGTGAGGAGATCTGTATTACCAAGAGTGAATTCCAAATAATAATACTTAACTTTCCCCACCCAAATTCAGCAAATAGGGTATAAATTACTTTCCATGATAGACTTTAAGGGAAGAAAGGGAAAAGAACAAGCGAAACCCTCGTCACAGCCGTGGAACGACTCAATCGAGAACAAGTCAAAGATGTTCAAGACCTCAAGCCAAACAGTGAGAAACTACGCCGAGAAAGAAGAAGTAGCCGAGAAATTACCCAAACGAGTGAAACAACTATCCCTTGAAATGCTAAAAGCAGTGAAGAAAGTAAACATATCAATAGATTGGACCACGATAAAGTACCAGACCAATAGAGAGGTTAGGTAGCTCAGAAGATGGATACTCATGGAACTACGCAACTGCAACGACAAAACACAACGGGAAAATACTAGCATTCATTGAACAAGAGAAAGGGATGACAAAAGACGACACAGTCAAGCTACTTATTGAATAGATCTCACCAATGGGTCTAAAAGTAAACTTGATAACACTTAACGCGGGATTCTACTCAGCAGACGTGTTGAACTTCATCTCCAAGTTCAAGTTGCAGTCCCAGTAGGTACCTTGAAAATCCACAACGATTTCGATGAAGGTGAAGAATAGCAAGAGACATAGGAGGTAAAAGCAGGTGAAGTTCAAGTCAATTGTTCAAGGTAGGGATTAGGAGGAAGAATTGAGTACTTCGCTAGGGCGACAAACCTAGATCTACCTAAGGATGTGGTGTTTAGGCTTTACAACAAGGTGAATCCAATAGAGACTTCCTATAGGAATATCAAGTCGTTTCTCCCGGTCATAAGCTCAACCAGGTTAGCGTTTCGTAAGCTGATGTTCATGATAGCTCTCTACTTCCTCCTCACCATATTCAAGGATGTGAAGAGGGAAGACTTTTACTCATCCTTTTATTCATAACAGTAATATCAAGGATAATTTTATTAAAATAGAGAAAACGCTTAATGATACTATAGATTTATTTTCAAGTGGGCGATTTTGGGTCTACCGTCACGGAAGGGGACTTTCGCCTCCTTAATCCCCATCAAGGTTAAATTATGGTGTTATTACTTGTCTTCCGTCTACTCTTCCCTCATCCAAGTTAGTGAATGCTTTGTTAATATCATCTAAAGGTACCTTAATAATATATGGCTTAATTTTTCCACTTTCACTAAGCCTTACTACATCTTCTAAATCGTTTAGCGAACCGTAATTTGAACCCAGAAGCTTCTTATTCCACACCGCAGTATCAAAGGCTTCTAAACTTACTCTCTTCCCCTCCATTCCTACCAGTATTATTGCACCTTCTTGTGCTAATAATTTTCCTAAATTATAAGTAGTTTCCTCAGTCCCCACCAGATCTATTGCAATACTAGCACCTAAACCATCTGTGAGTTTGTTTATTAGACTCTCAGCGTCTTTCATTTCCGACACATAGTCTGCTCCTAACTCTAACGCGAAATCCCTATGCTTCTTACTCCTAGAAATTCCAACTATAGTTATATTCTTCATTAACGCTTTTAATATTTGGATAGTGTAAACGGCTAACCCTCCAATACCGTTAACTATAACAACTGGTTCAGCGAATTTACTTATGAACGGCAAGGCTTGCCTTATAGCCCCCATAGAGGTCGTACCGGCATCCGCTAAGGGTGCTGCTTCAACTGGGCTTAGGCTGTTTAATTTTACCAGCCATCTGGAGCTTTTAACCAACATGTACTCTGAGAAACCACCATTTGTTGTTTGCCCGGGGATTATTTGATTTTTACAAATGTTGAACTTCCCCTCTCTGCAATATCTGCAAGTTAGGTCACCCCATGTTGCGTAAACTACTACGTTGTCTCCCTTCTTTACCTTTGCTAACTCTCCGACTTCCACTATTGTCCCAGCGTTTTCGTGACCTAGTATTATTGGTAATCTAAAGCCTTGCTTCGCTTCAACTCCCTTCCATACTCTTAAATCTGTTCTACAGACTCCAGCTCCTCCTATCCTTATTAACACCTCTTCCCCTTGGGGTTCTGGAATGTTAACGTCTTCTATTGATAATGGTTCAGAGAACTTCTTTAGAAGGGCTGCTTTTGATTTAACCATATTTACATTTTCCATAAAGCTGAATAAAAGGTGATTCCAAACATGTTAGGATTGGTATTCATCACTAAAGTTAATTATACTTGCTTATAGTCTGAAGGGCAACAACATTTCTAAAACTACACAAGACCAGTGGTGTTTCACCAAATTATTTCATTTGAAAGATATAATATTAGTCCTTTCAGAAAGAGATTGATATAGAGAAAAACAATAAAATTATTATGAAACATAACATGTTAAGATAATTTGCAAAAAATATAGCGTACAATTCTAATAAAAAAGGAGAATTTTGAATTTTTCTCACGTGGTGAAAAAGACGTGCATAGTCTCCTCTGAACACCGAGAAAGTTAGAGAAGCTTGACGAATGAATCGAAGTACAAAACCTTCTTACACGTGGACTTGAAGTTAAAGAGAAGATGATTCACTAGATTCCACGCAGAATCCAGAACCGTATAATAGAGGAACAAGAAGATCTTGTTACTCAACTTCCTAACATACCTTATCCTTGCCTTCCTAACCTTGAAACCCTCCTCAACCTGCCACCTCAACCTATAGAGTTCAGCCAGTTCATAGGGATCTCCCTCGAAGTTCGTCACGAAGATGAAGTGCCTCGGCT
Organism: Saccharolobus solfataricus; assembly: GCF_900079115.1. NCBI lineage: Archaea > Thermoproteati > Thermoproteota > Thermoprotei > Sulfolobales > Sulfolobaceae > Saccharolobus > Saccharolobus solfataricus. Next base: position 1,213,389 of record NZ_LT549890.1, read on the forward strand.
TCCCCTTAACGTAAACCACATCGTAATAATAAAGCCCTTCAAATTCCAAGACCCTATACGCAACGTAAACCTTGTCCTTAACCTCATATCTCTTCTCAACTAATGGAACGTTAGATAGTTCCTTGGATCCCTTCAAGTTTGACTTTCCTCTCACAATGGTCTTCACGGGCATTTCCTTGATGACCCCTAGGTTCAAGAATCCGGCGTCAGCTACAACGTAATCTATTTCCATGTATTGGCTTACTTCCCTCACGCTCCTAAGTAGGAACTGTGATGGACTGTCGCTTCTCAAATCTGCTATCTCCACTAGGAGGGGTAACCTTAAGGGATATACGAGGTCCAAGGATCTCATCTTTACTCCTTTTCTCTTCCAGTTGTAGAGTAGAAAGCCCTCTGCTTTTTCTTGTTCCTTTTCTCCCACGGTTAATCCGGTCTCATCTACACTACGTTGATCTCTCCCTTTACTTCTCTGTAGATTGGGTAGAACTTGAAGGTTCTCTGACCTTTGCTAATTACTTTCTCGCCTTGTCTTACTACCTTCAAGTAGTATTTTCCTCTGTTTCCGGTTAGCAAGGATGGTGCTGCTTTCACTATTTCCGGGTCTAGATCTTGGGAGATAAGGTTAATATTGATTGTTGCTAAATTTATAGCGAGGGACTTCAGCTCCGTTATGGATACTTGTATGGTTTGCATAACGGAGTTATGGAGTCCCTCGCTTTAACCTTTTCTTGTTCATCTCGTCCTTCCACCTACTTTCCTCTATTGATAATACTAGACAAATGGTATTACTCTTTATATATAAACTCGTTTTCTGTTAGTTTCTTCAACAAATATGAAATTTTTTGCTTCTTGTATTGAAATAAGTCGATTTTTCTAACTCCGCTCTGATATTTTTCTCTTCCATAGAAATTGTATCATTTTGAGTAAAATTGGTGAAACACCACTGACACAAGACCTTTCCGTATGATAGGAATAGAGTCTTGCCCTTTAAAGTCTCAGAAAGTATAAATATAAGCTTTATGTGATTCTCGTACTTATCCACACAAGTTAGGGTTAATTGATAAAAGGATGCTCAGACAAATGTTATAGTATGACTGCAAAAATTGATAAGATATACGTAGTTACTACGGAAAGAATTTCAAGGCAGAATTTTCCTTACGTTAAACCGACTGATTATTACAGAGAATATTTGGGATCTTTATCGCCATTTCAATCAGCGTTCATGGATAAGGTTTGCTTTATAAGAATGGATCTAGACGATAACGTCACTTATTCCATTCTTGAAACCTCTGAGTCTGTGTGTAATTTCGTAATGTCAAATTTAGCTGATCTGGTTAGGGGTTTACCCGTTTCTAGGATAAACATGGTGTGGGATTTGTTATATAGATATACCTTGCCAATTGGCAGGAGTGGGATAGCAATTCATGCAATAAGTGTTATTAATCTTTTAATGTACGATGCATATGCCAAGTTGCTGGGAGTTCCAGTTTACGAACTATTAGGAGGAAAAGCTAGGGATAAGATAAGGGCTTACGCTAGTCATCTACATCCCACAAGTAAGGATGAGTTAGAGAAGGAGGCTAGGAGTTATGTAGAGGAAGGATACGCTGCAATGAAGATGAGGTTCTGCTGTGGCCCCTCTGATCCTCTAGGTGTTGATAAGAACGTTGAATTGGTAAAAGTTATAAGGGATAGTGTTGGATATTCAGTGGATTTGGCTGGGGATGCGTGGATGTCTTGGAATTTGAATTTCGCGTTAAAGATGGCTAGGAGATTGGAGAAATATGAGTTAAGTTGGATTGAGGAACCTTTATTACCGGATGACTTTGAGTCTTATAGTTACTTAAGTAAGAGAACAGATATTCCAATAGCTACTGGTGAGCATCACTATCACGTTTACGATTTCAAGAGGCTTTTGAATTCTGGAGTAAGAATATTACAGCCTGATAGCATATGGGTTGGGGGAATAACTCCAATGAAGAGAATTGCTGGATTAGCTGAAGCTTATGGCGCTGTTGTAATCCCTCACACCTCTAACATATACAATTTACACTTTATAATATCCGAACCAGAAAGTATTGCACCAATGGCTGAGCACCTAACTAAATATAAATGGCTGGAGGATAGGGTTTTGAATCCTCCTAAGCCAATAAAGGGATATTTCGAGTTGGGCGAAGAAAAAGGTTTTGGCTTAAAGTATAGCCTTTAGCTGAGGGTTCATTTACTGCTAGGAAACTTTGTATCTGATTCTTTTGCTTTAGATACTGGAATCGTTCCTCCGTAAAATTCCTTTATTACCTCCTCTAAGGGCATTCAGTAATAAATCTTTCGGTCGAATTTTGAGCATAGTATCAGCTACTATTGCCACGCGGACTCTTTCAATCCGCGTGGCGATTAGGGGAGGGTCACTTCACCTCATAAGGTTTATTATTATACCAAACACTCCACACTATCCTAGCCAACTTCCTAGCTAAGGCAGTGTACAGTTTCCTACCCTTCAGTTTATCCTTGTGGGTTTCGTAGAACTTAAGGAGAGTAGGGTTACGCGAATATTGAGTCTCGGCGAGGAAATAAAACAAGCTACGCAAATACTTGTTACCCCTCTTGGAGATACCCTTTCTAACCTCAATCCTACCACTCCTCTCAACCACCGGGTCTAAACCGCAATAAGCAACGAAGGATTCAGGTCTTGGGAAGCGCTTAATATCACCCACAATCCCAATTATAATCCCAGCTGCCAGTTTCCCTATTCCGGGAATCGTGAGTAACACGTGGTCTTGAGGCACATTACCCTCTATCATTTTCCTCACCTCCTTCAACTCTTCTCGCGTTTGAAGTAGTGTTCTCGCTAGGACTTAAATCTCACGTAGTACTGTACCAGTGTATTCCAGTTGATACAGTTTTACGTCAGAGAAGTCTCCCTTAGAGAACTTCTCCAACCTCTCCTCGCTCAACTTCTCCTCGTCGCTCACGAGGAAGAGAACTCTCCTTAACCTGTTCTCTTGTTTCGTTTGCACATCCTTCATGAAGAGGTAGAGTGATACTAATTCTTTTAAGGGGTTGTTAACGTATTCTCTAGCCTTATTTACCATGTTTTCAAGTTTTTCTGCGTCGTAAAAATCTGTTTTCTTTCCCCTTACGTCCTTTTCTTTCCATAACAAGGCTGACTAGTAGGACTTTCACTCCTCTTTCTTTGAAGTATTGGCAAGGTCTTGTTGAGTATACTCCGGTGGGTTCTATTACGATGATGTTTGGCTTCATGGTTAGTATTTCTTCGTAGCCCTTCTCGTTGTTTGTGAATTTCCTCACCCTCCCCTTACTTGTTACCAAGTGTTCTTTTGATACGTCTATTCCAATTACCCCTACCCTTGTGTCACACCTATATTCGTGAATATTTTCACAATGTTCAGTCCGACGGTAGGGGCTCGTCACGCCCTTGCCCGAAGACTTTGCTTCAATTCCCATCTCGACCATTTTTCCCAGCTGAGGAGTATTACTCTCCCCAGCTAATTAACCTATATATAGGTTACGAGATTTTTTGTGAGGGTTACCAGGATGAACCTCGTAACCCTCGCACAATTAATACTTATGATTCTAAGAAATTTAAATCTTAAGCCGAGAAAGTACGAGCTAAAGGATATTGCATTAGCAGCCTACTCCTTGGGAGTTCAAATCACGAAAACGGGAATCCCACCATCAACCCTATACTACTATTTGAGGAAAGTAGGGATAAGGAGAAGAGAGAGCAGACCAACATGCCCATCATGTAACTCTAACAGAGTAGTAAAGAACGGTTCATCTAAAGGGAAAGCAAAATACAAGTGTAAAGCGTGTGGAAGGACGTTTTACGACGCGTTAAGGCACAGAATGGATAGGGAACAGAGGGAGAGAATCTTAAAGGAGTACTTGAACAGGATGAGCATGAGGGCAATATCAAGAGTTGAAGGTAAACCATTGACTACAGCCTAGTGAGGAGGGTTGGGATAAGGGCCTTCACGTATCTAACGATCTTGAAGGGTGAGCTCAAGAATTTCACAGCTAAGTCTACGGTGTTTGACGAGTTCTGGACTTATTTCCGTGTTAGGCATGGGGTGATGAGGGAGGATTTGTGGATTTGGACTACTGATGGTGTGCCTTTCTATGAGTTTGGGGATAGGAGTTACGGGACTTTTCGTTTGGGTTGGTTACCTAGGAGTGAGGTAAACTATACTGATTATTACTGTGTTTATCAAGTTCTCGATAATCGTGTAGCGGGTAAGAAGTATACTTATCTTGTGGAGAGTCATAATTCTTGCTGTAGGTTAGTGAGGCTGGTTAGGGATACTAAAGCTGTTAATAGGAGTATAAGAATGGCGGAGTACAGTTTGGCCTTGTTGAATGTAATGTACCCTCACGTATTCTCAAGGGAGAGAACTCCCTTAAATGAGGCTTACTTGAAGGGAGTACAGTATATTAGAGAAAACTTGATATAATTTTACTATATGATATCGAATAAGATGACTGCATGAGAACACTCCATACAAGTATGGATATATTAATAATAGTTTCTTACAATAATTTATTAATATGTCCGAACCTTCTAATCCTAAAACTCAATCCAACTCTAATAAATCTTCTAGATCCAGACGGTATATTATATATCTAACAATAATAGCATTAGCTGGATGGACTATGGCCTCATTCGATTTTAATCTATATACATTAACTCTTCCACTTACATCTAAGGCATTACATTTTACTGTAGCTGAGGCTGGGATTCTTTCTGGAATCATATATCTAGGACAATTTATATCAGTTCTAATATTTGGACCTCTAATGGATAGATTAGGTAGAAAGGTAATGTTCCAGCTAACTCTACTAGTTTCTGCAATATTTACTGGTTTTACTGCATTTGTACAGAATTTTATACAATTTGTTACCTTAAGATTTATATCTGATGGTAGTGCATTTGCAGAATTACCTACTGGACTAACACTTATAACAGAAGAATCAAAACCAAAATTAAGAGGAGTCTTATATGGATTTGTTCAAGGAGGTTGGCCTTTAGGAGTTTTCTTAGCCTCTGCTATATACTTAATTCTGGTATCATCTATTGGTTGGAGAGGATTATATCTAGTGGGACTACTTCCACTTGTCCTTATCCTAATAGGTAGAAAATGGGTAAAAGAAACGGATAGATTCATTGATTTAAAAAAGACGTTAGAAGGTAAACAACAAACTACAAGATTTAAGGCTGATCTTCAAAAGGCTAGAGAGTTTCCATTTAAGCAATTATTTACTGATAAAAGTATTAGAAGACAGCTTATTGCAGTTAATTCTGCGTGGATGTTATATACATTTTCTTTCGTTACTACCAATGTAGTGATAACGTTAATTTTTACTACTTACTATTACCTTACTGCGTCTCAAGCAGCTTCAATTTTATTGCTTTCTTCTGGTATAGGGTATTTTGCGTATCCTATAGCAGGTTGGTACGGACAGAAAATAGGTAGAAGAAATGCATGGGCAATAAGTAGCGTAATTATGCCCATATTAGCAGCAATCTTTCTATTTACCGCAAGACCTGGTAACTATCTATCAGTGCTTATGCCATATATTCCATTATATTTCTTCAGTAATGGCACATTTGCGTCACCAGGCTTTATGTATGTATCTGAAAGTTTTCCTACCAGAGTAAGAGGTACTGCAACTGGATTTACAATGGCATTAATAGCAGCTTCGTATGCCATAGGCGGATTTTTATTTTACAGTGTTCTTACTTTAACTCACAGCATATACCTAACATGGATAGCATTAGCAATCATATTACCTTTAGGTTCATTAAGCATATTGATAGGGAAAAATATACCACCTAATGCAGAACTAGAAGAAATATCGTGGTAAAAATGTCTTTTAGGGAATTTTTGCAAAATACTTCCGATAAAATTAAAATTTTTGATTTGACCCATTTGATGTACCATAATATGCCAGTATATCCAACGTCTCCTATTATTTCTATAAATCAAATAAACAATGTTGCTAGAGATAAATTTTCTTCTAGAGAGATTAAAATGATTACACATCACGGTACTCATTTTGATGCTCCTGCTCATATGTTAGATCAAGGAGAAAGTATTGATAGAATAAGTCCAAAAACGTTTATTCAAAAGGCTGTAATACTAAATTTAAGTTTTCTTAAACCTAAAGAGGAAATTACTTCTAAACATCTCTTACGATTTAAAGATGTTATAAGTAGAAATAATGCAATTTTACTCTATACTGGATGGAGTAAAAAAAGAGGATTAAATTCAGAATATCTATTTCAATGGCCATATCTAGATATAGAAGGTGCAACATATCTAACGTCCTTTAAAGACATTAAGATAGTAGGAACTGACGGATTAAGTATTGCAGGATATGGAAATAATGTAAATGTATTTGATACACATAAGATATTATTGGAAAAAGGTATTCTAATAATAGAGGAATTGAATTTTAATAATATTTCAGTAGTCCTTGATTCAGTAAATTACTTAGAAGGAGTCTTTATAGGATTACCTATGCTAATTAAAGAAGGAGACGGTGCTCCAGCTAGAGTCTTATTTATATTAGGATAATTTTTCTATAACTTTTCTCCGTATTTAACAATATTTTCTGGATCATAAGCCGGTATAACTATCTTACATTCTTCTTGAAGGTAATCGTAGGCTCTTATACATTCATAAATATCTTCCGCTATCCCTATAGGCGTCCTAGTTTCCAGATTAGCATTTATCGGAAAATCCTGGCAGTTCAAGAGGCCCATAAAAACTTTTTAAAATTAGAGCCTTTAATTTTGGTATGACCAAAGAATTGACGAGGGAGCTTCCGGTATAAAAACCTTTCCGTGAAAATCGAGCATAGTGCACACTACTTATTCAAGTGATGTCACCTGCTTTACTCGCTAGCATCAAAGGGCTTATTATAATACAGCACAGCCCAAGTAATAACAGCAAGCTTCCTGGCACAAGCAGTAATCAACTTCTTACCCTTCAAATTCCCCTTGTGCTCCTCATAAAACCGCTTAATAATAGGATTAACCTTGATAGCAGTTAAAGCTGCAAGATAGAAAGCCCTCCTCAAAACAGCATCACCCCTCCTAGATATGCCTCTCGATACAACACTCTTCCCACTGGATTCAACAAGAGGATCGAGACCACAGTAAGCGACAAACCTCTTCTTGTCACCAAAACGCTTAACATCACCAACCCTTGCTAAAATTATACAACCCAACGTTCTTCCAATACCCGGAATCGTGAAGATCAAACTATCCTTAGGAACAAGATCCTCAAGCTCTTCCTCAATCTCCCTCTTCCTAACCTCAAGCCTCTCCAACTCGTCCAAGAGGAACCTAACCTCAGATAATACTATATTATCCTCCCCCCTCAATACCTCATTCAAGTTCTTCTTGGACAAACTGTCCTTATAGCCTAGAAGTATTAAATCCCTCCTTAGCCTAGTCTTAACCCTAACAATGCTCCTTGTGATAAAATCCCATTGACTTGTTAACTCCTTAGCCTCACTCGTTGTAAACTCACTGCCCATACTTATAACTAGTTCAGCGAGCTTTTTAGCGTCATTCTTATCACTCTTCTTACCCCTAATGTCCTTGAACTTCTTGAGTACGAGGGGATTAATAATCCTCACGTCGTACTCCTTACCCAAGTACTTAGCCAAGTTGATGTGGTAAACTCCAGTACTTTCTATAGCCACTTTACAACCCTTTGGCAAGACTTGCTTTACTCCTTCAAAACCTTGCTTATTATTTTGAAATTCATAGTATTTACCTTGGAAGTACACTACTAATTTATCTTTTGAAACATCTATTCCGGCGACTGGGGCCTCCATGTATACTCACCCTTATGTTTTATTCGGGCTTCAAGCCCAACTTCCGGTCCGAATTGGAGGAGGCCAAGCTCCCTCTCGAGCTCTAAGCCCAAGGAGAGCAACGGCCTCAACCCCAGTCAGATCTGTAATACGCAGATCTGACTAATATGTTTTATATAAGGAGTACTATAAGGCATTGGAAAAGGCAGTTAACGAGGTCATACTATCCATGACTGGAACGAGGAAGGATGTTGCCAAGAGGCTCGTCCTGGGGGCGGTTGTGGGAAGAAATGCTACCGAGATAGCTCAAGAGGCCGAGATGGACTACGAGACCGTACTGAATAACTTGGACAAGGCAGCTCAAGCCAAACTAATCGAGGTCGTGAAGAAGTTAGTCGGGGATCATCCTGTCCTTCTCATAATAGACGACACCCACGACCACAAGCTCTACGCTAGGGCCATGCCGGTCTCCAGAAACGGGGCACAGATCTTCTACTGTAGGGCGCACAAGAGGTTCGAGCCCGCGATCCAACTCCTTGTGATTGGCGTCAAGGATCTGGTGAACAACCAGATCTACGTGATCCACATAATTGCCTACATACCCCGAAAGGTGGAGGAGGAGCTCAAGCGTAGGGGAGAGGAGGTGAAGTTCAAGACCAAGATAGATGCCCTCTTGGAGTTTCTCTCCTCCCTCTCAGGTTTGAATGTGAAATCCAAGGTCTTCGACTCGTGGTACGTGAACTCGAGGACTCTCCAAGGGAATACTGTGGGGGAACTCAAGGCCAACGCGCGGGTCGTCGAGGGTGGCAGATCCGTGCCCGTTGGCGAGTTCCCCCAAGGGGAGTACCTGGTAGAGTACTTGGGTACTCCCATAAAGTTACTTGTTATAGATGACTATAAGGGTTACGGGAGGAGGTATTTCTTCTCCACCGACCTTAACGACACGGCTGAAGATATCATAACAACTTGGGAGAACCGTTGGGACATCGAGGTCTTGATCAGGGAGCTCAAGGCCTTGGGACTCGAGGGTGGGTCCTTCTTGACCTGGGTTAGGAACTCAGGCTTCGTGGCCTTGAAGGCTCTCTCCCTCCTCGTTGTCCAATACTTCAAGTACTCCACGGGTCTGGTGCTCGGGGCCAAAAGGTTGGCCAGATTGATAAAAAGCATTTACCGTGAGGCGGGTGGAATCAAAAAACTGTTCAAGAGGAGGAGAAAACCGTAAAGTGCTAATAGATAAATCCTTCCCTTGGGAAACGTTTAGGAGTAAGCTTAAGTCCCTTTACTCCAAGAAGCCCAAGTGGGACGTCATCTTACTCCTCAAAGTCCTCCTAATCAAGTTCGTTTTCGACATCTCTTGGAATAACTTCAGTATGGGAATCTCATTTTTCTGATATAAATGATAATATATGTAAGATTGAACCGCACCAGTTTTATTCAAATATAACTGCATATATTTTATGAAAATGACAGTTAATAAGTCAGTTTTCAATAGCAGAATATAAATATATGGAATTAATTTCACGTAGCTGGAAGGAGGTGCATAGGGTTAGCTGGAGTCTAGGGGAATGGCGTCTTCACTTCACGGAACGCGCGTCCTTGTTCCACTCTTACCTCCCGATCGAGGAGATTCGAGAGGGAGACCGAGAACTCCCACAACTTTACCTTCCTCCAAGAGCGGATCAAGAACCAGACATTCAAGAGAAGATAGGAAAGCAGAACGAGAACCAGTTCCTTCCTCACGTCACAAGTCCTAGTCCTGATCCTGAACTCCTCAAGAGAGCGAAAAGCATTCTCAATCCCCCACCTCTCCCTATACATCTCGGCAAGGAGTATGGCATCATAAAGATCCATCTCCTTCCTCACGAGGAAGGCAATAATCTTGTCGTCTTCCTTCCTCAGAATAATGAGATAAGCTCCACTCCCATGTCTCACGCAGAGAAATCCAGTATATCTAACTCCGCCAAAACTCACATCCACATCTTGCAACATCCCCTTGTACTTCTTGTACATCTGGGCCTTGGCAGATATGACGAAGTCCAAGCCCAACTCCAAGAGGTATCTAATCACTTCGTTCACCGCGAACTCCCTGTCCGCGAAGACCATGACGAGCCTCAGCTTGTCCTCCTCCAACTCCTTCACGATTACCTCCATCACCGCCTTGAAACCTTCAGCTACGTTCTTCACGGTCACTGGGATCACGTCCAAGAAGCTCCTCTTCCTCCCCAGGAGGAAGATCGCAGCTTGAACCAGTCCCCACGATGTCCCCTTAGTTGGCTTTATCCTACTCAAGAAACTCTTGTCAGCGTGGTATTGAGGTATGGCATGGAAGTCCACCGCTACCCTCCTGTCCCTGACTCCCCTTAACGTCATCCTCCCCATCTTCCTCAACGCATCCCTCACGTCCTCAACTTGAACCGCGTTCAACTTTCTCAACGCTCTTCTCCCATCTTTCCCCAATCTGCTCAAGTAGCTCCCACTCGCCTTAAGCAAGGCACTGAGGAGTTCCTCAGGGAAAAGTATTTTAGTGAGGACCGAGTAAATTATCTTGAGGGCGGACCTGGCGAAGTCCCGGTTGAACTTCGCCGGTTTAGTTGTATTCTCATGTTTCATATATTCAGGTTCGCCCTCGTATATACAAACTTTTCTCCAGAAATTCTCATCCTCTCAACTTTTTCTGTATTTCATTCATCTCGTTTTTTACGCAAAAAATGAGATTCCCATACTGACTTGGAGGGAGAAATTAGGGACAGTAAGAGTTTTATGGACTTCTTGGGCGGGAAAGTTCCACCAAAGAGCACAGTATTCTTCTTCTACAAGAAACTACAACAAACAGTTATTCAAGAGGGCGAGACGATGAGAACAACACTGATGGATGAGTTAAACAAGGCTTTGGACAAGGTGATCAGCGAGTATAGGGAAAAGGGCTTTGAACTTGAAGTTGGGAGAGAAAAAACGATAGGTTCGAGGACTACCACATAATTGACACATTCTTCCGTGAGGCCTACCCCGGAAAGAGGAGTCTTCAAAACGGTCTTGAGAAGGTCTTACTTGACCTTAAGGAGATGGGGTTCAATGACGTTTTTCTCCTCATGGGTTATACTACTTCCAAGCTCAAGAACTTCACGGCCTTTAGGAAGTATAAGGGTAGTTGGGGTAGGAAGCACGGTAAGTCCTACTTCGGGTTTAAGGTCTGTAATCTTGTGGAAAGGAGGACTAATTTCGTTAGGGGCTTCAAGGTTGGATTGGCTAATTTGAGTGATCTAGCCTTTTCATTTGATAACGTTAAGTTAATGGCTGATAGGGCTTGGATTTTTAGGGAGGACGTCTTAGTTAAGGGTGTTGGTAGTGCTAGGCTTCCGGTTGAGGGTAGTGGTGTTGAGATTAGGGAAGGTAAGGCTTCGTCTACAACCTTAAGGGGAGTGGTTATGGAGGTATTCTTCCTTAACTTCTATCGTGATCTCGAAATTCTTTCGACGAGGATTAGGACGAAGGTACTCGTTAATTAACGAGGTTCGTTTACGTGTTTACTTGTTGTTATGGCAAATTTTATTGCAAAATTGTACAATTATCTGTATTTCCCCTTATTAATACATATTATATTATTTTTTATACTTAAATATAATGAAGAATAGTATAATCTGAAATGCTGTAATTATAATGGTTTTCAATTTTGCTCAAATCGGACAACGTCTCATCAAGTGCTTTTAGAGAATCTGAGGGTTCATCCATATGGGTATTTATGTAACATATAATTTATAAGTAAGGATTCATACTTGTATGGAGATATGCACTTTATCCGAAAATTTTCAAAACAGAATATCTATAACTTAATAATCTGAAGACTTGTAGAGTAGATCTTGTTGGTAGAACTCCCTAAATATTTTAGACATAATCTTCTTTTCGGCTTTCCTTAAATACTCCTCCAACGTGGGTTTTGATATTCCCATGATCTTTCCTAATTCCTCTAGGTTTATTCTTCTAGGATATTCATAATACCCTAGTCTTATGGCTTTAAGTACTGCATTCCTTTCTTGCTCAGAAAGATCGAAGAATGTGGGTACGAAGTCATTAAAGTTTACAAGTTTAGCATTAAAGTAATGGATCTTCCCTATCGATTCCAAATCCCTCTTCAGTGTTGTAACGTCGCTTGAAGGCATAATTAGTAATAATCTTTCATTACCTTCTTTTATTAAATCTTTTATATAGAGCGTCATATAATTTTCTATGATACTCATGATCATGTTCTCATACCTTTCTTTAAACAATATTCTATAAATCCCCCTCCTACTGTCCAACTCTAAGATTTGTATAATCTCGTAAATGCTCTTCTCTTTCTTGAACGATTTTAAAAAATCCTTAAATACTCTTCTGTTATATGTTTTAACTTCGTCCATTCCTAAAATGTAGTCTTTTCCCTTACTCGGTTTTGCAAAAATCGTCTTTACTTGTACAGGAAAACTTGACGTGAGTTTACTCCAACAATCCTCGTGATCTATTTCAAAAGTCACTAGTGACAAGTTAAATAGTGACACAATTAAAAGTATATTATTTTTAAAAATATATAATAGTTTAGGACATTTAATTACGTTAGACTTGAGTATAGTTTTTGGTAACTTACCATAAACGATCGAATAGTTGTAATGTGAATTTCATCTATCAACTAAATATTTTTATTTTACATAATGAATATTATAAAAGATTTGTATTCGTCAAAGAAGCTGATACTTTTTCCTTTAACATAATGAAAATCTTATAAAGACAGAATTGCAAAAATGGGGCGTTCAGTAGTAAATCTTACGGTCAAATTTCAGAGTGTGGACAATAACTTCGTTCATTCGAAACTTAGTTTAACCTTGATGGGGGTTAAAGGGGCGTAATTCCCCTTCTGTGAGGTAGGGGATGGATAGCTCTGGAAAAGTTTATTACCAAGAAGTAATAAAAACGAATCTGACCTTGGCTGAGAGAGCTGGGTCGTACCTATGGGACTGGGGGATCTTAAGTCTGTGGAGAGCAAACCCTCCGTAACCTCTATTCCATATCGGGCATTGCAGAACGGTTTGATGGAACCTCCGCTATGGGGATCGAGGTTAATCTGAGAAGCAGGAAATCCTCATCGCGAGGTGAGGATGCTCCGTCTGTGACGGTAGACTCAAAATCGTATTATCAAAAATAATAGCTTTCCGTTAATAACCAATTATCGTGCATTACATGATTATTTTACTCAATTATACCAAAATTTATGGAAAATTCTAGTCCTATAGTAATATTTTTTATAATAGTTAATATAAAAAATGTTAATTGAGTATGAACATATATTAAAAATGACATTAAATTCAAAGAAATCCAATTTTATTTATATTATCAGATACATATAATTAAATTTTAGATTATTAATAATAAGAAAACAGAAAAAATTTTCTTATATTTGAAGAAATAATGTGAGAATCCTATCTGAATTTATATTTGTAAGATGATTTTGGATCTACTGGTGAGGGCGGGGTAGTTCACATTCTCCATAATACCACTTTCGCCAAATACTTCAATTGGGTAATAAAATTTTTGGAAGAAGATTTAAAAGTTGCGATATCTTCTCTTTTTCCAACATTCGGATCTTACGGTGAATTGAAAATAACTGAATACTTTATGTGATTTATACTAAATTAACAAAATTGTTGTCCACACTTAAGGGTGAGAGGGTAATATTTCTTTTAAAAAAGAACAAAGAACGAACCAGTTTCACTACTAGCGAGTCACTAATTCATGTTTACCTTTTGCTAGAAGAGTTTGGATGGATTCCAAAACAAGGAGATTCTAAAGTCTTAAAGGTTAAGAGAAAGATTTGTTATAACTTGAGGTTTATTGGATAAAATTACCAATAATATAGATTTTTATACTCTCTAGAAAGTTCCTATTAACTTAAAATAGGTATATATTTAGGGTTAAAATATGAAGTGCCAGATACAATACGTTGAGTTACCGAATACTTTCCCTAAATCTGATGTAGATGTTTATAGGGTGTTGGAAGAGGATGGTAAATATTACATTAGACTTGAGCTTAATGGCAAACCAATGTATTTTACCTTTAGTACCAGCGAAATAGTTTTGCACTCGAAGGAACTATACGAACTGGTCTCAAGGGAGGAGATTGACGATTGTTCCCCATTGGGAATTTTAGACGAAATCTTCTATGTAATATTATATCAATTGGGTACTAAGAGAACTCAACTCTTCTTAGAATTCGATAACCTTTTCGATCTCATAACGTCTGGAAAGGTAAAAGATTCAAAACGCATAATATTGTTAAGGAAGATGATATTAACGAATTATTCAGATTCAACAGTAATATACTACGTTAGTAGAAGGTTGAGCAAATTCCTCACAGCTGAGAGTGTAGAGGACGTTAAGTTCAATTATGAAAGAGCTGAATTGCTAGTTACTAGATCTGGTGATCTGTACAACATCTATCTCACAGAAGTCCAAAACGAGTTAAATGAGATAATCAAAAAGCTTACCTCGATATCGTTTATATTTATGCCCATAACTGCAGTTGCCAGCATATACGCGGTTGACTTCACAAATGTATATAGTACACTTATAAACTGGCAGAGCTTAATCTTCTTATCTCCCGTTTTAATATTAACAATCCTTCTGGTAATTTACCTAAGGAAAATAAGGTGGTTATAAAATCCTCTGGTAAAGTAATCGTTACATACTTACAGCTGATAACCTTTGATGGAGATATTGAACTTTTGCAAATTTATCCTTAAAAAAAGATGTAAAATTTATAATGTGCCATAAAAACTATTCCCTCTTACTTAAATATTTACGTAAAATATAATTCATTTAAGAGTAAAGTGTTTATGTAGATACCCTTTTAAAAGCTTAAAATGTTTGTATTACATATCTCTAAATGTGAAAAGAAGAAAGCTCAATAAGGATAATAATTACAATGAATTTCTGACGGATCCAATATATTCTAGATTAATAGAAAATGTTGAAAAACTTAAGGATAAAGTATTTCATTTGAGCAAGATTGTGAACTTACAAGCCTATATGGAGGGTTTCACTTTCTACACTTCGTCAAATTACAGAAGCACACCAATTGATGTTATACCTAGAATTATTACATCTGAACTCTTCTTCAAAATTTCAAATTATTTAGTAGCTAGAAGTTATGTGCTTAACAAGTTCATAAGGGAAGTATACCAAGAGGGTTCAAACCCAATTCCCGACTGGATAGTGAAAACGACTCCATACTTTAGGCCAGAAATGATGGGATTCTCACCACCAAAGGATATATACATTCACGTTTACGGTGCCGATATAGTTAGGGTTAACGGTGTGCCATTTATTTTAGAGGACAACCTGAGAATTCCATCTGGAATATCATACTCGTATAAGGCCTTTGAATATGTTGATAGGTTTCTGCCAGAGTTAAAAGAAGGTTATGATAATAGGGTGCTTCAAATTAACGGGTTGGACTACCTTTATGACATTCTACGTTACGTGAGCGGTAACAAAGATCCCATCATAGTTATCTTAACTGATGGTAATTATAATTCAGCATATTTCGAACACAAGTTCATTTCCGAAAAATTAGGAATAATATTGGCTGAGCCAAACGATATTTACGTAAAGGATAAGGAGGTAGTAGTGAGGACCGTAGATGAGGGCGAAGTCCATGTAGACGTAATTTACAGAAGAATTGAAGATTTGGACTATTTAACCCCGGGATTGATGAAAGCCTATTTGAGGGGTTGGGTAACATTAGCTAACGCGCCGGGAACTGGGGTAGCTGATGATAAGGCAACGTTTGTATGGATACCATATTTGGCTGAAAAGTATGGAATTAAACTAGAAAACGTTATACAACCATATACCATTTGTCTTTACGAAAAGGAGAATCTAGAGAAAGTTATTACCCAGCCTACGAGATATGTTATAAAGAAAAGGGAGGGTTACGGGGGTATTGGTTTGGCAATAGTTAAGGACGATAACATAAATGTTTTAAAGGAGATATATAAGGAGTATGAGAACTTTATAGCGCAAGAAGTTCTGGACTTTGACACAGTTATTTCTGTGGTTAACGATTCCTTTTACGAGACCTATGCTGATATGAGAATCTTCACTTACTACGATAAGGTTGCCAGTGCAGTTTTAAGTAGAGTGGGAATAATGGGAAGTAGGATAACAAATAACTCGTCTG
Source organism: Saccharolobus solfataricus (assembly GCF_900079115.1). NCBI lineage: Archaea > Thermoproteati > Thermoproteota > Thermoprotei > Sulfolobales > Sulfolobaceae > Saccharolobus > Saccharolobus solfataricus. The sequence goes on from NZ_LT549890.1 coordinate 1,229,440, forward strand.
GAGGGATGGTGAAGCCTCTATGGATTATAAAGTAGAGTATATTAGCATTTACGAATACGAGGCTGATGTGATATCAAACGAGAATACGCTGAAGATTGTACCATATAACGGGGATAATCAAGTGCTAATATCACACGAGGTTGGAACTATACCTAATGGTTACAAAACGTCTTATGTAGATATATTTGGAAACATTGTGTATAAGATAAAGGTTCAAGAATTACATAGAAGGTTGGAAATTTATTCCAAAAGTGTAGTGACACTGGATAAAAAAGTAATAAAGACAGATTATGAGTTCCCGTACAATTACGGCTTCAATGAGTTCCTTTTACCAACAAGATTAGTTGATCCAGAACAATTCCAGAAAATAGCTAAGGAGCTAACAAAGAGTTTAAAGACACTTGGAGAAGTAATAGAAACAATAGTTAATTTCGTGAGAAAGAAGATTATATATAAGCCCGGAATAACCAACATCAATACTACGGCATTTGAAGCGTATAGTTTGGGTTATGGAGTTTGTCAAGATTATACTCACATCACGTTAGGATTACTTAGAGCTCTAGGTATTCCAGCTAGATATGTAATGGGAGTAGTTAATGATAATCCAAGAGCAACTCACGCTTGGGTTGAAGTGTTAACTCCAGATGGTACGTACATAGATGTTGATCCTACTAGAGGTAGGTTTTACAATTTAGATTATATAAAGTTCGCAGTTGGTAGGGACTTCAATGATGTAAGTCCAGTGATAGGGTTTTTCGTTAGTTCTGGAAGGGGATGGCTTAAGGAAGTAAGAATAAAGGTGGAGAAAAGTGCTTCCTAAAAGTATTGCGTATAAGATTTACTGGGCTGGAAGGTATTTGGAAAGAATAGAGAACATATGTAGGATGTCGTTACTAGCCATTAATAACGGGTTAAATATTAACACTGTAGCTAAACAACTTGGATTTGATAACGAGTATGAATTGATAAATTATGTTAAAACTTCTTTCCAGTACTTAAGGGAGAACGTTAGAAGTTTTGCGGATGAGAAGGTAATTATTCAAGTGAATACACTTGAGTTTCTGATAGACTCTGACAAATCCGATTTACAAAGTTACTTTACGCAACTACTTAATGGAGTATATAACGTTGGAAATAGCTTTGAGAAGTTCTTTGTAGAGGTTAGGAGCGAGATGAGGATTAGACCACAGCAGGAAAATCAGCCAGAATAACGTCGGTATGTGGATTTCTTTTATCTTAAGATGAACTGGAGAATACTGAGATAATATTAAAATAATAGTAAATATTAACTTTAATAATTACAATCTAAAATTACCAATTGTATCAAATCTGGAATATAAAAATCTTATGAGGTTAGGAAGTTTCACTTCCCTTTAAAATTAGGTCTTCTTTTCTCGAAGAAAGCTCTAGCGCCTTCCTTAGCATCCTCTGAAGCCAGAGCTTGATTCTGCATTTCTCTCTCCAGAGCAAAAGCATTATACAACGGCAAATCCATTCCTTCATTAACTGCTAATTTTGCAAATCCCACTGCTAATGATGGACCTCTAGATATTTGCCTAGCAAACTCTAATGACTCTTCAAATAGTTTTTCTGGCTCTACTAACTTGTCTAGGATACCTAAATCATAAGCCTCTTTAGGAGAAAGTGTCTTGCCGGTTATCATTAGATATATAGCCTTCGATCTTCCAACTAATCTAGCTAAAAACTGAGTTCCTCCCTCACCTGGGATTAAAGCTAAATTGGCTACTTCTGGCATTCCAAATTTAATATTCTCATCATTGGCACCGAACCTCAAATCACAAGCAAGTGCCAGTTCTAAGCCCCCACCCATACAATGGCCATTTATGCTGGCTATTATCAATTTCTTTGTTGACATCATTCTTAACATGACCTCTTTGCTAAACTGACTTGAGAGCCCTATGTATTCTGGTGATTTATCCTTTATTTCATTTATATCAAATCCTGCAGAGAAAAATCTGGGAATTGCGCTAGTTATAATTAACGCTTTTACATTTTCATCAAAACGTGACTCCACAATAATGTTATCCAATTCTCTTAACATTTCCAGATTATGTGCATTAGCTGGTGGTCTATTTAATCTTATTATCCCCACTCCATCTTCGACTTCTATTTTGAAATATTTTGGAGTCAATTCAGTTAAACCCATGAACTATCACCTAAAATATTCTTCTATTCCTATTCACATCTGGTAACTCTAAACCTAAGGGTGCGATTAATTCTGCGACATCTTTTATGTATAATTGCCTCATTTCATCATTCCTCATTCTCTTTATCCCATACTTATAAGCTAAGTCTATAGTATATGACTTAGAGTGTCCAAACATATCTAAACCTCTAGGGAACCATTTATTTATTAATGCTTGTGCTAAATCCCTTTTTCCCTCTTCAACTAGTCTCTTTATGCCAGTATATCCAAAATTAATGTGAAATTCCTCTTCCATTAGCATTGTAGGAATTATTCTTGAAAGTGGACCAAAACTGGAATCCTCGAAGGCTAGTAGTTGATATAAACCTACCCTGTCTATTAAAAACGTAAAACCTAATGTGTCCTCCCACATATTAAAAGGAATATTAAACGCATCAAGCTTATGCCTACCCATTCTAGTCCACAATAGATTTTCGGCTATTTTCTTACCTTCTTCCCCGAATTCCTTTAGTAATTGAATAACTTGCCAACCATGCCTCATTTCATCAACCATAATCCTAGAAATTGTTACTCTATCTGATAACTTAGGTGCGTGGAATAACCACGGCATATGCTGTTCAATCGATGCGAACTCTGTATCTCCTTGAACTGTAAGTAGCTTTAACAAAACATCTACTGCTTCAAAGGGTAAATCGTATATTGATTCAAATTTCCTTAAACCCTTGTAATCTCCCCATCCAATAACTCTCTTAGGTTTCTTATATTCCACGGGAATCATCGATATATACTTACACATTTAGATATATAACGTTTTCTATACGTAGACATGAAAAAGCGAAAAGCATAAAAGATTCTAAAAATTAGATATTAAATGAGAGAACATGCAAAAATTAAGGAGTGTGAAGGAAGTTCCACAAGATTTAACAAATACACTAGTAAACATAATCGAACTAAGAGCTGATTTTGAGCTTGCAATGGTAGAGCAATATTCTCCATGGCTAGTAAATGCCCCAACGGTTGATAGTAGATTATTTGTAGCCAAACTGGTTTCAGATGAGCTAAATCACGGATGGCAACTGGTAAGATTGTTAGAGGAGTTCAAAGTTAAAGACGTAATTGAGAGGATTAGTAATGCGAGGTTGGGAATCCATAAATTAGAAGTATCGAACTTACCATTATTTAATTGGGAAGACGTTATTGCATTCACATTCCTAGTAGATGGAGCTGGGCTATATCAGCTAAAAATTCTTAAAGACTGTTCATTCGAACCCCTATCAACCCTAGCGTCTAGTATGATTAAGGAAGAAGAGTCTCATATATTTTTCTCACAAAATGAACTAAGAAATTACCAAAATAAGAATAGAATGCAAGGTGCAATTAACTTCTGGTTCCCTAGAGCGGTAGAGATGTTACACATGACATGGTCATTAAACGAAACCCATTTGAGAGATCTGAATATTTCGGATCTAACTAAAAACGATTTAATAAATGGTTATATAAAAACAACTAATGAGGAACTGAAAAAATGTGGATATAATGAAGTAAATTACGATAAGGCACTCCACTATAATGTTGTACTGAAGTAAAGTACGAGATTTTTACGTATAACATTAACAGCGTAAACTATATAAATTGGTTTAAAAAATTAAATAATAATGACAAGCCAGCATCGGAAAATTTTAAACATCACAGATGAACTATTTTCAAGGTACGATAATAGTGAATCAGATAAAAGAATTGCAATATATTATAGGAATGAAATTTGGACATATAGAAGGTTGATTGATGAAATTAATAGGGTAGGTAATACATTGAAAGACCTAGGTATAGAGAAAGAAAATAGGATCCTAATGATCTCATATGATAGTCCTTATTTCATATCAACGTTCTATGGTGCCGTGAAAATAGGTGCGATACCAGTACCAGTCAACACATATCTAAAGCCAGAAGAATACCTATTTTTCCTAGAGGATACTGAAGCAAAAGTGCTTGTAGTAGAACCAGAGATTTGGAATAAGTTATCACAATCCATTAAGAACAAGACCACTAAACTTAAGCATGTAATTATCTTACCGGGTATGTACAATATGATGGAGAAGATTGAAAGTACGCAATACATACCTCAATCATCATATACGGAGCTTGTATCAAAGGCTTCAGTAAAGCTGGAGGCTGAAAAGACGTCGCCAAACGATATGGCTTTTTGGTTATATACGTCGGGTACTACCGGACATCCTAAGGCAGCACTTCACTTGCATAAAGATATTCTCGTAGTTCTTAATACTTTCGTAAAAAATATACTTAAGATTACAGAAAGAGATAGGTTATTTAGCGCTTCTAAATTATTCTTCGCATATGGATTAGGTAATGGATCTTATTTTGCTTTTGGAAATGGTGCTTCAGTAATTCTAATGCCGGAAAGAGTGGAACCCAAAAGAGTTTTAGAAACGATACATAAGTACAAACCAACTATTTTCTTTGGTGTACCTACTTTATATAATGCAATGTTGCAAGTAGAAGAGTGGAAAAATTACGATCTAAGCAGCTTAAGGTTCTGTGTTTCTGCGGGAGAACCTTTGCCTCCTGCGATATTTAATAGATGGAAGGAAAGGTATGGGATAGAGATCGTAGATGGTATTGGATCCACTGAAGCGCTTCATATTTACATTTCTAATATTCCGGGGAACTGTAAAGCTGGTAGTAGCGGAAAAGTAGTTCCTGGTTATGAAGTGAAAATTGTTGACGAAAACGGTAATGAGGTACCCCCTAAGACAGTAGGCGATCTTTACGTAAAAGGAGATAGTATAGCCATGTTTTACTGGCGTGATTATGAGGCTACTAGAAGGAACATGGTAGGGTTTTGGTTTAGAACTGGGGATAAGTTCTTTAGGGACGAGGATGGTTACTATTATTATGTTGGAAGATCTGATGATATGATTAAAACTTCCGGATTATGGGTCTCTCCAATAGAAGTCGAGGCGGTATTGTTATCTCATCCAGCAATTTTGGAAGCTGCAGTAGTAGGTCTACCAGATGAGGTGGGATTGATAAAAGTAGTAGCATTTGTCACCTTAAAACAAGGATACTCTCCTAGTGAGGAATTAGCTAATAACATTAAAGATTATCTTAAAGAAAAACTGGACCATTACAAGGTTCCTAAGGAAATAAGATTCGTAAATGAGATTCCAAAGACTGCAACTGGTAAAATACAAAGGTATAAATTTAGACTGGGTGAAGTAAAATAAAATTTTTACAGCTATCATAGTACTTATAATACCCAAGAAAATTTTTTAGTATTTATTTAGAGGTTATTATTAATGAAGATACAATCGTTATTCTTTACATTGTATGGAGATTACATAAAAGATGCGGGAGGAACGATAAGTTCCAAAAGCTTGATTATTATTCTTAAAGAATTTGGTTTTTCAGAAGGTGCGATTAGAGCTGGTTTACACAGAATGAAGAAAGCCGGTTTAATAGTCTCTGAAAGGGGAAAAGATAAGAAAATAAGATATAAATTGTCTGAAAAAGGGCTGTTGAGATTACTAGAAGGAACTAGGAGAGTCTATGAAAAGACTAGAAGAAGATGGGATGGCAAATGGAGGATAGTAGTGTATAACATTCCAGAAAATAACAGGGAGGTAAGAGATAGATTGAGGAGAGAGCTAAAATGGTTAGGATTTGGAATGCTAGCTCAGTCAACATGGATATCACCAAATCCTATTGAAGATACGTTAAGGAAATTTATCAATGATCTCTACAACTCGACCAATAGCGTGAAGGTAGACATTTTTGTGGCAGATTATTTAGATCAACCTAATCATTTGGTAGAAAGATGTTGGAATTTAGTTGAAGTCGAACAAGCTTACAAGTCTTTTTTAGAAGAATGGTCTCCAATGCTTAAAAAGGTCAACTCCATGAAAAGTAATGAAGCGTTTGTAACTAGGATAGAATTAGTCCATGAATATAGAAAATTTCTAAATATAGACCCTGATTTACCAGAAGATTTATTGCCCCAGAATTGGATAGGTTATAAGGCATATGACCTCTTCATGAAACTGAGAGAGGAATTAACACCAAAGGCAAATGAGTTCTTTTACAAGGTGTATGAGCCATAAAACTTTATGCTATCATTTAAAAAAGTTTAGTATATACTAATTTTCTTAAATTAAACAATTTTACTTCTTATATCTTATTTAGCAATAGTATTAAATTAAATATAGCTTTTTTTGTATTGTCCCATATTTTTGTGTCAAATTAGTATCATGAAATCCCTCGATATGAAGAATCCAAGCTTATCTTCACCATTCTCCTATAAGGATATGTTAAAGATAATTCCTTGTGTGTTTGAAAAAATATCCTGCGGGCATTGTAATGTTGTCCTATCTATTACGTTAATCTTTTTAGGGAAAATATGGTTCAAAACACCTCTTGGCAGTCAATAATAAAAAATGAGTTAAGCGTTCCGTTGAACCACTTCTCGACATTACAAAATACTGAAAGCCTTGCCCCTTCTAGGGCAGTGAGAAATTAGCAGTGCACTGAAAACCATTAACGTTAGACTTTATCTTAATGGGGGTTAAGGGGGCGGAAGACCCTTCTGTAAGGGATGGATAGCCCCTTATATTTTAAATATTAAGAACTACAGATATACAATTAACGTCTGACGTAGGATTCCGCTTCCGCGCTTATACTAACGAACAAGCATTGAGGGCGTTAAAAGCCCAGTTGAGGCTAGCATGTGAGGTATATAACACCCTACGTTGGGCAGACACCTATTTCTACCAAAGGGATGGGAAAGGACTTACACAGACGGAGTTAAGACAGATGGCCCTTGACTTAAGAAAGCAGGATGAGGAGTACAAACAACTTCACTCACAAGTTGTTCAACAGATAGTAGATCGTTTTTACGAGGCTAAGAAGAGGTTTATGGACGGGCTAGCACGCTTTCCAAGAGAAAAGAAACCGCACAAGTACTACTCGCTAGTTTACTCTCAATCGGGATGGAAAGTGTTGAGCTTAAGGGAAATAAGAAGAAAGAGTAATCACAAGAAGAAGTTAATGAAGCTCTACCTATCTCATCTAGGAGTCTTCAACGTGATAGTACACAGGGACTTCCCTCTAGATAAGGTGAAGAGAATCATAGTGAAGTTAGAGCCGTCTGGGAGAATATACATCATTTTCGTGGTTGATTACGAGTTCAAGGCCCTTCCATCTACTGGAAAAGTTGTCGCGATCGACGTGGGAATTGAGAAACTCGTAACTACCTCCGATGGTCAGTATTTCCCTAACCTGAAGCCTTTTGAGAGGGCCTTAACCAAGGTAAGGGAACTTCATAGGTCTCTTTCGAGGAAGAGATTCCTCTCTCATAACTGGTTCAAAGCTAAGGTTAAGTTGGCTAGGGTTTATGAGCACGTGAAGAACTTGAGGAAAGATATTTACATGAAGCTCGGTAAGTATTTTGCAGAATACTACGATATCGTGGTAATGGAGGATATTAGCGTTAAGAAGCTGGTTGGTAAGTCTCTCAAGGTGAGGAGGAGGCTTCACGATGTTGGTTTTTACGAGTTTAGGACGATACTGGAGTATCAACTAATAAAATACGGTAAGAAGTTCACTCTCGTCGATCCAGCATACACGTCGATGACTTGTGCTAGATGCGGATACGTCAGGGAAGATTTAACTCTCTTCGACCGCGTGTTTGTTTGTCCTAAATGCGGTTGGATAGTAGACCGTGACTATAATGCTTCTCTCAACATCTTACGTAGATCGGGGTCGGAACGACCCTCAGTGTGGAGCTCTGCCTTCTACCGCTGGCAAGGTGGGGCTATGAAGCAGGAAGCCTTGTCCGTTAGGGGAGGGTAGTTCACCAGTATAGGGAGAAAAATATCTTACTAACTTACCTTCTTCGGTATATCTCTCCCCAAGAAGTTTATTATGGATAAAACCAATGGAACAAGGGAATATACCACAATCGACACAATAGCTAACCCCACATTATTACTTATGGAAGGCAGAATGTTCAGTCCCCTAGCTATTGTTGAGAATGGTGAGTTCTGTAGTAGCATAAATGGTAACTCAGTGGAACCCCACGTTGGTAGATACTCTGAAATCATCTCGTAGCTTCTATTGTTGGTTAATAAAGACACGAAGACGAGTACGTCAGATACTATTATTGAGGCTATTAAGATGAATCCACTAATTGTAAAGGATAGATTACTCCTCCTCAGTATTTCACCTATTGCAAAGGCGATGTTTAGGAAGACTAATGTTGAGAATACTACTGAAGAGAAGAGCTCTGGTAATAGTATTAAATCACTTTGTACTCCAAAGAGAAGAGATGAAAGGACTAAGGCAAGCACTACCATGAATAGGTAAATAATTAAAAGTAAGGAGAATGAACCAAGCCACTTCTCCATAACAAATCTCAACCTAGTTATTGGTTTTGATATGAAATAATCTACTGTTCCTTGTTCATATTCTTCTGCCATTGATCCAGAAGCTATCGATATTGCTAAGAAGTGTATTAGGAGGACTTGTGGTAATAGTACCCCAAGAGCCCATAAATAGGGAGATAGGGGAATTATTAATGTCTTCAGTGACTTTGAAGGTACTAAATATATTGCTAAGTAAATGCCGAGTTCAAAGATGAACGTTATTATAGATAGTACTATGACCTTTTTCCTAGCTATTGCCCTTCTCCACTCGTAAAGCATGATCTCAAACATTTCCTAATGCCCTCATGTAAGCCTCTTCCAGGTTTAGGTCAATATAGAAACCCTTTACCTTAACACCACTTGTAACCAAATCCTTTAACAATTCCTCTCTCCTATCCTCATTAAGTTTGGCTATTAATCTATTCCCATCGTTAAATATTCCTTTAACGTATTCTATCCCCTTTAGCACTCCCTCGGCCTTTTCAATTTCGTCCGTTTCTACTACTACTTGTATACCTAAAAACTCCTTAACCATATCCTCAACAGTACCACTAAAAACTATCTTCCCCTTATATATCATGAATATTCTATCAGATAGCTTCTTTACATCCTCTAACTCGTGAGATGTCATCAAAATGGATACGTTATCTTTTCTCTTCAACTTGTTTAGTAGCTCTCTTGTCTTCAGAGAAAAGATAGGGTCAATTCCCATATTTGGCTCATCCATTATTAGAATAGAGGGATTCCCAAGCAAGGCTTCAGCAATTGCTATTCTCTGAACCATTCCCTTACTGTACTTAACTATGGGATTATTTGCGTAATTCTCCATTTCAACAAATTCCAAAACCCTATTCACCTCACTTTTGTCCACTCCCCTTATCTTAGCTGAAAGTTCTAGCACTTGCTTTCCAGTAAGAAATGGTGGGTAATTGGGAATTTCTTGAACGTAGCCGACTTCCTTAAAGATTCTCTTACTCTTGAAAGGATTTTCCCCAAGTATTTGCACTTCTCCCCTATCTGGCTTCATGAGAGTGAGTAGGATTCGGATAAGTGTGGTTTTTCCCGCACCATTGGGGCCTATAAGTGAGACGAATTCCCTTTTCTTAACCTCTAATGAGACATTATCTAAGGCTATTTTATTGCCGTATTTCTTGACAATATTGCTTACAACGATCATTTTACTATATATAATAATTCATAATCCTGTTTAAAAGCGTGTGTAATAGCGTGTTTGCAAAAAGTTTATTTGTTAACCAAAAGACTATAATGTATGAATGCGAAAATACCCATTATTTTAACAGTTATTATTGTAGTCTCTGCGTTCATTGTAGTCTTCGCCAGCACGCATTCGACCACTCAAGAAAACTCTACGGCTGACGCATTCCACTACACTACATTAGGTGAAATACATACGTACAACATCTCACCTGTAACCAATTTCATCCTATATTATGTTAATAATACTAATACAACACTTGCGTTATCACTGGCATCTCAAATAATTGGTAATGGTACAACAAATTTCATATCATTTAATAACACCTTCGCAACAATAGGCTATTTTAAGGCTTCCACTCCCTTGTCGTCATTTGCATTCACAATAATAAACAAAACGCTAGTGAAAAATGGCTTTATTTACGGTCAATATAATACCTTACTTTATGATTATAAGAACACTACCGCGTTTGGATTTGATGGATATTACTTTTATATTATTAAGGACAACGCTAGCGTCAACACTACCCTATTTCTCCTAAAGTATCTTTACACCTCACAGAAGGTATCTGCACCTCAACCATCCAGCAATGTAATAGCCTATGGTAACACATCTTACGGTAGTTTTCAATTACTTTCATCAAATAGCCAACTAATATTGAAGGGTACTGGTAACTTCAGTAACGTGACTAAACTTTTGAAGTACTTCAATATAACCATAGGTAACTTTACTGTTGCAGGGAAAGTTGTTTATAATAACGCTACTGTCGTAATCTATTCAATAAGTGCCACTTACGATAACAAGAGCCTATTCGTGATGATAGGGATAAACAAACAAGAGAATTACGGCGTTGCTGTAATATCTCATCAAGAAATAAGCTTAAGCGAGATATTGAAAGAATTATAATTTTTTCTTTTTTCTTTAAAAAAAGAACTGTTTACATTAATATTCTATTATTATTTTGTACCGAGATCAATCCTATTTTATTGAATTAAGGATGCGGAAAGAAATTTCACTCATTTTAAATACTTGCATTCATTATCACTGCTTTCAATTAATCATTATATGTACAATTTACGTAAAAAACTATCGTGAAAGCTCAATAAAGCTCAATAAATTTGTAACTTATACTAATATTATTTAAAACTAACTGTCCATAAATACTATGCCCACTACTCTTTTGCTAACGTAATCTGAAACGAGCTCATAAATGAGTTAAAATTCCTCAAACCTTAGCTATTTTTTTATACTCTCTAACCAAGGAATATATTAGATGAGACTACTATTAACCATTGACACCTTCCGCCAATTTTTGCCCTTTCAAAATGAAAAGATCATAGTAATTGGAGTCATGGAAATTGACCACATTAATAAGAGAAAAGATTTCCGCTTCTTCACGGAATGGGATCTGGGTAATGAAAAAGAAATGATTACGAAATTTTATGAATACTTAAAGGGAAAAATTAGTGAAGTTGGATCAAACAACTTGAACTTCTTTAGCGGGAAAAGCAAAATCCTCGAAAGATTATTTGTAGTGGGTTTCAACATCTTACGCTTTGACATACCGATTTTAACACAGAAGGGAATAGAGTACTCAATAGGAACAGTTTCAGAATTGAACTTATTATGGAGTAGCTTAGTCGTAATAGATTATCTTCAAGCAATGCTACCTTATAATAAGATGAAAATTAAGGGTATGAGTTGGGAGAGATTCAGCTACATATTGAGAACCACTGGATATAAGGTACCTAGAATTCCCTCAAGAGGTTCGCAAGTAAAGGAGTTATACATAAAAAAGGACTACGAAAGTATCCTTAAGCGTAACAAAGCTAAACTTTTAACACTCTACTCTGCCAGTAAGATCTTTGAAAAAGAGAAGATCTAATCATTTTTAACCTTTCTTCCCAGAAGCTTATATAACTCCTTTTCAGCCTTAGCCATTTCACTCTGCGTAGCTAATTCCCATAATCTATAGAATACTGGATAACCAGCTTGTTGCTCCAAAGACCACTCCTTAGCGAAACTACCATCCCATATATACTTAGCTTCATTCTCAACAATTCTCCTTACCACGTCATAATACTTGAACATTCTTGTTAAAGTACCGTATTGGCTAGTAGTACTGTGATGCACCATTTGGTTAAATATTCCCTCTTCAGCAATTAGTCTAGCGATTTCCGCTAACTCTCCAGAAGCGTAAAACTCCAATAACGCAGCTTCTGGAGATACTCCATATTCCTTTACGGCAATGTCATAACAAGCCTTTATTGCCCCAAATAGTATTGGTACCCAAGTGTGCTCACTCATTAAGTCCAATAACGCCTCCTCCTCAAATGAGGAAATCACAGCAATCCCACCTGGTATCGCACCTATACCCTTAGCTATTGCTTTAGCGTAGTCCCACGCCTTTCCAGACGCATCTTGTTTAACTCCTAACAGTACAGGGTAACCTTTACCTTGCTTGTGCAAATCCATAATCCCCTCCCCAACCATTCTGGGAGCAACCATTATAGTATCAACACTTTTAGGGGGTCTAATGAGCCCAAAAGCTACATTATACCCGCTTGCAAAATCTAACACGAACTCCTTTTTCCCTTGTAAAACTGGAGCTATCTTCTTTTCATAAACTTCTTTCATTACTTCATCTGGAATTAAAAGCAACGCGACATCGGACCTCCTCACTGCTTCATCTATCTCGTAAACTTCAAATCCTTCTTTCTTAGCCAATTCATAATATTTATCCTTAACATTTCCTACAATAACGTTTAGACCATTTTCCCTCATGATAGTAGCTTGAACCCTTCCTTGATTGCCGTAACCAATTACACCTATTGTCTTTCCCTTTAACGGATCTAAATTCGCATCTAAAACTGTTTTATCCATAAAAAAGTACTGGAGTACGAAAATAAAAATATGAATCCGTACTTATAAGGATGAAGAAGAACCTATCTTCCTCACTTGATCCATTGCCCACATCATTGGACAATATCCACCACACATAGTACACGCTTTAACCTTCGGAATACCAAACTGAGTGTAGACTTGATAAGCTCTTTGGGGATCTATGAGCCTAGAAATCATATTATCCCACTCTAACTTACCCCTATAATAGCTAACCTCATCATCCCATTTCCTAACTCTTCTCCCTAACTTAACCACATCACCAGCGTGAGCTGCAATTCTGTAAGCAATTGCCCCTTCCTCAACTTGTTTAACAGTTGGCAATCCCAAATGTTCGGCTGGAGTCAAATAGCACAATAGATCTGCACCAGCAGCTGATGATATTGCAGCACCTATTGCAGAGGCTATGTGATCGTATGGTGCACCGACATCTATCGGCAAAGGACCTAAAACATAATATGGTACACCACCAGTTAACTTCTTCATCAATTTCACATCCCATGCTATTTCATTTAATGGTACGTGTCCCGGACCTTCTACCATTACTTGCACACCCTCCTTTAACGCACTTTTAACCAGTCTGGCCGTTTCCAAAAGTTCACCAACTTGAAATTCATCATGAGCATCCCCCGTTGCTCCAGGTCTCAATGCATCACCTAATGAAATCACTGCGTCATATTCCTTAAACATCTCCAGTAAGTAGCCCCAGTGCTTCCTATATGGATTTTCAGAATTATTGTGTATCATCCAACCAGCTATCATATCCCCTCCCCTTGATACTATTGGAATTATCCTATTGCTCTTCAACGCCCTTATGGCTAATTCCTTAGTTATCCCAGCGTGAATTGTCATAAAGGCTACTCCATCCTTTAAGTGCTTCTCCACAGTACTCAGTAATTCATCCTCAGTGAAATACGCACCACCAGATTTCTTCTTAAAGGACTCTATGAAAACTTGATAAACTGGTACTGTACCAACAGGCAATTCAGACGCCCTTATTATCTCCCTCCTTATGTCATCTAAATCACCTCCAGTCGATAGATCCATTAGTGTGTCTCCCCACCTATTAGCAACCTTTACCTTCTCCAACTCCATTTGTAGATTTACAACTTCATCCGACGTTCCAATGTTTATGTTAACTTTAGTGGTCAACCCTTTACCAATTGGCACCAACTTTTTGCTAGGATACTTAGCGTTCCTAATTAGGATTATTTTACACTCACTTATCCTATTTCGCACCTTCTCTACTGGAATTCCCTCAAGCTTACTAATTTCCTTCATCTCGTCTGTTATTTGGCCACTTCTTGCTTCCTCTATTATGGCCATAAGAAATATTCATATAAGTGAGTTATAAACCTTACTATATACTATAAGATGGGAGAATCTCCTAGTAGCTAGAACTATTCAATTTGAATCATCACTACGTAGTATTTTTCATCCTTCTCCTCTATTGTGAACAATAATTTTGTTAATTTAGTATTAAGTCATATACAGCATTAGCTTATTTTCAATTCAGCATACGATTTAGATGTTGAAAGAGGAAGAGAAAATCTAACAATTCTTAATCTTCATCAAAATTTTCGTTACACAGTTACTACTTAACGAGAGTGGTTTGAAGGAAGAATTTAAACTTAAAATGAGAGAAACTGTTGTCCTCACTCTATGGTGTAAAAATTTTATTTATATAGAAAACTAATGATTATGTATGAATTGGAAAGTAACAATAAAAAATACTATTGAGGAATTAGCGAAGCTCAAAAAAGATGTTAAAATAGAGAACGAGGGAGATCCAGAACATGAACTATCTGATGCAGAAGATAAAGTTATGAAAATAGAGTTGGAGGAAGAGTTTAAGCCAACGATGTACTCCTTATACGAATTTAAATCACTTAACGATAAAAGAATAGCGTCAATAGACTCCTCATCAAGGTATTTGAGGGACTTCTCAGTTAACACATGTCTTATCGGTCTTTCAGTATATAGTAATAGAGAAGGTTTCATAGATGGTCCCTTTACTGTAGATATCCCATATATCGGAATCAGTAGTTATAGGGAAATATTGGAAAGCTTAAAAATTGATGACATTAACGTTAGGTACAAGAATGTAGTGAACTACTATTACGTTAACGAGCCTAATAACGAATATAAAATCGACGATATTGCGGATGAGTTGAGATTAGAAGCGGAAAACGTTGGGCTTAAAAGGGTTATTCAGAACCACGATATAGTTATTATTGACGGTCCAATATACCCAACACCATTGGAGCTAACTGAGGAAATAAACTTAGAGACAGAAGCTAGGAGAAAGCATAGATTAGCTTATGCCAAGCTAGTAAATGAGAGAATAGAATTACTAAACAATAACGTAATTGGAGTAGTGAAAAGATTAGAGAATTCAAAGAAGCTTTGGAGAGTTAAGGAAATTAATGAAACAATAGGTAACGTTAAAAGGATGAAGGACGTAACGATTATTGAACTAATAGACGAGCGTCTTTGTAGGAAAAACTATGAGTACGTATGCACTATAGGCCCATTTAAAATTGAATATGCCCTAGAGGTTAAAGATGAAGATGGGAGAAATGTTATAGAAAAAGTTCCAACTAAGTACGCTTATTATGTCATCATTAGAAAAAAGTACTTCCCACCAACTTTTCTGAGAATAGAGAGTACTAATAAGAACCTAGACATCTCTCCAGTTTTATCTAGACTAACGGAGAGACTAATGCCCACTTACATTGAAATCGTTGATAGGAGAAGTAAGAGAATATCGGCATCACTCTTTTTATACGCATACGAGATTGCCTCCAATTACTTAAACATCATTCACGACGATAAAATGGGCTACCTTAGCGTAATCTCACAGTTCACCTCTGAATAGTCTTTATGGGAACCTCACTGAAATATATGGAATACACTATGGCCAATCCCGGTGTTGCATGCCTTAGAAAATCCTCATATTCCTCCAACCCTAATCTCCTCAGTACATGACTCTCATTTCTCATAACGACTTTAGTATTGGTAAGTTGAAGAACCAAGGGATTTAAGTCCTCGGGGACATGAGTGGCTAAAACTACCCCTATGTTCCTAACCCTACCTAGCCTCATTATCCTATTTATTAACCCCTCTACAATGTCCTTTGATACATTCTCTTGATCAGTCTGCGGGAAGTACTCGTGGGCTTCATCCATTATTACCAAAGTTAACTTAGTCGTCTCCTTCATCTTATATAGTTCATCCTTCCAGTTGAAGAAATCCTCTAGAAGCTTATACGCTATAGTGGCAACTGCCTCTATTGACGCTGATCTATTCATAACCCAACTTAAATCCACTACTACATCACTATATGACGAAAAAACGTCTTTAGGCTTAAAGTCCACAGTACCGGGCACGGTGAAAATACCGTAACTATCATAAGCCTTTAAGGTTCTTAAAATGGCCTCTTTAGTCTGGTAGGGAACATCAAGGCGTTTCATAGCCTCTTCGAAAGCCTTCCCCATATTAATGGTCAACATCTTTTTACTCCCATCATAAGAGGAAAATTGTTTAGATTTAGATCCAGAGACCATCTTCAAATCGTAAAACCCGCTGATCTTTCCAAGTAGGGATCCCGGGGTTAGTCTATCTCGTAGGAAATCGCTTAGCTGATCTTCGTAAAAGGTCTGTTTCTTATCAGCTAGCTCATAAAGGTCATATCCAATTATTTCAAACATGTTATTCACAATGGCCTCCCAATACATTGAAGCCTTTGGAGTGAAATACGGAGTAATCTTATTGAAATTTTTTAGAACAGAATAGAAGTTTATTGAATAGGGTATGAGGAATACCTCTGATCCATTACATTCCTCTAAAACTCCATCCTCTTTAACGTCTAGTATATTATCACAATCATACCAATTGGCGAATTTTTCGGCGTGATCCTTTAGCGATATCGATCTTGAAGCCTCCTCAACTACTGGCATAATTACCGCAAATCCCCTTCTCTTTTCAATTAAGTAGTTAATGAAATCCCCTTGCCTATCGAAAATGAAAGTACCCTTATCGATTTCCTCACTGCTTATCATACTTTTTAACAAAGTAGTTTTTCCAGACCCAGTTGTGCCTAAAATTAACGTATGATGCCTTAGCGTATATTCGTCAAGTCTAACGCTAGCATCAGTCTCCTCTCCTCCTGAAAATATTTTGCCTATAGTTATGCCCCTACTTGGAATATTCAAGATCTTTTCTATTAAATCGTGGTTTGGAATGAAGACTGGACTTTGAGGATCAACTGGAGAAACTGGTGGTCTTATTTTTCCGTTCTCAATCTCAGCAATTGGCTTTAGCTCCACATAAGTTGTGGTAATAATGGTTGTTGGATCCTTAGGATAGCTCAATTCCCTAATTCCTAACTTAGATAGGGCATCAGCCCTTGTTATGGCACGAACTTGTCCTAAAATTGTAACTGGCCTAGTTATACTTCTAATGGCTAAATATTGACCTTTCTTTACATCGGAGTTTAGATAATCCTCAAACGCTATATCAACACCAATCAACTCATTATCCTTAAGGCTAACACTCTCAAATCTAGTTATTCTACCAATTAGTTTACCGAATTTTTTCGCATCTGCTTCAGCTTCGTTTAGTTTATCCCCTAACTTCTTTACTAACTCTTCCACAAATATAAAAAATGTAAGTGAAAAATTAAAGCATTTTCGTCTTCAAACTATAGATATGCTTAGTAGATCTGTTGAATATTTTTCCATTCAATTAATGATAAGATGTACAATTTATGTTTGCTATCTCTCTTAACTCTTAGTGGAAATTCAACAATTCCACAAGAAGCAGTGTAGATGAGGAAAAGGATCAAGAACTATAACTTTGTTCATGTCTTTATACATTTGACTCGTTTGTTTTCTTGAAACTAAATGTGAATGGCAATTTCATTCATTTCAGACTCAGTTTAAATTCTTCCGAACTACATTAGTTAAGTGCTTTAATTGTGTGACAAAATCCTTGGCAAATGGTTTAAAATTGTTACATCCTCTCCTCGTCAACATCTAAATCTTATGTTAAATTGAAAAATAACGAATACCTTTTATGGCCGTTGTTTTACACACTCCTTAGAAATACTTTAGCCTTACCCTCTCTCTTTTTTGAAATATTTTCTTTGTCATGATAATAAAGAAGATAAAGGGAGTAGTGGTGTCATTTCCTTCAGAGAGGATAATGAGGGAGATAGTAGAAGAGTTAAAGGAAGATGAAAGCAAGAACAAGAAGTGAATTAACTTTTTTATTGTCCTCCTTTTTCTTTTTTCCATTTTTCTATTAATCTATTAAATTTATTTATATTATCTGGATTTAGTGTCCCTATAGTGGATCTTAAAACTTCAACGAACTTATATATATCAGAATTGTTGTCATCAAGACGGGAATATATATCCAGCGCTGTCTTTAAGCTAGCCGGTGAGATATTAAACTTTATTACCTTATCTTCTTTTTCATTTAGATTAACTCTAAGATATTTTACAAGATCCTTAACTTTATTCTTAAAGTCCTCACTAAAAGAAGCGTAAGTTTTAAGAAATTCATCTAAATCTTCGGTTTCTTTCGGATAATCAAAGTAAATTATCACGAACCTTCTTGCCAGCGCATCTCCAACATAAAACAGATTTCTAGCATCGACTAAGTTTATTGTAGCAATAATTCGTATTCTTTTTAATGGTTCATTCTCTCTACTCTCCCTCTTTAACTTCTCATATATTTCTAAGAAACTCTTGGTTACATTATCTATATTATCTCCATAACTCTTAATTTCCTCTATTAGAGCATTGGGAATTGACCATTCGCTAGGATATGGAGTAGAAAATATTGTCATTAATTCTCCAAATGCCTTATCAACGTCAGCCCTATTCAATTCATCAATTACGACGTAATAGTTCCCATCCTTTATTCTTGCAGCATTTACGTAAGCTTCAATGAAAAGCCCGCTCTTCCACATTACAGATCCCTCTCTTATACTTTCTCCTCCTATCAAATTCCTTCTAAACCAAAGTGAATTGGCAGTAGCTACTTCATAACAGTTATCATTATTACCAGTTAAAGCTCTCACAGTCCTTATAGCTAAGCTAGTTTTTCCAGTACCAGGTGGGCCAGCTAGGAGTACATTAGTAGTTTGTAGAGCTTTCAGTATAATGTTAACTGAATCTTGAGGAATATAGAAACCATTAAGATCTATTTGTGCGTTTTTATTACAAACTACTTCCTCTGATAGGTATTCTTTCTGAGTACTGAAACGAAACTTAGAATAAAATTCTAAAGTAGACCTAATTTCCTCTTTCTTCGATAGAATAAATTGTTGAAAAGCTTTAACTGCATCATTATTGTCTTCTGTATAGCATTGGTTTGATTGATTATTAACCCCTTCTAACTTATAATCTTCTCCCACCCATTTATTACTGTCATTATAGTTTTTTCTTATGCTTTCGTGAAGCCAAAATATTTTTATTCTAAATCTTACTATCCAGACTTTGTCACCTTCCTTCCATCCTTTAAAATTCCTCATCGCGTCCTTTGTGATATCCGTTACTACTCCGAATCCAATAATGCCTAGCTCTTTTGTTCTTAGAAGGGCTACCAGTATTTTATCGTTCTTAATTTCTATTTTATTTTTATTCTCTGTATCATTTTTCTTATCTTTTCTCTTCTTATCTTCTCCAAAATAGATTTCGTCATACCTGTTTAAAATGCTACTAATATTGCTACGATTTTCAGCCGAAGCACCCCAT
Organism: Saccharolobus solfataricus; assembly: GCF_900079115.1. Classification (NCBI taxonomy): domain Archaea; kingdom Thermoproteati; phylum Thermoproteota; class Thermoprotei; order Sulfolobales; family Sulfolobaceae; genus Saccharolobus; species Saccharolobus solfataricus. The sequence goes on from NZ_LT549890.1 coordinate 1,248,925, forward strand.
AAAGTATATCCTAATTCTCCATAAAAAGAATATTTTATAGATTCTACCCAATGAGATTTTTCACCTATAAAGAAGCAAGGAACAAAATTTCCTTTTTCAATATAATCGAGAAAAGTTTGCGCACTATCTTGAGAGTCTAGTAATTTTTTGAACTTGTCTCTGACTACTAACCAATCACCATACACAAAAAAGGGTAGGTAGTCTTGTATTTAAATGTGTTCTTTCATTATCTTATCGATCTTCGATAAATTATTTTCATCTGACTCCAAAGGATCGATGATAATCATATATAATAAATGACTATTATACCAAAAGTCTAGTATTCCGCTTTTTGCTCTGGCAATCCCATCCAATTCCATTGTAGCCTCATCTTCGTTATCGAAGTTAATTTGTTTAATTTCCAATCCAGGATAAACTAATACTGCTAATGAAGGATCATATTCATAAGTATAAGCCATAATTTTGAATCTACCCATTGTAATATAACTAACTTTAGATGAGTACTTACATTCAAAGATAATCGGCCTTTCGTTAACAAGAGAAATATCCGGTCTTCCCTTATATTTCTCTATATCCTCTATATAATCAACCTTTCTTAGAGAGGATTGGCTAAGTGAGGCATTAAATATTATACTTAACCTCCTATTACCTCTTATAGCTATATATTTCTCTTCCTCCTTCTTTATTTCATAACCTTTAGATTCAAGGTAATTTACTACTAAGTAGAATACATAAAGCTCATATAATTTCCACATGATGAATTTTATTAATTTCTTGTTTATAGGCCTCTTGGGTGTCCTTATCCCTACCTTAATTTCCTCTAATTCTTTAGCCGTATAATACGCTTTGTATGCTCGTAATAACCAATCTGGGTCAGTATAGGACGGATCTCTAAAATAACCATCCGGAAATTCCTCCTTGATTTTATCGAGCTGAGAAAAAGTCTGGTCGAAATCATCCAAAAAATTAAAGTAACGAGGTACTTGTTCTTTTCTTACTTCAATTTTACTTCGTTTTTCCTTAATAATGGAATAAATTCTTCTCGTAATATAGCCTAAGATTCCATATTCTGGAGCATTATATCCCTCGGTAAAGCTATGATAGGCTACCAAACCCATAGAGTATACCGGAATACTTAGGTCTACATTCAACTCACCATAAAGGTCATTGGAGTATTCAATTGAAAATTCTCTATAGGTTAATCTACTCTTTTTTGCATCCTCTGCAGATCTTACTACACTAGCTGTTATTAAGTACATAAGGTAATAATAAATATATGATAGTGTATAGTCATCTAGAGGGACTTCCTCAGTTCCATTAAAAGTTGAGAGCAACTTTTCAACATCTAAGATCCCCTTATATTGTAGATAATAACTTCCAACCTTTTTTAGAAGCGCCCTATCTCTCCTATTCACATAAACTAATATGTTCTGGAATATTTAACCATAGATTCCTAAGTCATCATAAGTATGAATAACAATTTTATTAATTCAGTACAAATCATATGAAGTGTTAATTCATCTTCAATTTAACGTATGATTCAAATGTTGAAAAGAGAAGAGGAGGCAATTTTTAATTCTTTTTCAAAAATTTTATTACATAACTAAAGTATCTGATAAATGTGGCATTAGAGAAATTTAAACTTAGTTTCAAATGCATGAAATCGTTATCCATTCTTAGGATTAGAAAAGTATTACAAACTTAAATTGAACATTTTTACATAAATTGAAAGGAACATAACAGTAGTGTGGTGGTAAAAAACAACTGATCGATAAATCAGTATTCTTAAGAACGGTTTTATGTTTACGATGTTACTGGTTATTATTTCCAAGCAAGTCTTAATAAAGGGAAAAAATTATAACTTCTGGGGCAGAAGTTGAATTCTGGGGCAGAAGTTGCTATTTGATGAAAGGCCTAAAGAAAACAGAGAAGACTTGTTTGATAGGGAAAAAGAGATTAAAGAAATAATGAGTAACATTAACAGGCCTTTGATTTTAATCACTGGAGTCCGAAGAATAGGTAAAACATCAGTATTAAAAGTCGCACTTAATGAGATAAAAATACCCCATGTCATAATAGATTGTAGAAACTTACGCCCTAACTACAGTAGAGGGGATCTATACTCACTATTCTCTAACGCTTTTTCATCAAAACTATCCACCTTCCTTGACGTGCTAAGTAAGATAAGAGGGGTTAGCATTTTAGGTAACAGCGTTGAACTAAAATGGAAGGGTAGAGAATACGTCAGTTTATCAGATCTTTTTGATCATTTGAACGAGAAAAGGATAGTAATAGGGATTGACGAAGCTCAAAAATTGAGGGGACCATTATCAAATGAAATAAAAGAAGCTATTGCTCATGCTTACGATTATGACAAAAACTTAACCTTTATTTTAACGGGCTCTGAGGTGGGACTACTTCATGACTTTTTAGGAGTAGAGGACCCCGGGTCACCGCTCTATGGTAGATACTATTTCGAGATAACGTTAGAAAGGTTTGATAAAGAAAAGAGTAGGCAGTTTTTAAGAAAGGGTTTCGAGGAGTTATCATTAAAGGTCGAGGAGAATGTAATACAAGATATCATCGCAATGGTTGATGGTATCCCGGGATGGTTAACTTTAGCAGGTAATCAATATTTCAATAATAGGGATTTGAAAAGAGTAAAGGATCTGGCAATAAACGTTGCTTTGAACGAAATTAACAGCTTGATCTCGGTTAAAAATAACGTCTCTCCCATTGTAGCAAAACGTTACAGAACAGTCCTAAGGTGTATAGCTAAGGGAATGAATAGTTGGAGTAAGATACTCAATTGTGTACAAAATGAGGAAGGTAGTACAATTTCCACTAGTGTTCTTAGTAACATTCTAAATACTTTGAAGAAATTGAGCATCATCGACGAAAATTACCGATTTTTAGACCCAGTTTATAAGGAAGCGTCTAGGATGCTTAGAAATTAATTTATAATTTTAAGTATTTCAACTCTTTTTTGAGAAAATCGTATCATTATATTGGTATATTCAGGACAATCTTGACCTTATATTAGGGACTTACTAGTTAACCTATTATTCATTTAGGTTTTACCTCCTTGGTGAGATGATTTGGCCATTCGTCAAAAGACTCTATTACAAATGCTAAAAGCCTTGCCCTTCTAGGGGCTGGGATGAAAGTCTAAATACACCCTTTCTTCTTAAAATATTTCGTGGCTAGGAGGAGGGGTAAGAAAAACCCAATCAGAGCTACTGTTGCAATGAAGATTGGCCTCACTCAATCTCTCCTAGACCTATCAAACAACTATGTTAAGCATTAAGGTATTTGTTATTCTGGTTGAAAGAAAAAGGGGTGAATCATAACCAGAACAAGAAGAAACTCCTCGATTTAGTCCACCAAAGTGTTGGCGAACTACCAATATTGGTTATCCCAGAAACTTAAAGGAGTACTTGAACTGGAGAATGAAGGAAACTAAGCTTGTTATTAAAGGTGATGAGGCATACCTTAAAGTCGTTTTTGAGAAGGAAAGGGAAGAGATAATACCAAAGGAGAGTGTAGCAGTAGATATAATATGGATGACGTTGTAGTTGGGAAAGACGATGTTAAATACGTTAGGATCCCAACTAGACTGGCTGAGGCTCATCATTGGAAGTCATTAGCTGAGTCCCTACAAAGAAAGTATTCAAGGAGGTGGAGGAGTAATAGAGAGATTCTATTGAGGATTCGTTCTTTTCATTTGAAGGCTAGGAGGATTATGGAGGATTTTGCAAGGAAAGTTGGTAAGTGGGTTGTTGATGAAGCCAAAAGGATGGGTGCTAATGTGGTTAAGTTAGAGAGGTTAACTAATATGATTAAACGTTAGTGCTTTCAGAAAGTTTATAGCTTTAGGCAAAGGATATACCACTAGATCATAGTCTAAGAACTTTTCCAAAATACTAGTGTGAGGAACCTTTCGTCGGGGTTTAGGGATCGTCTCTATTTAATGCCGTATCGCCGTGTTCAGTATTGGGTTGAGTGGGAGGCAATGAAGTGTGGTCTTCTAGTAGAATTCGTTAACCCTAAGTGTTCTTCTGTCCTATGCCCTAAGTTTGGGAAAAAATGGAGGAAAGCGTACATCGTTGATTTCATTGTTCTTGTGGTTATGAGAATGATCGTGATGTTATTGCTGTAGTTAATCTTAATGGGAGGGGGTCTCTGACTCTCTTGACTGCTCCTCAGATGAGACCCGAATCGATAAGGGGAACCGCCATTTATGGCGTTGAGAAAGTCAGAAGACTAAACAATGAAGGTAAAGAATTTGTTCGAGAATATTAAACACTTAAAAAGAGAAGTGTGTCACTTCAAGGAGGTCAAAGGAGAGACTCGGAGGACATGCGTTAGAGAAGTTACTAGTTGCAGCGTGGTTGACGATGGATAATTTGTATTTCAACTAGAACTAATTATGCTAGCATTTCCAGTATTTCTTATTCTTCATAATTCATTAATATACTATTTATAAAGTCAGAAAAGCAAAGCAGATCTTCTTTCAACATTCTATTTTAAGATAAATTTATAATGTGATGTTACTACTATAAAAACTATGAAAGATTCTATTGAAACTTATAATAATGTTATTCTCTATATTAAGTTGCATTTAGTTAAAGGCCTAGAAAACTCTAGGAAAGGCCATAATATGTTTAAGCCATATGTAACAAGTCACTTAGTAGTAAGTAAAAAATAGAGGAGTTCACCTATGCCATTACCAGTAATACTACATGAAACTACTCAAGTTAAAGATTTAGTTACTGCATATAGGGAAACGTTTAATGAATATCCTTCTGTTGAACAAGAAAACACGTGGAGAAGGCTCTTAGATATACTTAAAGGCCTTAATATATCTCATCCTATAATCATGGAATATCCAATATTTACAGAAAGAGTTGACACTATCTTTGTAGATAAAAATAGAGCCTTAGTAGTTGAGGCTAAGGGTTGGAAGAAAGTAGAACGAATAGATGATCTCACTATTAAGGCTGATGGAGAGCTTCACTTAGATCCATGTTATCAACTAAACAACTATGTGACTAAATTAAACACTTTCCACTCCTCAAGTATAAAATTTGATGGTACGCTCTTCCTTTATAACACTATGGACTATTCCTCCTCGGAATGTGAAGTGTTAAGAAACCCTAATGATCTGAAGAAGAAACTTGATAACTATTCGCCGGGAGGCATACAAGATGCTGACAAAATAGTAAACGGGAAGTTTGTATTAACCAAGGACTTCATTAAATTTGTTGCTGAAGTAAAAGAACATTTAAAAGGGAACGTGGCTAAGGCAATTTTACCTTATGGTTTTGGTCTAACAGAGGAACAAGGTTTAATCTTAAGCAAAGTTTTGAAAGCTCTTGAAGATAAAGATGTGAAGAAGAACTTTCTTATAAGAGGTGGTAGTGGGTCTGGTAAGAGCTTATTAGCCGTGACTATCTTCCTTGAAGCGTTTAGTAGGGGCTATTTCACTATCTTATCTTATGTGAATCAAAGATTACTAAATACCATAAGATTACTACTAGGTGGAAGTGAAAGGAAACGTAAAGAAGGTAATATTTACAGAAGTAAAGCACAAGCTTTATCCCAGTTTATTATGTTTTACTCGACGGGTTATGGTTTCGGAGTGGGAGAGGAGAAGTTCCCGGAGTGGTTTAAGAAAACCTTTGAAAGAGATGTAGACGATATAGACTTAATCGTATTTGACGAAGCCCAAAGGATGAATGTTAACGTAATAAAAAATTCTTCAAGAGGAAGGGTTAACGTGTATTTTTATGACGACTCTCAGATATTATTAGGAGATGAAGAGGGGACTGAAGAGACCTTTAAAAAGTATCTTACCAACGTGGAAGAATACCAATTATCCTCATCTATAAGGGTACCAAAGGATTATATAGAGGCAGTGAAAGGCTTACTTGAAGGGAGGAAAGTTACGGTAAGGGGCTATGATTTTAGGATCTTCAATGATGTAATGAGTATGATAAATGAATTAAAGAAAAGGAAAGACGAGGGCAGAAAAGTGGCGTTAATATGCAGCTTCACGGAATCTGTGGGTGATAAGAAAAATAAGACAAAGTGGACTTTAGAAAACATAAGGATAGGGTATCCGTTACAATCTGGTTTCGATCTTTACAAGAATACCAGTTTAAGGGTTAAGTGGCTTATGGATGAGAAAACTGAATATCCTAAATACTGGAGAGGAGAATTAGATCCCCTACAATACTGTGCCTCAGTATATGGTGCGCAGGGATTTGAGGCAGATTATGTGGGAGTTGTATGGGGAAGAGACATGATATGGAGGGATAGTTGGACCGTCAATCCAGACCTTACACCTATTACGGATTATGTGGGTGGAAGGGATTCCTTAAAAAAAGTGTTAAAAAGACACAAAACAAAGGCGCTTAAACTACTAAAGAATAGATATTACATTATGTTAACCAGAGGGATAAGAGGAGTTTATCTCTTCTTCGAGGACCGTCAAACTGGTGAGAAAGTAGATGAATTAGTTGAGGTTATGTAGTTTATACTATCGGTTAGCTGAGTATTTTTAGAACGTCCGTTATTATCATGATAGTAGTGGAATATGAAGGTCTTAAAGTATACTTGAAAGATGAGGAAAGTCTCAACACTTTTCTGTTAAAATACGGAATTAGTAGAGATGAAGTAAAGATAGTCTATTATTAGAGACTTGACTAACAATTTTTTGCCTACAGAGATGAGTGTGGATAGCTGGCTAGATTTGGGTTTTCAAGAACTCTTAGACGGTTTACTGTTTGCAGTATATTTAGCAAGAGCTTCTATAACTGCTGGTTATAGCGTAGGAAGGGATCAAATTGATGAAAGCTCTTAGGGAAAGTTATAGATCATCAAGAAGAGATTGTGAATCTTATGAAAAATTTGCTGAAATCAATAAAGAACTCATAAAGAGGATGAATTAAATGACTTTATAGAGGAAGGTGAACTTCTCCGCCCTCACGATGGAGATTTCCTGCTTCTCAGATTAACCTCGATCCCCATAGCGGAGGTTCCAACGAACTGTTCTGTAATGCCCCGTGTGGAAGAGAGGTTACGGAGGGTTTGCTCTCCACAGGCGTCAAGGTTAGTCCCAAGGATATGACCCTAGCGCTTCCAGCCAAGGTTTGATACATTTTATCATTTTTCCACTAATAAACGTTTCCAGGGCTATCCATCCTTACGGAAGGGGATTTTCGCCCCCTAACTTCTGATAAGTTAAAAATACAGCTAGGAACGCATTATCAAGAAACAAAAGTGAATGGCTTCCTTCTTGCATTCACTAAGATATGTCTTCTATTAGATATCGAATAAGACGACTGCTTGAGAACATTCCAAATTCTAAAATGCCTCTTGAATCTTCTGATTTTACATAAAGTATACTATAAAAATGTTTTTTAAACCGGAGAGCGGTAATTAAATTAATGATTGCAAAAGTATATTCATGTTTAGGTCCCATATATATTAAAATTGCAGAAGAGAAATGTGATGACATGGATAAAGTAATATCTGACTGGAAATATGCGTGCCTTATAGAATTCTTCGATGAGGAAGGGAATTTAGTGGAGTCAATAGATCCCAAGGAGTTATGAAAGAAAATAAGGGGGTAAAAAGAACTTTATTAAGGGCGATTCAGGTCTTCTTTGCGAATTGTAATTTGTTAATAATGTCGATATAAAAATAACATTAGTAATAATACATCTCTACTATTAGTAGTTTTTCATCCAATTGAATTCGATCAATCTTTGAAATAAAGTGGGTTTACATTGAATACTTAAATCACCGCTATTTTAATACTTTCTGTTTTGCCTCTACAAACTGTTCAGCTTCAGTGGAACCTTCCATTGCAGTAGTGGACGCTTCTCCCCCAGACGCTATTGTTAACACTAGGTCAAAGTAATCTGTTCCAACCTCTCTCTGGTGGCTTACTGCAGTATAGCCTTCTGCTTGTGCTTGGAACTCTAACTCTTGTAGTCTTACATATGCTGGCATTCCTTCATTTCTATATGCTCTCGCTAATTTGAATGTATGGTAGTTAATTAAGTGCCAACCTGCAAGAGTAATGAATTGGAATTTATAGCCCATTTCTCCCAATTCGTTCATGAACTTGCTAATTTTAGAATCATCCATAAATTTCTTCCAGTTAAATGAGGGGGATAAATTGTACGCTAACATCTTACCTGGATAATGAGTGTGAATAGCCTCAGCAAATTGTCTAGCCTCTTCCAAATCTGGCTTAGAAGTCTCAAACCACAATAGGTCAGCATAGGGTGCATAAGCTAATCCTCTAGCTATGGCGTATTCAATACCACCCTTTATCTCATAATATCCCTCTGATGTCCTCTTTCCTGTTAAGAATTGATTATCAGTCTCATCTACATCGTTAGATAAGTATTTAGCATTCAGTGCGTCTGTCCTTGCTATTAGTATTGTTGGTACTCCTAATACGTCAGACGCTAGTCTTGCAGCGTTTAGTACTCTTATAAATGCACTTATAGGGATCAGAACTTTCCCTCCTAAATGGCCACACTTCTTCTCTGCTGCTAATTGATCTTCGAAATGTACCCCTGCAGCCCCTGCCTCTATTAAGGCTTTTGTTAATTCGAAGGCGTGAATTGGACCACCAAAACCAGCTTCAGCATCTGCAACAATAGGCAGTAAATAGTCAATATCATGTTTACCCTCACTCCAAGATATTTGATCAGCCCTTATAAGGGCGTTATTTAACCTCTTTACTAGGTTTGGAACGCTGTTAGATGGGTATAAGCTTAAGTCTGGATAAGTTTGATTTGATAAGTTGTTATCTGCAGCTACTTGCCATCCACTTACGTAAATAGCCTTAAGGCCCGCCTTTGCCATTTCCACTGCTTGGGAACCCGTTAATGCCCCAAATGTTGCCACATAGGGCTCAGTATTTAGTAAGTTCCAAAGTTTGTGAGAGGCTAACTTAGCTAAACTATACTCAATTCTAATAGATCCTCTTAATTTAACCACATCCAAGGGCTTATAATTTCTCTTTATTCCTCTCCACCTTGGATCTTCAGACCACTCATATTCGAGACTTTTCTCCTCTTCAATCCATTTATCTCGGATGTTCATTTTTTCATCCTAATCTATATACACATATTTTAATATATAAACTTTAGCATTAATAGTTTATGTCTTTCCCTATCCAATTTAAAGATATTTTATCAACTTCTTGGCAAGGTCTAAAAAGTATTTATATTTTAAGGAATTTATAGTCAACATTTCCATGTAATATTGACAAAAAGAAATCTTTTAATACGTCCTAAAAAGCGAAATTATAGTTAGATCTTCAACGTCATTAGTAGAATTTTACTTGACTCTAATTGAGAAAACTAAACACTTTTTAACGAAACTCTAGCTATAACTCGCATAAGCCTTTAGCTATGCGTTTACTTAACATAAAAATTAGAGAAAATAAAAAGTATTTAGATCAAGGCAGTAGAACGAGATAACCTTATGTAAATTACGATTTTTTTACAAAAAAGAAGAGTCCCCTTCATTTTTTGTTTAAAAAATAATAAGAATTAACCTATTTACCAGTAATTGTCGTAAACGTAGTCGTATAACTCCAATACCCACTTATCCAGTTCTCCTCTTTTTACCTTATCTTCAATCATTTTTCTAAACGAGAATATGCTATCCATTACCTTTGACCTCCTCTCTGGATCCAATGGAGAGAGTATGAAGAGTATCTTCCCGCTATTCATTATGTACTTGGGATATAACATCTCTTTCATTAATATTTCCATAATTACTGGGGCCATTGATCTGTCAAACCTCGGGGCCAAATTAATAAGCTCTTCCTCGATCTCAGAAGCGTTAGCGTTAAGGATTTTTGCCAGCTTCTGAGCAGCTTCTTTAGCAGACATCTCCCTAAACGGACCTGAACTATAAGCCTTAGATATTACCTTATACACCTCTTCCACCGTTGAAGCGTTATTTGTCTTTCCAAAGGTTTCAGCTATTCTCCTAGACGCTCTCATATCTTGTTCTTTGTAAAACTCATATGTCCAATCTAAGTGTAACTCCCACAACTTCTCGAATATATCCTTTACCTTCGTCCCCTTTGTGACCTTTAGAACGTCTTCAGCTGGAATTACACCATCCTTAGTTAGCTTTGGTCCCTTAATATATCCATCCTTTGTGAAGCTAGCATCCCTATTTATTACACTCCATAGCCAAGAAGTGAATATTCTATAGGTAGCTAAGTCGTTCATGAACCTTTGCTTTAATTCATAATCATCTATTGCCGCAGCTAAGTTGCCATTTAGCAATTGGAAACCGTAATTCGCTGCCATATAAAACGCGTGTTGAACGTGTTCTGGTGTAATGTCTCCCTCTGGGATGTCATATAACGAATGCCATAGGTCTTTTCCACCCCATAATTCCTTATTAAATAATAGCTTTTCTGGAGTGTTAATCATTTCCTTGGTTATAACCCAAGGCGTTATTTTTCCTCTTTCATCAATTAGGCCAAGCTTTTGGAATAACGCTCTTTCTTCTGGTGTTAACCCACTATCCACGGTGGGTAATTTGGTTCCCTCTACCTCAATGTAATTAATTGGTGCGTCAATCATTTTCTGTAACTCATCTAAACTTGCCCTTAAGGGTTTGCTCCCTGCCTCTACATAAGCTTCTTCCTTAGTCGCTACCCAACTCTGTCTGAACATATCGTAAAGTTTACCCTTTACTTTTCCGTTAACTATATCCTCTAAAGTGATTTTACCTTCAACTTTACCCTCTGCCACAAAGATAAGTCCTATTAGCCTCTCCCTTAACTTATCTAGCTTTATTCCCCTTAATGCCTTTAAGTTGTATCTATTTCTCCCGAATGGGTCAGTTTGAGGGTAGAGCATTACTGCCGCCATACCACCTACTGGAGCAGCATCGGCTTCGCCGTTCTTCGCCCCAGCTAATAGCATCATGAGTGCGTTGTACTTTTGATAAGCCATCATGTTTGGTGAGGTCATGGTAATGTTTTGGGGATCTGGAAGTACTTTCTCTTGTAACCACATCTCAATCAGACTTCCCAAATAGTCCCATCTACCGTTATTTGATTTTATGAGTCTCTCACGAAATATCCACAGTATTACAGGGAAAAATCTTCCAGCATTGACCTCCTCATAAAGGAGAGCGAGCTTAAGTGTACCTATCTTAAGTCCTAGTTTAGACTCGATTCTTCTCAAGATCTTTTCTATTATCAATGCCTCATCCGGTGTCTGGGTTTTAGGTAGATAGAAATATACTCCAGAACCCGCACTCTTCAGACTATTATAATTGTTTAGGGTATATATAACGGCAGAAACAATTATAGCCGGTACTGGTTTACCATTTAACGTTATATCGAAATCCAAGAGGTGTAATCCAGGGAGTCTGTGGAAAATCACTGGCCACTTATCCCTAGGTTTGTTTAAGCTGTACGTTTTTCCCTTCTCGTAATAAGGATTTGGAGCCTTACCGGAGAGGAAGAGTTTTACGTTCTTTCTTCCCTCCCATACGTCAGCAATTGTTTTACCAGAACCAAAGGGTATATACCATGCAGGTGAGGCGTCTTCCTCATCTTCCATAACACATGCTACGTCTGAGTTTATTTGATTATACGCCCTACTCAGAGGATACCAAGGTCCAGTGATTTCTAACCCTGGGTTATTGAGGGGATGTGCGTCCTTTGGTATTGGTACATTTTCATTTAACCTCCATTTTAGCTTTGACTGTACCCCGAGGAAGTTATCTATCATCCCTTGAATGATTTCCCTAAAGGTTCTCTTATTTCCATCAGCATCTACAAAGACTTCGTCAAAGGATGGAAAAGCACCTTTTGAGGTCACGGGGTCTTTTGATTCTAACCATAGTCGCCTTTTATTAATAACCTTTCTTATCTCATCTGAGAACTCAACTGCGAGCTCCTCAATTAGTTTTTCAACACTTACAATCCTATCGTTTATGGTCTTTTCTCCGAATAGGTCACTATACTTTTGATAGATCTCCTCAGGGATTTTAAGGCTAGAAGACATTTGATCCCCAATTTTAAAAAGTTGGAGAATACTATTAAATTTTTCTAAAAAAGTTTCAATTAGATATATGGAGTACCTTATGGAAGAACTTATTTCTTTTTTGAACGTGCTTTTTAAGTTTTTAAATAAGAAATTGTATCTTGCAGCTTGTAGAGAACTCTACGATTTAGTCTCTGTGAACTGTAAGGGGAAGAGAAAAACTTCTCTCAATATTTGAGCTTAAGATTAAGGATAAATTCGTCATTGTCTAAGATTGGTGTGAATGTAACAAATTTATCTTATCTATTGAAATCCTATATGGAGTTTTTACTGGGAAACATAAGTATTTAAATTTTAAAATAATACATATATTTACCATGTCAAATAGTGGAGGAAAGGATTGGGTAACAGCGTTAAAGGTGGCCATATCAGCCGTTGCCAACAGTTTCAGATAAACCGTAAAGTTTATATTATTTTGCCACAAACTCTTATACAATGCTAAGATCAAAGGAAGCATGCCAAAGACTAGGAATATCCTATGCAACACTTAGAGAATACGTTAAGAAAGGATACATAAAACCAGTTATACTACAGAGCGGAAAATGGAGATTCAGAGAAGAAGACGTAGAGAGGCTAATGGGAATTATTAGAAAAAGAAAAGTAATACTTTACGCCAGAGTATCATCTTCCACACAAAAAGACGATCTGGCAAACCAAGTGAAATATCTAGAGGAACAAGTCAAAGAATACGACCAAGTAATCACAGACATAGGTTCCGGGTTAAACATGAAGAGAAAAGGATTCCTAAAACTACTGAAAATGATACTTAACAACGAAGTATCACGCGTAGTTATTGCTTACCCAGACAGACTTGTTAGATTCGGCTTCGAAATCCTGGAGGAAGTGTGCAAAGCACATGGCTGTGAAATAGTAGTAATAAACCAAGAGGACAAAGAAGAAGAATTGGTCGAAGACTTAGTCTCAATACTACTCTCATTCAGTGGGAAACTACATGGCATGAGAAGTCATAAATACGAGAAGGTGAAGAAATGTGCTGAAGAACTTAAGGCTTAAGTCATTCCAACCAGAGGAAGAGTACGTGCACTTCACGTACTCCATCAAGAACGACAAGAGGGAGGAGAGCAAAGAATTAATTAAAGAATACACAACACTACTACAGAAAGCAATTGACTACCTGTGGAGTTTAACGAAAATACAAGTAAGAAAGAACGGTAATTACAAGATAACACTACCGAAGAAGAAGGAGGTGTACAAACCACTTAGGGATGAACTAGAGAAGATCAACCACCTTGCATCACACTACGTCGATAAGGCAATTAATGACGCATTCTCGATCTTGAAGTCGTGGAGGAAAAGGGCTATAAAGGGGAGAGCTTCGATTGAAAAACCAAGGGTAAAGAAGGCTTACGTTAGGATAAAGACGACTCTGAGGAAGGTTGTGGGGGAAAGCGTTAGAATAACGGTAAGACCTTATGAGTACATCACCTTCTCGTGGAGTAAGTCATGGTTCTCAAGAAGGGTTAGGGAGTTGGAACTTGGTGAACCTATAATTAAGGAGGAGAAAGTGTATTTGCCATTTCGTTACAAGTTACCCTGGGCAACACCATTAAACTTTCTGGCAATTGACTCCAACCTTTATACTCTAGATGCTTATGATGGTGAGAAATTCGTTACAATCTCACTAAAGCAGTTGTACTCCCTTAAGTACTCTATGGAGGTGAAGAGGGCTAAGGTGCAATCATTTGCATCAAAGCACACGAAGAGGGGGAGAGAGTTGTTAAGGAAGTATTCGCATAGGGAGAGGAATCGCGTTCTGGACTTCGTTCACAAGTTTGTAAACGCGTTGTTGGACTTGTACCCCATGACGTTTTTCGCTGTGGAAAAGCTTAACAAAGAGAGTATGTTTGTAGACGCTAATGACTCTCTTTCGAGGAAGATTTCTAGGACTGTTTGGAGGAGTATACACAGAGTGTTGAAGTATAAGGCTCCGCTTTACGGTTCTTTCGTTAAGGAAGTGAACCCACGCTTTACATCTAGGTCTTGCCCCAGATGTGGGTTTGTATCCCGAAAGGTTGGTAAGACCTTTGAGTGTGAGAGGTGTGGGTTTAAGTTGGATAGGCAATTGAACGCGTCACTGAATATTTATCTCAAGATGTGCGGATTCCCTCACATCCGTGATATAGCACGGGTGTGGGTTGGGGTTATTCCGCTAATGGGGCGAAGAGGGATGAACGGGTTTCCCCGTGACTTTGGTGAAGCCCAAGGGCTGAGGATTGATATTAAATATCATGAAATCCCATGAAGCCCAAACCCCAATTTAGGCTGGGGATTTGAACTATTCGATTTAGTAGTCTACCTATATGTTGCAACTACAATATCTCCTCTATTCTTTCCTTCTTCAAGCAAAATAGCTAGCTTATTGCTTTTTCTATTAACCATAGTCATAGGATATTTTGCCAGACCTTTAGGAGGTATATTCTTTGGACATTATGGAGATAAGATAGGGAGGAAGAGAATATGGTTTGTTTCACTGCTTGGAATGGGTATTGCTACTACACTAATAGGGTTTTTGCCCACTTATAATCAAGTTGGCATATTTGCTACCATACTACTGATTTTGTTACGAATATTGCAAGGCTTTTTCTTAGCTGGAGAATGGGGAGGAGGAATGACGTTAGTTAATGAGTTTTCTCCAAGTAATTTGAGGGGATTAATGAGTGGTGTACAACAAGGAGGAGCAGCATTGGGTTTAATATTCGCGGTAATTGCTAGTGAAATAGCCTCGTCTTTAGCACCTGGTTCTGCCTTTGCTACATATGGTTGGAGAATTATGTTCTGGTTCGGTGTTATTCCACTAATAATAGCTTTAACTGTAAGGTGGAAGGTTGGTGAGAGTATTGAATGGCTAACTAAGGTAGCAGATAAACCTGAAAAAATTCCTATTGCCACTGTTTTTAAGAAATGGTGGAAGCTGGTTATAATAGCTGCTGTAGTGTTGTTTAGTAGTGGGTCTATATACTACGGCATTATAGCGTACATGTCTACATTTTTTGAACTTTACACACATTTATCAATATATGAAATAGATAATATTGTATTGGCCACTAATCTAGTATGGTTATTCCTCTCTCCATTGACTGGTTATTTAAGTGATATATTGAAGATGAGAAAGACATTAATAGCAATACTAGGATTTATCATTGGTATCTTGGTATACCCAATAATAAATGTGCTTTACACCAGTTCATATATCTTAAGCATTTTAGCCGGTATGCTATTAGGATTTTTATTTGCGTTTCAATACTCAATATTTCCCGCTTGGTTATCTGAAAACATTAATACTAATGTGAGATACTCGTACATAGCTTTCTCAATCAATTTAGGAGTGGCACTTTCATCCTTTGCCCCTTACATAGTAACAGCACTAGGATTAATCTTTCATAATCCGGTCATAGGATTGCAGTTTTTGATATATCTGCTTCAATATTAGGAGGAATAGCCGCTTTACTATCACCACCTGATAAAGTGGGAATGCAACTTAGTTGAAAAAAGTCAACTTTTTTCTTCTTCTCTTTTTCTTAGCTCAAATCTCTTCAATTTACCGGTCTCCGTTCTAGGTAATTCTTTAACGAATTCTATTTCTCTAGGATACGCATATAAGGCTAGTCTGCTTTTTACAAATTGTTGAATTTCCTCTACTAGACTATCAGATGGAGAATATCCATCCTTTAGTACTATAAATGCCTTTATTACATTTCCTCTCAACCTATCCGGCTTACCTATTACAGCAACTTCTTGAACTGCGGGATGTTGTAATATAATACTCTCTATCTCCTCCGGTCCCAATCTATAGCCGGAAACCTTTATTACGTCATCCCCTCTCCCTTTAAACCAAATATAACCATTTTGATCCATTAAACCTAGGTCTCCCATTAAGAACCAATGTCCTCTAAACTTCTTAGCGGTAGCTTCCGGATTCTTATAATATCCTAGAAATAATACAGGATCCTCTATCCTTACTGCTATTTCTCCAACTTGATTTATTACCTCATTACCTTTTTCATCAATGACTGCTATCTCATGACCGGGAGTAGGTTTACCTACAGATCCTATCTTACGCCACATGGAGTTATTTACGGTCACTAGATTAGCCTCTGTACAACCATAAAATTCATTAACATTGGGGGATAACTCTTTCATTGCCCACTCAATCAAGTCTCCTCCCACAGCTTCTCCAGCACTACTAACTGCTCTTAATCTTAAATCGTAATCTCTCCTTGGACTACTAACTTCCTTCCTAATCATTCTTAAAGCCGTAGGGGGGATGAAAGCGCAAGTAACCTTATAACAGACGGGGGTTCAAAGGGGGCGGAAAACTTCTCTTTGAGGCGGATCCCTTTGTAGAAAAGTTAAAATAGGAAAATAACGAAATACACATCAATGCCCACCTTAGGGTTTCGCTTCCGTGCATACACTGACGAACAAACCCTTAGGGCGTTAAAGGCCCAGTTGAAGTTAGCGTGCAAAATCTACAACACCTTAAGGTGGGCAGACATATACTTTTACCAAAGGGATGGGAAAGGACTTACGCAGACTGAGTTAAGACAGTTGGCTCTAGATCTGAGAAAACAAGATGATGAGTATAAGCAACTCTATTCTCAAGTAGTTCAACAAATAGCCGACCGTTACTACGAAGCTAGACAGAGGTTTTTTGAAGGTTTAGCACGTTTCCCGAAAGAAAAGAAACCTCACAAATACTACTCCCTTGTCTATCCCCAGTATGGTTGGAAAATACTTCACGTTAGAGAAATAAGAAAAGGAAGCAAGAAGAAACTAATAACGCTTAAACTATCAAATCTTGGTACATTCAAGGTAATAGTTCACCGAGACTTTCCCCTTGACAAAGTAAAGAGGGTAGTAGTGAAGCTAACAAGATCTGAGAGGATATACATCACTTTCGTAGTTGATCACGAATTCCCCAAGTTACCTAACACTGGTAAGGAAGTGGCGATAGATGTTGGTGTAGAAAAGTTGTTAGTAACGTCAGATGGTGAGTATTTTCCTAATTTGAGACCTTACGAGAAAGCGTTATGGAAAGTGAAGCATCTACACAGAGAACTTTCAAGGAAGAAGTTCCTCTCTAATAATTGGTTTAAGGCTAAGGTTAAGCTTGCTAGGGCTTATGAGTATTTGAAGAATCTAAGAACGGATCTTTACATGAAGTTGGGTAAATGGTTTGCTGAGCATTATGACGTTGTGGTGATGGAGGGTATTCACGCTAAACAACTTGTGGGTAAGTCCTTGAGGTCTCTGAGGAGGAGGCTGAGTGATGTGGGATTTGGTGAGTTGAGGGGTGTGCTGAAGTATCAGCTGGAAAAATACGGTAAGAAACTCATCCTAGTTAATCCTGCATACACTTCCAAAACTTGTGCTAGGTGCGGGTATGTGAAAAATGACTTGTCTCTATCTGATCGTGTTTTCGTTTGTCCCAACTGTGGTTGGATTGCAGATCGTGACTATAATGCTTCTCTTAACATCTTACGTGGATCGGGGTCGGAGCGACCCTTAGTGTGGAGCTCCGCCCTCTACCAGTACTCTGGCATGGCAGAGCTGTGAAGCAGGAAGCTCCCTCATTTATGAGGGGGTAGCTCACATTTTTGCATTATGGCTAGGGTATCTTTAGGGGAGAATTTACCTAGCCTTCTATATGCTACTATTGGCTTCCCGAAATAGAGGCTAGGTAGTATTACATCGCCTATAGCCCCAATCCAGCCCCAGTCCGCGGGTGTATAAAATACATCCTCTTCTCTTGGTGCCATTTCGAAATAGAGCTGATAGGCAGGAATATGTCCCAACAGAAATCTATGAGCATGAAGGACTCCCTTTGGTGCTCCAGTACTACCAGAGGTATAAAAGAGTTGGGCTGGATCATCACTCTTAGTATCTACCGCATAATGTACTCCAGAGGTCTTTTTAACCTCATCGAAATTAATTTCACTTTCATCTCTAGCTTCATCAGCAACTATAATCTTAGTTACGTTCCTTAATTTTTCTCTAACCTCTTTTCTTGAACCTTCAATTATTATAGCCTTGGCATCACTTTGTCTTATTCTATATTCAACAGCCTCTACTCCCATTAATGGTGAAATCGATAAGCTAATTGCTCCAAGCCTATATAGTGATAAAATACTTATTACAGTTTCAACCCTGGGCTGTAAGTAAATACCAACCACATCCCCTCTTTTTACTCCTATTTCTCTTAAAATTGTTATTAAAGAATCGCTAAGACTCTTTAATTGGGCGAAAGTATAAACGAAATGATCACCTTCCTCGTCTTCATAGTATATTGCGATGTTATCTCCTACACCTTCCTTAACCTTTCTATCTAATATCGATTCTCCTATATTAAAGCGAGAAGGAATATTCCATTTGAATGTTCTCACAAGTTCATCATAATTATGAAATCTAATTTCCCTCAAATCTACCTCGAGCATAAGAAGACTATCTCAATTCTAGTATATAACTATTATTATTTATGATAGTATTAAATTGATGGTAAGTTAAGCTTTTAAATATAAATTAGGAAAAGGCTTTATGTATAGGGTTATTGAGTTAGGACACGTAATTTCAGCACCATTCGCAGGAGAGATCTTGAGACATTTAGGATTTGAGGTAATAAAGATTGAACCACTACTAGGAGATCCAAGTAGGAAAGACGACGTTTTAGTAGATTCCATGTTCGTCTTCAATAATAGGGGTAAAAGATCAATTTCCGTAGATTTAAGAAAGGAAAAGGGAAAAGAGGTTTTCCTAAGATTAGTACGGAACTCCCACGTCTTAATCGAGAACTTATCTCCTCATGTAATGGATAGGCTAGGATTATCAGATGACGTTATATTTTCGACCAATCCCTCCTTAGTATACTGCTCCATAAAGGGATATCCTAAGGGGAAATACGAAAATCTACCTGCCTTCGGTACCATAATTGAGGCGGAAAGCGGTATCATGGATGCTAATGGAAAGGCAAGGTTACCTGCTTCAATAACCGACATGAACGCATCTACGTATTGCGTAATTACGATTTTATGGGCACTGCTTATGAAGAAACCCGGGCACTATAGGGTGAGCATTATCCAAGCCAATACAGTTTGGTTAGGATATTATCTCATAGCATATCAGAAATACGGTAAGCTCTTTGAAGCTGGAAAAGATGAACTTCCCTTCTGGGCTCCCTATGAGTTATTCAAGAGTTCCGAGGAGAAGGAATTTTACTTAGCAGTAAATGATAACGAAAAATTTACAAAGCTCTGTAAGGCACTGGGATTAGAGGACCTATTAGCTGATGAAAGGTTTAAAACTAACGCGGATAGGGTTAGAAATAGAAAGATATTACATGAAAAGCTTCAACAGAAGTTCAGCTCAATGAAACTGGAAGAGATAATGAACATTTTACGTTATAATGATATACCCGTGGGTAAATTAAATAACTTGAAAGATTTAATTAGTAACGAATTAGTGGAATGGGATACGTTTAGAAACGTTCAAGTACCTAAACTCCCTCTACCAGGTAGTCTTAATAGCCAACATGTGCCAAATGTAGGGGAAGATACTCTATATATATTAAAAGAGCTTGGGTATTCAGAAAACGAAATAGAAAGTATGATAAAAGAAAATGTAATTAATTATAACAAATAGAGAAGAAAAGAAGGGGTTGGACTTTTATAGGATTTCATGATATTTAAAATCAAACAGGGGAACCTTTCCACCAAGGAACTCCATGAACTTCTCACTGCCCCTTATCTTCCAAGTAGTTCCAAGTGGTGGACGAACTTGATTAGGAGGGTTTTGAAGAGAAGGATAACGTCTCACTTAGGTCAAGTAAAGGGACTCTAACTTGTTTCTAAACTTCTCCCAAGGGAGGACCTTATCGGCTTTGAGTAACAAATCTTTTTCAGTTGAAATTGCCTTTACCATAATATTATCTCGTCCCATTTTCTTATTAATATTACTCATGAATAGCCATTTTAAACAACTTGGATAACGTCGCGTTTAGTTTCTCTCAATCAAGAGAATGTTTTTAAAAGCTAGTAATAATAAAGATATAATTGAAGATGTCGCTGGCTGAAGAGATTAAAAAGGTCCTAAAGGAGAATCCATCAATTATAGTGGACGCGCTCGCGCAGAGACCAGAAATTCTCTATGATGTATTAGTTAAGTTGATGCCATGGCAAGTTATAATTCGTGATATTGATGACCTAAAAAATCATACTCAAAAAATAGAAAAGGAGTTAGGGGAAGTAAAGGAGAGTCTGAAGAATTTTGTTACTAAGGAGGATGCTAAGAATTTCGCCACCAAGGACGACATAAAGAGGTTGGAAACTATCATTACTGGTTTAGGTGCGAGGTGGGGATTATTAAGTGAAGATGCGTTTAGGCAAGGCGTATATGAGATTATGAAATCTGAGGGAATTGTTGCTAAGAAGGAGCTCGTATACGATAAGACTGGTGAAGTATATGGCGAACCTTCTGATGTCGAATACGATTTAATGATAGAGGACGGAAACTTAGTAATGATAGAAATAACTTCAGCTATAAAAAGAGGAGATCTACCCGTAATTAGGAAGAAGAAGGAATTTTATGAGAGAAACAAAAACGTGAAGATATCTAAAGTAATAGTCATAACACCTTTTTTACACGATAAATATCCAGATAGGCTAAAAGCAATGGCAAAAGATATGGGAATAGAAATAATTAATCCTTAAACTATTGTGACAAAGGAAAAGCAAGCCTCGCCCCTTCTCGGTACTCCCAAAATCTATTTCCAGAAATAATCCACTTCGAAATATTATAGAAATTAAGCAATTAAAGTTTATAACTATCTGACAACTAGCTAAAATTTAAAGTAAAAATCTTACTAAATACTTCAATATTTATGTATTACTTAAGAAGCAGTACTATAATTCATGTTATTCACCTCATATTTTCTCATAAATTTTAGAAAAATTAGAAAGAAATACTTTAATTTTATAGAAATTCAGATAGAATCATTCCCTTTTGATATATTTTATCATATATAAGGAGGTCAGTTAGATCATATAACGTTCTTCTATTTATTTAAACATGGGGCTTATGCGACACTAGCGGAAGGGATTTTTCAACCCTAAATCCCCATGAAGATGGAAACTATTTCAGAATATACTCCTTAAATCTATTCACGTTTTCCGGATCATAAGATGGAATAACAACATCACATTCCCTCCTCATGTAATCGTAAGCATTTAAACACTCGTAGATATCCTCTGCAATACCAATTGGTATATTTTGTTCAAAATTATTCATAACAAAAGCTGAATCACTTATACACCATCTCTTTTTATCAAAATTGAACTTGACCAACATCGAGCTTCTATGATGACAACCAGTCCACTTAACCTCAATACCCTTAATTACTTCTTGATTTTCTACCAAAACAATCCTATTCCACGCTTCATCAAATAAATATTCCCTAGTTAATCTGGGTAAGTAGATGTCCCTATTTAAGAAAGGTGAAGGAGATGGAGTAACTACATCCTCATACCATCCCTTTTTAGAGAAGTATAGTTTAGCTTTTCTGAACATATGAATTCTTCCTATAGTGTAGTCTTGAACTGGAGTAATAATAATGTGAGAAATGTCATCAGTGGTTATGTTCAGTTTTGCTAGAGCATTTTCGATCTTCTCTACATGTTGAAATTTGCATCTGTCGCTCTTAGCCCATTCCTTCAGAAACTTATTCCTTAAGCTTAAGTCATCCGGTAATCCAGTATTAATTAGCACATATTGATCGTTTTCTGTCTTTATTAAAAAGGAGTAAAATGACAATCTATACCACTTGTCAAAATCTTTCATCCAGAAAACCTCTGCTCCAGGTACCTCTCCATGATCACCAACCTGTATTATCTTAAATAGAGAAACCATACCATTATATTCCTTCTGAACTTATTAATATACACTCATACGAGTTTGGATAATTTAGTCAATAATCAGTCCTAATTAATATTGAGAGGTATGATTACCATTTAGCAAAGAATCTAAGAAGAATGGGATAGATGGGAAATGGATATGATAGAAGATAAGACAAACCTTACCCTTTACGGTAGACCCAAAATGATCCCCTTGAAAATAAATCTGTAACATTATTAAGCGTTTTCTCTATTTTAATAAAATTATCCTTGATATTACTGTTATGAATAAAAGGATGAGTAAAAGTCTTCCCTCTTCACATCCTTGAATATGGTGAGGAGGAAGTAGAGAGCTATCATGAACATCAGCTTACGAAACGCTAACCTGGTTGAGCTTATGAACGGGAGAAACGACTTGATATTCCTATAGGAAGTCTCTATTGGGTTCACCTTGTTGTAAAGCCTAAACACCACATCCTTGGGTAGATCTAGGTTTGTGGCCCTAGCGAAGTACTCAATTCTTCCTCCTAATCCCTACCTTGAACAATTGACTTGAACTTCACCTGCTTTTACCTCCTATGTCTCTTGCTATTCTTCGCCTTCATCGAAATCGTTGTGGATTTTCAAGGTACCTACTGGGACTGCAACTTGAACTTGGAGATGAAGTTCAACACGTCTGCTGAGTAGAATCCCGCGTCAAGTGTTATCAAGTTTACTGAGATCTGTTCAATAAGTAGCTTGACTGTGTCGTCTTTTGTCATCCCTTTCTCTTGTTCGATGAATGCTAGTATTTTCCCGTTGTGTTTTGTCGTTGCAGTTGCGTAGTTCCATGAGTATCCATCTTCTGAGCTACCTAACCTCTCTATTGGTCTGGTACTTTATCGTGGTCCAATCTATTGATATGTTTACTTTCTTCACTGCTTTTAGCATTTCAAGGGATAGTTGTTTCACTCGTTTGAGTAATTTCTCGGCTACTTCTTCTTTCTCGGCGTAGTTTCTCACTGTTTGGCTTGAGGTCTTGAACATCTTTGACTTGTTCTCGATTGAGCCGTTCCACGGCTGTGACGAGTGTTTTGGCTACTTCTTCTCCCTTTCTTCCCTTAAAGTCTATCATGGAAAGTAATTTATACCCTATTTGCTGAATTTGGGTGGGGAAAGTTAAGTATTATTATTTGGAATTCACTCTTGGTAATACAGATCTCCTCACCTAAAATTTTTCCTTTCAATTTGTTGAATTCTTAACACTATAATTTACTCTATTATCCTTTATAAGCTGGATATTAATTAACTGATATTGTTTTTTTTTTTGTAAAAAGATTTTGGGTCTACCGATGAGGACGGGTTAGCTCACCTCTTACTTTCTTTAAACTAATCAGAAGTTTAAGGCGAATTCATGGCTAACTTAACGCCAATTTAAAAAAAGGTTTATAAAATCTATAAAGAAATATAAAATGATGAAAAGGAAATTTGATCTCAAAAAGGATGTAATAATAGCGTTAAATCCATTGCAGACAAGATACCAACTGTTCTCAGAAAGAGTATTTCAGCCTTTGTATAGTGCGACAAATGATGGAATTTATCGTATGGAGAGACTCAAAAGAACCGGAATCGGACTCGGGCTTACGCTAGCTGAACTTGGAGTAGGTGTTCTAATCATCTTTCTTGGTATCTTCATTTATTTCACTATTTATTTCACTTATCAATATATTTATATTCCTCCACTTGCCCATTATCCACTTGCCCCAGAAATAATAGTGTACGCAATTCCTTTTGCCATTCCTATTGGAATTTTTATTGGGATTATAGTTGCACTTGTTTTTGGAATTGTAAAGCTGGTAAAAATTATCAGAAAACTTTCAAGAAAAATAAATATAGCAGAAGGGGAACTAGTAGTTCCATGGGTCTCTGTAAGGAATATCGTAGTTACTAATGTAAGGCAGGAAAATATAGCCAACAGACCCAGTATTACTCTGAATATAATCTCGCCGGTTTACAAGGAAATAGGCGATTGGCATGTTCTAACAACGGACGGAAGAGACATAACAATACCTAACGTTGACGACCCATTTAATAAGCTAAATTATGTAAAAAACAGATTTAACTTGACATTCTAAAAATTTTTTACATGTACGTCGTTGGACTTCCGCTTGGAGGGTTTCTGGAGGTGTTGATGGGGTAGTATATTGTTTGGACACTCAATCCCTCCTACTTGAAAGCTCTGATCGTATATTCCCCAGGGGTTTGGGCTTCATGGGATTTCATGATATTTAATATCAACCCTCAGCCCTTGGGCTTCACCGAAGTCGCGGACGTTCATCCTTCTCCGCCCCATTAGCGGAATAACCCCAACCCACACCCGCGCTATTTCACGGATGTGAGGGAATCCGCACATCTTGAGATAAATATTCAGTGAAGCATTCAATTGCCTATCTAACTTGAACCCGCACCTCTCACACTCAAAGGTCTTACCAACCTTTCGGGATACAAACCTACATCTGGGGCAAGACCTCGAGGTGAGGTACGGGTTCACTTCCTTAACGAAAGAACCGTAAAGCGGAGCCTTGTACTTCAACACTCTGTGTATACTCCTCCAAACAGTCCTAGAAATCTTCCTCGAAAGAGAGTCATTAGCATCCTTAAACATACTCTCTTTGTTAAGCTTTTCCACAGCGAAAAACGTCATGGGGTACAAGTCCAACAAAGTGTTTACAAACTTGTGAACGAAGTCCAGAACGCGATTCCTCTCCCTATGCGAATACTTCCTCATCAACTCTCTCCCTCTTCGTGTGCTTTGATGCAAATGATTGCACCTTAGCCCTCTTCACCTCCATGGAGTACTTAAGGGAGTACAACTGCTTCAGAGAGATTGTAACGAATTTCTCACCATCATAAGCATCTAGAGTATAAAGGTTGGAGTCAATAGCTAGAAAGTTCACTGGTGTTACCCATGGTAACTTGTAACGAAATGGTAGGTAAACCTTCTCCTCCTTAATTATAGGTTCACCAAGTTCCAACTCCTTAACCCTTCTTGAGAACCATGACTTACTCCACGAGAAGGTGATGTACTCATGAGGTCTTACCGTTATTCTAACGCTTTCCCCCACAACCTTCCTCAGAGTCGTCTTTATCCTAACGTAAGCCTTCTTCACCCTTGGTTTTTCAATCGAAGCTCTCCCCTTTATGGCCCTTTTCCTCCACGACTTCAAGATCGAGAATGCGTCATTAATTGCCTTATCGACGTAATGTGACGCAAGGTGATTGATCTTCTCCAACTCTTCCCTAAGTGGTTTGTATACTTCCTTCTTCTTCGGTAGTGTTATCTTGTAATTACCGTTCTTTTTTCTTACTTGTATTTTCGTTAAATTCCACAGGTAGTCAATTGCTTTCTGTAGTAGTGTTCTGTATTCTTTAATTAACTCTTTGCTCTTCTCCCTCTCACTATTCTTGATGGAGTACGTGAAGTGCACTAGTATTTTGGAAAAGTTCTTAGACTATGATCTAGTGGTATATCCTTTGCCTAAAGCTATAGACTTTCTGAAGGCACTAACGTATTCCTCTTCCGGTTCAAATTTTCCAATTCTTAAGTTCTTCAGCACATTTCTTCACCTTTTCGTATTTATGACTTCTCATACCATACAGTTTCCCGCTGAACGAGACTAGTGCTGACATTAGGTCTTCAACTAGTTCTTCCTCTTTGTCCTCTTGGTTTAGTACTACTATTTCACAGTTGTGTGCTTTGCACACTTCCTCTAGGATTTCGAAACCGAATCTAACAAGTCTGTCTGGGTAAGCAACAACTACGCGTGATACTTCGTTATTTAATATCATTCTCAACAACTTCAAGAACCCCTTTCTCTTCATGTTTAACCCGGAACCTATGTCTGTGATTACTTGGTCGTATTCTTTGACTTGTTCCTCTAGGTACTTCACTTGGTTTACTAGATCGTCTTTTTGCGTGGAAGATGATACTCTAGCGTAAAGTATTACTTTTCTTTTTCTAATAATTCCCATTAGCCTCTCTATGTCTTCTTCTCTGAATCTCCATTTTCCGCTCTGTAGTATAACTGGTTTTATGTATCCTTTCTTAACGTATTCTCTAAGTGTTGCATAGGATATTCCTAGTCTTTGGCATGCTTCCTTTGGTCTTAGCATTGTATAAGAGTTTGTGGCAAAATAATATAAACTTTACGGTTTATCGGAAACTGTTGGCAACGGCTTCCGACTAAAGACAAAGAAAGTTGATAATATTAGAAATTCCCCATCCATAGCTATAGGATCTATAATAAACATCAACGCTCCTATAGGTAGTGTTGCGAGAATCGCAAAACTGACTTTCTCCCGCCACTCATGGCGAGGTTTTCAGCAGTTTGTAATTATATTATCTATTTGCCTTAAGCTATGTGGCCACATTGTACTATGCAACGGTGAATTACTTATATATGCAAAAGTTGAGAATATACATGCTATGACTTTCTCAATAGTCATTTACGATCCCGATGAAAAGGCTTGGGGTGTAGGAGTAGCAAGTAAATTCCTAGCTGTTGGTGCATTTGTACCGTGGTTGAAACCAAATGTTGGCGCAATTGCTACGCAAGCTTTAGCTAATTTAACATATGGTATAAATGGGCTATCCTTGTTGGAAAAGGGTTATAGTGCGTCTGATTCAATAAGGATTCTCACAGAATCGGATCCGTTAAGGGAGAAGAGACAAATCGGCATTGTCGACTCTAAGGGAAATGCTTCAGCCTTTACTGGAAGGGAATGCTATTCGTACGCTGGACACATAGTTGGAAATAACTTCACCGTGCAAGGCAATATATTAGCCGGAGAAGAGGTTTTAGAGGCAATGGCAAAGGAGGCTGAAGGTAAGGGTAAAATTTATGAGAAGATTCTTAGAGCGTTAAAGGCTGGTGAGAGTAAAGGTGGTGATAGAAGAGGAAAACAGAGTGCTGCAATAATTGTAGTTAGAGCAGTTGAAAGGAGTGAGAGGGAAATTGATCCTTTAGTAGTAGGAAAGTACGTGGATTTGAGGGTTGATGATAGCCCAGACCCCTTGAGGGATTTGGAGAGGCTATTGGATCTATGGGTTGCTACTTTTGTTGAGGAGGAAATGGTGAACGTTAAGGATTATGAGGATCAGATTAGGGATGCTTTGAAAAGATGGGGATATAGCGATTTGAGAACCTGGGTTGAGATAAACAATTTTGAGGGGAAGTATACTGGGGATAAGATCGGTAAAAGTGTGTTGAAGATTTTACTATCTAAAGGTTAAGAGTTTAAAAATTAATTTATTATAAAGTGAGGAGTAAAAGATTAAATAGTTAAACATTCATCTCTTAAATATGCAATACAAATGGGTTGCCTTAAGCAATACAACAATTGGAGTGCTAATGGCTTCAATAAACGGCACAATAACCCTAATCTCCCTCCCTGCCATATTTAGAGGAATTAACATTAACCCCTTTACCTCATTTCAGTACCTATTATGGATATTAATGGGATATAACGTAGTTACCGCAACCTTGTTAGTGTCATTTGGTAGGTTATCTGACATTTTCGGCAGGGTTAGGTTATACAATTTAGGTTTTTTAATCTTTACAATTGGCTCAATTCTGCTTTTCTTAACTCCCAATACTGGTAGTCTAGGTGCACTAGAGTTAATATTGTTTAGGATAATCCAAGGAATAGGTGGAGCTTTTCTCTTCGCAAATAGTGCTGCTATAATCACAGACGCTTTCCCGTTTAATGAGAGGGGTAAGGCTCTTGGAATAAATCAAATCGCAGCCTTAGCTGGATCCCTAGTTGGTTTGATACTAGGCGGGATATTATCTGTAATAGATTGGCGTTACATATTTCTAGTTAGCGTCCCAGTTGGTATACTAGGTACAATATGGAGTTATACGAAACTAAAGGAAATTTCAGTACCTAGTAGGAGTGAGGGTATAGATTGGGCTGGAAACACAACCTTTGGTTTGGGTTTGATTCTAATCCTCATTGCAATAACTTACGGACTGTTACCTTATGGGAGTTCTCAGCTAGGTTGGGGAAACCCATTCGTGATTGGTTCAATGGTAGCTGGTATAGGATTAATAGGTGCATTCATCTACATAGAGAATAAGGTGAAATATCCCATGTTTAGGTTAGAGTTATTTAAGATTAGGATGTTCACAGCAGGGAATTTAGCCAGCTTTTTGAGGTCAATAGCATACGGTGGATTAATGATAATGTTAATAATATTCTTACAAGGAATATGGCTTCCACTGCACGGGTATAGTTATGAGGAAACCCCATTCTGGGCTGGTATATATACTATACCATTAATGATAGGCTTTGTAACTATGGGCCCAATAAGCGGTTGGCTTTCCGATAGGTATGGGGCTAGGCTCTTGGCAACACTAGGAATGGTAATAGTGGGTATAGGATTTCTATTATTAACACTCCTTCCCTATAATTTCAACTACCCAGAATTCGCCCTCATAATATTCATAATGGGACTGGGAAATGGAATGTTTGCTTCCCCAAATACTGCCTCAATAATGAACTCCGTACCACCTAAGTATAGGGGAGTAGCATCTGGAATGAGGGCTACAATACAAAATACTGGTCAAACGTTAAGTATGGCATTGTTTTTCACCATAGTCATAATCTCCTTAGCCTCAACACTACCTACTGCGTTGGCAAATGCGGTAACTCAAGCCGGAGCTCCTCAATTAGCTCCATTAATGCAAAAGATACCGGTAACTGGTGCCCTATTTGCGGCATTTTTAGGATATGACCCAGTTAAGACAATTCTCTCATCTCTACCCCCACAGATAACTGTTCCACCACAAGCCGTAGCGGTAATGGAACAGCACGATTGGTTCCCAACAGTTATTGCACCATCCTTCATGATAGCCTTAAGGGAAGCATTCTACATAAGTTCAGTTTTAACTTTCATTGCAGCTATTGCCTCGGCTTTAAGAGGTAGGAGAGTTATTGCAGAACAACAAGATGGTGGTGAAATAAATGCAAAAAATAGATGAAAAACTCCAATTAATGAATACTATAGCTAAAATCTATAGAGGATCAATAAAGGAGTTTAACAACAGGCTAGGTAAGTTAATGAACCTATCCTACTTGGACTTTTCAATACTTAAGGCCACATCTGAGGAACCTAGATCAATGGTTTATCTTGCTAACAGATATTTCGTAACTCAATCAGCAATAACTGCAGCAGTGGATAAATTGGAAGCCAAGGGATTGGTTAGGAGGATAAGGGACAGTAAAGATAGACGAATCGTAATTGTGGAAATAACACCAAAGGGCAGGCAAGTGTTATTAGAAGCTAATGAAGTACTTAGAAATTTAGTAAATGAAATGCTAAGTGATGTGGAAAACGTAGAAGAACTCCTAGAGGGTTTAAATAAAATACTATCTAGAATAGGAAGCTCCAAGGACTAGGGCTACCAATGTAATGATCCAAATAGTTCATTTCCGCCTTTCCATTATAGCCATTTATCCTTGATGGCTGGTCCCATACCATACCGTTTTTAACCAAATTATCCCACTCTTTCTTACAAAAGCTTAAGTCTCCAACACCTTTCTTATAAGCTAACCAGCAGATGGCGAAGACCATTCTAGGCCATGAGGAGTAAGTTTGAACACTCAAACCAACAATCTTACCATTATCGTCCACGAGGTTAGGAACACAATGGGGAGAAGCGTTACCATTAAGCCTTATAATACTCTCTAACGCCTTCTTTATTATGTCCTCTTCTACAATATCCTCTAGTCCTACTAGTGTAGTAAACCACTCGCCATACAATTGGGCAAGAAATGACGCATTATCAACACTATCCCAAGCCTTAAAATACCTGCCATTAAACATTCTTCTAAACGCTTCTCTGGCAGAACTTAGCTTTTCACTGATAAAATCAACATAATTACTATCACCAACCAACTTTGCAATCTCCCTCATAGCAATTAAAGACCCAATGAAAAGGGAGGAAGTATAACTATCATGACCCTTAATGATGGTAGCGTCAAAAGCATTGTCCATCTCTCCCTCCATGAATGGTAAATTCCCCTTACACTGCCTTAATTCCCAATCCATGACCTTAACTAGAATTGGGTAAACCTCTTTCAAGAATTCAATATCGTTAGTGAACTTAAAGTACCTATCAGTGGTGTTTCACCAATTTTACTCAAAATGATACAATTTCTATGGAAGAGAAAAATATCAGAGCGGAGTTAGAAAAATCGGCTTATTTCAACACAAGAAGCAAAAAATTTTCATATTTGTTGAAGAAACTAACAGAAAACGAGTTTATATATAAAGAGTAATACCATTTGTCTAGTATTATCAATAGAGGAAAGTAGGTGGAAGGACGAGATGAACAAGAAAAGGTTAAAGCGAGGGACTCCATAACTCCGTTATGCAAACCATACAAGTATCCAAAACGGAGCTGAAGTCCCTCGCTATAACTTTAGCAACAAACAATATTAACGTTATCTCTCAAGATCTAGACCCGGAAATAGTGAAAGCAGCACCATCCTTGCTAACCGGAAACAGAGGAAAATACTACTTGAAGGTAGTAAGACGAGGCGAGAAAGTAATTAGTAAAGGTCAGAGAACCTTCAAGTTCTACCCAATCTACAGAGAAGTAAAGGGAGAGATCAACGTAGTCGCTGTAGATGAGACCGGATTAACCGTGGGAGAAAAGGAACAAGAAAAAGCAGAGGGCTTTCTACTCTACAACTGGAAGAGAAAAGGAGTAAAGATGAGATCCTTGGACCTCGTATATCCCTTAAGGTTACCCCTCCTAGTGGAGGTAGCAGATTTGAGAAGCGACAGTCCATCACAGTTCCTACTCAGGAGCGTGAGGGAAGTAAGCCAATACATGGAAATAGATTACGTTGTAGCTGACGCCGGATTCTTGAACCTAGGGGTCATCAAGGAAATGCCCGTGAAGACCATTGTGAGAGGAAAGTCGAACTTGAAGGGATTCAAGGAACTATCTAACGTTCCATTAGTTGAGAAGAGATACGAGGTTAAGGACAGGGTTTACGTTGCGTATAGGGTCTTGAAATTTGAAGGGCTTTATTATTACGATGTGGTTTACGTTAAGGGAAAGCCGAGGCACTTTATGTTCGTGACGAACTTCGAGGGAGATCCCTATGAACTGGCTGAACTCTATAGGTTGAGGTGGCAGGTTGAGGAGGGTTTCAAGGTTAGGAAGGCAAGGATAAGGTATGTTAGGAAGTTGAGTAATAAGATCTTCTTGTTCCTCTATTACACGGTTCTGGATTCTGCGTGGAATCTAGTGAATCATCTTCTCTTTAACTTCAAGTCCACGTGTAAGAAGGGTTTGTCCTTCGATTCATTCGTCAAGCTTCTCTAACTTTCTCGGTGTTCAGAGGAGACTATGCACGTCGTTTTCACCACGTGAGAAAAATTCAGAATTCTCCTCTTATTATTAGAATTGTACGCTATATTTTTTGCAAATTATTTTAACATGTTATGTTTCATAATAATTTTATTGTTTTTCTCTATATCAATCTCTTTTTGAAAGTGCTAATATTATATCTTTCAAATGAAATAATTTGGTGAAACACCACTGAGTACCTATACACTAGGAGTATTAAGCTCGGATTCATATCCTTCCATCTGGGAGGAGAAGTAGTACCATCAATGGGAGAATCTAAGGAATGATAGCCTAAATCATGAGGAACATAACCATCTTCTCTTATATGTCTAATCAACAACTTCAAAAACGATTTTTCTAACTCTGGAAACATAAGAATCACTGGAAGTGAGCCAAACTCATAACAAGCGCCTATAGTACCTAAATATGGACAGTTCTGTGGTGCTTCGTAAATCGCAAACCTACCCTTCTCATCTAACCAAGTATTGGAGGAGAGGATATATGCGCTGTTTATTATGGCGTCTCCTAACCAGTCCTTTACGTTTACGATATTATGGAAAATTTTGTTTCTTAACTCATTAAAGTTGTCTAAAAAATACTTTGCTACTTCCAACGAATCTTTAAAGAAGTTCTCGTAATAATGCCCGTAGGGGTAAAACACGTGCTTACCAGTAAAGTACCAAGCGAATACGTATCTTATTTCATCCCCTTCTGAGTAGTTGGATATTAGAATACTTGCCGGATCATCCCTATGACCGGTTACCTCATGAGGATCATCAGTTACTTCCTCCTCCCTATCCAGTTTCACCCAAGGTTCCTCATTTTCATATTGTGATAACCAGAAGTTTATTGTCTCGCTTGGTTTCCTCTTCAAGTTGTACTGCGTTATTATCTTACTTACATTCTCTGATATTAACGAGGTATTTCCCTTAGCTGGGTCGTAATCATTCGCCTTTATGTTTTTATGAATTACCCCGTTCCTTATTCTCTCATTTAATCTCCCAATGCTTACACTACCTACGATGTTTGGGAAGGAAATTGCAACTATCCCCTCCCTACTACCCTTAACTCTTAGACTAATTCCTACTGCAGGTAAGGACGAATTTTTCACGTCACGAGGGATTATTGATGAAAAAGCCTCCAACACTACTTCAACGTCGTCATTCTTTCCCTTTACTGTAACAACAGGGTATTTACCTTCATAGAGTATTTCTCCACGAAACTCACTTACCTTGTATAATCCACTATCTTTCTGGAATAGGAATCCCCTTTTATCTTTAGGCTTAATATATATGTGGAACCCCCTTAGTAACTTAATTGGATTTCCCCAATTGTTCCTTATTGTGATGTTTGTTATTCTTACCTTATTATCAATTTCCAGTTTCCCAGTACCAATTCCTCCTAAGGGTACTCCAGCCACGATCCTATCCTTATCAGTATATGTAACCATGCTATATTAGTTTGAGGTATAAATGGTTAAAAAGGTCTTAGAGTCTTATATTGTTTAGAGGAGAGTTTCAGAAAAGTTGGATACGGTCCACGAGAAGTATGCCGTACCGTTAGAAGTCATGGTGCCCCATTCTGTACCAAACTCCCAATCCGTTAGATAATAGTTTGTAATGTTATAGCTTGTAAAGTTACTTAACGCTTTAATAAACAAGTTGGGTTCATAGCTAACGTAACCATTTGTAACTTTCCAGCCATCTGGTCTAAAGGCTATGTACTCCCATCCTCCCCATGGAACACTTTTCATCTCCCAGACTTGAAAAGTAGCGTTAACTAAGGTGTGATTAATGTAGATTGGGACGACAACTTTCCCAACCTGTTCTCCTGCTGGTTGTAGGTTTTGGCTAAATAACCAGACCATTATCTCAATATCTCCATTGCCTGGAGCAGTTCCGGGGCTGAATGCAATTTGAGGTCTAACTATCCACGCATCAGATGCAATATCAAAATTTATTGATGGATCTAATTTAGTTAAGTTTATGTAAAATGAGACCATGAACGGTGTCATGTTACCTATCCTCATTGGGAATATGTTACCAGCATATGCAGTATCCCAAGGCTTTCTTCCTACATAAATCTCAGGATAACCGTTAGTCCACTCCAATGGTTTAACTTGTGTTAAGTTAAAGCTAACAGAGAGTGTACGAGTAAGCGGATTAAATACCATAGTGTAGTTGCCATTATAGTTTTTAGCATTCCACATATTTACTTCAAGGTAGAACGACGGTATAGTTGAATTGTTCAAATAGACTGGGGTAGGAGAACTAGCAGAGGAGGTGACATAGATTAATTGATTATATGAAGTAATGGAAGTTACTGTTTGTGTTACGGTAGTGGTTATTGCATTTGTTGTAGTCGAAGTACTAGTTGTAGTGGAAAATTCGGTTGTAGTTACGGGTTTAACGCTGAGAGACTGTTGATGCAAGTAAATGATTCCCCCCATAACGCCAATGGCTATTATCACAATTACCGGAAGCACAATATATAATTTATTCATTATCCTACTTTATAATCCTTTAGGTACTAAAGATTTTCCGGCTAACTTTTATTAATGGATTAGCTTTTTATTCTTAGCTCGCTAAATCTCTTATGGATTTAGTTGAGAAGTTAAAAAATGACGTAAGAGAAATAGAGGACTGGATAATTCAAATTAGAAGGAAAATCCATGAGTATCCGGAACTTTCCTACAAGGAGTATAACACCTCTAAACTAGTAGCGGAAACGTTAAGGAAATTGGGAGTAGAAGTGGAAGAAGGCGTTGGATTACCCACAGCAGTGGTTGGTAAGATTAGGGGAAGTAAACCAGGAAAGACTGTTGCTTTGAGAGCTGATATGGATGCCCTTCCGGTAGAGGAGAACACTGATCTAGAATTTAAATCCAAAGTTAAGGGAGTAATGCACGCATGTGGTCATGATACTCACGTAGCAATGCTCTTAGGTGGAGCTTATCTGTTAGTTAAGAATAAAGATTTAATCAGTGGTGAAATTAGGTTAATATTCCAACCGGCAGAGGAGGATGGAGGATTAGGAGGAGCAAAACCAATGATTGAGGCTGGAGTTATGAACGGTGTAGATTATGTATTTGGAATACATATATCGAGTAGTTATCCTTCTGGAGTTTTCGCAACTAGAAAAGGCCCTATAATGGCTACGCCGGACGCATTCAAGATAATCGTTCACGGGAAGGGCGGTCATGGTTCTGCTCCTCATGAGACTATTGACCCAATTTTTATATCCTTACAAATAGCTAACGCAATCTACGGCATAACAGCAAGGCAAATTGATCCAGTTCAACCCTTTATCATATCCATTACTACAATACATTCAGGTACAAAGGATAACATAATACCAGATGATGCCGAAATGCAGGGAACAATTAGAAGTTTAGACGAGAACGTTAGAAGTAAGGCTAAGGACTATATGAGAAGAATAGTTTCGTCAATATGTGGAATCTATGGTGCAACTTGTGAGGTTAAATTCATGGAAGACGTCTATCCAACTACCGTAAATAACCCTGAGGTAACTGATGAGGTAATGAAAATTCTATCTTCAATATCAACAGTTGTTGAGACAGAGCCAGTGCTAGGAGCGGAGGACTTCTCCAGATTCTTACAGAAGGCTCCAGGAACGTATTTCTTTCTGGGAACCAGAAACGAAAAGAAAGGATGCATATATCCCAATCACAGCTCTAAGTTCTGTGTAGATGAGGACGTGCTAAAATTAGGTGCCTTAGCTCACGCATTATTGGCAGTAAAGTTCAGTAATAAATAAAGGGCTTAATGCTAAATGAGTATTGGAAATGGAGAAGGAAAAGGTTCTCAATATTTTGAGGAATTCCTCAAATTTACCTTTAAGTTTAATTAAAGAATTCCTCTCAGACAAGGATAAGGATATTAAACATGAAGCTTGGAATTACGTTATTTTGAACGTTAAGGATAAGGAGTTCCTATTAGAACTCTTATCATTTCACGATACCGGTACAAGATATAGAGCTTGGAATAGTGTTCCAGAATTCATTATAAGTGGAAGATTAACATTAGAGGAGGTAATTAGTAGAAAAAGGTACTTCCTTGAAATGCTTAAAGACGATAATAAAGTCGTAAGGGCACTATCTTGGTATGTTACGTTAAAACCCTTATTGGAAATGAAAATAGTAAAAATGGAAGAGATTCTTAGTTATTCGCCCTTTCTGTGCGAGTTAATTAACTCAGAGTTTCACGATGTCGTACTAGATACTATGGATGAATTTAGGATTACATGCAAGTTTATATAGAAATAGAAGATACAGCTATTTATATAGATATGTATAGATTGTTCTTCTCTATTTTATTTACGAGATATGTTATATAAGTATTATAGATCTTCGCCCAAAATCCTTTTATTATTAACTTGTAAGGAGTCACTAAAGATGATTTCAGTTATCATACCGGCATTTAATGAGGAAAGAAGAATAGGTAAGACGTTAGAGAAAATATCATCAACACTACCTAATGCTGAAGTAGTTGTAGTGTTTGACGGACATGATAATACACCAGAGGTTGTAAAGAAATTTCCAGTGAAGCTCATAATAAGCAAGGAGAGACTTGGTAAAGGAATGGCACTAAAGAGGGGAATTACTGAAAGCAATTTCCAGAGAGTTTTACTATTGGACGCCGACTTCCCCATAACTGAGGAGGAATTGAACAAAATCCTGAGTACTGACGCAGATCTGGTCATACCTAGGAGGAAAATTATAGGCATGCCATTAAAGAGGAGATTTCTGCATAAGGCGTTTATAGTGTTAACAAAGATCCTCTTTCCTTCTCTACTGAAGTTTTCTGATTTCCAAGCAGGTGTTAAGCTAGTAAACCGGGAAAAGGTTGTAAGCGTATTGGATGAACTAATAATTAATGATTTTCTATTCGACGTTAACCTAATTTACGCATTTAAGCGTAGACATTATAAAATAAAGGAAGTTGAAATAAATTATATTCATGACGAGAGTGATAGTAAGATATCTAGGAAGTTAATGAAAATCGTTATTCTAATGTTTCTCTCCTTAATAAAATTAAGAATATATTATTCTCCCTTCAAGAAAATATTATACACTGAACCTTACCTAAAGGTACAAGGATACATTCTAAGTAAGCTAAGATAATCTACCAGTTATAATTCTTGAAATTAGATTAAAGGTACCTGCAAATAGAGCTATCCAGTAATAAATTGTGGGATAGCTTTCTACCAGAACTGTTACAATAACGTTTTTGTACACTATACTCATATTCTCACTCCCTATTATAAACAATGGGTATTTAACTGGGGTAAAGTAGTTAACTACGTTATTAAATAGCAAGTAAAATATCAAGGGGTCTAATATGTAAAGATAGCTCACCCAAGTTATCAGTAGGTAGTGTTTAATTATTTCCTTTTTCAAGGCTAGATAAATATAGTAGAGTGAAACACTTATTACATAAAATCTAAAGGCAAATAAAATATAGTTTATTATTGTGCCAATTTCTAATGTTCTTCCTAAGAATTCTAGATAAAATGAAAAGAGACTATCTTTAATTGTCACCATTCCACCAGCAGAATAATACCACCAATAGCTAGGGAGGAGTGCTACTAATATATTTAACAACATACTTGTAATTAGCATTAACGTGATTTTCCTACCTCTCATATTATCTCACTTTGGGAGAAAGTCGTATTGAAAATCTTTATCACCATAGTTAAGTTGTAGGAATTATCTTTAACTGCCATCTCAAACATTTTAAAATTAGTAACTACTACACTAACGTTCTTTACCTCATTTGGATTGATTGTTACGGGTTTTGATAAGTAAGTGTACTCCCCGGTAATATTTAGTAAGGTTATCGGTAAGTCAAGTGTGTTATTAAAGGTTAAGATTAACTCATTATGGGAGATGATTAACCCTATTTTTGGTTCTGATGTGAATAACGGAATAATAATGGAATTAACCTGGTTAAAAGAAGTTTGGACTAAATTGATTGGGTTATTAAGGATAGCGAACTGGACGATTAGTAATGAAATGAATACTACTAAGCCTATGATTTTACCTAAATTCACGTTTTAATATAATATATTGACTACTATAAATCTTTCAACGATAAAAGTGAAACGATAGATATTACACACCCGGCGTCCAAAGCTAGCATTGATATGGAAAAACTATGAGTTAAATACAGTACCAATCCCACAAAGGATGGAGCGATCATGGTCCCAATTTGGGATACAGCGTTAGCGAAACCTATTGAGGTCCCGGCACTAGATTCACCAGCTATTTTCATTATTAACGAATCAGTTGGAGGTCTATAGGAGAAAGAGAAAATACCTAATAGGAAGGCCTCTGGAAGTATATCAATGTCATTTGAGAAAATTATTAAAAACGTTAATATGATAAAGCCTATCAAATTTATCAAGATGACGTTACTGTCACCAAATCTTTCAACAAGTTTCTCTACACTTAGAATACCAACTAGTTGACCAACTCCAAAAAGAAGAAGAAATAAGGCTGACAATGTGGGAGAAATACCTCTGTAAAGTACTAACATCGGGAAAATCCAAGTTGTTGTTCCCCATGTGGACCACAGCTCTCCTAATCTGACCAGTGTTGCCATGGTAATCTTCCTATTAAGTATCACCCTAAACGATCTCTTGATTTCAGTTCCACTAACGCTTATCCTACTGAAATGACTCAAAATAGCAATTAGTCCGAAACTTACTGCCATGGCTAAGTAAATAAATCTCCATAAATGTAGTAGGAAACTCGCTATAATACCTAAAGTAATGATAGTAATTGGTCCAGCACTTTCAACCAGTGCCACGTAAAATGTGAACTTTGAACTGTGAGAATAACTTACTGCGACTATTTTCATAGCTGATGGAAATATGGAAGCTGTTATCAGCCCCTCTATCAAATAGGCTATAAGTAAGATAGTGTAGTCTGTAAGGTAGAGGAAAAGTAATAGATTCATCCCTACTAAGATAATTGACGCATACTCCACAGCTCTACTTGGACCAATTCTATCTATAATTAAACCCCAAGGTATTGAAGACAATACATAACCTATATAAAACGCTGTTGCCACTAGCCCAATTTGGATAGAGTTTAAGTGAAAAAGTAAGGCAATTGGCAACGATATAACTCCCCAACTTAGTCTTAAAAACAACTGAAGAAAAGTACCTATCCAACCCACTATTATATTTCTTAACACAAAATGCTAATTGGTTAAATCCCTCTTTTATGGTTATCGTTCAAAAATATACTTGGGCGATTCAGATGTCTTTTGCGAATTGTAATTTATAAATATGCAATTGTAAAAATAATATGTTAATATTGATAATCGTTAGTGTTTCCGAAAAGTTTATAGATTAGTATTACCAGATTGAACTATGCAAGATTTGGTTCAAGCTTATAAGGAAGAGAAGAACGCGAGAATTAAGGAGAGGATTCTTGCAGTGAAGCTGCACGTAGTTGATGGTAAATCGGAGAAAGAAGTTTCGAAAATGCTTAACAAGGGCTATTCCACGATAAAATTGTGGATTGGCAAGTACAAGAAAGAAG
Source organism: Saccharolobus solfataricus (assembly GCF_900079115.1). Taxonomy (NCBI): domain Archaea; kingdom Thermoproteati; phylum Thermoproteota; class Thermoprotei; order Sulfolobales; family Sulfolobaceae; genus Saccharolobus; species Saccharolobus solfataricus. The sequence continues at coordinate 1,287,908 of NZ_LT549890.1, forward strand.
GTCTTGATGGACTAAAGGACAAGCCCAGATCAGGAAGACCCAGAAAAGTAGAAGAGGAAAAGATAAAACAAATTCTGGAAGATAAGCCCCAAAAATACGGAATACAACAAGAATATTGGACAATGAAAACACTCAAGATAGCACTACAAGAACAAGGAATAGAATACAAGAAATCCAGACTATACGAACTAGTCCACGAACTAGGATACAACCTAGTAAAACCCAGACCTACCAACATCCAAGCAGAAAAGGACAAGTGGGAAGATTTTAAAAAAAAAAATAAAGAAATTGGAAAGAAAGGCACTGTTCTTTCTAGACGAGTGTAGGACAGTAATTAGCACGTCAATTAAGAAGGTTCTAGCTAAGGTTGGCAGTAAGCCCGTAATGCGCGTCAATATAGGTTTTTCCTCAATCTATGTTATTCTAGCTATAAACGCTTGGACCGGCGAAGTAGTGGTTTCTCTTGCTAAAAGGCCTAACTCTGAATCCGTTAAGTATTTCTTGAGGTACTTTAAGAGGCGTGTGGGTAGTGGTAGGGTTTACATGGTCATGGATAATTACTCTCCTCACAAGACTAAGGGTACGCTTGAGGTTTGTCGCAGGAAGGGTATTCATCCCGTGTTTACTCCTCCTTACTCGCCTGAGCTTAATATGGCTGAGGCGGTCTTCAAGTCCCTCAAGAACTACATGAGCAATAAAATATTCTATACGATAGAAGACGTTAAAAACTGTATTAAACAATTCTTTAAAGAAAATAAGTATAGATTTAATCTTAATGCAATAACATACCTAGGATTAGATAAAATTGAAGTCTAAGAACTTTCCGGAAATACTAGTGAATCTGATCACTATTTGATATGAAGATAATAGTATTTAGGAAGAAAATTATTCAATATATCTACAGTATCATATAACAATGTATACCGACTACCGATATGATAGAGGAAAAGTATTCAACAGTTCAACTAATCAATTCATGAAAAGAACTTTATGATATCATTGAGAGATAGTGTTCTTAAGAACTTCTAGTACTTTTGCGTAGTTGTACCTTTTATCTAAGGTTTTTATATCAACTTTTGGCTCTCCAGTAAGAGTGTTAGTAATCTTAACTACATTATTTCCATTTAGCTCAAGGATCAACTGCTTGTTAATTTTAGCATTAAAGCCATTCTTATAATTATAATATTGATGATAATAACTTAAACAATTTAAGTATTCGCCCATGTCGAACCTATCGTGATAAGTCGTAGTCTTGAGAACGATAGGTTTAATCTCCGTTGAAGCGCTTAAACCCAATGACTGATCCATCGTGACAAGGTAAACATTAGTTGGAATCGCCGTTTTCAGCCTATTTACCTCTTTTTTAAGCTCCACATCTCCGTAGCTCTGATTTTTAAGCCTATCCTCTAATTGACTTATGGATGGGAGATGAACTTCCTTAAAGGTTTGTAAACCCAATATGAATTTTATTAAATTAGGATCCTTTTGGGTACCTTGTGTCTTACTTTTCAGCTCCCTATATACTGAAGTTGACGGTATTAATCTAAACCCCTTCTCCCTATCGTAAAATAGTCTTTTGATCCTATTTCCTAAACTTATATAAACGTTAGTATCGGCTACGAAGAGCGCATCTTCCTTCTTAATAATATCCAGTATCTTCTCCTCTTCCCGAAAGGTTCTCATACCACTTCTCGTTTTGCACAATTCTATAAATTCATCTCCCTTCTGATCATCAATGTAATTATTGTCACCAAGTTTTATCTTAACTTCCCCATGAAGGCTCAGAATATTATAAAGAGCCGTTAGTGACTCAATATCAAGTTCTGAGTCCAGTTCGTCTCCCGCTGTAGTAAGAGGCAAGTGTCTAAACTTGATTTCTTCCCCGTTTCTCATGTTAAATATCTTTATCTCATTAAAGGGTACGTAACCGAATACCCTGTACCCCTCATTCTCGTTCTTTAGATAAACATATCTTACCTCCCTAGCTTTAGAGTAGTTAGCGGTAGTTAATGCCATGTATTTTCTACCCGGCGTAATGTCTAAAACGTCCGGATCATATTCCGAAATTTTCTCCCTCCACGTCTTTACACCTTCACCTATTACAATGTCCTTTACTTCAACGTTAATTCCTAAGTAACTTAATGCCTTCTTTAAATTATCCTCTATCCTTTTATGTGGTGGAGATTCCCTTAAAATGATAATTTGTGTGGGCTTTAGGTCAGTTAATAGTTCTGTCATTATCGCGTTAATTGTTGTAACTGATTTGTCTGAACCAAGTGTAGCTAACTTTTCCATAAATATATATATATAACAAAAAGGTCTTTTTATTATTATAACAGACGGGGGTTCAAAGGGGGCGGAAAACTTCTCTTTGAGATGGATCCCTTTGTAGAAAAGTTAAAAATAGGAAAATAACGAAATACACATCAATGCCCACCTTAGGGTTTCGCTTCCGTGCTTACGCTGACGAACAAACCCTTAGGGCGTTAAAAGCCCAGTTGAAGTTAGCATGTGAGGTATATAACACCTTAAGGTGGGCAGACATATACTTTTACCAAAGGGATGGGAAAGGGCTTACACAAACTGAGTTAAGACAGTTGGCTCTAGATCTGAGAAAACAAGATGATGAGTATAAGCAACTCTACTCGCAAGTAGTTCAACAAATAGCTGACCGTTACTACGAAGCTAAGAAGAGGTTTTTCGAAGGTTTAGCACGTTTCCCAAAAGAAAAGAAACCTCATAAATACTACTCCCTTGTCTATCCCCAGTATGGTTGGAAAATACTTCAAGTTAGAGAAATAAGAAAAGGAAGCAAGAAGAAACTAATAACGCTTAAACTATCAAATCTTGGTACATTCAAGGTAATTATACACAGGGACTTTCCCCTTGACAAAGTAAAGAGGGTGATAGTGAAGCTAACAAGATCTGAGAGGATATACATCACTTTCGTAGTTGATCACGAATTCCCCAAGTTACCTAACACTGGTAAGGTAGTGGCGATAGATGTTGGTGTAGAAAAGTTGTTAGTAACGTCAGATGGTGAGTATTTTCCTAATTTGAGACCTCTTGAAAAGGCGTTATGGAAAGTGAAGCATCTACACAGAGAACTTTCAAGGAAGAAGTTCCTCTCTCATAATTGGTTTAAGGCTAAGGTTAAGCTTGCTAGGGCTTATGAGCATTTGAAGAATCTAAGAACGGATCTTTACATGAAGTTGGGTAAGTGGTTTGCTGAGCATTATGACGTTGTGGTGATGGAGGGTATTCACGCTAAACAACTTGTGGGTAAGTCCTTGAGGTCTCTGAGGAGGAGGCTGAGTGACGTGGGATTTGGTGAGTTGAGGGATGTGCTGAAGTATCAGCTGGAAAAATACGGAAAGAAACTCATCCTAGTTAATCCTGCATACACTTCCAAAACTTGTGCTAGGTGCGGGTATGTGAAAAATGACTTGTCTCTATCTGATCGTGTTTTCGTTTGTCCCAACTGTGGTTGGATTGCAGATCGTGACTATAATGCTTCTCTTAACATCTTACGTGGATCGGGGTCGGAGCGACCCTTAGTGTGGAGCTCCGCCCTCTACCAGTACTCTGGCAAGGTGGGGCTGTGAAGCAGGAAGCTCCCTCATTTATGAGGGGGTAGCTCACTTAATACAAGCCTTGAGATAGAAAAACCTAAACTATAGTAGTACATCAGTGTTGATAACAGATTTATTACTTTTTATCAATATAAATCATATAAAGTATCCGTTTATTTTCAATTCGATATATAATTTAGCTTTTAACAAGAAGAAGATATAGTAATTTTAAAAAAAAAAAGAATCTTTTCCAAAAATTTTATTACGTAATTAAAACATTTTGCGAAAGTGGTATTAGCTGAATTTAAACTAAATTTCAAATGAATGAAATTATTGTCCACACTCAATTAAACCACTAGTTCTCCTCACCAGATATGGATTATTACGAAATAATATATACAATTAGACTCAATAATATTCAAAAATACTATAAAGTAAATTATAGAAAGATTTATTAGGTAAATAATCTATATTAACAAACATGATTATAAAACCCGAACCATCACTTAAAGATTTATCCTATATAATTGAGAACGCAGGATTAAAGGCTAGTGATTTACTAAACATGTATAAGAGAATGCTAATTATCAGATACTTCGAAGAGTCCATAAGGAAAATTTACCATGAGGGAAAGAATCCCTTCAATATGGCATCCGGTAGAATTAGGGGAGAGATGCACCTATCAATAGGGCAAGAGGCAGTTGCAGTTGGTACGTTATACGATATTAGAGACGAAGATGTAGTAGTGAGCACCCACAGACCCCATCATCACGCTATTGCCAAAGGCGTTGACTTAAAGGGATTGGCAGCGGAAATTTTAGGTAAAGCTACTGGACTCTGCAAAGGAAAAGGAGGGCACATGCATCTGTTCGATAAATCTAAGAACTTTGCATGTAGCGGAATTGTAGGAGCTTCTTTTCCTCAAGCAGCTGGCGCTGCCTTTGCGTTTAAATATCTAGGAAAAGATAACGTGGCAATATCATTTGCCGGTGAAGGTGCAGCCAATCATGGTACCTTCGCTGAAACTCTAAATATAGCAAGTGCTTGGGAATTACCATTAATAATAGTTATAGAAGACAACAAATACGCTGATTCTACACCTAAATCCTTCGTTATGTCCACCACTTTCCATTATCAGAGAGGTTTAGCATATAACGTCCCATCATATCTTGTTGACGGAATGGATGTAATAGACGTCTACTCAACTTCTAAAAAAGCCATAGAGAGAGCAAGGAAAGGTTTTGGTCCCACATTAATTGAAGCTTTAACTTATAGGTATGTAGGACATTTTGAAGGAGACGGAGAGGAATATAGAACTAAAGAGGAAGTGGAGTTCTGGAGCTCATTAGATCCTATAAGGAGATTAGAAAACAGACTATTACGTCTAAATTACGCTGACAGCGACATTCTAGCTAGACTCAGAGAGGAGGCAAGAAAGCAAGTTCAAGAGGCAATAGATTTCGCAATAAATAGTAAGTACCCAGAGCTAACTGACGCATTCGGAGGTGTCTTCGCATGAAAATAAGGGGAATCGCACAAGCCATTGCCGAGGGAATAAGACAAGAGATGGAGAGAAACGACAGAATTGTGGTACTGGGAGAAGACGTAACATATTGGGGGGCAGTCTTCGGATTTACTATGGGACTTTTTGATAAGTTTGGAAGAAAAAGGGTTATCGATACACCCATTACTGAACAAACATTTATGGGCATTAGCGTTGGCGCTGCTTCCTCTGGCTTACACCCAGTTGTTTCATTAATGTTCGTAGACTTTCTAGGTGCGGGATTCGATCAAATGTTCAACCATATGGCAAAGAATTATTACATGAGTGGAGGTCAATATCCCATGCCAATTACTGTAATTACGGCAATAGGAGGAGGTTATGGTGATTCCTCACAGCACTCACAAGTTTTATATTCACTCTTCGCCCACTTACCAGGATTTAAGGTGATAGTACCTTCAACACCATATGACGCTAAAGGTCTTACAATTAAGGCACTAAGAGACAACAACCCAGTCATAATATTCGGACATAAACTATTAACTGGACTACCATTTTTACCATTTGAAGGGAATGAAGAAGAGGTCCCAGAAGAACCTTATGAGATCGAATTCGGCAAAGCAGCCATCAGAAAAGAAGGAACTGATCTAACCATAATTTCCGCCGGCTTAATGGTCCATAGAAGCTTGAAGGCTGCGGAAATGCTACAGAAAGAGGGAATTTCAGCCGAAGTAATAGACGTAAGAACGTTCGTCCCGTTAGATGAAGAAACCATAATAAAGTCAGCTAGGAAAACCGGAAGAGTGCTAATTGTAGACGAAGACTATATGAGCTATGGTGTAACTGGAGAGATAGCATTCAGAATACAGTCTAAGGCATTAAAGGATCTTAAAGTCCCCATATCCAGGCTTGCAGTTCCAGACGTTCCAATACCCTTTTCAGAGCCTTTAGAAAATGCGGTAATACCCAACGTAAATACAATCTACAGTGAAGCGAAAAAGTTAATCCAATAAACACTCTAACGAGAAATTATTGAAACTGTTTAGTGGTAGCGTCAAATATTATCAGTAGAATCCGTTTTATACAATAATTTTCTCTTAATAAATGAACAATCATGAATTTTACAAAAATAGGAGTTTATTGGGCGATTCAGATATCCGTTGTGAATTCACTTTATTTTAAAGATTACTATGAATTTAACTAAATGAAGATGACCGACTAATAGAGATATATAGTTACTAATGTTAATATTTTTTACATCTATATCATTCACAAATTGAAATCGCAAAGGATCCGTGAATCACCCATTATAAACGATTGTACTATGATTCTTCTGGAATACCTTTAACTATGCAAGTTTTAGACCCTTTATCTATTACTATTGACATGTATCTTAACACTTCAAGACCAATCAAGCTTCTCCCCTCAAAGTCCCTAGATATTCCCTGATTATCAGTATGTATGCCTTCTCTTGTGGGGTTAGTTTGCTCTTTCTCCCTTGTTCTTTCTTGATCTTGACGAACTTTGCCTCCTCCAAGTCTTGCCTTAGCTCTCGACCGAATCTCCTTAATCTGGCTAACCTCTCTTCTTCGCTCTCCTCAGAGTTCTCTATCTTACTGAGCCTACTTTCCTTGTACAACTTGATCAAGTCCTCTATTGACTCCTTGAAATTGTCGAAGTCTTTCTGAGTTAACTTCTTATTCACTAGTGCTTTCAGAAAGTTTATAGCTTTAGGCAAAGGATATACCACTAGATCATAGTCTAAGAACTTTTCCAAAATACTAACGTGTTCATAATACAAAATAAGGGGTATCTAAAGTTTTTGTCCCAGAGTCGGATTTATCCAGTTATAAGTACAGTTCTAATGGAAAGCTTACATTATTCTTTCAATTCCTTTATGGATTTATCGTAATTTATTTAACAAATTGTGGTCGCAAGGATTTTCTGTCTAATTGAAATATTGAGTATCATTTATATACATTCAATTATTTCACTTTGATTCGTTTTGATCGCATTGAGGCTCGAACTTTTACACTTTTAAATCCTTTCAAAAAATCGAACTTATAGGTTAAATCAGACGTGAAGGTTCCTCCTAAATTCGTTGCGTCTCCTAAATAGCTATTCAACATTTATACTATTTCATCTAAGTATTTTTTATTTTAACGTCAAGTTATCTTTTTAAAGGTATTTATAAGCAGGCTACTTTTACGTTTGATTTCACGAGCCTGTATTAAAAATTATTTAAAGTCATATTATGTTTATACCAATATTATTTGAATTCTAAATTTAATGAAAATAAGTTTTCGTCTTATGGTTGTTAATCAGAGGATTTGTAAAAGTATAAGAATGGGTATATATTGGTTTGTATAGGTTTACCGTGGGATTCAGATATCCATTGCGGATTCCCTTCATCTTAAAGATTGTTATGAAATTAATTACATGAAGACAATTAACTAGCCGAGACGCGGGGAGTGTTCTCATGCAGTCATCTTATTCAAGAAGTATTAGTAAAATTATATCAAGTTTATCTAATATACTGTACTTCCTTCAAGTAAGCCTCGTTCAAGGGAGTTCCCTCTCTTGAAAACACGCGAGGGTACATTACATTTGACAAGGCTAAACTGTACTCCGCCATTCTTATACTCCTATTAACAGCTTTAGTATCCCTAGCCAGCCTCGCCAACCTACACCAAGAATTATGACTCTCCACAAGATAAGTATACTTCTTACCCGCTACACGATTATCGAGAACTTGATAAACACAGTAGTAGTCAGTATAGTTTACCTCACTCCTAGTTAACCAACCCAAGAGATAACGAAAAGTCCCATAACTCCTATCCCCAAACTCGTAAAAAGGCACCCCATCAGCCAGGACTGTCCAAATCCACAAATCCTCCCTCATCACCCCATACACTAGTATTTTGGAAAAGTTCTTAGACTATGATCTAGTGGTATATCCTTTGCCTAAAGCTATAAACTTTCTGAAAGCACTAACGTTCTAATCTATTGGCTGCATCTCGATTAAAACGACTAATTGTGAAAATTTCTAGTTTGATTTAATTTTACTATATAATATTGAATAAGATAGCTGCATGAGAACACTCCCAAAATAGTCATTTTGGTGGTTACCATTTTATAAAGTAAGTCCCATAATCTGGTTGCCACAGTTCTAATGTAATTTTATTTCTATCTGCCGCTAACCTATGTTCGCTTTGTATCTCTACTCCCTCATGAGGCCCATCTAAGGTGACTACTAAAACTTTTTCCGCCTTCACGTTTTTTGGAACCCATGGTAGATTTATCGTAATCTTTGCATAATAGGTGGGTTGACCTATTGTGATCCCTTCCATACTGTAATTCATATTGTATCTTCTATAAAGCTCTTCCATAGTTGATGGAAAGTATTTTTCATCCCAAGTATAGAACCCGTATTTTATCAATTCCCCTACCTCTAACGGGGGATCAAATGTTACGCGGAATTTAATGAGCTTAGGATCTACCTCTTTTTCCCACTTACCTTCACCTCTTTTATTCTCATCCAGCAGATTTTTCCTAGTTATCTTATTAAACCTTATTACTTTAGAGGCTTTTTCCGCGTTGAACCTATTGGATTGATGAATTCTTTCCTTAACCCCGTTAACTAAAGGAGTTGCTTCGAAGTTTATTCTTAGAGCTCTATCTCCTTTAGGAGAGGCACTGCATATCTTATTTATGTTAAGGAATAGGAGATATTTATCTCCTTCAGAGTATACCTTACCCTTAGTTATCGTACCGTTCTTTAAACCTATTATATTTAGCTTACTCAGCCCATTTAGTATTCTTTCTATTTCTGTTCTATTCATTCTTATCATTATCTCGTTTATGTTAACGTCCTCATTATCAATGCCAACTTTCTTAAGTAGTGTTGCTATGAGTTTTTTTGAGGCTAAGGAAAGTTCTCCCACACCTTAATATTCTTAAAGCGTGTTATAAAAGTGTTGCTAAGTCCTCTATGTTGGAAACAAAATGCGGAAGTTGAAACCAAATTAAAATTAGATTAACTATCAGTTAATATTAATATTAAGTTATAAACAATTAAAAGGTAAATATTAAGTAAATCTATAAAATTTAATAGGAAACATTTATATTTTAAAGGATACTACTAAAGATACATGATGATGGAGAAAATAGTAATGGTTGCTATATTGATTTTATCAATCATTTCACTGCCATTGACTATAATATATCCTCACGCTTCTTCATCTCTTCATTTAGGTCCTCAAAGAATATGCTTTAATATAACGTCAAACAATTACGTAAGTGCAGTATATAAGCCGATAATTCAAGTTTTAAACTTAAATGCTAGGCCAAACTCAACCGTTAATATAACCTTAAGTTTAACGAATTCGTCAATGCCTATGATGCTTAAAGTACCTAAGTTCAATCTATTAGGATATACTTTAGGTGGCAAACTGGTGACAATCAACGTGAACCCTTTAGGATCTCTCTGTTACGGCATACCTGATCTATCGATTTCAACACCCGTTTTCTCGGCAGGTGTTTATATGGTTTTCAGCGGGTATATAACTGGTGTTTTGTCTTTTTCTGGAAATATTTCCAAACCATTATTAATAAGACTTACAGATGCGGGAAACTTAAGTATACCTATTAAAATTCCTCTCCATGCTTCTGGTAAAGGAATTATAACGCTATCTAATATTACCTATCATGTAGCTATAAGCCTAGTTGTTAAATATTCTTCACTGCTAAACTCTGGGAATTATACTATACTGCCTCTAAAGCCTATAGGGAACTTTAAGGGAGTCCCGTCCTATATTAATGGAATTTATGTTATTGAAAGCAATTCTTACATGACCCTTCTTATCCTTTACTTGTATATTGTGATTGCAGTCGGGATGATTATAGCTATAATTGTCAAATTTAGGAGGAAAATAATACATATTATTACATTCCTCAAGCACTTCGTGAAACTTACAAACCCATGCTTAGATAAACCAAAATAATAGAACCTAACCTCAATTCAAGAGCGTAGGTATAATGAATGTAGCCTTTTTCATAATAGTTTCAAAAGGACTAGTTTTAACTTAAGATGTTAAAAATGAGTTAGTAATAGAAACAACAAGAAATATTTTGTATTAGGGAATATCATTTTCCTTCGCGTCTATTAAGAAAAAGGCTATAATTGCTCGCACTCCTTCTTAAGCATACATATTTATATATAACTTAAAACTACTTGTTTATGTGAGCTATAGGACATTACTCTCAATAATTGTGATAATATTGGTAATGATTTCTTCCTTTTCCATATTATGTATAATAATATCTAATGCAGAAATTACTATTAACAATAATATTACAGATTCAAATAATATTTATATGGCCCCTAATTTTTTTGGTGCCGATCCCGCTATGATCTTTCCCTATAATAGTACAATGTTGGGAATTATTCTAGCAGGCGGTGGTGGTCCAGAGCTTTCTGTAAGTCAAGTATATAATTTATCGTATCCTTATAATCAAGTCATGTTTAATTATCCGGAAAATGGACCTTTAGAGTTAAATATGTCTTATGATAATTGGTCCATTCATGAAATATCATTCATAGCTCTACCAACTGTAGATGTTTATCCTACGAAAATATATAACTCTTCACTTTATCTTGGTAAGGGACTACTCTCCGCTACCTATAAAAATATCGCTATCATAATTATTTCTTATAAAGATTTTTCCAAATATAATATAACTCTTAGTCAGTATCCTTCCCATATTCTTCAAGGAACGGATGGCATAGGTTTATTTATAATTCCGCTGCAAGCATTACCATGGGTTTATGGGAAAAGTGTTAACTCATCCGTGATCCAACAGACCTATATTTTTCAAAACGAGACAAATTTAATAATTAACGGAAATGATTTTGGGTCTTTAACTCAATTGGGTCTTTATGATGAATTATCATCAACTGTTCAAACTTTAGAGTTTTTAAACACTACTTCACCTTATTCAAGTATATTAATTGATTCGATAAATAACACTATAGAAGCTATGGCAAATCGATTTACCATTGATAACCAAACCATTGATAATTCAATTATTGACCTGGCCTATAGTTCGTCAACATTAACTCCCGGAGAACAAGAATTTTACGCTTACATAGTGAGTTTCGGTGGCAATATTACTACTAAAATAGAAAGTGAAATCTATTCAATTTTACCTAAATTAGTTAATTTAATACAGTATCCCAGTATCTCAAATCAATCTCCAACCACAATAGTTTCGGTGTTTAATGTTCTGAATAGATCAGCTACTAAAGTACCTGGTGTTGTATATGGATTACTTTACAATTCTACTGGATTAATTTCAAAATCTATAATGAATTCTAATGGTGAGTTAGTATTTAATGTTTCTCCAGGTACGTACGTACTTTACGTCTACCATTATCCAAACTTAGGACTTAATTATACAGAATATTGGGGTCAAATTAGAATAGATGTCAGATCTGGTATAAATAAATATAATTTTACTAGAGTTGAGCCGTGGATTTACAATATAATCGATACATCGATAGATTCTCAATTTAAGATATCTGTGAAAATTATTAATCCATTAAATCAAACAGTTAGCGGGCAGCTATATTTATGGATAAGTAACGGAATCGCATCCTCAGCTAGCGCTCCAACATTTGAAAGTCAGTTGCTCTTAAATCCTGGCGTAAATTCTATTAATTATACTTATACAGCCTCAAGTAGTGGTTCTTACTATGTTTACGCAGTTTTGAAATCTTTTGTTTTAAATCCTGAAGGAGAGCCAATAACCACTGATCAATATAATTGGACTAGTATGGGAGGTATAAATATAAGTAATACGCCTACTCAAACTGTAACTACAACGTTTACGGTTACCCAAACCACTGTAAACCGGCAAACTATCACCTCTACCGTTACCCAGACAAGCGAAGGTACCACCACAGTAGTAGTGGTTAATAAATCTTTAAGTGCTGGAGCAGAGCTATTAATTATCACTATATCTATAATAATTATTGTAATTATGGGAATTATAATAATTCTGTTCCTAAGAAGATCTAAGTGATCTCTTAATTAATTTAATTATTGGATATGTACTAAATTTTATAAATCATTAATAATATTCTGAGAGTATAGAATTTTATCCCATATAAGATGTGATTGGGAACTTTTCTTATTATAGTAAAAATTTCTAGTTCCATTATTAACTTATGCTGTAATTTGTATGCATACATACAGATAATTAATGTCGTAGCAATTATCATATCTTCCCTTGATAATACCAGAAACCTTGTACGTCCTAGAAAGTTTTTAACCTTCAAGTCCACTTTATGGGGAGATTCAGATATCCGTTGCGAATTCACTTTATTTCAAAGATTACTACGAAATTAACTAAATGAAGATGATTAACTAGCAGAGATACACGATTATCAATATTAACATTTTTACAACCGCATTATTTACAAATTACAATTCGCAAAGGAGACTTGAGTTGCTCTAATGTTGTCATATACATCGAAATTAGTTCCAGAACAACGTTGCTTTGGAACCATTTGATATAAGATATATATAAATAGCAGATAGAGTAGAAAGAAACTAATAAGGGGATGAAAGGTAATGTTAGAAGTAGTATATATAGTAGGAGCATTTGGATCACCGTTGCTAACTCCGCCTACGTTGGCAGTAGCTGGTTTCCTTATCGCTGTGCTTATGGGTCTAGAATATGGTGTATTATGGGTTCTAACTGGAGAATCTTTAAATAGAGAACTAATATTAGTTATATCAAATATAGTTTACTCGATAGCGTGGTCTATTACTGCACTACCTTTTACTCCAATATATTATACACTTCAACCTTATTTTTCTCAACCTCTCCTCATTTACCTTTATCTAGCACTTTTCATAGGTTCTATATTGCTTGGTGTAATCCCAGCTATAATGTATATAAGAAAATATTTACAATTTAATAAAATACAAAAGGAATTTAAACAGTTAGAACTAGATTATAAATCCATAAATCAAGAATATAGTGAAATTAATACGAGACTTAATAAAGCTAAGGAGGAAATCAATAATGTCATGGATAAGATTAATAAAGCTAAGGAATTACATGAAACCGCACTTAGGGATCCAGACTTAATAGTTACGGCACTTGATAAAAAACCTGAGATACCAGAGGTTATAAGACCTAATGTAAATTACGTAGTAGCAGGCTTAGGAGGTACTGGAACAGCGCTATTGGAGGCACTCATAGATTATTTAGTTTCAAAAAACGTCATTAAGGAAGACGGGACTAATCCTTTCTTATTCGTGGCTTTTGATACGAACCAAGCAAGTATTGCGAGACTGAGGAAAAAGTATGAATATACACCAGTTGGAAAACTATTGTATACCTTTAATAACTTTGAGGCACTCACTACAGCTAATATAATAAGCCATAATCCTTGGCTTGCTGGGTTAAACGTTGATGTAATTCAAGGCTCTGGAATGAAGAGAGCTATAGGTTATGCATCTTATAATACGGTGAAGGAAGCCATGATGGAGGATATCCTCAGAAGGTTAAGTGATTTAATTGCCAAAACGAGAACTAATCGTATATTTTTAATAGTATTTACCGCTTTAGGAGGAGGTACTGGTTCTGGCTCATTCATTCATTTTACGAAGGACTTTATAAGTAGGCTAGGTAGGATAACTGGAGATTCAGAACCTTACGTGAGAGTGTCCGGAATGTAATTATCTGAACGAATAGATAAACAGAATGATAAATATTAATATTGCCAGAAGGGTAGGACCTGGATCACCGAGAAAAACTTTATAATGGAAAAATATCAAGACGAGAGGATTTACCTATCGCGCATAGCGTTGCCTGATCGCGAGGAGGCGCGTCTCAGAGCTGAACGGCTCTACGTCCTGGAGGAGTCCTCCGTTGGATCGCGAGGAACATCTTGATGTTGTAGATCACTCCCAGGACGTGAAGGAAGACGTCGTTCCTCCAGGTCGTGGTCCCGTAGGGCCTCCAGAACGCGTTCAGGTAGGTGCCGAAGAACTCCACGTGGGCCCTCAGGGTAGTGAAGGGCTTCTCCCGCGCTATGAGCTGTGTCGGGGAGGGAGAGAATCCCCTGTCCGCGATCTTAATCCCCTTGAGCGGTGACTTGAACCTCTTGTCCGAGAAGTTGGCCGGCTTCACCGTGATGGACCTCACGAAGAGGGAGACGGAGATCACGGCTATGGCCTTGAGCCCGTAGTGCGAGACCCCTCTCTTCTTGGTCCACCTTCCCTCGAACCTCCTCTTGGTTCTCCCCAGGGAGAGCAGCTTCCTGGCCCTCTCCAGGTTACCTTCCCTCCTCTCCAGCTCCGCCTTCTCCCGAAAGGTCTCCACGCTCCTCTTCCCAGGAGGTAAGTCCAGTAGGAAGGAGTCCACTAGCCACGCCATGAAGTCCACGAGATGCGCGCTCGCAGGGAGGTAACTGGGTAGGCACTTCTCCTCAAGCTTGAAGGAAATCTCCAACAACTTCTTCCTCACCCCGTACAACCTGCCCACGAAGTCGTGCAGCGTGCTCTTCCCCACCTTCCTCCCCACGAACCAGGCCACGACCACGTTCACGTTAACCATTTTCACCGCGTCCCTATAGGAGCAAGAGTAGAGCACCATGACGATTAACAACTTCAAGTAAACCAGCGCGCCCTCGCCCAGAACCCTCTCCAAATCCATGGCGTCCAGCACGGGCTTGATCTCCGTTAACCATTTTTCCCTCCACGGCATATCCTCTATTGGGGGAAGAGGGTAGTACATCAGGTTTGGTATGTGTCTTAATGTTCTTGCCATGGTACTACCCTCTACTCCCATAACTTAAGTGTTACTCCAATTTAATCCAAGATAATGCTAAAAACCAATTTATTCTTGCCAATAAAAATTCAATTTTTACATTCCGGACACTCTCACGTGATGGGATTCGGCGTGCTACCTAGAGGAAATGAAGGTAAATTATTTCACGTTAATGCATTTTCCGCTATAAAGGAAATGCAGTTTATACTTAAAAATGGCGTTAGATCAAAAGATGAGAAGGCAAGTAGCGGAGCAGAAAATACTATAAATCTCATTAATCCCTTCTTAGCATTTTTCATTATAAGTAGAGATAGACCCGTTAGAGATATAGATACTAATATAGCGGTAGGTCTAGCGAGATTTATATCGGATATAGGTACTTCTGGCGTAGTTGAAGCAAATCAGCAAAGTAAATATGCTGAGACTTTCGATCTCGGAGATATTAAAACTAAAGCTGCAATGTCTCCGGATTCCTTCTTCACCTTCAACAGATATGACATTTATTTCCCTGCTTCAAGAATATCGTGGTATAAAAACGTAGGAGTTATTGTAGTTAATGACATTAATTCTAGATATGCTAAATTAAGGGAAGAGTTAAATGAAATTTCGAGACTCTTATCTGGATACAAGGATAATATCTCGAAGTTTTTAGCGAATTTAGATAACCTTAACAATACCGTTAAATCCATGACTGTAAAGGTGTACAGAAGATGGAGCAATAGAATAGGCGAAACACATACTCAACTTCTAAAGTGGAGGGCGGAAGTAGTAGAAGGAGGGAGTATATCACCTAAGAACCTTGAGACTCCATTAAATAGCATGAATAGCTCTACTGAAGAAAACGTTGAGAGTATAGTAATCTTAAAGAGGAGAATAGATGAGTTCAATGAGATTGTGAAGGAAGAGGAGTCATTTTTAAAGAGTCCTCCTGCAAGCCAGATAGAGTACGTCTTTCCAGTTAGAGAACTTGAGAATTTTAACGTATCCCAGTTATCCACGGACAAAGCATCACTTTATAGACTAATCGAGGAGTATAGGAGAAAAGACGAATTCTTAAGAGCTTTAGCAGACTTAAAAGCTCCACTAGGTTCAGTAGGGCAGACAATGGCTAATATCGATTACCAGAAAATTAACGTTCCTATACCCATAACTACCGAGGCTAAAGAATTCATTTCTAAGTACAATTCTGGCTTAATAAAGCAGAATGCAGTAGTATCCCCCGATATAGCTAGCGTATTGATGGTTACTGCATCAATGCAGGATAATATAAACGTTAATGATTTTCCTAATCCAGAAACCCTTAAACAAGCGTTAGAGAGTAAGACTCGCAATCCAGACGCTAAAATGGGCTATATCAATTCAAAAAGATTTAGTATATCCACATATCACATAATAAATGGTGTTTACATATGGAGAATATCTAAAAATACCCCTCCTATTCTAAGGGATTTAACGTACCTCATAGAGGATTATGAGGCTGTTAAGAACGAAAACTTTGGAGAGTTAATTTACCATCATACATTGTTTTATAATGATCCTCAGACCTTTGAAGCATTAACGGGAGAACAAATAGCCAATTTATCCCCTAATCAAGCAGCTTGGAGGATAATAGAATTTTGGGCGAACTATAATCCAGAAATAGAATATATTAATATTTGGGGAATTATAGAATTAGCCGGCGTATATAGTGATCTTAAAATTATTAATAATAATATTGATAATTTAATGGAATTACTTGACGGAGCTATAAAGAGTTTACAAAGGGGAGTAACTAACGTAGATGTGGTTAAGGTAAAGAAATATTTAGATGCAATAACCTCGGCAAAAGTTCCATCTTCAGAAAACGTTAAGGCAATCTACGAGGCTAATAAAATAGCGAATAAAGACGAGGTGAATAGAGGTCTCAAAGAGATAGCCGATTTAAGCCTACAAATACTCTCAAAACTGGAAGACATAAAGGTGAGATACGGTCAAAAATGGATAGATGATCTGAATAAGTTAAAGAAGGAATCCACAGATTACGGTATAAATAGGATTATACAAACCCTTATAAATCACACTGATACGTTAATTACTAAATCAGAGAGTTTAAGTGAAGATCTCAATAAATTCGTGGAATCCATAACCTTAGAGTGAACTAAATTGTCCTCCTCATTCGATCCTGAGAGATCCCTACTAGATTTTTTCAAATCCAATAACAGCGAGCAAACGTTCTATATTTTGAAGGGACTTTATGAAATATATAAAAGTAAAGGTTATACTGAGTTCCTTAAGGATATTACTGGTCTAATTAATTTAGTAGCGAAATATGAGACTATGCTATCCATAAGTTCTAACACTAAAGGTAATTTAAAGAAAATAAAGGATATGTTGGAGAGGTTAAATATAGACGTGAGAGTGTCCGGAATGTAAAAAATTGAATTTTTATTGGCAAGAATAAATTGGTTTCTAGTATTATCTTGGATTAAATTGGAGTAACACTTAAGTTATGGGAGTAGAGGGTAGTACCATGGCAAGAACATTAAGACACATACCAAACCTGATGTACTACCCTCTTCCCCCAATAGAGGATATGCCGTGGAGGGAAAAATGGTTAACGGAGATCAAGCCCGTGCTGGACGCCATGGATTTGGAGAGGGTCCTTGGCGAGGGCGCGCTGGTTTACCTGAAGTTGTTAATCGTCATGGTGCTCTATTCCTGCTCCTATAGGGACGCGGTGAAAATGGTCAACGTGAACGTGGTCGTGGCCTGGTTCGTGGGGAGGAAGGTGGGGAAGAGCACGCTGCACGACTTCGTGGGCAGGTTGTACGGGGTGAGGAAGAAGTTGTTGGAGATTTCCTTCAAGCTTGAGGAGAAGTGCCTACCCAGTTACCTCCCTGCGAGCGCGCATCTCGTGGACTTCATGGCGTGGCTAGTGGACTCCTTCCTACTGGACTTACCTCCTGGGAAGAGGAGCGTGGAGACCTTTCGGGAGAAGGCGGAGCTGGAGAGGAGGGAAGGTAACTTGGAGAGGGCCAGGAAGCTGCTCTCCCTGGGGAGAACCAAGAGGAGGTTCGAGGGAAGGTGGACCAAGAAGAGAGGGGTCTCGCACTACGGGCTCAAGGCAGTGGCCGTGATCTCCGTCTCCCTCTTCGTGAGGTCCATCACGTTGAAGCCAGCCAACTTCTCGGACAAGAGGTTCAAGTCACCGCTCAAGGGGATTAAGATCGCGGACAGGGGATTCTCTCCCTCCCCGACACAGCTCATAGCGCGGGAGAAGCCCTTCACTACCCTGAGGGCCCACGTGGAGTTCTTCGGCACCTACCTGAACGCGTTCTGGAGGCCCTACGGGACTACGACTTGGAGGAACGACGTCTTCCTTCACGTCCTGGGAGTGATCTACAACATCAAGATATTCCTCGCGATCCAACGGAGGACTCCTCCAGAACGTAGAGCCGTTCAGCTCTGAGACGCACCTCCTCGCGATCAGACAACGCTATGCGCGATAGGTAAATCCTCTCGTCTTGATATTTTTCCATTATAAAGTTTTTCTCGGTGATCCAGGTCCTATCCTTCTGGCAATATTAATATTTATCATTCTGTTTATCTATTCGTTCAGATAATTACATTCCGGACACTCTCTCGTGAAAGAACTGGAGAGATTATCAAAAAGTATTGCCTCTGACCTCATTAATAACATAAACGATGTTTGTATTTCAATTCAAGGTTACTATAATGATAAGAAACTACCCATGGTTTTCAAATATAGCTGCCATGAAATGTTACCAGATCCTTATAATGCTGACCATAACTACCCCGCTAGGTTAAAGTATTTCTTGACAACAGTTCTTAGAATGAGGAATTCTTACGAATCAACAGTTAGATTCTCTACAGATTTAATAGATTACTATTCTAAAAAATTGGGATATGATATATCAAATATAAAGGACTTTTCCGAGAAATTAAGATTCGTAACTAACTCCCTTCTGGATCCTTCTTTCATATCAACCCTTCAAGGAATTACTAAAGTTCTGATGGATTCAACCGAGTATTTATGTGTAATATCTTATTACTTAACACCTCAAAAAATTAGAGGCAAGAAACCCTCAACAATTATAGAATACGAGCCATTAATAGATAATATTATTAAATACTCATCATACTTCCTAAGATTTATTTTCGAAAAAACTGACAGATTTCTAAATTTTATTCCATCAGCTGGCCTAAACTTAACTGAATTAAGGAATATAGCCAATCAAATGCTCGAAATACTCTCTAAAATTAACCTAAATGTTTTAGAATCTTATCTTACAAATCAAGGAGAGTTGAAACTATCTCAAATTTATACTGGAGACCTACTATTCTTTACCTTCTTTAATTTAGCTGATGCATTAAATATTTATGATGATTACATATATAAAATCAGAAACGCAGTACTTTCCGTACCTTTAGAAAATAGGATCGCAATAACTAGAAGTATTCTCGGATTAAAAGATGTTGAGGATATTAATATGAGCTGTAGAGATGTACATAATTTTATTCTAAATATGAATGAAATCTCAAATGAAATTTATTCTGGTGGAAATATTGCAGAATTAATAGATAGTCTGCGAAAGTACGTTTTCATAAGGGATTCTATAAATTATGCTTTTAAAGATGTAGCACTATTAATGCAGAACGTACTATACTCTAAAGAAATCACGTATTTAAGTATGTCCCTTCACGTAGAAAACTACATACATAATACCTCAGCCATAGAATTACTTGATAGAATTAGAATAGATTATAATGATTATAACCGATTAATTAATAATTTACATGAGTTTAGGGACTGGATTAACGTACTCAAAAAGCTCGATTTAGATCAAAAGTTGTCTGAATCTCTAGTCAAGGTAGTGAGCGGGGATCCTCCAACTAATAGTAAAATGAGTTTGGATGAAGTAATAGGAAAGATAATTAAGAGAGAACAAGCTAACGTTGAGGAAGTTAAAGGAACTGGAATATACGAATTTAGAACAGACAATAGGGTAATAAGAGCCATGCCCGTTATATACGATATGTGGAAGGAAATAGGAGATGACGGGATAGAATATTCCCATTTAGTAAATTGGTTAAGTAAGAGATTAGATATTGATGATGATAGAAAAGTTAATGAGATAGCAATAAAATACTTAAATGCGTCATATTATGCAGGGTTAATAAAACTTGAAGAAAAACCGACAACTAAGCCTCCAGATACTGAACAAACTCGTAAAAGAGAAATCACGATTAACGCAATAGGTATCCCTACTGGAGCAAGATGGAAATTCATACTCGCACGGGAAAATAAATATCTTAATTTCGATACAAACGAAAGTTCGATAAGGATTAAAGCGCAAGAAAAAGATAATCTAACTTTCTATGATGTTACGATAGGCAATGTTATATATGTACCCTATCCTAGGACGTATACCATTAGATCTAGTGATTTATCAAAAGGCGTGTTAGACGTAAAATATAATGTATCTTCCCCTCAATCAAGTCAAAGGACTGGAAAAACTAATGTGCAAACTAATGTAAAGATTTCCAAACCCAAGGGAACTGCAACCGCAGGTGTTATATTATCAATAGTATATATTATCGAACTAATAGTAATTGCAAGTGGATTCCAATACTCTAACATTCTATTTGAAGCATTAACAGTAATGGACATATTCTTTCAGTTAGCAATAATGGGATTACTAGTATCCGCTGTAACTAACCCCTATAACTCCCATAAAAAAGGTTCATATATTATCATAATATCGATAATAATGTTCTTCTTTTCAATCCCCATAATAGAATATGTGATATTCTTCATTATATTTGATATTGCAGTTGGAATTTCATTAGCAAGATTTAAACGTAGGTGATAGGTATGGAAAAGAAAAACTCAATAAATATATCATTATTAGAAAATTTAGCAAATTTTTTCTCCATAGGGGAAATAGAAAAGGGAGAACTAAGAGCAAATTCAGAAATAATTAATTATCTTTTAGAACAAGGTCTAATAAGACAAATAGAGAGAAATTTTATAGTAGATGAACTGCTCAAATTTATTATATTAAAATATAGTAATATAGTAAAATTAAAAATGTCTAAAGACTATTTAGTGAAGACTCAATCAATATATATACTCTTAATGATAGTAGACGAGAATTATCATAAAATACCTTTTTACGACTATATTGCGTATAGCGGACTGGTTAAGATAAAAAAGAAGAGAATTGCAAGGAGTGTAATAAGAAATGGTAAAAAGATCATCAATAATAATCAAGGCGAAATACATTTAATGAAATATCAAAAAAATAAAATAAAGGCTGAGATTAACCTAGATCAAACGAAGTCTGGAGAGATAATTGAATTCGGCTTATATATATGGAATAGGCCATCTAAGCTAAGTTTAATGGGAGATAAGACCTTTAGCCAAAACTATTTCTGGATATACGCTCCTACCTTAGAATACTCCACCAAAATACTTCTCGAAAATAATCTAAATGTAGAATCGATAAACCTAGAAAGGTTCTTATATCTAGATGACAACCATCAAATTAAGGCACCAATTAAAAATCAATATATGCTCAGAAAAGAAAAAAATTATATTGAGATAAAAGTGCATTATCCTGATTATGGTATATATAAACTATCGTACAATTTATAAATTGTTAACTAGGTATTTATCTTAACGGGGGTTAAGGGGGCGGAAGACCCTTTCCGTGAGGGATGGATAGCCCCCTTATATAAAAGTTTTTTAACTAATCTAAATCATATATTTTTTAATGATAGTTACCAATGGAGTGAGCGTCACCGAGACGTCTTGGTTAAAGCGAGGGTCGATGTGGTACGCCTCTGCTCCGGACAGTAGCCCCAAAGGGGTAACAGTGTCATGGTTAATGAGTTTCGTTCGGGGTCGGAACGACCCTTAGTGTGGAGCTCCGCCCTCTACCGCTGGCAAGGTGGGGGTATGAAGCAGGAAGCCTTGTAGGGCAGGGTAGTTCACTATACGAAAATCGTATCGATTGTTTGGGGTGTTCTAATGCATCCATCTTATTCGATAATAAATAATAAAATTATATCAGATTAGAAATTTTCACAATTAGTCGTTCCGAATCCAGATGCAGCCAAAGGAATTAGAACGTGAAAACAGCCTCTGAAAAAGGTTTATGTGCAAGGATTACGAAATCTTTTTGTAGTAGTACTTGAATGGATCTCGCGAACTCTTGCACATAAGTTTTTCTAAAATAATGTCTTTGTTCAAATTTCTATATCTTAAACGTTAAACGAGCGTTTTTCATATTACTCCAATATTTTTACAAATGTTTTTTGAATTTCATGACTGTTTGAGAACACTCCCAACTTGATATAATTTTACAAATAATTTTAGAATTTCATGATTGCATGAGAACACTCCCAATTCAAAGAAATCCAATTTTATTTATATCATCAGATACATATAATTAAATTTTAGACTATATTAAAAACAGAGTAAATTTTCTTATATTTGAAGAAACAATATGATAATCCTAGCTGAATTTATATTTGTAAGACGATTTTGGATCTACTGAGAAGGGGCGAGGCTTGTCTTTTCTGTGTCAAAAGAGTTTGAAACTGAAGTAGAAAGTCGTATCTTAAGTACTCGAGTTAAGTTTAAAGTCATGCTATACACTTTTTAATACTGTGATTTATACTTTACAATTCCAACTGAAAATCTCGAATGACGTAATTGTCCCCCTTTCACATCTAAACTCAGTAGGACCTTGTTCCTCTCCTTCTCCCCAACTTACTCAAAGATCACTGAAAGCAAGGAACCACACAAACCCTTAAGAATAACCGTAATAAAAGATCACGGCAAACCCTTATATTCCACGGGTAAAAATAAAATAGTGCTAAAGACTGAAAACACATACACATTTACCGTAAATACCCTATTAGAGGATGTGGTAAAGGAAGTGGTAAAGACCGAGAGTGTCAATAAGGAAATTTACAATACGAAATTTCACGTTGAGCTGGAAAACATTATAGTCAAAGAGGAGTTTAAGATTAATGATGCCAGATTCTACAAAATTCACTTTAAGACCCCAACACTCCTACAACCCCCGAGACCTAGTATCAAAAGAAAAGGCAATAGATACGTCTTGTTCCCTTACGTTCCACTCCTCTTTTACTCCATAGCCTCCCATTGGAATAGATACATGAATAACAAGATAGTTGGAGTAACTGGTAGCAAAACCCTATATTATTTTAGAGAAGTAAATTACAAGATAAGGCCTCTAACCGCATATTATGGGAACATACCTAATAAGGGATTTGTGGGATGGGTTTTATTTGAGTTAAAAGCTAGGAAGGGAAGCAATTTAAGGGAAAACATCAGAAGGCTCTTAGATTACGCAAATTACTTCGGTATAGGAAAAAGCAGAAATATAGGTTTTGGAGAAGTAGATGTAAGACCTTTGGAATAATATTAAAGATATCTTATTTGATTTCTTAAAGATCTATCATGCTGAATTATTACAGAATAGGTAACTTAATTTGATTAAATTAATGCATATACGTTTATCATTAGTTTTCCTCCAATTTTGGGTGATTCAAGGATCCTTGCGATTTCAATTTGTTTCTCTAAAAACAGATAAGAATAATTGATTCGACATTTTCGATAATACTAATAAGAGACGAGGGAATGTTCTCATGCAGTCATCTTATTCGAGAAGTGTTAGTGAAAATATATCTGATTAGAGGTTTTTATAACTAGCTGGAATTTCCAGACCTCCTAACTCCGAGTATTGCCAGAACGTTAGGAATGACTAAAAGCCTCGAAATGTCTTCTACTTCTCTCTTAATATAAACTCATTGACAACTTTTGCTTCTACCAATTCCTTCTGGTCTGCACTATTCTTTTAGCTTCTTCAACATTCACATGCGGAGTAGACTCCACAAATATATTTTAAACTTTGTGGAATACACTCCACTAATCCGATGAGTTTGTACCTACCTCGCAAGTTGTCCGAATTGAGTAAAAACCCAAATAGTAAAGTTTATGGGAACCCAGAGACAAGGTTAATTGAAACCTTTTTTAACGATGATTCTGACAAAAGGTGAAACAAAGCTGATATTAAATAAAGATTTAAGGTCAGACAAAGAGGTCATATTATGGAGTCGCAGTTACCTAAATTCTTAAAGGAACCGGAGAAGTACTCTAGGTTGAGATTACTTGAGGCTCTGCAAGAGCTCTATTTAAGCATTGAAATGCTCAAAGAAGGCTATAGCAGGAACTCCGCAAGTAAATTATTCCTCTCATGGAAGGCGCTTTTAAGTTCAATCGTTGTTACAAATTTTGGCAAAATAATGGAAACGAAGAAGAAAGAAGGGAAGGAAGACGAGATAAAGTGGTACATGAGAATAGGATATTCTGCACCTACTACTGGTCTAATAGGGATTGCAAGAGACCTTGAGAATCTCGGATTTAAAGGGTTAGTTAATCTAACAACCGCAATGCTGGGGATTCACAGATACGCATATAACGGTTTAGATGAGGATATAAGTCCTTTTCACAGTAGGAGTGAAGCAATAATATCAATAAAGGGGTTAATAAAAGCTGAAGTTGAAATAGTAGGCTCAATGAAATTTGGGGATGAAGAGAAAGAGCTCTTTGAGAAAATAAAGAGGGAATTGAACAACATCTGATGGGGAGTCTTATCTAATTTTCTTTTGATGCAAAATGTTAGCGTATAAATTAGAATAAAGGAATCAGATAACTAACATCGTATATTAGTATAATAACAACGTAATTTATTTCTTCTCTTTCTCCTCTAATTTTCTAAACTCCAATCTGATCTCACCAAACTTAATACCTCTACTCCTACCAATACCCAGATAAGATGACGCTAACAAATACATTAAGGCTCTCCTCTTTAACTTTTCATCTGGTAGCATTTATCGGAAAATCCTGGCATAGTATTTATAGGAAAATCGTTACACTTTTACGTTACATTAAAAATATATAACGAATCTTTCCCGGTTAGATGAGAAATGTTTATTGATAAGCTATATACTTCGTCAGACTTTAAAGAGCAAGATTTATATTTCATGAGTAATACTAAATTGTTATGCCGAAATCCAGAATGCACGGTATAAGGCTCGACAAGAAACAAGAGGAAGAGAGGAGGATTAACGCTGTAAAAGATGTGAGGAACGGGATGAGTATAAAGGACGTTGCCAAGAAGTATGACGTCTCCATCTTTACCGTGTACAAGTGGTTGAGGAAAGGTGACCTGAGCGCTAAGCCGAGGAAGGGACCCACGAAACTGAAGGACGAGGAAAAGCTCGTCCGAATCTTAGAAAAGAGCCCAAGAGATTTCGGCTTGAACTACGATTTCTGGACCTTGAAGCTCATAGCGTATATACTTGACAAGGAATTTGGGATAAAGTACAACCCGAGGAGTTTAAGCCCAGTCCTCAAGAAGTTAGGCTTCAAGTACAAGAAAGGAAAGAGAACTTACGTTAGAGACGATAACGCTGTAGAAAGGTGGGTGAAGGAACAAGGGGAGAAGCTTTTAAAAAAATAAGAGAAGGGTACAAGGTACACATCTTCGATGAGTCGTACGTGTCCTACATAAACAAGGGTAAAGGCTGGATGAAGGTCGGAGGAGGGATAAAGGTCAACCCTAAGAGGAAGAGGTTTGCAGTAGTAGGCGGGATAACGATTAGTAAAGAGGGAATAACTTTCTCCTATTCGACATACAAGAAGCCCTCGCTGAACTCAAAAGATATTATACTCTACTTGAGGAAGGTAATAAAGGACGAGAAGACCGTGATAGTGATGGATAATGCTAGAATACACGGTAATGAAGTGAGGGAATTCCTTGAGGAAAATGGGGTGGAGTTTGTTTATCTGCCGCCTTACTCTCCGGATAAGAGTCCGGCGGAGGGGCCGTGGGCAGTCCTCAAGAAAAGGCTCTACTCGAAGATTTACACGGACTTCGAGACCTTAATGTGGGATGCAACGAGGTTCCTACGCTCCATATCCAAGAGAGTAAATGACCTTACGTATAGTGTGAAGAGGTGCGGTGAACCTTGGACGTCAATACTGAGTGAAGTTTTCTTGCCCTTTAAAGTCTGACGAAGTATAATATTAAGAAGTACAATGAAAGATATTTATAAATACATGGATAAATATTTTGACTTTTTATGATAAGGGAATTTCCTAAAACTACTACTGGCAGTTCAAGAGGCCCATAAAAACTTTTTAAAATTAGAGCCTTTAATTTTAGTATGACCAAAGAATTGACGAGGGAGCTTCCGGTATAAAAACCTTTCCGTGAAAATCGAGCATAGTACACACCTCAATGCTGGTATTGGGGTAAAGAACTGTTTGATCCAGTGAAAATCGAGCATAGTACACACTACTTATTCAAGTGATGTCACCTGCTTTACTCGCTAGCATCAAAGGGCTTATTATAATACAGCACAGCCCAAGTAATAACAGCAAGCTTCCTGGCACAAGCAGTAATCAACTTTTTACCCTTCAAATTCCCCTTGTGCTCCTCATAAAACCGCTTAATAATAGGATTAACCTTGATAGCAGTTAAAGCTGCAAGATAGAAAGCCCTCCTCAAAACAGCATCACCCCTCCTAGATATGCCTCTCGATACAACACTCTTCCCACTGAATTCAACAAGAGGATCGAGACCACAGTAAGCGACAAACCTCTTCTTGTCACCAAAACGCTTAACATCACCAACCCTTGCTAAAATTATACAACCCAGCGTTCTTCCAATACCCGGAATCGTGAAGATCAAACTATCCTTAGGAACAAGATCCTCAAGCTCTTCCTCAATCTCCCTCTTCCTAACCTCAAGCCTCTCCAACTCGTCCAAGAGGAACCTAACCTCAGATAATACTATATTATCCTCCCCCCTCAATACCTCATTCAAGTTCTTCTTGGACAAACTGTCCTTATAGCCTAGAAGTATTAAATCCCTCCTTAGCCTATTCTTAACCCTAACAATGCTCCTTGTGATAAAATCCCATTGGCTTGTTAACTCCTTAGCCTCACTCGTTGTAAACTCACTGCCCATACTTATAACTAGTTCAGCGAGCTTTTTATCATTCTTATCACTCTTCTTACCCCTAATGTCCTTGAACTTCTTGAGTACGAGGGGATTAATAATCCTCACTAGTATTTTGGAAAAGTTCTTAGACTATGATCTAGTGATATATCCTTTGCCTAAAGCTATAAACTTTCTGAAAGCACTAACGTCGTACTCTTTACCCAAGTACTTAGCCAAGTTGATGTGGTAAACTCCCGTACTTTCTATAGCAACTTTGCAACCCTTTGGCAAGACTTGCTTTACTCCTTCAAAACCTTGCTTATTATTTTGAAATTCATAGTATTTACCTTGGAAGTACACTACTAATTTATCTTTTGAAACATCTATTCCGGCGACTGGGGCCTCCATGTATACTCACCCTTATTCGGGCTTCAAGCCCAACTTCCGGTCCGAATTGGAGGAGGCCAAGCTCCCTCTCGAGCTCTAAGCCCAAGGAGATCAACGGCCTCAACCCCAGTCAGATCTGTAATACGCAGATCTGACTAATATGTTTTATATAAGGAGATAAGCTACAAGACAGTAGAGAGACTATACTTCCACCCTCACATCTTCATCATCCTCTACAACCTGCTCTCAAAGACCGTTGATGACCTTAAGATTGACGCGACCATGGACGGGTTGTTCCCCAGTAGTAACCAAGCATTACAAGAGTGAAAGAGAGAAATCCAGGGAAGAGATAAAGGAAGGGAGAACTTCGTATACTCCTTCTTCACCTTTGACTTAGGCAGTAACCTGATTGTCGCTTACGGTTATTCGCTTAAGAGTGAGAGGGAGGCTTATGAGATGGCCCTCGAAGTCCTGAGGGATCTTGCCGTTCGAGTGGACTCTTGAGAGCTGATAAGTACTACAAGTCTACACTGGATGACTTCCCTGATTCTGAGGTCTACTTGATACCTAAGTCTAACGCCACGATCAAGGGAGGGAAAAGGTGGAGGGAGATGATATTGAGGTTCATGAGGAACCCACTGGAGTATTTGGAGGAGTATTTCAAGCGTGAGAGGGCTGAGTCTCTGATCTTCATTAAAAGGAGGACAAGGTGGATCATAAATAAGGTTAGGGAAGAGAGGATTCACTTGACGATCTTAGCGAGGGTCGCGATTCACAATCTACTGTGGTCTAAAGCGTTAGGTTAAAAATCCTGTAGGGGTTCAAAGAAATTCCCTTACCATAAAAAATTTTAATACTTGTTCATGAACTAATGAATATCACGAGTTTTATTCCTTAGTCTCACCAGTTACTAAAAAAAGATTTTCAGTTAACGAGAGGATCTTTCTTATATGTTTTTAACGTAACGTAAAAATGTAACGATTTTCTTATAAGTGCTAATCCCGAGATGCTATATAAATTTAGAACCCATTAGACTAATTTGTCCCAGACTCCACTAACCACAATGCTTTAATTCTATGTTTAAACATGAATTTTAAATGAGGAGAATCTTCAAAGCAGAGCAGATTGAAGAGATGCTTAGTAATAGAAATAAGGTATTTATAGGAGGTCTACCTTTTAGTGGTAAAACTACCCTAATAAATAAATTTTATAATAAGCATAAAAATGAGGAAATACAATTTATTGAATTGCCTAAAAAATTCAACAGTACTGATGAATTGAATGAATGGAAGAATAAAATAAAGGGAATTCGGAGGGGTATAATAGAAGGAAGAACTTACATAATAGAACTCTTATTAGGTAAGGTATCAATAGCTACTACACCATCTCTTCAATCTCCCTATTTGGATTTTAGGGGAAATGCAGTAAGCATGAGGAGTATAGATGCTATTAAGAGAATATATAAAAATGGTATAAAGGATGATAAGGTAGTATCTAAGATTTTAATGTACTCAACTATTACTACGCCAAATTACTTTACAATCATACCTAAATTAGTAAATGAAGGGATCGAGTTATATAAGCAAGGTAAGTTAGATAAGGTCTTAGAGATTGTATTAGGAGTAAAGAGATTGTACTCTTCATTTCCTAAAATAGATATAAATGGAGAGGATAGTATAACTTATGCTTTAGGATCAGTCTTACCTAGGAATATAGATTTTAAAACAGCGTGGAGCGAGTTAAGTGAAACGTGGAAAGAGTTAGTATATTATAGGCTTGACTCCGCGTTAAGACTTCTGCCCGGTAGTGCAGAGAAAATCATTGGTCAAAAAGACATTAAACCTTTAGGAGATAAGGTAGAGGTAGTTGATATAGAACCCTTTTTCGTAGATTTAGTTGAATGGGGGAAGTCGATTATTCTCGACGGTAATAATCTCTGTATAGTAGGTCCATTACGCTCTGCAAAATCTTCCCTAGCAAATTATATATATTCTATGGTTAATTCTAAAGATGTTTCTTTGTTAGATTATAATAATTACGATCTATTAAGCTTAGATAAGAAAATAAAATCTGAAAATAAAAAATATATTGCAGTTCTCACTGACGATATTTTTTATTCGATTCCCGTAGAATGTAAAGTAATAGAATCGAGAAGTTATATTAAAGACTTCATTGATTACCTTTATTTAAAGAATAATGTAAGACGCGTAAAAGGCGCTAACCCTAATGTGCCGATTCACTATTACTATCTTTATAAATTAAAATATAATATGTCCGATGAACAAATATATAATGAGTACAAATCTGATATGAACAAATATATTACAAATACCATTTTCGGAAATAATAAAGAATTAATCAATAATTATCTCTCACTTCTAATTTTAGGTAAAAAATATTTACTACTACCTGTGAAAGTTAGTGAAATAGTATTGAATAGCCTTAACAAACAAATAGATAAAACTTTTATTAACTGGTTCTCAGTATTCGATTTTACAGACTATGATGTAGATGCAAATGAGGAAATGGAAAAGGCAGTATATGAGGCATTATATAAAGTAAGGGAAGAGCTCATAAGAGTAGTTAAGGAGAATAGATTTGAGGAAGATCTACTTAAAGTCTATTTCGACGCCATATCAAGGTATCCAACTGATAACGATACCAGAATCGACGAGTTTATAAAGACGGGATACGGACATTATTCTCCAATTGTGTACCTTCTACTTTATAATCCCGACATAATAGAGGAATTTAATTGGGATTTAGGTGAAAGAGTCAATCAAGCCTGCAGTTCATTAAAAAGTTTAGAGGATATAATCTGGAAGGGTATAACTAGTTCGAAAGATATTGTTGACAAATTATTGGAAGAAGTAATGAATTTCGCTGAATATAAACCGTCAAATTACGCTAGTATTTATGAAATATTATCGTCTGAAAACGTTAATATAGAATGTTTAAGAAAGGCGTTTAACATATTAAAGTGGTATATAAGCACTCTAGATGATCGACTTGTATTCCTGAAATTTGAAAATAAGTTATATAATGTTATATTAAAGACAAAGGATGATAAGCTAATAAACTACTATTTGAAAATGAGTTTTAAAGGCACTACGCGAAGTGCCATATACATTAATCCTGAACACATCAGCAAAATTGCCGAAATTTCAGATAACGCCAGACTGGAAGCCTTACCTTTAGTAATACTAAATAAAGCGATTAACGACGAGAAGGAAATAGACAAGATTATTGATCCCATAGAAACTTATGCTGCATTGCTAGCAATTATGCGTTTGGAAATCGATGCAATAGCTGAAGGTAAGATAGAGACTATCATTAAGTATTATAGGTATCTAGATGAGCTTTATGATAAATTTGTTAAAAAAGATGTTAGGAAAATCGACGAAAAAGTATTATTTACGCTTTATGATATAGCTTTTGATTTGAATGTAAATGAAAAGAGAGAAATATTGGATTTCTTAGCTGAGGAGAAGGAATTTGTAGATTCCGGATACGGACTAATAATGTTTTACTATTATAAAGTTAAAGATAATTTAAAGGAAGTTCTTGACTACATTACTACGTTAATTGAACCATATTATAATCTTTTAATAAAAATAAGGAGAATGTATAATGACGAGGACGTATATGAACTATTCGAAGCATATAAGATAAAATTAGCTAAGACACTTATCACTTCAAGATACGATTATAAGTTAGTGCTGCAGGATATAATTGACTTATTGTCAAAAGCTAATATAAGTGATAGGGCATTAAAAAGGAGAATATTAGGTGCGTATTATATATCGAAATTCTTGCTATACGGAGAAGCTAAGAAAATTAAAGTAAGGGGACCGGAAGAGATACTTTATAGGGTAGCATTAGCATTAACCGGAAATGAAGAGATGAAAAAGGAGTTCTATAAAACTGTTGAAAATATGGAAATTAATGATAAACTAATAGTGGAAAATTTAGATTATACCTTAGAAAATTTAGCATCTAATGACTATTTAATACCAATATTGGAAATATACTTCTATCTAAAAGGTGATAATGAGAAGTTATCAAAAGTAATGAAATATGTTGAAAAAGAACTATTGGGAGTACCTACATTTATACTTCATAAGCTATTCAACGAAATTAATGTTAAAGGGAATAGGAATAAATATATTGCATCATTAATATTGTTTATATAAATTTTCTATATTTTAATAAATTATAATGGAAATAATAGTTGTCCTTCCTCAGTCTCATCGAGCTGGTCTGAATTAAGGAGTCACACTCTTCTTTTCCATACAACTATAATGTATGCTATCCCATTATGAGTGATATAACTCACGTTGAGTAGAGGTATATGGTTTATCTTCTCTATTGAAGACGTGATTGAAAAATCCTGGGTAGTTGCGACGATTACGAATAGGTCTATTGCGTATTCGCTTAAGAAAGATCAAAACGGCTAATGCGAAATAGTTTATTCATCATTTTATCTATTATATTAGTAAAGTGGGAAAAAATAATATCTCCGATTTAAAACCATTTCTCCAGATTTCATCAAATATTTATTCAGAGATAGCACTTTACAAACTTTTCATGACAATCACTGCTCAGAATTTCACAATTTTTCTCCTTTCCTTACACTCCTTATATCTGTCTCTCAATCTCATCAATCTTATCCCCGTACGTTACGTAAACCTTATCCTTCTCCTTGTAGACATAAGTACCAGCATAGGGTAAACCACCATGGGCGTATAATATTCTTTTATCAAACCCCTTACCCTCTACCTTCATATACTCCCCCAACAACTTCCTCTCGCTTCCCATCTGATACTTCTCAATCTTGTCAACTTCGTTCTCAATAATGGCTCTAGTAACTTTATCTGCGTAAGTCTCGGCGTAGTGCCTTAGCGTGTCCAAGTCAACATTTCCACTAAATCTGGAAATTACGTAAAACAAAGCGTGGGATAAGGCATACTTCATATCCTTGTAAACAACGTTTATTTCGTTTTCGGAGGGAGTCAATAAGGGGTCTTTGCTCAAATCATCCTCCAAGCGCTTTAAGTGCAAGGAGGAGTCCTTCTCAGACAAGTAAATGAACAAACCATTATCTAGGGCAGTGGCAAACCTGGGAATAGCGTTAACGGAATCACTAAATATCTTGTTGAAGAAGTTCTTGTCCTTGTTGAGAATTTGATAGGTAACGTACTTAAGGCCGGAAAGCGGTGAAATCTTTATGGCTTCAATCTCGTGAAGTTTAACAGTATCGCTGACGTCTTTACCAACTGGGTCTGAGTTGTATAAACTAACCTTCACTTCCTTTTCGCTCTTTGCAGCGTAAGCTGATACTGCAAGCTGTATGGCCTCCTTTGCCAGAACCCCCATGTAGTTTATGCCGTGTGTTGTATCAATGAAAACTTCGTTTATCCCTTCTTTTTCAAGGATTCTTAATGAGTGGTAGTAAATGTAAGTAAAGTAGTGATCTGGCTTACCCTTAAATTTCTGATAAACGTTTGGTGCCACTACATAGCTTTCGCTGATTCCAAGGTCGTTCTTACTGTTTTGAATTATACACTCCTTACACGAACGATAGTCAGCATATTTGCAGTTGTAAACGTCAGCTACGCTAATTCCCAAAATCACTACGGTTTTGTCAACCTTCAAGAGATCCCTCAATGCTAATACGCTTACGTTGCTCTCGAATTTCTCTCCATCTATTTCATAAGTGACTTTTTGATAACCCTTTGGGTTTCCAATAGTCGAGAAAACTATTGATGCCATAGAGTCTTATATGAGAAAAAAAGTTAAAATTTTTTATTAGCTTTCACGATAACGATTACAACAGTTATTTGGTAAGAGCTGATGTATATAATCTTTTTGTATTTATGCATATATGATAAAACTTATTCTTAATTCTCAGATAAACGATTTTCATTATATTGGCGGTTATTAATTGGGAAAACAAACGTGCTTAAAAAGCTGTTTAAAAAGATAATGGTGCCTTAAAATGAAAAATTTATAATTGAAGTCGGAATAGTAGTAAACGATTATTTACGTGATGTAACGGTTTTATGAAAGTAAAGAGATAAAGAGAAAACCGGTTAAGTTCGTTTTCATGAAGTTGTTTAAAAGTGTGAAAGTTCGAGTCTCAATGCGACCGAAACGAATCTTTCTATAATAATTGAACGTTTATAAATGATAGGGTGTATTTCAATTTAACATAAAATCCTTGCGACCAGAAATTGTTAAATTAATTACAACTAAAATTGGTCGCATGAAGAGTAAAGGGTAGTCATGAAGATTTATAAGTAAGAAAAGAGAAAGAAAGATAGGAAGTATAAAAACACAACAGATTAATCCCAAAAGGAATTGAAAGGCAGATATTTCAGTAGATATTCTGCTAAGTGTTACTCCTCGATTAATCCCAAAAGGAATTGAAAGATTTCATATTCAATTGCTTTCTCAGTGTCGCAACCTAACTTGATTAATCCCAAAAGGAATTGAAAGTTTTTGTATACCCTAAATCAAATAATATTAATGCAGTTGATTAATCCCAAAAGGAATTGAAAGTTTGCAAAATTAAGCGCTTTCTCTATCAGCTCAGTTGGGATTAATCCCAAAAGGAATTGAAAGATCTTCTGGCGCATCGCCAAGCTTAGGCAGAGCTAGAGATTAATCCCAAAAGGAATTGAAAGCCCAATCTTTCAATTGCATTTGGCAAAATCCTAGCCGATTAATCCCAAAAGGAATTGAAAGATAATGAGTATAGTTAATGAGCGCATCAAGAACAATTATAGGATTAATCCCAAAAGGAATTGAAAGATTTATAACAAAAAATTATTGATAAAGGATGATCTCTCGATTAATCCCAAAAGGAATTGAAAGTTAGTTTGTTGATCATTATTATTTTGTGATTGTTTGTCGGATTAATCCCAAAAGGAATTGAAAGTTCATTTCGCAGCAACTTCAATAGTTATTGAAGGACATGATTAATCCCAAAAGGAATTGAAAGTTCATCTACCAAGAGGCGGTGCTTATGAGTTAGAGGTTCGATTAATCCCAAAAGGAATTGAAAGGCCTTTTCCAATAAACACCGCATTCTGTTTTAACTTATTGATTAATCCCAAAAGGAATTGAAAGGTTATAGAACATGGCGAAATGCACAAACTGCATTACCAGATTAATCCCAAAAGGAATTGAAAGTTCAATATATCATCAGGATTCA
Organism: Saccharolobus solfataricus; assembly: GCF_900079115.1. Taxonomy (NCBI): domain Archaea; kingdom Thermoproteati; phylum Thermoproteota; class Thermoprotei; order Sulfolobales; family Sulfolobaceae; genus Saccharolobus; species Saccharolobus solfataricus. The sequence continues at coordinate 1,322,471 of NZ_LT549890.1, forward strand.
TTTTTACAATTTTAGATTAATCCCAAAAGGAATTGAAAGGAAGAAGAGAATAATTATCAAACTCTTGCAAACAATATAAGATTAATCCCAAAAGGAATTGAAAGTAATATATTGATGCTATATGTCCAAGTTAAAAATAGCGATTAATCCCAAAAGGAATTGAAAGATTCTGCTCACCCGCCAGAGGTACACCATTTTTCTAGATTAATCCCAAAAGGAATTGAAAGAATAGGTCTTGAATCCAGACTTTTCCATTTTCATATAAGGATTAATCCCAAAAGGAATTGAAAGTACACTACTATCCTGCCTTGCTTAGATACTGCTATGATTAATCCCAAAAGGAATTGAAAGAGTGTTGGAGGAAACCAAACAATCGACATCAGAGGTGATTAATCCCAAAAGGAATTGAAAGAACCTTACTGGGCAGTTATATGCGTATGAACAGCTGTTTGATTAATCCCAAAAGGAATTGAAAGTTAATAGATCAAGTGCTCTATATTCATAATATTTGCCGATTAATCCCAAAAGGAATTGAAAGATCAATTATTGCATTTTCAATTATTGAATAATCAATTGAGATTAATCCCAAAAGGAATTGAAAGTTAACTAGATTTTCTATTGCTCTCCTTATGGCTTCACTTCTGGATTAATCCCAAAAGGAATTGAAAGCATCTTTTTCCGTCGCTTTATATCACCTATGGACTCTTCAGATTAATCCCAAAAGGAATTGAAAGACCATACCCAACTTCTAACAACGTCGTTCTTAACAACGGATTAATCCCAAAAGGAATTGAAAGAGTAAATCAAAAAGCAAATAAGTCAGGGGTGGAGAATTCGATTAATCCCAAAAGGAATTGAAAGTAACGTTTTTAGTTATGTCGTTATCTTCTTCGTTGATTAATCCCAAAAGGAATTGAAAGTTGTAGTTTGAATGCGAAACCATTTGCTAAGATATTGATAATGGATTAATCCCAAAAGGAATTGAAAGCGTTATCACAGTTATATTTCTTCTTTAAAATATCATATGATTAATCCCAAAAGGAATTGAAAGTTATCCAGACATTAAGCATGTTGTCGTAGAGGTAGCTGGATTAATCCCAAAAGGAATTGAAAGTACTTTTCCATCTTGAGGTATTGCGTTTAGTTGCACTGATTAATCCCAAAAGGAATTGAAAGTCTGTCAGTAGCACAAATAATTTTGTTCTCATAAATAGTGATTAATCCCAAAAGGAATTGAAAGCGCCCATAGGACGGGATTTAGATTTCTTGTAGGATTTGTTTGATTAATCCCAAAAGGAATTGAAAGGTAAGGGGGCTATCCATCCCCGCCCGTGAGGCTTTCCGCCCGATTAATCCCAAAAGGAATTGAAAGTGAATCGTTATGGGCTTAGTTAATTCCGTAGTTAAACCGATTAATCCCAAAAGGAATTGAAAGAACTTAAAGTTGTTATACGTCATTGGAATAACATTCATTGATTAATCCCAAAAGGAATTGAAAGTTTACGATATTCACGTCGACAGATACCCTTACTGCTGATCGATTAATCCCAAAAGGAATTGAAAGATAGAATTGCATCAGACAGCTTTCATACCTCCGCATCTGATTAATCCCAAAAGGAATTGAAAGATATCCAACGCTTGAAGTAATATTTGAATGTCAATACTTTGATTAATCCCAAAAGGAATTGAAAGATGCATTCCACCTCTGTTTCTTCCTCTTTACGCATTTCTGATTAATCCCAAAAGGAATTGAAAGCTCTATATTCTACTATCCTCCCTCTCTGCTCTGGCGGATTAATCCCAAAAGGAATTGAAAGATCTCTGATTTCTCAGTTCTCTAATTCCGAATACTACATGATTAATCCCAAAAGGAATTGAAAGTAAAACTGCTCAAAAATGCTAGAATTATAATTATGGCTATGGATTAATCCCAAAAGGAATTGAAAGATAATTATTCAAGATGCGATATTGTTTCAAATTTTGATTAATCCCAAAAGGAATTGAAAGAAACAACGCAGCAAAAACGAAGAAGATAACGACATAAGATTAATCCCAAAAGGAATTGAAAGGCAAGGGGTAGACCCGCGACCTGTGGGGCACGCACCCGATTAATCCCAAAAGGAATTGAAAGATGTGTCCGTTCGGTGCGATGTATATTTGTACGTCTTTTGATTAATCCCAAAAGGAATTGAAAGTTATATTACGATAAAAGTGCCAGATATGGTTGTTGGCATTGATTAATCCCAAAAGGAATTGAAAGCCCACCAGAAAAAAAGAAGGGTGGGGGGCAAGGGCCCCGGGATTAATCCCAAAAGGAATTGAAAGGCATATATTATTGGCTGAGGTAAGGTCGGCATATCTGTCGGATTAATCCCAAAAGGAATTGAAAGCCATCCAAGCCTTGATTTGATATTCCTTTTAATGTCTGCGATTAATCCCAAAAGGAATTGAAAGTTCATTATCCTCAATTTTTTCTATACCCTTGTTGTTCATTGATTAATCCCAAAAGGAATTGAAAGCCCCACTGGAATGCACCATTTCTTGCAAGTAATACATTTGATTAATCCCAAAAGGAATTGAAAGATGCAGTTTGGCCTAAAGGAATATATACGTTAATGTCTGCGATTAATCCCAAAAGGAATTGAAAGCCATTATTCGGCACTGCATTTAATTGAAGCACTATACTGATTAATCCCAAAAGGAATTGAAAGAATATTTTGAATATTTGTACACCCATATGAAAAACGCAGGATTAATCCCAAAAGGAATTGAAAGTATCTCTTATTCGTAAGGGTTAAAACAAAATTATCTTGATTAATCCCAAAAGGAATTGAAAGTATATTGATGAGTCGAAGAATCTGATGAAGAACTTCCTTGGATTAATCCCAAAAGGAATTGAAAGTTTTTATTTAAGAACACTGATGGAAAGATCTATAGGATTAATCCCAAAAGGAATTGAAAGACCCATATTGAAGAGTTTGAGCATAAAAATGATTCTAGATTAATCCCAAAAGGAATTGAAAGTTCTCAATTGCCTTTCCCACGATAACCTCAATCCAGTAGGATTAATCCCAAAAGGAATTGAAAGGAACGAACATGGTAAGCCCTGAGGACCTTGAAAACGATGGATTAATCCCAAAAGGAATTGAAAGCTCAGCAGATTTAAACTAACGATATTAATTGTACACACTGGATTAATCCCAAAAGGAATTGAAAGTTAAGTTGTTTTGCTCTATTTAAAACAAAAATAATCCAAGATTAATCCCAAAAGGAATTGAAAGCAAGTGCAATAGCAAACTACTACTAAATATAACATATATGATTAATCCCAAAAGGAATTGAAAGCTATATGGGGTCAGGGTGGAACTAAAATCGTGGCTTTAGATTAATCCCAAAAGGAATTGAAAGCTTACTTAAGCCTAATATCTCCGCAACTTCATCAATAGTGATTAATCCCAAAAGGAATTGAAAGGAACTCTCTATTGCTGACGAACTAAGAGAAAATTGTTTCAAGATTAATCCCAAAAGGAATTGAAAGTCTAACAATGAATCTGTCATAAAGTGCCCGCAACTCTTGATTAATCCCAAAAGGAATTGAAAGAGATTATCAATCAAGTGATAGAGATATTGCAATTTTGATTAATCCCAAAAGGAATTGAAAGTGTTAGATACGGCAAGGCAAAGATTACAAACAAGGATGTGATTAATCCCAAAAGGAATTGAAAGAAAATGGTGCTTATCGCTATTAGGTAGTCGGCGTTGTTTGATTAATCCCAAAAGGAATTGAAAGACTACTCTTACTTTTTGCATTCCTTTTGGAGTAGGCGATTAATCCCAAAAGGAATTGAAAGTATTTACGTGCATAAAGAACATACCTCCAGCGCCTCCTCGATTAATCCCAAAAGGAATTGAAAGTCGTAAACTTGAAACTGACCCGTATATCCGAATTTACGATTAATCCCAAAAGGAATTGAAAGGTATTATTCTCATAATAGGAACCGCCCTAGTGTATGCTAGATTAATCCCAAAAGGAATTGAAAGCGTGATTACATGGAACATTACTTTTCCACCGAATATTGATTAATCCCAAAAGGAATTGAAAGTTTATGTTTTCGAGTTCTTCTGGTCTTAACATCACTCTAGATTAATCCCAAAAGGAATTGAAAGGTCAGTTATACGCTACATATGAAAAGATAAATGAAGGATTAATCCCAAAAGGAATTGAAAGATCTCTCTTAGTTTTGTCAAAGCTTCTGACCCGCTCCTGATTAATCCCAAAAGGAATTGAAAGTCTATCTTTATTGTTACAACTTTTGCATACGACATAATTTGATTAATCCCAAAAGGAATTGAAAGTCCTCTATCATCTCCTTTAAGCACTGTGTAATCTCACTTGATTAATCCCAAAAGGAATTGAAAGTAATACTGCAGTAACGGTACAAGTCATTGACAGCGCTGATTAATCCCAAAAGGAATTGAAAGATATGGTATTCAGTAAATTCATGCTATAGTCAATTTCTTAGTAAGTGCGAAGAGAAATAGCTTTTGTCTATACAAAGAATACCAGTTAAATCCCTTAACCCACTTATTTCCAACATTCCCCATTTAATAGCCCTTTTTATTTCTTTGCAATTATTACGAAAAAGACTATATTTGCAAGTGCTCAAATGTTTCACGTCAAGAATCCGCAACTAACCCGTTCCCTAAGAACTAAGTATATTTTACACTTCTTTAAACTAATGGCTTACCATTGTTTGATGATGTGCATATCAAGTTATGATAAATCTTATAATGAGAATTCCAGCAAATTAAAAGAAGGCATTACATGCCTCGCCTCTAACAGACCTGAGTTCGCAACTGTAGGAAGGAATTTTGAGGGAAGTGAGGATATGGAAACAATATGTTTCCTTTTTGGCTACGTTACGATGAGAGTTACTTGAGATAAAAGAGTTATTAGTTTGCATTGTCTATCTATATAATGTGTTCTTTACTCATTCAGATATGCTGTTGCTTTCAAAGAGGATAAAGAAGTTACCTAAGAACGTGGATGAGGAGCTGAGGGGATGGAATTGGAGCGAACCACCAGTTTACACTAGGTCCCTTTCACAGGTATCAATTTCCGAAATGGTTTACTGTAGTACTCTGAGGAACGTTTACCTTAAGGTAAAGGGCTTTAGGGGAGAAATAGGTAGGCAAATACTTCAAGGTTCACTTATCCACACGATTTACGCTATTGGCATTGAAGCAATCAAACGTTTTATTTATTCAAGGGAAAGCATTGATGGGAGTACTCTGAGAACGCTAATGGGAGATGAGTTTTACTCCCTACTTAAGGACTTAAGGGAGGAAGAGGGGATTTACGCAAAGGTCTTATGGGATCACATTACGAACATTTATTCAGCTGAACTGGATAGGGTTAGGAGTAAGTTCACTAACTTAACTAGGGATTCCTTGGTCTCCCAAGTTGTGCCGTTTTACGTTGAGTTTCCAGTTGATGGTTCCCTTCTGGGCTTGACCAATTTAAGGGTCGACGCCTTTATCCCTCACCTTCCCCTAATAGCGGAAATGAAGACTGGGAAATACAGATACACTCACGAGTTGTCCCTTGCAGGATACGCTTTGGCAATTGAGAGCCAGTACGAGATACCCATTGATTTTGGTTACTTGTGTTATGTTACTGTGACTGAAAAGGAGGTTAAGAATAACTGCAAGCTGATTCCCATTTCAGATTCCTTGAGGAGTGAGTTCTTGGACATGAGGGATAAGGCTCAAGACATAATGGATAAGGGTGTGGATCCTGGGATAGCTAAGGATTGTGAGAGTGATTGCATGTTTTATAAGGTTTGTCACCCTTAATGTATTAATGACAATAAGTGGGATTACGATAAAGCACTTCGCCTATTGTCCTCAAATAGTTAGGATAGAGAGCATGGGGTTCACTGAGAGAGTGAGCGAGGCCATGATTGAGGGGGAACAAGTCGAGAAAGATAAGGTTATGAACTTCCTTTACGCTACGTTAAAACCGTTGAATGTTGTGGGAAAACCGATCTTTAGGTATGGGGACTTGATCGGTTCACCGGACTACGTTTTGATTTACCCAAATCACTGGGTTCCACTTGACGTTAAGAGTGGGAGGAAGAGGTATGATCACAAGTTGCAAATGAAGTATTACCTTTACTTAATGGACATGAATGGGATTAACGTGAAGGAGGGGTTACTGTATTACGTTAGCCTTAAGGAAATGGTTAGGTTAGAGTACAATTACGCTGAGAAGAGGTATGTGGAGAAGGTTTTGAGTAAGATAAGGGAAGCCATAAACGGTAAGGTGAGGGTTGTTCAAGACGCGAGGAAGTGCTATAATTGTGGATTTTTCGTCTATTGTAAACCTAAAATAAAGGGAAATTTAGCTTATGTTGATTGAGAAAAAGCATACTAAAACGTATTAGCATTTGAAGATATATACATACTAAGCAGATTGTTGATAGGAAAGGAATATTATTGGGTAAAACTGGTTTTTGAATAATATGCAAAAGCCTTCTTCTCTTTATTATGCTAACCTTTTCAAGTATTGTGATAAGCATTCAACCACTTAGGTAGCTTATACGAAAAGGGGATGAGCGTTAATAGGTATAAGTTATACTTCGTCAGACTTTAAAGGGCAAGAAAACTTCACTCAGTATTGACGTCCAAGGTTCACCGCACCTCTTCACACTATACGTAAGGTCATTTACTCTCTTGGATATGGAGCGTAGGAACCTCGTTGCATCCCACATTAAGGTCTCGAAGTCCGTGTAAATCTTCGAGTAGAGCCTTTTCTTGAGGACTGCCCACGGCCCCTCCGCCGGACTCTTATCCGGAGAGTAAGGCGGCAGATAAACAAACTCCACCCCATTTTCCTCAAGGAATTCCCTCACTTCATTACCGTGTATTCTAGCATTATCCATCACTATCACGGTCTTCTCGTCCTTTATTACCTTCCTCAAGTAGAGTATAATATCTTTTGAGTTCAGCGAGGGCTTCTTGTATGTCGAATAGGAGAAAGTTATTCCCTCTTTACTAATCGTTATCCCGCCTACTACTGCAAACCTCTTCCTCTTAGGGTTGACCTTTATCCCTCCTCCGACCTTCATCCAGCCTTTACCCTTGTTTATGTAGGACACGTACGACTCATCGAAGATGTGTACCTTGTACCCTTCTCTTATTTTTTAAAAAGCTTCTCCCCTTGTTCCTTCACCCACCTTTCTACAGCGTTATCGTCTCTAACGTAAGTTCTCTTTCCTTTCTTGTACTTGAAGCCTAACTTCTTGAGGACTGGGCTTAAACTCCTCGGGTTGTACTTTATCCCAAATTCCTTGTCAAGTATATACGCTATGAGCTTCAAGGTCCAGAAATCGTAGTTCAAGCCGAAATCTCTTGGGCTCTTTTCTAAGATTCGGACGAGCTTTTCCTCGTCCTTCAGTTTCGTGGGTCCCTTCCTCGGCTTAGCGCTCAGGTCACCTTTCCTCAACCACTTGTACACGGTAAAGATGGAGACGTCATACTTCTTGGCAACGTCCTTTATACTCATCCCGTTCCTCACATCTTTTACAGCGTTAATCCTCCTCTCTTCCTCTTGTTTCTTGTTGAGCCTTATACCGTGCATTCTGGATTTCGGCATAACAATTTAGTATTACTCATGAAATATAAATCTTGCTCTTTAAAGTCTGACGAAGTATAAGATGTAGTGAAACAAGTAGAGGAAGAAACAAGGATCCAAATTTGTAAAATTAATTAAATTTCAGTAATCCCATTTGAGAGTTGACAACAACTTTGTTAATTCAGTATAAAAATCATGTAAAGTATAAGTTTAGTTTCAATTCATCATGTAGTTTCTTCATGAATAAGATGTATATATTACAATTTTAATCTGAATTAAAAATTTTTATTGTATAGTTAAAGTGTCTAAAGGAAGAAGAGTTTAAGATAATTTTAAATGAGTTTCAAATAAATGAATTTACTATCAATACCGGCACTTTAAAGCGAAATCTTTAAAAATCCTTATATTTATTCCTTTTGTTATGGAAGTACACGTATGCTCTGTAGGAACTTCATTATTAAAGAATTCCCTAGATGATGATAACGTGAGGAAGGAGATTGAAAGGCTTGGGCTAAAGGACTGGGATAGGCTTAAGTTTGACGATGATAGACAGAATAGGATAAAGGAAAATTTCGACTCACTTAGGAAAATGTTATTGAAATTCATCAGAAGTAAAGGTAGAAGAGCTTCAGCTGAACTAGATTCGTTGTTTTCCACTTTCGAAAAGCTAAAGCACAATAAGAGTGAAATCTATGTTTTCCTTTACTCTACCAATACATCAAATTCGCAATTGGCAGGAGAGGTTATAAGGGATTATCTAATTGAAGAGGGAATCAGATCTGAACTAGTTACTGTAAAGACCATATCGTCTGAGGAAAATTTCTATGAGGGAATTGTGGATTTATTCGATAAAGTAATTTATAGAATATTGAAGTTTAAAGAGCAAGATAACGAGGTTTATATCAACGCTACGCCGGGACTAAAGCCGGAATCCATATTTCTAACTTTGGCTGGTCTTTTAGCTGGTGCAGATTTAATCTACTATAAGTATCAAGAATTTAATGATGTGGTAATACTCCCTTCCCCTCCTATAACTATTAGGCCGAAATATTTAGATTGGTTAATCAGATTCGCTATCTCCGGTTATACGCTATCTGAGAAGAGAGCTGAAGAACTGGGAATTCCGGTAAGGTTACTTGAAGCTAAAATGCTTGTTGAGAGGAAAGGAGAGGATGCTTATAGATTAAAAGATTGGGTGAGGAAGTTGTTAGGTATTTATCTACCTATCGGAGCCCAAAATAAGTATTATAGAGTTATTGTTGAAGGAGAAGGTGAAAGGACGTTTGATAACGAAGTAGAGGCTTATAATTATATGGAGAGTAAGAGGAAAGAAGGGAAGAATGTAAGGGTTGAAGTGCCGGATAGGGTGTATTTCCTTGGACTTTGAGTTAGAAACTGAGGGTATAAAAGTTAGGGCTAAAGTAGACACTGGGTTTGATGGAGAAATCATTGTAACTAAGGAGATTTTCGATAAGATACCATATAATTCCTCTGATGGGACCAGAATTTGCACAGCTTCTATGGAGTGTTACTCTACTTTCGTAAAGTTAGTTAGGACTAAATTCTTAGGTAGAGAAATTACAGCTGAAGTTTTGAATTCTCCAGTTATAGAAAAGAATATAATCGGAGAGGGACTTTTAAAGAAAGTAAGCGCGGTTATAAACTATAAGGATAATAAGATAGAAGACCCTTGACTACAGTATCTTTTTTGAGTATTTCTAGAAAGCTGAGGATTAGAGATGTTTCTTAGTGTTGTCATTGAGCTATTCATATTTCTATTTAGAATATAAGGCATACAAAACTAGTGCTTTCAGAAAGTTTATAGCTTTAGGCAAAGGATATACCACCAGATCATAGTCTAAGAACTTTTCCAAAATACTAACGTTATTTTGCAACTACTATTTGTAGAGATTTCCCTTGTTTAATAAGTTTATACCCTAATGACGACACTATCTTCACACTTGCCCATTTTTAGTAATTTCATTTAAAAAAGATATGTGAAGAAGTTGAATGAACCCCGACGTATCTCGGTAGACCCAAAATCATTTTACAAAAAATAATTTTGGTTGGGTAATATCAGATTCTGAAAAATAATAGAATTTATAGCTTTAACAAGAACGCAACTAATTGAAGAAAGATTTAAGGTGAGGAAGCCGGTATTATCACGTGGTGAAGACAAGGTGATAACACCTGGTCTTCCCCACCAAAATAATATACAACAAGTAGGGTATAAATTACTTTCCATGTTGAGCTTCAAGGGAAGAAAGGCTGAGGAGGTATCGAGAGTTCTGGTCTCCGCGTGCTTGTGGAACGACTCCGTGGAAAGCAAGTCCAAAGGGTATAACGTGTCACCACAGACCGTGAGGAACTACGTGAGAGTGTCCGGAATGTAAAAAATTGAATTTTTATTGGCAAGAATAAATTGGTTTCTAGTATTATCTTGGATTAAATTGGAGTAACACTTAAGTTATGGGAGTAGAGGGTAGTACCATGGCAAGAACATTAAGACACATACCAAACTTGATGTACTACCCTCTTCCCCCAATAGAGGATATGCCGTGGAGGGAAAAATGGTTAACGGAGATCAAGCCCGTGCTGGACGCCATGGATTTGGAGAGGGTCCTTGGCGAGGGCGCGCTGGTTTACCTGAAGTTGTTAATCGTCATGGTGCTCTATTCCTGCTCCTATAGGGACGCGGTGAAAATGGTCAACGTGAACGTGGTCGTGGCCTGGTTCGTGGGGAGGAAGGTGGGGAAGAGCACGCTGCACGACTTCGTGGGCAGGTTGTACGGGGTGAGGAAGAAGTTGTTGGAGATTTCCTTCAAGCTTGAGGAGAAGTGCCTACCCAGTTACCTCCCTGCGAGCGCGCATCTCGTGGACTTCATGGCGTGGCTAGTGGACTCCTTCCTACTGGACTTACCTCCTGGGAAGAGGAGCGTGGAGACCTTTCGGGAGAAGGCGGAGCTGGAGAGGAGGGAAGGTAACCTGGAGAGGGCCAGGAAGCTGCTCTCCCTGGGGAGAACCAAGAGGAGGTTCGAGGGAAGGTGGACCAAGAAGAGAGGGGTCTCGCACTACGGGCTCAAGGCAGTGGCCGTGATCTCCGTCTCCCTCTTCGTGAGGTCCATCACGGTGAAGCCGGCCAACTTCTCGGACAAGAGGTTCAAGTCACCGCTCAAGGGGATTAAGATCGCGGACAGGGGATTCTCTCCCTCCCCGACACAGCTCATAGCGCGGGAGAAGCCCTTCACTACCCTGAGGGCCCACGTGGAGTTCTTCGGCACCTACCTGAACGCGTTCTGGAGGCCCTACGGGACCACGACCTGGAGGAACGACGTCTTCCTTCACGTCCTGGGAGTGATCTACAACATCAAGATATTCCTCGCGATCCAACGGAGGACTCCTCCAGAACGTAGAGCCGTTCAGCTCTGAGACGCACCTCCTCGCGATCAGACAACGCTATGCGCGATAGGTAAATCCTCTCGTCTTGATATTTTTCCATTATAAAGTTTTTCTCGGTGATCCAGGTCCTATCCTTCTGGCAATATTAATATTTATCATTCTGTTTATCTATTCGTTCAGATAATTACATTCCGGACACTCTCACGTGGAGGAGCAGGGAACTGAGGTGATCGAGAAGCTATTAGAGTCCATGAGGAGGATTTCCATGGAGATACTCAAGGGAGTGAAGGAAGTCGACATCTCCATAGACTGGACAACCAAGACGTGGTATGGTAAGCCGGTGGAGGGACTGGGTAGTTCAGCCAAGGGGAACTCGTGGAACTACGCTACCGCGACCACGAAGTATCAGAATATGGTGCTCCTCCTAGCTTTCGTTCCCCAAGTTAACGGGATGAGCAAGGATGAGATCGTGAAGCTTCTCATGGAGCAAATTGTGGGAATGGGCCTCAAGGTGGGGCTCGTAACCTTGGACGCGGGATTCTACACCGTGGAAGTCCTCAAGTTCATATCGCAGTTCAAGTTCGTGATAGGAGTCCCTGTGGGGGACGTGAAGATCTACGAGGAGTTCGACGGAGAGTACACGACAAACAGTAAGAGGTATAAGAAGGAAGAGCAGGTCAAGTTCAGACTCCTGGTGTATGGTAAGGAAATCGTTAAGAAGAGGAAGAAGACCGTGGTGTACTTCGCGAGGGCGACCAACCTCGACCTACCCAAGAGGGAAGTGCTGAAGTTGTACAACAAGGTTAGGAGTCCCATTGAGACGTCTTACAGGAACATCAAGGCCTTCCTTCCCTTCACGAGCTCCACCAAGTTCATCTTCCGCGAGTTGATCTTCGTGCTGGCCATGATCTTCTACTCGCTTTACACCGTGTTTAAGAACGTCATGACAAGAGAGGAGTTTAGATTGCTGCTCATCCTCTGCTTTCTAGACGATTTATCTGATCTAAAGGATTTTATATTTAATCTTGAGGAAACACTTATTAATACTATAGATTTATTTTTATGGAGGTGATTTTGGGTCTACCGTATCTAGGCGAGGAAGTGTATTAGTTTATAAGTCACTTTCTTATTCATTTCAACTATGGTAAAGCTAGTCGCAACTTTGGGTAAGTCTCCGGGAGGGATAGCTGAGACTTTGGATAATTTGATCTCTGGAAATTACGTAGCTCCTTTTGAGGCTAAGCAAATCAAGGTTAATGAGCTTGTCGTAATAAGGACTGAAGAGGTGACTGAGAGCTATTATTTCCTGAAAACTATTCTTCTATGTTGTTTGGATTTCACTAACGTTAAGGAAGTGTCGTTACCGTTTGACGATATTTCCTTTCCCCAAGATTTCATAACTGTTAGGGAAACTGTTAGGAAGGTTTTGAGTACTGGAGATTATTTGGACTTCTCTGGAGGAAGAAAGGCAATTACGGCAGCTGCAGTATTGACAGCAAGGGATGTTGGGGCTCACTTGGTTACAACTATTATTGATCAAGACGATTACATTAGAATGAATAAGAGGTATGAGGAACTGAAGGGTAAGGCATTGTCAGTTTATAACAAGGGGCAGTGTCTAAGTTACTTCTGCGATTTGATGTCGTCTAAGGCTAAGACTATAATATTTTTCTAAAAATAGAAATATTAGATATAATGGCAGCAAGAAAGGATGGTCTATCGCTAGATTTTAGTACGTTCTTGGATCCATATAGGGAGAAATACAGCGTATATTCATAAGCGTTAATTCCTTGAAAGCTCTGTTTGAGGTTTCACGTAATATTTGAAAAGGGCTACTATTATAGCTGATAGTCGTATTGTTAGATATGCAAAGGAAAAAATTGGCGTAATACAATTTGAAAAGAATTTGGTAAAGAGGTAAGTGGTTTTCAAAGTGTTGGAAAAATAGCGCTAAGACAGAGTGTAATACGGTGTACTTTTTTAGCGTACCAGGATTTTTTGAGTTGATCTGTTGACTTATACTTCCTTAGACTTTAAAGGTCAAGGTCAGCATAAGTCAAATAATAAGTTATGAGTTCAAACGTGATGATTATCCAAATTTTACCTTACCCTTTTATAACTTAATCAAGTATAAATTGTTACAATGTTTTAACTTTTCTCATAATATTATTACGAAAAGTCCTTTTTACTTCAATTCCTTTTATCCTTTAATCAAGGTTTGTTTTACTACTTGATGTTGTATATGTTATTTAATGAACTTATGAGGCTTATGTAAATATTTTATCTGTACTTTTTCGCATATTAGGAAAAATAACGTAACGTAATTATCGCAACATGTGAAGTTTCTTTTCGTAATACAAAACGTTTAAATAATAGGCAATATTTAAATATTGGAAAATACAAATGATTCTCTATGGAAGCGTCAGAACCAGTTGCGGAAACTATCTCGAAAAGGTTTTGGACATTAATAAAGATGTTGAGGTTTTACGTTGTGCTTAGGAGGTTTGGCTACATAGATCCCTTAATATATTCCATTGATCCGAAGCAAATAAAGGATGTATTGTCAGAGGCATTGAGAGAATTCGTTTCTTATACTTCCTCCTCATCTAGTAGAAGCATTGTTATTTATGATGATCCGAAAAATCCGGTAACTGCTCAAGCCCCTTGTCTAGTCGTAGCTAAGAGGGATGAGATTCCCCAAAACTTTCCCAGTATTTATCGGTATACAATTTACAAGATTGATAAATCTAGTGAGTACTGCATTTCTCCCCTTGTGGTAAATGATAAGTACGCTACACTTATTACACCTAATGAGTCAGTTATAAAGGAATTTTTTGATAAATTGGATTCAAATATTCAATACGCTCGAGTTTTAGCCTCACTTGCAGTTGGAGGTGAATAATATGTGGATATCCTTCTCCGTTAGGTATTTGGTAAACGTAGAAGATCTAAATAACGTAGAGTCTGCAGGGAACTACGTAAGGCATAGGAGAGCTCCATTAGTTTTTAAGGATAAAGACTCCTACACGGTAACATATGTGCCAGCAGTTAGTGGAGAAATGATAGCACATGGGTATCAAATGAATCTAGTCGAACTAGCGCTTCAAAGAAATCTACCAGTAGATAGTTTAGCTAAGCAGGGAATATTGATAAAGAGGGGTTCTGATGATAAGGTTCATGAAGGCACTAAATGCACTGATGAAAAAGGGTCGGATTACGAACTCTGCGTCATTAATGAGGATATAGTCGAGGATGTTGCTGGATTCATGAATCCAAACAAGCTAGTTAAGAGAACTTCAAATGTAGCCTTTAGTTACATGGTTCCTGCAATAGATGCAGTTAAAGCTTCAACAATATCTTCCCAATTTCACGTTAGGTATGCTAATAAAGAACTAATGGACAAATACAAGAACGAGAACATTCAATCCCTATATAATATCGAAACAGCGAGCGCATCGTATGTACTTACGGGTTACTTGAACGTTAACAGTGTAGGAAAGACACAAAACTATCCGGTAAAAGAAGTTGATAAGAAAAAGGATAGGGAAAAGGCTGCATTAGATGCCTTAATGTTAACTTTAACGCAATTCCTATTTGGCGCAAAGTTGACTAGATTTAAGCCCATAGTGGAGATAGAGGCCTTATTTGTTAGCGCTTCAGAGAAGCCTTTCAATCTACCACCCGTAACTGGAGACATTAAGAAATACATAGACCTTGTTAACTCTACAACGGATTCCTTCGCTAAAATTTTGAATATTAAACGGCCCGTAGTAAAGTACTATCTAAAGGAGGAGAAAGGTAACGTCAATACGCCAATAGATGCGTTTACGGTAATGTAAATGAAAGGTGTTGTTATTTTCGGTATTCACCATTGGGGTTTTTCAGTTAGAGTTCCCAGAACTTCCGCAGGTGGAAGTTCTTATATTGTTCCTCCCATAACGACTATTTTGGGTGCGTTAAGTAGAGGTTACTGTAGTGATTACGCTGTTAAGAACAACGTTTCTTGTACTAAGGAGTTCATAGATAAATTCTCATCTGATCTCTTCTGGGTTACTTACGGTACTGAGGAACATATGCTAATGCCCTATTCAGATCTCTTGAGGGAGGAGAGAGTACCATATAGACAGTCAAAGAATAGAAGTTTGGATCACGTAAGTGATTGGTTTGGAGTTTCAGCATTTGGAAAAGTTTACTGTGAAAACGTAAATTTTAGTATATTATTGCTACTGAACAAGGAAAATTCCGAATTCTGGAGTAAATTGGGTTGGCAAATAATATCATTAGGCACAAAGGAGTCGTTAGTTACAATAACTGATGTAAAGGTAGTTGACGTAGAGGAAAGTAGTGATGAGGATATTTATACGATATACTATATACCGGCAGAATGTTTAACAAATACAGAAGAGTTTGAAGTAGTGAACATGCCCGTAAAGAGCGTGTATGAGCTTTCCAGTAAGCCGAGTATTGGAGTTTTCTCAAATTTCTTAGTCCCAAGGAAGACTCCATTTATAGGAGGAAAGGTAAAGGTTAAGAAGAGTAACGTGAGAGGAGACATATGCAAGGTTTATAAAATGGCTGATAAATACGTGATAACCTTTAAGGAGGGATTAGAGAAATGGTATTCAAAATAAATCTTCCACCTGAGGGATTATTTGCTAGAAGTCTAGTAATAAGTGAACTATTAGGTTTAAATAACGTTGGGATTAGCATAGATAATGATGTAGTAAACATAGAAAGGAAAGAAGAGTTTAAGGACAATTTGAAGAATGAATTGAGCCAATTTAAACTCGTATTCAATAAGCTAAAGACGTATAAAAAGAACTACGCAAACGAAGTAAACCTTGCAGAGAAGGTCTTCAACGGTGATGTTGAGGAGTTCTTTAAAGAGGATAAAGAAGAATACTTTTTACCTTTAATTTTCCCAGAAATCATGGAGGCTGAAAAGTGGTTCGGAGGCTGGAGTGGGAGTGGAAAAGGATCTAAAAGAACTATTGGAGTTAACAGACAGTCCTTTATTCTGTCACTATTGAGTTTAGGAAAATATCAACTAGTTAGCTATAGGGCAGCTAAAGAACAAGTCACGGTTTTAGCTTTAGTAGATACCACTGTGATGTCGGATATGTGTAAACCCTCTAAGAAAAAAGAGCTCAGAGTCCAATCAAATTTAATAGCTCAACTATCTCACATTAGTAGATTGCTTATATTCTCAACTATATTGGATGAGCAAGGTTGTCAAGAAGTCCTCTTATTAAAAGAGGGAACACATAGAGCGGAAATATACGAGAGAAATTCGCACACCTCTTTAAGGCCATTAATTCGCTTCTGGACTTTAGTGGATGATGATAGTGTGGAGAGGAGGATCACTAGTCTAGCTAACCAATCTCCGGACTCACTTAACAAGGTATCAAATTACATCTTTGAGGGAATTAGGGGTACGTTATCACCGGTAGAAGTAGCATACATGATTGCTAGGGAGACGTATTTGAAGGAAGAGCAATCACCTCTAACTTCATGGGATGTGAAGAAAATAAGAGAGGCATTAGAAAGGATGAGAGTCGAGATGGAGGAGGTATACTCATCCACATGAGGAAAGGGATACAGAAAGTCTTGGACATTCTCAACTGTCGTGATAATTCAATTTATTATGAATGTGAAGACGTGAACTTCATTCTAACGTTCCCAACTGGTTACGGAAAAACCACGCTTTCTTTGGAAATCGTCCGAATGATTGACCTAAAGCCCACCCAAAACTTCAGTAGGTTAATTCACGTTGTTCCTACTAGGTCGTTGGCAAAGGATATTCAGAATTCAGCTTGTGAAAGAGGATTAGGATTTGCAGTTCAATACTCCTTCACTCCCTCTCACATAAAATCCCCACTTTTCTTAGCAAAGTTCATCATAACGACTTACGATTCGTTCTTACTAAACTTGTATAAGGCGTCAATAGGAGAGCCTTTCTCATATCACGGTCATTACGATTTGCCCAGATTTGGAATATACACTTCTCTAGTACACTTCGATGAATTCCACTTAATGAATGAGGGAAATTCATGGACCTCTCTGTTAGGGGCAGTTAGGCACTTATCTAAAGTGGGAGTGAATATGATACTCTCATCAGCTACGCCCAGTAAGAGCGTGGAGGAGGAATTAATCAGAATGATGGAGAACCGGAAAGTAGTTAGATTGGCAGTTGTAAACGAGTACGGCGAATCTGTGAAAAATAGGAATTGTGTGAAAGTGAGTGAAGGTTACTATGAGTGTGAAGTGGGAAGCGTGAAGTATACTAGCGTAGAGGTAGAGGATAAGATAAATGCCCCTGATATAAACATCAATTTTCTTGATAAAGAGGATGATGTATTAGGAGTAGTTAGGAGAAACAAGGATAAGAAAATTATGGTCATAGTGAACACTGTTGATAAGGCAATTACGCTCTACGAAAAGTTAAGGGATTTGTCTCCTTGCTTAATACACTCGAGGTTTAAGATAGGTGATAGGGATGAGAAGTTGAGAAAGGAGTGTAATATTATAATTGCAACTCAAGTCATTGAGGTTGGCGTTAACATTTCCTCTGAGGTGATGATAACTGAACAAGCTCCAATAACCTCTATTGTACAGAGAGTTGGTAGGCTATTAAGAGATAACAAAAAGGATAAGGGGGAACTTTACATATGGAAGAGCGGGAATTATTATCCCTACGACAAAGATGAAGTTGAAAACACTATTAAGGAGTTGGAAAGTAAGAAAAACGACATATCCTTAAAGGTACCTTCAAGTTACGGAGAAATTGTAGATAGAGTTATAAAGCCTCCAAGAGGAGACCCTGATTTATTAAGAGAGTTAGATAATATAGCGGAGAACTTATTCGCAACTAGAGAGGACTTAGAAAAATTACTTGATAAGTACTGTACTTTAACTAACTCATATGTTATAAACGTAGCGTATGATACGCCAGCTTCAGAGAGGGATCTGATTCCACTTGACGGAGATTTGGCACTTAAAATAGCTATTAAGGGTAACGATTGTGTCTACGCTTACGTAGAGGAATACAAGCCGGAGAGAAAGGTAGCGGTTGATAAGGTAAATGTAAGGGAAACTTGTGTTGAAATAGCAAAACCTTGTAGAGATTATAGGAAAGTCTTTTATGATGGAGATAAACGCTATATAATATACGCACTGAAGATAGATAAAGAACTTTACGATGAGGAAACTGGGTTGAGGTTGAGGAAATGACTTGTTGGGCATTTTACGGAATGGAAACTTTCAAACAACACAGTTTAGGTATACTCAATTTCTTTAGGGATAACTTCTCCTATATCATTCCAATTATATCATACAGGACTGGGATCGATAAGGAAACGGTGAGGAAGAGCGTGGAGATAGGCGTTTCCCTTCACGACATAGGTAAAACGTCTAAATACTATGATATGAGCTATTTCGGCCACGAATTTTACAGTGGGTATCTCGTTTACAAGATCCTACGAGAGTGTTGTGATTCAGAACTAAAACCGTTAATTGCACTGGCTGCAATGAGCCATCACCAAGGGATGGAGGGTAGAACGTTAAACGAGATGATCTTGAAGGGGAATTACACGAGGATTCCTTCATTTTACGAGTTGAGGGAAGAATGTAGAAATGATATCGTGGAAATACTAGGAGAAATTGGTGTGAAAGTAAAGGATTTCCCTCAAAAGGTTACTAGAAGTGACGTCAAGAGTTGGTTTCAAAAGTTGAACATTAAGTGGAAAAACTTATACGTTATAATCCTTGGACCGTTAATGATATCTGACACAGTTGTAGCTAACAAGAATAGGGGAGGGGATCAGTACAACAAAATAATAGAGGAATATGAGAAGTGGATAAACGTTAAATAATCGATTAGTTTTTTATACTTGCTTAAGTTATAAAGGGCAAGGTAAAATTGGATAATGATCATATTTGAACTCATAACTTATGACTTGATTTATGCTGACCTTAACCTTTAAAGTCTAAGGAAGTATAAAATCTACTAACCATGAAACTGAATCCCACTACCACACAACGTTACTTTTCTCCTCTCTTTCACTTCCAGAGTAACCTATCACAATCCTCTCTCTAAATTGATTTTCAGTTATTGGAACAATAAGTATGAAAAATCTCTCATCCTCTTGAAGCTTCTTCCTATTGCCAATTATTTTCAATCCAGCCTCAACGTCCTTAAGCCTAGACGAGTTTAAATCCCCCATGAACACACTATACTGTATTCTATCCAACCCCTTCTTCTTCAAGAACTCAGCAACCCTATTCCTAAGATTATCATCAGTAATGTCGTAAAATATTAGGTAAAGCATTGCCATTTCACTTCGCTAGGTATGGTCTGTATTCCTCGTCATTCAGTATAGCGTTAACTAACCTTCTAGCCTGAGTGTAAATCTCATCCTCCTTCACGTCAGAGAATAAAGAGTAGACTGTTTTCAAGTCAGTTACCTTATCCGCACTCTCCCTCGCTAATCCAATTAGCTTCCTATCAACAAAGGGACTCCTAAACTCCTCCATTAAGTCAAACACTAACGATATTCTACCACTCCTGAACTTGTGTAAAAACCCTATGTACGGATTTAATCCAACTGATATCACTGCCCCCCAAACGACCTTCCTCAGCATTCCATAACCTATATTCAAGGCCCTATTAAAGGGATCTAAGTTATCGCTAACCCTCTTCATCCTCCCCTTAAATCCCAAGGACTTAGGCAGTAAAGATTTAACTCCCCTCCAATAAACCTTAGCAGCCTCAGCCTCTTTTTGCATCACCTCCTCAGCAGTGTTAACGAACGTGATTTCCCTAGCCAATCTATCCAACTCTTGACTCGTTAGATTATACCCGTATTTCCTCTCATAATACCTTAACGTAACCCATTGGTTGTGAACTTTACCGTAAATAAACGCCTTTGCGAATTCGACTTTCCTCCTCTTCCAAGCAGTTAACTGTTTCAGCCAAACCTTAAATGAACCGGCGTATTTCGCAGGGATTAGCTTTGCATAGGGTTCATGTTTGTTGAAGAAAACTATTTCTATTCCGTACTCATTTGCGACCTTTACCACTTCAGATGAAATGGAGGAGTTCGTTAGAACGACTATGGAATGGAGTTCTGTAGGGGCAATGGACCACTTCACTTGATTCTTTATCTTACAGGTTATTAATCCCTTCTCAACCTTTAAATAGGCACCATAATCCTTAACGAACGCTATTTTCTTATCCATAGGTAAATTTGGTATTACCTCTTTAAAAATAGTTATGAGGAGTTCAAGACTATAATTTAGGTATACATTTCTCCTTTGTTTTGGTTTTCGGCAGATACAGTCACAGTTCCGTTTATAACACCTTGAAAACTCTCTCTGTGATACCTTATGAACCACTATTTCGAGTTAAGTTTAAAGTTACGTTAATCCATTTAATATACTGTGATTTACACACTTACATTTCGATTAAAACCCTCAAATGACGTAATTATTCCACCCTTCTCTTCTAAGCTCAGTAGGACGTTATTCTTATCCTTTTCCCCCACGTACTCGAAGATTATAGAGAGCAAGGAGCCGAACAAACCCTTGAGGATAACTGTTGTAAAGGACCAAGGCAAACCCTTGTACTCAAATGGGAAGAGTAAAGTGGTGCTAAAGGCAGAGAACACCTACACTTTTATCGTAAACACTCTATTGGAGGATGTGGTAAAGGAGGTAATAAGGGTTGAGAGTGTCAATAGGGAAATTTATAACACTAGTTTTCACGTAGAGTTGGTGAACGTTTCAGTAAAGGAAAACGTCATGGCAGAGGACGCCAGATTTTACAGAGTTCACTTCAAGACGCCTACGCTTTTACAACCCCCTAGGCCTAGGATGAAAAGAAAAGAGAACAGATACGTGTTATTCCCTTACGTTCCACTCCTCTTCTACTCTATAGCCTCCCACTGGAATAGATATATGGATAAGAAGATCGTTGGAGTTACTGGTAGTAAGACGTTATACTACTTTAGAGAGGTGAACTATAGGATAAGACCTATGACTGCTTATTACGGAAACATACCCAATAAGGGGTTTGTGGGATGGGTTGTGTTTGAGTTGAGTGCTAGAAAAGGCAGTAAGATAAGGGAGAACATTAGGAGGCTATTGGATTACGTAAATTACTTCGGCGTGGGAAAGAGTAGGAACATTGGCTTTGGAGAGGTAGAAGTAAAATCACTTAATGGTTAATGAAACGCTATTTTCTCACTCTAATGAGGATTATTTTACTTAGACTCTATTGCGTAATTTCAATTCCTTTTAGGATTAATCTTGAAGATAGAGTTAAATGAACTTTTGATGACACAAAACTTTCAATTCCTTTTAGGATTAATCGTCTACACCTCTTGCGTCTATTATGATATCATATTTGTCAACTTTCAATTCCTTTTAGGATTAATCAAATACGTTTTCTCCATTGTCATATTGCGCATAAGTTGACTTTCAATTCCTTTTAGGATTAATCACCAAGTGAAACTTGGAATATATAACCAAAAAGATATCTTTCAATTCCTTTTAGGATTAATCGATTCTTCAATAAAGCTGGTAATATACTTTGACAGAATCTTTCAATTCCTTTTAGGATTAATCAGTAATAGAAACTCATTCAGAGTCTCTTCCAACCCGTACACTTTCAATTCCTTTTAGGATTAATCCGTGGTAGTGGTGGTAGTTGTTGTTGTTGTAGGCGCTTTCAATTCCTTTTAGGATTAATCTAGTATAGTGTTAC
Organism: Saccharolobus solfataricus; assembly: GCF_900079115.1. Taxonomy (NCBI): domain Archaea; kingdom Thermoproteati; phylum Thermoproteota; class Thermoprotei; order Sulfolobales; family Sulfolobaceae; genus Saccharolobus; species Saccharolobus solfataricus. The sequence continues at coordinate 1,344,268 of NZ_LT549890.1, forward strand.
AGTTAAACGCTGTACCGAATAATGGCTTTCAATTCCTTTTAGGATTAATCTAGTATAGTGTTACAGTTAAACGCTGTACCGAATAATGGCTTTCAATTCCTTTTAGGATTAATCAAAATGTTTAATATTGGTGGAGTAGTTGATTTCGATAATATCTTTCAATTCCTTTTAGGATTAATCAAGGGTAATAGAAAGCATGCCCATATCAGCAAGTTCTAACTTTCAATTCCTTTTAGGATTAATCGTAAAATCCCCAACGCCACATACGTTATAAGGGAAGATACTTTCAATTCCTTTTAGGATTAATCCTAGTGTTAAAATATATTTCAAGCCTTACGATGAGAACTTTCAATTCCTTTTAGGATTAATCCATGCATCAGTTCATCGTAGTTGAACTCAGCATGGATCTTTCAATTCCTTTTAGGATTAATCCAAATCCATTCGAGGAAGTGTTAGAAGAGGTGTATGGTGACTTTCAATTCCTTTTAGGATTAATCCAGAGGGAAAAAGTTTGCAGGAGATTTCAAGTATTACACTTTCAATTCCTTTTAGGATTAATCCAATATTAAATATTAGTGATTTGGTAATAACGAAAATAAACTTTCAATTCCTTTTAGGATTAATCGAGTGAGACCATGATCATTAACACTGATATTACGGTAAGCTTTCAATTCCTTTTAGGATTAATCAACAAAACTTCACCAGTGATGGAACATTTGAATGTAACTTTCAATTCCTTTTAGGATTAATCTGTTAATATTGCCGGTTCGGCTAGTGATATAGTGTGGTTCTCTTTCAATTCCTTTTAGGATTAATCGGTAATGGTCTGTATATTGTCTTTAAGTATTTATCTTTCAATTCCTTTTAGGATTAATCAGCACTAATTGCGAGATTTGAGGATGCCATCAGAAGTAACTTTCAATTCCTTTTAGGATTAATCCAAGCTAAGATTGCGAGTACAAGCGATCACTTACACAAAGCTTTCAATTCCTTTTAGGATTAATCACGCCGTTTCTCTATAGTTATTGAACCATGCAATATCATTCTTTCAATTCCTTTTAGGATTAATCATTAGCTAAACCATTTCAAAGGCTAACATCTTCTATGTCTTTCAATTCCTTTTGGGATTAATCATAAATCCACAAAGTGGCCGTTCAAAGCAAAGAGTTTATTCTTTCAATTCCTTTTGGGATTAATCTGATATTTATTTTCTCGTGAAAAGTGGAGGGCCTAGAACCTTTCAATTCCTTTTGGGATTAATCATTATATCATGGAGACCCAGGTGCTGTGACTATCAACTTTCAATTCCTTTTGGGATTAATCAATTAGCCAGCGTGCCATCTGGGTAAACGTGTATTTTGGTTAACTTTCAATTCCTTTTGGGATTAATCATAATATATTTCGTTCCAACTACACCTAATGGATTCGGGCTTTCAATTCCTTTTGGGATTAATCTAATTGTCTGCCCTTGAGTTCCACTGAGAGAAACGCCTTTCAATTCCTTTTGGGATTAATCAAAAGACGTACAAATATACATCGCACCGAACGGACACATCTTTCAATTCCTTTTGGGATTAATCGGGTGCGTGCCCCACAGGTCGCGGGTCTACCCCTTGCCTTTCAATTCCTTTTGGGATTAATCTTATGTCGTTATCTTCTTCGTTTTTGCTGCGTTGTTTCTTTCAATTCCTTTTGGGATTAATCAAAATTTGAAACAATATCGCATCTTGAATAATTATCTTTCAATTCCTTTTGGGATTAATCCAAGATATATAATGGAGGTGGAAAAGATGAGTGGAGAAATCTTTCAATTCCTTTTGGGATTAATCGGAAATTGAAAATTATGATGCCATTTGATGAATATTGCTTTCAATTCCTTTTGGGATTAATCGAAGATCTATTAGAACTGTTAGACAGCTATGCAATGACTTTCAATTCCTTTTGGGATTAATCCTCTGCATCTTATCTAAATCGTGGTACATCTTTAGTAGTCCTTTCAATTCCTTTTGGGATTAATCGGAAGAATGTAAAATTGTGGAATTAGAAGATAAAAGCTTTCAATTCCTTTTGGGATTAATCTGTGCATCACTTCACCACTAAACTTCTCATAGAAGGCTTTCAATTCCTTTTGGGATTAATCCTTAAGACAATTGCAATTGCGCTATCTCCAGGTTTGAAATATACCTTTCAATTCCTTTTGGGATTAATCATGATGTAACATGATGGTGACAGTAGAAGAAGAAGTGTTCTTTCAATTCCTTTTGGGATTAATCAAGGATCTGTATAGTACAGTCACAAAGGAAGAAATCTTTCAATTCCTTTTGGGATTAATCAATTAGGAAATTTGTGGATCAACTGCCAGAATCTGACTTTCAATTCCTTTTGGGATTAATCCAGAAATTCTATACAATTTGACGATATCATCAAATCTTTCAATTCCTTTTGGGATTAATCTTTGGCAAGGAGAATTCAACATATAAAAAATGTTGCAAACTTTCAATTCCTTTTGGGATTAATCAATAGAGAAATATACAAGGGGAGATCTTTATGATAAAATCTTTCAATTCCTTTTGGGATTAATCCCAATATCGTGGACGCTGGATAGATTTGCATCCCCTGATGTCTTTCAATTCCTTTTGGGATTAATCCATGAAAGAGATCTCTGATGAAATGATGTCTACTTTGAACTTTCAATTCCTTTTGGGATTAATCAAAGAAGAAATTAAAGTAAATCAACTTCAAATAGAAACTTTCAATTCCTTTTGGGATTAATCTTCATCAGTGATTTGTTGGTGAAGTATAGTTGAAAATCCTTTCAATTCCTTTTGGGATTAATCCATCTGGACTCGAGGGGCAGGGACAGAAAGCAAATCGGCTTTCAATTCCTTTTGGGATTAATCGTGCGTCCGGGTCACCGATTTTGTTCAATCCATATGCTCTTTCAATTCCTTTTGGGATTAATCAACGCATTTATCAATAAGAACCGAGCGGTGGTGAAAAGCTTTCAATTCCTTTTGGGATTAATCTTGAGCTGAAAATCAACACTACTACCAGGATATGATGTGCTTTCAATTCCTTTTGGGATTAATCGAAAACTGCGCCTGGAGATTACCTAGTCGAATTTTTCTTTCAATTCCTTTTGGGATTAATCAAGTATGCATTTCCAGGATTTGTTACTCCACACCAGCCCTTTCAATTCCTTTTGGGATTAATCCTAATGTATCACTCACATCTTTTGATATAATGATACTCTTTCAATTCCTTTTGGGATTAATCCTTGACAACTTGGCTATGGAACTTGCAACCGTAGATGACTTTCAATTCCTTTTGGGATTAATCCGAATAAAGATACGCAACGCCAAGAGGAAGACTAACTTTCAATTCCTTTTGGGATTAATCAATGTCCATATGGTGGCCCCCCAATTTCTCTAGAGTAGCTTTCAATTCCTTTTGGGATTAATCTGTTGTGTTTTTATACTTCCTATTTTTCTTTTCTCCTTTCTTACTTATAAATCTTCATGACTACCCTTTACTCTTCATGCGACCAATTTTAGTTGTAATTAATTTAACAATTTCTGGTCGCAAGGATTTTATGTTAAATTGAAACATTGGGTATCATTTATAAACGTTCAATTATTATAGAAAGATTCGTTTCGGTCGCATTGAGACTCGAACTTTCACACTTTTAAACAACTTCATAAAAACGAAGTTTGAAGTTCTCTATTTGATAATAATGTTTCACTGATTTCGTATCATATCGAAAAATATTTTTTATCTCTTATCGCTCTCCTTTCATCTTTCTTTCATTGCAACGTATAATTATCTTTTTAAACTTACTTTTAAATACGTAATATTTCCTAATTTCACTAAGGCTGATAAAGTAAAATCTTTTTAACGTCAGAATTACTTTTTATTAACGTACGGTATATAGATAATTATGAGGATAAATTATATATAAAAGGGAGTTTAATGCCAGAAATCTATGAGTAAAACTTTTAATTATTTTTGTAGAACGTCTATTATGTTATCGCAAAATAGGTTACTATTTTACATTGCTGGGGACGTATCGGGATATAACGTAGTTAAATACATTTACGGAGAGAAAAGTGACTATTCGTTCTTCACAGCCCATTTCTTTTACAAGATATTATCTCCCATTAAAGTAATTTCATTATTACCAGATATCTGGTAAAGGATATGCAAAAGGCTGGCGAAGTTTATAAACAAGCGATTAAACGTAATGTGACAGTTTACATGAAAAATATATATTTGCTTATAGTCTAAAGGGCAACAACGTTTCCAAAATTACATAAAGACCTTTCCGTATATTAGGAAGAGAGTTTGTCCTTTAAAGTCTCAGAAAGTATAACTCATTAAATTATATGGACAATTTTCTAAATGAGAAATTGTACCAAATACCGGAGTTGGCAATATCGTTATTCTAACCGAAGGTCAAGGGTGAAACAAGAAAGCAAAATAAAAGCGACCTTAAACTTGAGTGTGATCAACAATTTCCCGTTCATTTAAAATTTAGTTAAAATTCCTTAACGTCTCTTATTTTAAATTCTCCGATTAACAATAAAAACTTTCGAATAAAAATAAAATTACAACGTCATTGCTTTATTGACAGATAGACCTTGTGATGAATTGAAACTAGATTTATACTTTAAATGATTTATACTGAATTAACAAAATTGTTGGCTATATTCCTAAACCTCATTGATCTCCTTGATAACTAGTTCTGATATGCAACGTGATTAAGGATTAGATCTCTTTAGAGTTGTTGAAATCCTTTGAGGAGTTTTAATTTACTCTCAAGCATGAAATTAAAGAGTTATCAGTGGTGTTTCACCAAATTATTTCATATGAAAGATATAATATTAGCCCTTTCAAAAAGAGATTGATATAGAGAAAAACAATAAAATTATTATGAAACATAACATGTTAAGGTAATTTGCAAAAAATATAGCGTACAATTCTAATAATAAGAGGAGAATTCTGAATTTTTCTCACGTGGTGAAAACGACGTGCATAGTCTCCTCTGAACACCGAGAAAGTTAGAGAAGCTTGACGAATGAATCGAAGGACAAAACCTTCTTACACGTGGACTTGAAGTTAAAGAGAAGATGATTCACTAGATTCCACGCAGAATCCAGAACCGTGTAATAGAGGAACAAGAAGATCTTATTACTCAACTTCCTAACATACCTTATCCTTGCCTTCCTAACCTTGAAACCCTCCTCAACCTGCCACCTCAACCTATAGAGTTCAGCCAGTTCATAGGGATCTCCCTCGAAGTTCGTCACGAACATAAAGTGCCTCGGCTTCCCCTTAACGTAAACCACATCGTAATAATAAAGCCCTTCAAATTCCAAGACCCTATACGCAACGTAAACCTTGTCCTTAACCTCATATCTCTTCTCAACTAATGGAACGTTAGATAGTTCCTTGAATCCCTTCAAGTTCGACTTTCCTCTCACAATGGTCTTCACGGGCATTTCCTTGATGACCCCTAGGTTCAAGAATCCGGCGTCAGCTACAACGTAATCTATTTCCATGTATTGGCTTACTTCCCTCACGCTCCTGAGTAGGAACTGTGATGGACTGTCGCTTCTCAAATCTGCTACCTCCACTAGGAGGGGTAACCTTAAGGGATATACGAGGTCCAAGGATCTCATCTTTACTCCTTTTCTCTTCCAGTTGTAGAGTAGAAAGCCCTCTGCTTTTTCTTGTTCCTTTTCTCCCACGGTTAATCCGGTCTCATCTACAGCGACTACGTTGATCTCTCCCTTTACTTCTCTGTAGATTGGGTAGAACTTGAAGGTTCTCTGACCTTTACTAATTACTTTCTCGCCTCGTCTTACTACCTTCAAGTAGTATTTTCCTCTGTTTCCGGTTAGCAAGGATGGTGCTGCTTTCACTATTTCCGGGTCTAGATCTTGAGAGATAACGTTAATATTGTTTGTTGCTAAAGTTATAGCGAGGGACTTCAGCTCCGTTTTGGATACTTGTATGGTTTGCATAACGGAGTTATGGAGTCCCTCGCTTTAACCTTTTCTTGTTCATCTCGTCCTTCCACCTACTTTCCTCTATTGATAATACTAGACAAATGGTATTACTCTTTATATATAAACTCGTTTTCTGTTAGTTTCTTCAACAAATATGAAAATTTTTTGCTTCTTGTGTTGAAATAAGCCGATTTTTCTAACTCCGCTCTGATATTTTTCTCTTCCATAGAAATTGTATCATTTTGAGTAAAATTGGTGAAACACCACTGAAGAGTTATTAAGTTGGGAAACCAATAAAATATTATGATTCTTGGCACTTTAGGCTCAGATAAGTCAGTTACTACAGTTGACGCTATAATGACTGAGATTTTCACAGGGATTAAGCTGGATGAAATAAGGATCTATAGGGAAGACGCTAATACCAAACCGGACTTCGTAACAAAAATGAAGGATGCGTAAAAATTCTCAATATAAACGCTGAAATTGTAGAAAGAGTCTTGGGAGATGATATATTGGACTGGAAAAATAAAATATCAAATGAAAAAATAAATGTATTAGATATTACACCAGGAAGGAAATACATGGCTATTATAGGAAGCAACTACGTCCAAGCAGATGAAGTCAGATATGCATATCTAAAAGATGAACGTAAAGGGTATCACTAGTGCTTTCAGAAAGTTTATAGCTTTAGGCAAAGGATATACCATTAGATCATAGTCTAAGAACTTTTCCAAAATACTAACGTTTTTGGTTATGTACCCCTCTCAGAAATAAAAGTTTATGATATAAGGAAAGGGAGGAAAGTTGAGTACGATCCCCCATTAACTAGAAAGTGTGAGGGGGATGAGTGCGTATCGTCACTAGATAGTGAGGGATTAACTGCACTTTACAACCTTCTTTCCATGCACGGAAATGCAGATGTTAAATTCGGTAATGAAAGTGTATTTGATTTGGCAAGGGGCAGTAGTACAAATGACGAACTTTTAAACATTTGTATGATTAGGTCTGGGTTTAAAAAGTTTGAAGAAGAGAAAGAGATACAAAATACTGATGGTTTTTTCATAGCTGATACTAGCGTTTACATCAAATTGGGTAATAGACTAGGTTATCTTACAAAGGATAGGCTATTGGCTTCTAAAAGTGTGTACAACGAGTTGTCGGAGAGGACTAAATTAACGCAAATGGGAAAAGAAATAATAGTCTTCTATTTGGGAATGTACTCTTACAGACATTTACATAAAAGTCCTCCGGTAAGTGAGTATAATAAGAGTGGCGATATTCCTTTAATTGAAGAAACTAGAAAGATTAAGGAAAACATACCTGAAAAGGTTACGTTAATTACTGCTGATAGGCAACTGAAACAGAGAGCTAGAACGCTTGGTGTTAACGTCATTTTTCTTAATACCTTGAAGAGTGATTCGGGAAATATGAGTGAATTACTATTATGTGCTAGTAATAGGCGGGAGTATATGGAAAAATACGATTATGCAAGAAGGGACTTAACTATAACTATTAATGATAAAGAAGTAATCAAAATTGAGTCTGATCCAACCAAGGAAGGGTTTTCAAGAATAAAGACGTTAAATAAGGAATTTAACTATGCGAAATTAATAGAGAAACTTTATGAAATGATTTAGTTAGTAGTAAAAATGATGAATTTTTATAAAGATAAATACGTATATCATGCGTATAAGGAAAATGAGTTATAAGAGTTGAAAAATAGGTGAGGTTAGATGAAGTATTGCGTTAGTTACTCTTTTATAAAGATTTTTTGCTTAAATGCTTTGTGGATTGCTTCAGAATTGTACAAAAAGTTTATAAATTATTCGTTTAAGTATTACCTATGGGAAAGAGTAAGTACAAGAGGGACTGGAGCAAGTACGACGAGAACGTCATAACTAGATATAAGTTGATGTTCCCCTTCTACGTATTCGAACATTGGTGGGACTTATTAGCAGAGGAGAACAGGAACGCTAGGACAAAGTATAAAGCTCCGAAGGAGTTCAACGAATTCCTAGCATTCTTACACATCTTCCTACCTTACAGAGCAATAGAAGGAGTATTGAGAGCCTTAGAACAATTGAAGATCATCCCCACAAGCCTCGATTACTCAACAATATGGGAGAGAGTGAGGAACATGAACATAACCTTCCCCGAGGCAAGTGACGAACTTGAAGTAATTGCAGACGCTACCGGCATTGGCACAAACACGGGAGGACAATATATTGTTGCCAAGTGGGGGAAGACTAGGGATTCAAAATTCCTCAAGATCGAGATAGTAATGGACAATAACGAATTCAACGTGGTAAACGCTGAGGTCACTAGCAACGAGGTTGAAAGTGTAAAAACAGTTAAGGATCTTCAAGATAAGGGAAAGAAGTTTTATGGAGATAAGGCATATGACGCCAATGAGGTTTACAAGACCGGAGTTGAGGTTGTAGTTCCTCCCAAGAAGAACGCTTCTACTAAACGCCATCTTGCTAGACGTAAGGCTGTGCGGGAGTTTAGGAAGTTGGGTTATGATCGTTGGAGGGAGGAGAAGGGTTATGGCGTTAGGTGGCGGGTCGAGTCCTTGTTCTCTGTGAAGCGTACTTTTGGGGAATCGGTTAGACAAGTTTTGCTGGGCAAGTAGTTGAGGCTAAGCTCAAGTTCTGGGCTTACGCGTGGATGGTTCACTTGGCGAATTCTGTAGTCGGTAGGGCTCCGGGCATTAGGGTGTAAGCTTGAGAGGAACGTTGAAATAAATATTAATTACTGAAAAAATTAGTGTTATACAATATCGTTTTAATGAGACAAATTGAACGAATCAACAAAGTAGCTTAAAAAGGTGGATAAATGTTAGCTCGCTATTATTGAAAATCCGACATTGAAGTATATTGGCTTAAAGTATTACATACTAATTTTTATGTGAAATATCGAAGATAGATACAATCGGAATGGTGTTTTCAACAATATTTCAAAGGGGTTAGGTAAGATCTAAGGGGCTATACTTTGAATTTGGTATTTTCAATAATTTTTTGCTCCACCTAGTTGCCCGAACATTGGGGTTACTGTGTCGATATAAACTATTGTAGCCCAAGGATATTTGTTAGTTAGAAAATTAATTGTTAATCCTTTGCGTGAACCACAAGGTACAAATACCTGTAAAAGTAAAGTATAATATAATGGCTTACATAACTGATGACTTTGAGTTCTGGGCTTGGGTGAGTAGTGAGCCTAAAGTGATGAGGATGTTTAATGAATTGGAAAAAGCTTTCAAAAGATTTGAAGGTTCATTAATGTCTTTAGGTTATAATTACATATATCTAGATGTTTTTCCCTTTGATCAGAGAAGGATAACTGTTGTATTTGGTGAATACGAACCGCTACCCGTTGATGAGCTTGAGGGTAAGGAGGAAGAACGTGTCATGAAGGAACGTGAAAATTACTTTTCGATTACTTTTGATAATATTACTCCATCTCCGATAGAACAACCTACTTTGCTATCATATGAAGTGTATGCAATGTGGTGGCTCCATCACGAGGTTCCTGAGGAAAGTGATTTCGTTAATTTGGAAGGAATTGTTGAGAAGGGATTATTTCATTGCGTGAATGGAGACAAGCGAGAGGGTAAGTCTCAGACGAAATACCTCTTGGACTTAGGGGAATGCTATAATAATTTAATAAAAGTAGTGAATAAAAGGGACTTTAAATTCCCCTTAATGTAAAAGGGATATAATTTTCCAATAGATTTAAAATATGTTTCTTTTTAATCTTTAATGATGTCTACTAGCGGATTTTATCAACGATCTAGGAGGGCAATAATTTATGAAACTGATTCTCTTTTCAGATATACGACTGAGGCTGAGTTAAAATTCGTAATCGAGAAAGGAGTAATTATGTCTTACAATCCAAAGGGTACATATTTGACAAATTTGTTTACTGATGACCCAAATGTTGCTGTGAAAATGTTAGCCCTATCTAAGCTTCCTCGATATAGAATTGGTCCCATTTCCATGAGTAAAAAGTTATTTTCTAAAGTTAAGTATGTAGGCATTGTGACGCCAAAAGGAAAAAGTAGGGGAGGAGCAAAGGAATACGTTTTTACTGATCCCATAATTATTGATGTAGAGAACCTTTACGTTTACGACTTTAAAGATAGAAGAACATATACAATTCGTTTACCCTCTATTCATTGAGACATTATTTGAAACAGTAAGAGGTTAAATAGTTAAAATACGTAAGTTAAGGGCGATTCACGGATCCACTGCGATTTCAATTTGTTTCTCTAAAAATAGATAAGAATAATTGATTCTACATTTTCGGTAATACTAATAAGGGACGAGCGTTAGGTAATATCATGGACCTGTTAACTGCGAATGAGATAACCCTCTACGGCATTCAGCTAAAGGAGCTCATAGAGGGACCCGGACAGAGCTTAACCCTCACACTCGCCCCCAAGATATTATCCGATGACGCATTATTAAACAAATCGGTCCAAGAGATCGAGAAGATGGCCTTGGAGGAGGCTGAGAAGAGGAGTCCCAACTACCGGAGGGGTAAGGAGGTGAAGAGGAAGGGTTACGCGAGGTACAGGTTCTTGAAGGGGTTTAAGATCATGTTAGAAGGGAGAGAAGTCATTTACAAGTTAGAGTGGATCTCGGTGGAGTTGCCCGTACTTTACGGGATTAAGGGAAGGGTGAAGACTCAAGTGGAGGAGACTTTGCTGAGGAAGGAGAGGAAGGTCTTCGCGACCTTGATGTTGGTCTATTCTGTGCTGGGAGGTAAGTTGAACGCAAAGCTCTGGATGCCTCAGATCGAAGTGAGTGGCAATTTCAAGTATGTAATAGTTGATGGGAAATGCGTTAGTATTTTGGAAAAGTTCTTAAGACTATGATCTAGTGGTATATCCTTTGCCTAAAGCTATAAACTTTCTGAAAGCACTAGTGTAGGTAGAAGAAGTACGGTCCGATTGACTCCATTATCCCTTCCTTATATTCGCCAAGGAATTTGATTAGTTCTTCTATTCCCTCGTTGTCGTACTTGAATTCCCTCACCTCGTTGACCTCTACTTCCCTTTTCTCTTGCGTTATTACAAGTTCAGCTTTCGCTACCGTCAACTTGTCCCTTGAAACGTCTATTGCGAAACCCCTTGTCTTAATCTCACTTTCCATGATAGAATATTACTCGTGTATGCGAGATATTCTTTACTATCATAATACCACGTTTTTCTCGCATAATATTAACTACCTTCAGCCCCTAGAAAAATTTACTTGCGCACTCCTACTCGGGGTTTTGTCCCCTCTTGTTAGATCGTTCTAGGGGCTTCACAGCCAGCCTATTATCTGGGGTTTTTATCCCCATGTTGCGACTGGGCTTATGTTGTTTTTCTCCTTCCTTGCTTATTTGTTTTTCTCTTGTAATACTTGTTTTTACTAGTTCTCTAGTTTTGCGTGAATTCCCCGTAGGAGATGCGAAGGAGAAATTAATATTTCCCAATACAAAATATAGAAGAACACTCGAATAAGTCTGAATAGTTAAGGATATGTATATTAAAAGAAAACCAGTGGTGTTTCACCAAATTATTTCATATGAAAGATATAATATTAGCCCTTTCAAAAAGAGATTGATATAGAGAAAAACAATAAAATTATTATGAAACATAACATGTTAAGGTAATTTGCAAAAAATATAGCGTACAATTCTAATAATAAGAGGAGAATTCTGAATTTTTCTCACGTGGTGAAAACGACGTGCATAGTCTCCTCTGAACACCGAGAAAGTTAGAGAAGCTTGACGAATGAATCGAAGGACAAACCCTTCTTACACGTGGACTTGAAGTTAAAGAGAAGATGATTCACTAGATTCCACGCAGAATCCAGAACCGTGTAATAGAGGAACAAGAAGATCTTATTACTCAACTTCCTAACATACCTTATCCTTGCCTTCCTAACCTTGAAACCCTCCTCAACCTGCCACCTCAACCTATAGAGTTCAGCCAGTTCATAGGGATCTCCCTCGAAGTTCGTCACGAACATAAAGTGCCTCGGCTTTCCCTTAACGTAAACCACATCGTAATAATAAAGCCCTTCAAATTTCAAGACCCTATACGCAACGTAAACCCTGTCCTTAACCTCGTATCTCTTCTCAACTAATGGAACGTTAGATAGTTCCTTGAATCCCTTCAAGTTCGACTTTCCTCTCACAATGGTCTTCACGGGCATTTCCTTGATGACCCCTAGGTTCAAGAATCCGGCGTCAGCTACAACGTAATCTATTTCCATGTATTGGCTTACTTCCATCACGCTCCTGAGTAGGAACTGTGATGGACTGTCGCTTCTCAAATCTGCTATCTCCACTAGGAGGGGTAACCTTAAGGGATATACGAGGTCCAAGGATCTCATCTTTATTCCTTTTCTCTTCCAGTTGTAGAGTAGAAAGCCCTCTGCTTTTTCTTGTTCCTTTTCTCCCACGGTTAATCCGGTCTCATCTACACTACGTTGATCTCTCCCTTTACTTCTCTGTAGATTGGGTAGAACTTGAAGGTTCTCTGACCTTTACTAATTACTTTCTCGCCTTGTCTTACTACCTTCAAGTAGTATTTTCCTCTGTTTCCGGTTAGCAAGGATGGTGCTGCTTTCACTATTTCCAAGTCTAGATCTTGAGAGATAACGTTAATATTGTTTGTTGCTAAAGTTATAGCGAGGGACTTCAGCTCCGTTTTGGATACTTGTATGGTTTGCATAACGGAGTTATGGAGTCCCTCGCTTTAACCTTTTCTTGTTCATCTCGTCCTTCCACCTACTCTCTCTCATTGATAATACTAGACAAATGGTATTACTCTTTATATATAAACTCGTTTTCTGTTAGTTTCTTCAACAAATATGAAAATTTTTTGCTTCTTGTGTTGAAATAAGCCGATTTTTCTAACTCCGCTCTGATATTTTTCTCTTCCATAGAAATTGTATCATTTTGAGTAAAATTGGTGAAACACCACTGAAAGAAAACTTTATTTAACTTTTGGATTTGCCATTATATTGAAAGACCTAAACGCATTTTTAAATCCATTGATACTTAGACTATCAAGATTTTTTAAACCCTTTGATATTCTAAGTATCAATGGAAGAAAACATTTGGTGGAGAGGGAAGGACTATATAGAGGAAGATGAAGATATTAAGAAGTGGAACTCTGCTAAATTTAAGTGGATTCCAAAGGAAATAAACAAGATCTCTCTTCAACCCTTCTCCTTGAACTTTATCGTAGGCCCTAGACAAGTTGGAAAGACCACTCTGATAAAACTCCTAATTAAGAAGCTACTTGAGTCGAATCACAACCCCTTATCAATATTCTACTGTAGTTGCGACCTCGTGTCCGATTACGAAGAACTATTGAAAAGGACAAGGGACTATCTAAAAATTAGGAAGCAGGAGGGCATTAAATCCTCATTCATTTTCCTTGATGAGGTCACTTTTGTTAAGGAGTGGTATAGAGCAGTAAAGCACTTAATTGATACCGGTGAACTAACAAGCGATGTAGTTACGGTTTCAGGTTCAAGTTCATTAACGATTCTAAAGCAGAAAGAGAGTTTTCCCGGTAGGAGGGGAAATGGAACTGATGTAATCTTGTACCCTCTCAGCTTCTCTGGTTATATTAACGTAATTAATCCGAAAATTGAAGTCAGACCAGGTTGGTATAGTGAAATTGAAGAACTCTTTGAGAGTTATCTAAAGGTAGGAGGACTACCCCCGTCGATTAACGGTCTGTCTCCACTGAAAACATATACAGAGTGGATCATTTATGAGATAAATAGGGTAGGAAGAGATGAGATGCTCGCTAAGCAGATACTTTCCGCAGTCCTCTCAACGACACCTAGTAAGGTGAGCTATAACTCAATTGCCAAAGAGATAGGAGTAAATCACAGAACTGTTGCGGAGTATATTAAGCTCTTTAATGATATGTTTTTGACCTTAACACTTCACTTCATAGATGTTAATACCGGTTACTATAACTACAGAAAGCAGATTAAGATACACTTTGTAGACCCGCTGTTTTATGACGTAATGTCTACATGGACTGGAGTCAAGAGACCAGATGATCCAATAATCGTAGAGGGGATAGTTGCATCGCATCTCTCGAGAATTTACAGCATAGGTTATACTGAGGTGGGGAAGGAGGAGATAGACGTCGTAACACTGCCAGAAGTTATCGGCTACGAAGTAAAATACAGAGAGAGGACAAAACAGGTAAAAGTTATTGCTGGAAAGATGAAGAAAGTGATCACATTATCAAAGCACGGAGAAAACGACACATTCCCGGTTCATTTATTCCTCGCCGAGTTAAATATATGAAAATCTTTTAAGAAATTTTCATTTACTTCGACTCTTTTTTAGTAATATTGACTTTTGTACAAATAATCAATTGTCAGAAAATCCGTCATTTGGAAATCGACTTCAGCAGTGACTAGTAATAAACTCCACAGCCTCTTTTATCGAGTCAACATAGTTTTCTATTTTTGCAAATCCGTGTCCCTCATCTTTGTATATCTTATATTTCACTTCTCTACCCAACTTTCTAAGTTCTTCAACTACTTGCAAAGTTTCCTCAGCTGGACATCTTGGGTCATTTTCACCAGCTAAGAGAAGCAATGAAGTTTTTATCCTATCAATAAAGAATATAGGTGATCTATCCCTCAATAAATTTTCATCATTACCAACCTTTATTTCGTCATATAGTTGAAGTATTTCCCTTTCAAGCTTCTTTTCGGTAAACCAATTAACAAAAGGTACTACAGCCACAGCCGAACACCAAAGGTCCGAGAACTTAGTAGTAGCCATCATGGTCAAATAGCCACCATAACTTGCACCAGTTATTGCAATCTTTTTAACTCCTAAGACCTTCACTGAATTTATAACATCTAACAACTCACCTCCTCCTGGGTCTTTATCGTTCAAATGGTTAAACCTCCTTCCATAACCTATAGATCCTCTGTAATTGGGACAAATAACCTTAAATCCTCTCTCCATAAAGAACTGAATTTCTGGGTTGAATGAGTTTACGCATTCCCAATCTGGACCTCCGTGAATATAAACTATACCCTTATCCTCACCACCTTTTTCATAGAGTAAGGCGTAAATCCTCAACCCATTGGAGTCGTAAGAGACAACCTTAGGTTTTATGAAATTCCCTTTAGCATCGTTCATTGAGTCAGTTAACCTCTCTACCTTTTTCCCATATCTGTATAGGTCTGCTGATCTATCATGTTTAGAGTTTACAAAATAAATATAATCTCCATCAACCTTTAAGGAGTAGGTAAAGCCTTC
This sequence comes from Saccharolobus solfataricus, assembly GCF_900079115.1. NCBI lineage: Archaea > Thermoproteati > Thermoproteota > Thermoprotei > Sulfolobales > Sulfolobaceae > Saccharolobus > Saccharolobus solfataricus. The sequence goes on from NZ_LT549890.1 coordinate 1,359,576, forward strand.
ATTAACTATCTCTTTTTCGTGAATTAAGACAAAGTTGCCGTGTCTATCCTCAACATAAGCGATAGAACCCTTATATGGAATAGCCTCAAAGATTTCGTAATCGCTTTCCCTTATTTTTCTGATCTCTCCCTTTAAAATATTAAACTCATAAACCTTAGATAAATCCTCGTGATTTGAGAGAAAGATGAATGATGAAGGAGAAGTAAAACAATTCTCATTTGCAAGCTCTTGCTCTGAGTTTGGGATATTAATTACATTAATTTCATTACCACTGAGATCCATCACGTGAATGTTATTATCATAAATCCCAGTCGAGTAAACTATGTATTTGCCATTAAAACAGTAATTGTTTACCGGTCCTTCACCCTTGCTTAGCTTAATATATTTTCCTTCATTGTAGAGGTAAAGATGTAATGTCTTTTTATCATAGTTTGAGATTACTAGAATCCCTTCGTTTGTCTCGCGAGGAGATAAATTATCAAACTCATTATCAATAATTTTCTCTATCTTCCCGTTATCGTAAAGGTAAATTTTCCTAATTTCACTACCGTTAGGGTCTACTGTGATAAACATTTTGTTTCTATTTATCCAGTCTACTTCTTTGGCATATCCTTCGAGTTGGACTTTTTCCTTGTTGACGTAAAGGACGGGTTTTTCATCTCTTATAATTGTTGCTATTTTTCCGTTATATACGTCGTAATCGAGTACAGGTTTTATCTTAAATAAATCTTCATATTTCATAAATAATAAAAGAGGAGTAGAAATAAAAAGTTATTCAGATAGCAGGCCTCATATCACTAATCGCTCCCATTCGAGTTCATCAACAGAATATGGTATAAATTCCCCATATTAAATTATTATAGTAATTTTTATAATTATTGAAAAGAAGTTAAAGGATTAGTTCTAACCTAAGATATTGAAAATGAATGAATTAATGAAGCAATAATATATATTTTGTATTAACAATTGTCATTTTCCTTATCGCGTTTACTGGGCACTACACACTTAGCTTCTGACAAATCTAAGTTTGCAACGGTGGGAAGAAAAAGACTATATTTCTTTGAGTCTCATTATTGTATGAAAATTTTTGACGAGAGAGTGTCCGGAATGTAAAAAATTGAATTTTTATTGGCAAGAATAAATTGGTTTTTAGCATTATCTTGGATTAAATTGGAGTAACACTTAAGTTATGGGAGTAGAGGGTAGTACCATGGCAAGAACATTAAGACACATACCAAACCTGATGTACTACCCTCTTCCCCCAATAGAGGATATGCCGTGGAGGGAAAAATGGTTAACGGAGATCAAGCCCGTGCTGGACGCCATGGATTTGGAGAGGGTTCTGGGCGAGGGCGCGCTGGTTTACTTGAAGTTGTTAATCGTCATGGTGCTCTACTCTTGCTCCTATAGGGACGCGGTGAAAATGGTTAACGTGAACGTGGTCGTGGCCTGGTTCGTGGGGAGGAAGGTGGGGAAGAGCACGCTGCACGACTTCGTGGGCAGGTTGTACGGGGTGAGGAAGAAGTTGTTGGAGATTTCCTTCAAGCTTGAGGAGAAGTGCCTACCCAGTTACCTCCCTGCGAGCGCGCATCTCGTGGACTTCATGGCGTGGCTAGTGGACTCCTTCCTACTGGACTTACCTCCTGGGAAGAGGAGCGTGGAGACCTTTCGGGAGAAGGCGGAGCTGGAGAGGAGGGAAGGTAACCTGGAGAGGGCCAGGAAGCTGCTCTCCCTGGGGAGAACCAAGAGGAGGTTCGAGGGAAGGTGGACCAAGAAGAGAGGGGTCTCGCACTACGGGCTCAAGGCCATAGCCGTGATCTCCGTCTCCCTCTTCGTGAGGTCCATCACGGTGAAGCCGGCCAACTTCTCGGACAAGAGGTTCAAGTCACCGCTCAAGGGGATTAAGATCGCGGACAGGGGATTCTCTCCCTCCCCGACACAGCTCATAGCGCGGGAGAAGCCCTTCACTACCCTGAGGGCCCACGTGGAGTTCTTCGGCACCTACCTGAACGCGTTCTGGAGGCCCTACGGGACCACGACCTGGAGGAACGACGTCTTCCTTCACGTCCTGGGAGTGATCTACAACATCAAGATGTTCCTCGCGATCCAACGGAGGACTCCTCCAGGACGTAGAGCCGTTCAGCTCTGAGACGCGCCTCCTCGCGATCAAGCAACGCTATGCGCGATAGGTAAATCCTCTCGTCTTGATATTTTTCCATTATAAAGTTTTTCTCGGTGATCCAGGTCCTACCCTTCTGGCAATATTAATATTTATCATTCTGTTTATCTATTCGTTCAGATAATTACATTCCGGACACTCTCACGAATTATACTTGCTTATAGTCTGAAGGGCAACAACATTTCTAAAATTACACAAGACCTTTCTGTATGATAGGAATAGAGTCTTGCCCTTTAAAGTCTCAGAAAGTATAATAGAAGCTTTATGATTTATCTAAAACTTTTAACCACTGGCATAAGATAATACAGAATACCAAAGTGCACACTTTTAATTCCTTTAGGAATTTATCATCATAGTTCAGCGGGACTGGCCTATCTTCATTAAATCCTTTCCAATTCCTTATATGGAGTTATTCATTTTTAAATTCACATGCCGAATACTATAAAAAGTAGCTACTTTCAATCCATTTTAGGATTCATCGGTGTGTCTTTATACTTCTGCCTTTCTTTTTTCCCGTTATTGTTGGGCGATTCAGGTCTCCTTTGCTAATTATAATTTGTAAACAATACGTTGTAAAAATGTTAATATTAATAATCATGCATCTTTGCCAGTTAATCATCTTTATTTAGTTAATTTCGTAGTAATCTTTAAAATAAAGTGAATTCGCAACGGATAACTGAATCGCCCTCTGGATATAAAGGATGTATCATGTGACACCCATTACCAATATCTTAAGGATAATCGAATTTGCATTACGATATATTAAAAAAGTAGTTTCATAGCGCTTACTCTCATTTATTACCCTTAGTCTTCAATTAGACTGTTTCGTATGGGCAATTATACAAAAATTCTCTCATCTTAAGATTTTCTATGAATTTTCATAATATTGAAAGGATTTAGAGTGTGATGAAAAGGGATAGTTTGCTTGTTCTAGCTCGTGTTTCTCATATTCATTTAACTAACAAGTCTTTATGAGGATTCAGTTAAGCTTATAAGCTACGAACGGGCTAATAATAATGTGCCCCAAAATGAATTGATATAAACGAGCGACTTTGTATCTATATTCAATATTATCTACCGCCCAATTTGTCCTACAATGAGTATTTTTTAGTCTTCTTTCACGGGATAAATTACGTCAGATAATGGATTAGAAAAATATTTAAATATCCAGCCAGACCATTCTATACTGGTGGATAAAAATGACTATAAGTACAAGATCGAGTTTGGTATTAGATATAATTTTTCTGAAGCTAAATAAAGGTAAAGAGGAGAAGAAGAAGGTTAATCTACAATAAGGAACTGAGGGGTGAACCCTATGACGTTCCTATTTAAGGGTATAGAATGCGAAGTCTATAAAATTACGTCAGTCAAATTAAATTACAGAGCTAAATTTACCTATACTGACTATTATGTTGAATATCATGATAACTTCCTCTCAGTTAGCGAAATAGCTAACAAGATGCTTAAAATTAAGGAAATTGGACATGACAACGGTAGGACTTTAGAAGATAGTGTGAGGGAACTAATGAATGTTGTTCCAGCACAAAAAGTTTGTAAGCACTATATCTGTGGCAAGGCTGACTTCGTGAGAGAAGGAATTCCGGGTGAGATTAAGACTTTCAAGGAAGAGGTTAATCCAATTTATGAAGAGAAGGGAATACTTCAAGCAGTATTTTACGCAATGCTTTATGGAACAAAAATGTCGGAGTACGTTTCGGCGATTTACGAGGAGGATCTGAATAACGAGGATTACGCTATAATCAAAAGGATTGACTTTCATAGGATAATTCTGAGGAAACTAAGCTTGAAATATTTGCCTAAAGTTGAGGTGGTAGCATGAACATAGATATGGAGTACGTTTACATTTTGGTAACGAGACGCCCTATAACTGACAGTTTTGGAGTAGCGGTTATCTTTGAGGGACTAGGTTTGTGCTTCAACGTATTCGTCTATAAGCCTAGCCGAAATGCCATAATAATGAAAGTAGGCGAATTCAAAAAGCTTCTGAGATTCCTTAAAGAGGTAACGAATGCAGAATACAAAATGCGTGATTTCGGATATAACTCAGCACTCATATACTTTCTCAGGGAGATTTGATATGATAGTTGCGGAAATTTTCGTTAAACCTGAGAGCGACGCTATCATACCGTTTAGTAGTAAAGTGGGGAAGAGTTTGCTTTTGGATCCTAAGAACGTTTCAATATCTCCTCTAAAATACAAGGGCAAATACTTGATAAAGTACGGATCAGTTTTAACTTTTCTGGAGGTTATTGGGGGTAATGTTTACTCTTTTGAGGTAGGTGGGGATGAGAGGAATGTGTACTCTGCTCTAATTAATTTGGGTGATAAGAGTTTATTATTCAATACTTATTGGAAAGTTGTCGACGTTGAGGTTCATGAAGTTGAGGTTAGTTCGATACCGAAGAACTTTGGGGTTGATATTTTAACACCGGCTTTGATAGTCTCTCCCTATGTGAAGGAAAAGAGGAAGGTGTTCACTAATAAGTCTGAGTACGTTTTCTTCAATAACATTATTGACGCTACCGGGTTCAATAGAGGTGATGTAAAGTTAAGTGAGGTGATTTCTCGTTTTGCTCAATTACTTTGGGAGGAACCGTCAATTATAGGATATGCTAATGTGAGGTATGGTGATAAGTTGGTTATTGGGATGATCGGTAAATTGAGGTACTCGGTTAAGGGGGAGGATGAAGTTTTAATTAAGGTATTGGAGGACGCAATTGTGAGGGGTATTGGTTCGTCCAGAAGGAATGGGTTTGGTGTTGTAAGAATTAAGGGGGTGGAGGCAAGCTGGTTACGATAATCGGGTCTGATTTGGTTTACCTTAATTATGAAATAGAGAATTATACGAGGAACGTTAAAAGGGTTATTGTCTGCGGAGACGTTAAGGGATTTAGGTTGAGGGTTAATAGGGTTGAGGTAATTGATAATTGTTTGTCTCTAGATGTTGAGGGAATAGCTGAGAGTATTGCTAGGAGGATTGGAAATAGTAAGGATAGTTATGTTGTTTTGCTTAATGGGAATTCCAATAAGTTCGCTGCAGCTATGTTTTACTTGTTTTCCATTATTTGCAAAAGGGTGAAGTTTGTAATCTACGATAGGGAAAGGGTTGAACTGGATGGAGATGTTTTTAGAAAGGTTGAGATTGACGATAAAATGATTACTGTACTGGGGGAGATAATGAATGGACGTTATAAGATAGAGGAGATTGAGAAGGATACTGGGATTAGTAAGGCTACAATTTCGAGGGTTAGAAGGAAGTTGGAGGAGATGGGGTTGGTTAAAAAGGTTGATGGTGGGAAATATTGTATTAGTGAAAGGGGAAAGATAGTTGTTTACGATGGAGGATTTTTCAGAAATGTGAAAAAGGGAGGAAGGTATTATGAGAGTAAAACATTATATACAGAGAGAGTTTAATTATAGTGTGTCTTCTCAAGATTTACTTGACATTGCTACAAGGATAGCAATATCTGCAATTAAACCTAAACCCAAAAGTAATAAACCAGAACCATATGTGGATTCTAGTACGATAAATAGTTTGTTGAGTTTTCTGCAAAGTAGAAGGAATGTAAATGAGTTGTTACTTTACATTATGCGTCAAGCTGGGAGAGATGAGATAGATGAGGAAACCGGGAAGTTGTTGTTGGCCAGTTTAAAGGATAGGGAGTTAAAGGATGCTGTGAATCTTTTGGGATATGTGAAGTGGGTTTACGATACTTTAACGGGGTTAAAAGTTAATTACAATAATGTGAAGGGTGTTAAGACCTTCAAGGAGCTTGTTAACATTTTGAGTAAGGTGTGAAAATGTCTTGTATGGATCTTGATGTTATAACGACTGTTGTGAAAATTGAGGGTAAGTTGCGTAATGAAACTCTCTTAAGAGTAGGTAAGGGTAAGACTCAAGATTTCGCTGAGGCTACTGATAATCCAATAATTAAATATAGGGATAGACCTTTAATACCCGGTTCTAGTTTGAAGGGGGCATTCAGGAGTTTAGTAGAGTCCTACACCAAGTCATTAAACGACAGTAAATATTACGTGTGTGATTTGGACGATAATAGTTGCGTTAGCTGTGAGGAGAAAAAGAAGGATAATGGGATTGTAGAGGGGAGATATTGTATTCCTTGTATATTATTTGGCTTTAAGGATTTGGCTTCCAGGGTTTATATTTTAGACGCTATTGCTGAGAAGTACTCAATTTCCCAGAGAACGATGGTTGCGATTAATAGGGTTTTCGGCGGACAAATGCCTGGCCATTTGTATACTTTGGATTACGTAGACCCTGGTAGTGAATTTAGTTTTATGATGATGATTTATAATCTTAACTTGATCGAGGGGGAGAAGGATTGGAAGGCGAAGTCTGTTGAAGCCTTGAAGTTCCTTTTAGCGACACTGGTTAGAGAGGGGATTTTCGTAGGAGCTAGGAAGAGTGTTGGTTATGGTTTAATTAAGTTAGTTGACGCTAAGGTGAGTTTATATAAGGCACCAGATCACCTAGTTTCTCCAGTTATTGTGAAGAAATTGGAAGAGGTGATTGGTACTAATGGTTAACTATACATTTATTGATAAGAGAGTGATAAAGAGGACTACTATGATTGAGGGAGATGTGGAAACGGTATCTCCATTAAAGATTGGTGGGGGAAAGGATAATTTCGATCCATCTTCCCTGGCTAAAGATTCCATCCTAAAGGATGTTGAAGGTAGACCGATAATTCCAGGATCATCATGGAAGGGGATATTTAGATCTACTGGTGAAAGAATTTTAAGGTTAAGAAATATAGAAGTTTGTAGCGGTATAGGAAAGGATTACTGTTTGAATAATAATCGAAAAGAAAGGGACTTCAATAGTGCGTTGAAGGAAAACGTTGATCAAGCATTAGAGATATTTTGGGATTATACTTGTTTGAACTGTAAAGTTTTCGGAACGATGAGTGTTATAGGTGCTGTGAGATTTCTAGATTCACTTCCCATTAGTTACTCATTGAACACTAGATCGATGATAGCGATAAGTAGGACGGAGGGAGCTGTAGCTAGGAGGGCCTTAGTAACTGTTGAATACGTTGATGTAGGGTCTAAATTTAGTTTTAAGATGATGGGGTACAATTTGCCTAATTACGCTATTGGTTACTTAATTACGATAATGAAGAATATTCATGATGGCTTTACACAAGTCGGAGGGCATAAGAGTAGGGGGTTCGGTTTTGTGAAGTTCGGTAAGGTTAAGTTTACCGATCTTGGAGAAAAGAGGATTGGTGATGAGGATATTCAAGTTAAGGATGTAGGTGATTTAGTGGAAGGAAATGGAGATGAGTTTTTCGGGAGAATGAAACCTTTTATGGAGGCTTTCAATAATGCAAAGATCCCCTATCCGAAGAAGTAACTATACTCCTAGAAATGAAAAGGGATTAGAAGGGGTTATAGAGTTACAGCTAAATGTAGTTTCCGATTACTTACACGTAGGTTCTGGGAAGTATGATGTGGAGGTAATGCGTAGCGTTAGTGACGTTAAACGATTGGTTGAGGATTATTTAAGCGGAGGTAATAAAAGAATCCCTAATAATGTTGATCAGTATTTCTCAATGGTAGCTTTTCTAATGGTTAGAAATAAGGATAATGTTGTTATTCCCGGGTCAACTATTAAGGGAATGGTTAGGAGTAGGTTGGAGTTATCTGTACCGGGTTCATGTTATATAGTTACTGGGCATTCTACTTCATCTTCTGCAGTTTATAAGAGGATTTTCAATCCTGATCCAAATAGGGGTAGTGATAGGTTTGACGTTAATAAATTTCCACAAGTTTGTCCAGTTTGCGATTTATTAGGCAATATGGGATTAGCTAGTAGGGTATCGTTAAGTGATTTCGTAATGACGTCTGGTAAGGTAGATTACGTAAACGTTAAAGGAAGGGATTATGAAGTTGTTACTAAGGGTTCGATTTTCGCTGGAAAGGTTTTGTATAAGTCTCTGAAGCCTGTTGAAATTGGGATGTTATTATATGGTTTTGGTTTCGTTAAGGATTGTAATGGGTCTAAGGTTATGCTATTGGGTAGGTTTAAGTTTTCTGATAAGAGGTTTGGAAGGGTTAAATTTAGTTTGAAGACTCCTATAGCAGATTGTAATAAACTTGTTTCTGATTTTGTTAAACAATTTAATCCTAGATATATTAATGAGGAGTGGTAGAATGAAGAAGTGTATTAGATATGATTTATATATAGAGGAGTGTAAACCGGGCAAGGATTACCTCTATGAGTTGGATTGTAAAGAAAGTGAGGAGGGCGATATAAGGAAAATTGAATGTAATGGGATAAAGTATATTGAGATGGTGGTTAGGTATGATAAGAGGTAAGTTGTTGTTACCAGAAAAAAAGGTTGTTTTCATTAACGAGAGTGAAGTGCAGAGTTTGAGGAAAGACGTTGTAGATGCATTAAAGGTATTTTCATCCTTAGCGTGTGAACTAGCTGATAATAACGAGACTAAGGCTACCAATATTTTCGCTGATCTAATTTCAATGATTTATAAGCTCCCTATGTTGATTTCTTACGTACCTAGTGATAAGTTATCAACCCCCCATGAGTACTTCTTTGCCTATATAGTGTTTAGGCATCTAGTAGAGGACTCTATGCCAAGTAACGATATTGCCAAGTTATTGGAGATATTAGAGGAGAAGAAAAGAGATGAGATTAAAGAGGTTTTAGATTACGCGAGGACTTTGAGGAAAATTTACGAGAAATTGCTTTACGTTCCAGCTGATACTAGGCCAGGGTATAATTTTACGTCATTGGCCTCTCATCTTCAATTGTCATCAATTTTAGTTTGGCTATTGCAAAAGGGATCAGTGGATTTAAACTACTTGAGGATTTCGGCTTTACTTCATGATATAGGTAAGTTATTTAACCCAACTAACCACGTGAGTGAATCTATTAAGATTTTGGATGAGGTTATTGAGGGATCGGAATGTCTAAAGACCAATTTGAGTAGGGTGAAGAGTTTAGTTGAACAGCATCACGCTCCTTTGGAGACTATTTTGAACGATGCCGATAGATTGGCTGCATCTACTGATAGGTTTAGTGAGATAGTGAAAGGTGCTTTAAATAACACGAAGATAGGTGAGTGTTATAGTTTGTGTTATGGTAGGGATGTGAGAACAAAGGAGTGTATGGAGTGTTTAGAGGAATACGGCGAAGAGACGTATAGTGAGGAGAGCAAGAGGTTGTATGATGTAATAAGTAATTCTGTTGTTAGTCAGAAGGTTGAGGGTAATGCGATAGGTTATTTGGTTTACATTGATTTTCCTGGAATACAGAGATTCATAACGAGTTTTCCAAAGTTAAGAGAGATGAGTTTCGCTAGTTTTCTAGTGGACTTTGTAACTTCAATTTACTCATTTATAGTCTTGGATCAAGCCTATTACGAGAGAACTGGTAAAAAGTCAAGAATCCCCGCAGAGGCTTTGTTAAGTGGTTATGGTGGACATTCATATATTATAGTTAGGAGTGATTTCGGTTCTAAGGATGAGGTTAAGGCGTGGTTGGAAAGCGTTTCTTCTTCAGCTCTTAGTAAGTTAGGTATTAGATTAGACGTTAAGGTCGCTAACTTTGCCTATGAGAACTACGTTAGGAATTATAAGGAGGTCTATGAGGATATGATGTCTAAGAGTTATGAGAGATATTTAATTCGTGATGAGGGGAAGGTTTACTCTTATGGTTTGCATAGAGTTTGTGATAATTGCGGTATAAGGCCTGCTGTTAATAGAAGTGATGATGGGGAGTATTTATGTGAGACTTGTAATTTAGTTAGGGATCTATCTAAGAATAGAGGTTTTATTGCTAAGTATAAGTCAAAATACACTCTATATGAGGAACAACGTATTGAGATTTCACCTAAGGAGGATATAAAGTTTAAGCTTGATAAGAATCAAGACCCTACCAGCTACGCCATGGAGATTATTGCGGGTTATCGTACTACTTCTGACAGTAGGTATATTGCCTTGATTAAGGCTGATGGAAATAACGCTGGAAAGATCTTTGGAAATACCGTTACGTTTTCGGAGTATGTAGATAAAAGTTTTAGGCTAGATTTCGGAGTGAAGAAGATGTTCTACGATACGTTACTGGACATTATGAGGGCTTCTAGTGATGAGTCAATTAAGAAGGACTTAGTCTCAAGGATCTTACTTGGTGTGCTTTATTTGGGTGGAGATGATATAATGTTATTGTCGCCCTCAGCAATTGCAGTGCCATTTGCTGTTAAAATGTTTAAGAGGAGTTTAGAGTATACGGGGTTTACGTTTAAGGTGGGTATTATATCAGTTAAGCCAGATCACCCAGTGCAGTTCGCTTATGGGGCTGTAAATGCGCTTATGGAAGAGAGTAAGATTCATACGGGTGAGAAGTCTTCAATAGGCGTTTTGGTGTTTTCTTCAACTTTAGCCAGTGAGGGTGTTGTTAAGAGCGATTTGAAAAATTATAGGAAAGAGAAGGAGAGTTTTTTGGTAGTTTCCAATGACGTTGATGATGTAGAGAGGCTTTTGAATCTGATGGAGTTGGATGACTTTGGAAAGCTTATGGAATTATATTGGAATCCTGAGGAGGGAAGAAAGGTGATTAGAGATAAGATAAGGTCTTTAGAACGTTTCGTAAATTATGCTGACACTCACGACTTTTACAATACTTTGGCTTACTTAATAAGGTCTAAGGCTAAGAGCGAGGAGAATAGTTTGATTAAGAGGATTATTGATTTGACTATAAAGGGTAGGGACGATTTCGTGTTTCCGCTTTACGATTACTACTTTATTTTAAAGTCAATTAGGGTGGGAATATGATACCGATTAAGGTGAGTATGAGGAATTTGAGTTCACTTACAATAGCTGGAGGTAGTACTATAAGCTCTATCGATATTCCTCTTAACCCACTTGGAGTTCCGCCATCAACGATAAAGGGTACAATGAGGACGGCAGTGCATAATTTACTACCTAATGGGTATACGTCATGTGGGGAAGTAGAGCCTGAAAGTATTAGGGAAGCTCATAAAAATGGAGTTTGTGACGTTTGTAAATTATTCGGTTATCCAGATTCCCTTACGGGGTGTTTTACTATAGAGGTTTCCAAAACTGATTATCGTACATCTTATATAACTAGGGTTTCAATTGACGATAAAACGCAAAGGGCCAAAGAGGGTTCCCTCTTTACCCAACAAATCATATTGCCAAATAGCGATATTTCCTTTACTGTTTATTACAATTGTAATGATGAGAGATTGTTTAAACTTCTACTTTACTCTATCCTGGATTTAAGGTATTGGAGGTTGGGAAGAAATACTATGATTGACGTAAAGGTTAATAATGTTGAGGAGATTTGTAAGAGCGTTAAGTGTGATGAGGAAATTAATGGAATATTAAACCAACTTTCCAGATATTTGTGGGAGGCTGAGAATAAATGATCTTAATAAAGTTAAAGGTTAAAGGCTACATAACTACTCAAATGAGGAGAATTAGGAATTACTACTTCTCAATAACAAATTACATTCCTTCAACAACTCTTAGAGGAGCCATACTAGCTGAGTACTATAATCAAACTGGGAAAATTGATGAAAACTTTTACGTATCTCCAGCCTATCCAATTAAGACTGCCCCAGCCCATTACTTCAGCCCAGCTAAGGAGAGGAAGGGTGATGAGTTCATTGAGGTTAAAAGGATACTTGAGAAGAAGGAAAAGGAGTTTGAAGCCAATAAGCCAATTGAAGAGATAATGAAATTGGAGATTGATGGTAAACATCCCAAGCCTAAAATAGGATCTTTAATAACTTATGAGGGGGAGACTGATAAGGAGAATAAATATAGGGAATTCTCGAGTAAATCAATTATTCAAATGCACGTAGCTATTGATAAGACGTCAATATCCTCATATAAGGGAATGCTGTTCGCCTATGAATACAAGGAATTCGATGAAATGTGGGCTATTGCCTCAGACTCTGAAGTTATTGACACTGTTAAGAGAATAAAGATTGGTAGGGGGAAGAATAGGGGCAATAAGGTTGTTGATGTTGAAAAGGTTAGGGAAGTATCATTGGATCAGTCCAAAGGGTTATTATATTGTCTATCTCCTTGTATAGGATCACTATTTGGTAAAACGTTCTTTAAGGCGAAATATATCATAGGGGATAAGTCAATTTACTCTGGTTGGTTTACGGTAGATAGTTTCAGTGGTCAAAAGCCAGTCTTTGAGACGTTAAGAGAGGGTTCCCTAGTTTACGTTGAGAGTTTTAGTAACGAGAAAAGTTTAATGCCCGCAGGGCTTAATTTCATGCTAAGAATATCAGACTTAAGCTCAATACTTAATAAGGTGAGTTAAAATGGTCATTCAAGTTTTCAGGTTAAATTTCAGATTAAGAACTGGTTTCAGAGTAGGTGGAGGTCAAGAGGTAGGCGATAACGTAATACGTCAATTGAGAATAGGAGTAGAAGGCGTAATGATCCCTGCCAGTAGTTGGAAGGGAATGTTTAGAAGGGTGAGTGAGATCGTTTTGAACAGTGAAGATCATTTTGAAGAGCATAGCAAAAAAGAGGTAGATACTAGGACAATAAACGCTTTACTGAAGAGCGATGAGAAATTCAGAAGGATAGCTATAAGCAAGGTTGGTAAGGAGGTTATTACACAAAATGGTATAAATGTTGATAAGCTAGATAGTGAGAGTTTAAGCGATCTGAGGAGGATTTACAATGAATATAATTGTCCAATTGAGAGATTATACGGAAGTAATTATTTCGCTGGAGGTATTACTATTTCAGATAGCGTTATTCCTAATGCAAGTATAATGGAAAGAACGCATGTAACTATCGAAAGGAAGAGTAAAAAGGCTTCTGAAAAACACTTGTTCAGTGAGGAGATAATTGATGCTGAAAAGATTGAGGTTAAGGTGATAGTTAGAAATGAGTTTGAATTATGGAAAAATAGTTTAAAGTTACTGAGGGAGATCGGCTACTTCATTGGAGGAAGTAAGTCTAGAGGTATCGGCTACATTGTACTGGACGAAAAGGAGAGTGAATATGCAGTTATAAATAACTTTAGTGAAACTCCTAAATTTTCTGAACTTAAGAGATATCTGAGTTAACAAACCTAGAAGTGCGAATGTAGTAAACCATCAGCTTTTTTATATATTATACCGTAGATAAGGAGAAGAAATTCTCATCACCGGTGAAGAATGGTTAGTATAAAGGGAAATATAAGTGTGGAAGGGCGTTTTCACAATACGGTAGAGAGCAGAAGGTGGATTCTTAAAAAATACAAAGTGAGTATTTTTAGCGAAGCCATCCATATGAGTTTGTTGCTGTTGTGACTCCCCCGGTTATTGGGTATGACATATATTAAAAATAACATTAAATTTAGAGTAAGCTCATCTTATTTATACAATCAGACATTTAAAATTATATTTTAGGTTATCAATAACGAGTATAATGGAATAAATTTTCATATATCTAAAAAATGATATTATAATCTTATCTAAATAAATATTTGTAAAACGATTTTGAATTAACCGTAAAAGGGGAGGCTTTCAGTCTTTTGTAATTTTGCACCCCTAATCCCGCTAAGTATAAAAGAGGCAAAAGATAAATTCATGAATGATGAAAAGCTTAGTAATTCACGGGAAAAATTCCTCTCCAGAGAAAGTGGAATGGTTAGCGAAACCGCTTAGGAAGTTTGGAGAAGTTATTGTACCTGAATTCGAGATCGAAGCAAAGGAAGGTGTAGAAAAAGCACTAACTTACGATTTCGACTGCATAGCGGGTCACTCTAGAGGAGGTCTAATCGCACTAATTGCAGCAGCGTTAAAGGGAAAATGGGCTATTGCTGTCTCAGCCCCATCAGATAGGAGAAAACAAAAGGAGTACTTATCGAAGTTCCCACCCGGTACAGTGCAGTATAACATTTACCAAGATTTAATGAAGATGCCGGAGTACGAGCTTGAATATTCGTCACTTTCCTACGCTGATAGGTTAAAGAAAGTACTATTAATACATGGAGAAGATGACGAAATGGTATTAAAGGAACATTCAATTACCTTATGTGATACAATAAAAAGGATGGGAGGGGATTGCGAGTTGCATATAATTCCGAAAATGAAGCACACACCTTTAGGGCAACAGTATCAAACAATTTGGAGTATAATTGAGGATTGGATAAAGAGGAATAGTTCTAGTTTTTAACCAGTTTGTGCCCAGTTCTCATACCTCATGAGTTCATTTCTACCCTTATCTTTAGCCACAATGTCTAGATAACTTATTGAATATTATTCACAAAAACTACTATATTATCTTCATTCTAATTGATGGGTCGACTCTGTTATCTATTGCGAATTCCCTTCTATTTTAAAGATTTTGGCGAATTATGCTTTGTTGAATACTTTAATTTTCTAAGAGGTTAAGCTCATTAATTTTTCTTAAATTCGAAATCAATCCTTGATTTAAAAGTAAGCTCAACGTTAACTCAGATAAAAATTGAAGAGATCCGCAAAGCAGGCGAATTAACTGAATGAAGATGATCGACTAACACACTAGTGCTTTCAGAAAGTTTATAGCTTTAGGCAAAGGATATACCACTAGATCATAGTCTAAGAACTTTTCTAAAATATTAACGTTAAAAGTACCGTTAAAGTATAAAGAAAATTGAATAGGTTCACGTAGCATCAATGCGAGGTTTACGCATCAAATAACTTATAAACATCGGTGTTGCAATTGTAGCTAATAACATCATATTCTAAATTTTACCATAAGATTTACTACTGAACGTCCAAAGCCCCAGTATATGGGATAAGAACTTCGGAACTATTAAGGTTGATATAAAGCATAAGTCTTTACTTCGATTGCGTTCCCATTCACGTCTACTAACAAAGTTATAATGTATGTGGAGCCTTTTACAAGATTGGAAACGTTATCGAACTGTATATTAATTTGATTATTTCCAGGCTGTAACGTTGCGGGGTTTACCTTGAAAGTGAATATATTCATTCCCTCAATTTTAACTGATAATATTGAACCACTTACAGATGAGTAGATTAATATTTGTGCACTACCATCTCCCTTTATCACTCCTCCACCTATCGAATATATTTGTACTTCTCTTGCTCTTTCTGTTATTGGCTTAACATTTCTCAACCCAATATAAGATAGAATACTCCCAATAAACGCTGGTATGACTATGGCTATTAATATCCCACCTACTTTGACTATATTAGTGCTATATTCTCTGCCAACTCTATATATTCCAACTCCCACAAGTATTGAGCCTACAATCAATAGAATAATGGCTATAAATAACGCCGGTAAACTTGCAAGAATTTCTACAAAATTAACTGATAGAAAGCCGAAGAGGTTAAGTAGTAAGCCAATGACAATGAGAGGGTAACTCACAATGTATACTATAATACCAATATTCCCTATACCGATTTCGTTTGACACCGTTTTACTTAGAATATTGAAACCGCTTCTCAATATAATTAATCCTATTATGTTTATCACTCCCACTATTGACGTTAATATTATACTCTCCTCAAAATATCCAATCTCCATTGAGGCTATTTGCGTAAATACTTGCTGTATATTCGTGTTGTTTAGGTTATTAGCAGTTATATTTGAGGGTATTGAAGGAGCGGGAGTTATAAATCTGGGAATTGTAACTGCTAGGTTCAATATGCCAGCTACCATTAATATCATTAATCCTAACCTTAATTTTCTAATGCCTTGAAGTTCGTTGTTCGTATTCGACATTGTAATTAACTATTCTAATTACTGATTTTTATCTTTTACTCATGAAAAACATATATGATTAAGAACAATATTCTTCGGCCAGTGGAGGAATACGACATAACTTCATGTAGCTTGGGAGATTCAGTTATCCATTGCGAATTCACTTTATTTTAAAGATTGCTACGAAATTAACTAAATGAAGATCGCGGGAGTGTTCTCATGCAGTCATCTTATTCGACAATTGTTAGTAAAATTATATCAAGTTTTCTATAATATACCGTACTCCCTTCAAGTAAGCCTCATTTAAGTTATCTCCTTTGAAAATACGTGAGGATACATTACATTTAACAAGGCCAAACTGTACTCCACCATCCTCCCACTCCTAGTAACAGCTTTAGTATCCCTAGCCAGCCTCGCCAAATGAGACCTACACCAAGAATTATGACTCTCCACAAGATAAGTATACTTCTTACTCGCTACACGATTATCGAGAACTTGATAAACACAGTAGTAGTCAGTATAGTTTACCTCACTCCTAGGTAACCAACCCAAGAGATAACGAAAAGTCCCATAACTCCTATCCCCAAACTCATAGAAAGGCACACCATCAGCAAGAGCAGTCCAAATCCACAAATCCTCCCTCATCACCCCATGCCTAACACGGAAATAAGTCCAGAACTCGTCAAACACCGTAGACTTAGCTGTGAAATTCTTGAGCTCACCCTTCAAGATCGTTAGATACGTGAAGGCCCTTATCCCAATCCTCCTCACTAGGCTGTAAACAGTAGTCAATGGTTTACCTTCAACTCTTGATATTGCCCTCATGCTCATCCTGTTCAAGTACTCCTTTAAGATTCTCTCCCTCTGTTCCCTATCCATTCTGTGCTTTAACGCGTCGTAAAACGTCCTTCCACACGCTTTACACTTGTATTTTGCTCTCCCTCTAGATGAACCGTTCTTCACTACTCTGTTAGAGTTACATGATGGGCATGTTGGTCTGCTTTCTCCTCTCCTCCTTATCCCTACTTTCCTCAAGTAGTAGTATAGGGTTGATGGTGGGATTCCCGTTTTCGTGATTTGAACTCCCAAGGAGTAGGCTGCTAATGCTAATGCAATATCCTTTAGCTCGTACTTTCTCGGCTTAAGATTTAAATTTCTTAGAATCATAAGTATTAATTGTGCGAGGGTTACAAGATCCATATTGGTAACCCTCACAAAAAATCTCGTAACCCTCGCACATAAGCTTTTTCAGAGGCTGTTTTCATGTTC
Source organism: Saccharolobus solfataricus (assembly GCF_900079115.1). NCBI lineage: Archaea > Thermoproteati > Thermoproteota > Thermoprotei > Sulfolobales > Sulfolobaceae > Saccharolobus > Saccharolobus solfataricus. Next base: position 1,376,783 of record NZ_LT549890.1, read on the forward strand.
TAATTCATTGGCTGCATCTCGATCGAAACGACTAATTGTGGAAATTTCTAGCCTGATTTAATTTTACTATATGATATCGAATAAGATGACTGCATGAGAACACTCCCCATTACAGTTTACAAAGGAGGCTTGAGTCGCCCTATAAACGGAAACCCATTAGTGATTTTCTTCTCTCTTTATGAACTCTAACTTAATCTCTCCAAATCCAATACCTCTACTCCTACCAATACCCAGATAAGATGACGCTAACAAATACCTCAAGGCTCTCCTCTTTAACTTTTCATCTGGAATATCGAACTCAATCCAACCCATAACACCCCTAGCTTTCCTCAAATTTCCCTTACTATCCTCACCAATGACAATGGTAACTGGATGTAGATCATATCCTATAATCCTGGATAAGGCATTTGAAATAACGCCAAATTTAAACGCTCTGACCTCAACTTCCTTCTTCCCAATCAAATTACAATATACATTATAGGCGTAAGCCACAATTAATCCGACAGAAGGCAAAGTTGAATAACCTGCGTTAACTCTCTTATACCTTTCAGAAAGGGAGGGAGGAAGTAAAACCTTAGACGAAAGTAATGTAGGGGAAATAAACCTCACTCTTATATTATCGTTCATGTGTTTCTCAACCTCTTCCTTTAACTTCTCAACTTCCACTATTTCCACACTCTCGATCGTTATGTGAAATTTACCGTAAATAGTTTCGAAGACACCCTCATCTAATTCTGGTAAAACGTTAACTTGTGTAGAAAAGGCTATTGTTGAGGAAAGCTTGCTTCCCCTGCTTATTGTCTTCAAGTTTCCGTTAGTCTGGAAAATTCTCCTCTGGTTTAGACCGAGATGGGATATGAAAATTGGCTTGTATTTATCCCTTGATGTAATTAAGTTATTTAACGAAGGGAGTAGTTTTCCGCTTTGTATTAAATATTTGAGCACCTTGGATGATGGAGTAGGCAAAATGACGTCTTGTAGAGGGATAACGTTATACCCTATTTTAAAAATTAATGGCACTATTCTTCTCCCTTCATTAACTCTCCGTTAACGTATGATGAAATTAACTTCAAGTCTCTAACCTTCTCGTCGTTGGAGTTCAAGTTCATAATTAAGTCCCTATTTGCGAAATATAGCAAGTCCTCGAGCCTTTTAGAGCCAGTTAAATACTCGTAAATGTAATTTGCTAGAACAATATACCTTTCTCTCATATTGCTGCTTATACTTAACGCATTCCTAGCTATTTCTCTCATATTGCTGCTTATACTTAACGCATTCCTAGCTATTGCCTCTAACCTTTCAGTCAACAGATCCTTCTTTTCCAATAATTTAGTTAAGTCTATGGAGAAGCCTCCGTTTATTGTAGTAGGATTCTGTCCAATAGCATCAGACATGGTGTAAATTCTTACCACACTAACGGTGGGATTAGTAACACTACTTACCACCTTTCTAGCTATCCAAAGTCCAAAGGCAGTCTCCGGCTTTATGCCCGGTATAATGCCGTTAACGTTCTGAATCAAACTGTAGAGAATACCCCTTGTTGTAGTGAATACGTTTACTCCTACGTAATCACCCTCACTAACCTTAGCCTTTCCTAATCTAGTTAAAACCCAACCAGCAGCTGCTATAATTAAGTAATGTGGCTCTACCTCCAGTTTCACCCTCCTAGCTCTCTCCACCATTCCCGGTGATCTTCCAAATTCATAAAACTCAGGCTTCACAAAGGACGGTGCGCTAACTTCTTCACACTCATTCACTTGCGAGAAGTTCTTAAAGACATCCGATAGAGCTACGGTTGTGGGGAAATTATAACATTTTAACGTTTCTGACCAAGGGTTCTTGTCATTTCCACTTAAAGGTATAATTAAGTTTGAAGTAGCGGTCTCCCCTTCTTCTCCCTTTTTCTTTTTCGCCTTACCTCTCCTCTCCGCTGCCGCATCTTCATTGTTTTTAGCTATTTTATAGGCTAAGTTCAATACGTTTCTTAACTCGTCATCCTCTATTTCCACCTTATTATTGTATATTGTTGCATTCCCTGCTTCCGTTGCAACTTGGATTACGTAATTATCTCCAAATATATTATAGAGTGGAACCTCCATTCAATTCACCCTCCAATATGCCAACAAATCTAGTTTTACTTCCATTATTTCGAACTAGACTACTATCTAAATTATCCCCCAACATTATGGGGGCTAAAAAAAGATTATATAACTTTAAATACTTATCGCTCTTCTTAGAAAATGCATACAGCATATCGTGATAATCAGTAAAACTATAATCCCTAACTTTTAAACTTTTAGAAATAATGCCTCTCAAGTTTTCCAGCAAAATACTCCCGTACTTACTAAGCTTTATCATCTCTTCATCAAAATTGTCTGGAAACCTATTTAATAAATAGTCAGATATCCCCCTAATTGCATTCAAGTGATTTATAACAGCTAAAGTCAACAAAGACCTAACTTCCTCCGCCTTCTCAACGTTAATAGGTTCATAATCGTTATAGAAAAATAGAGCCGAACCGAGTTCGTGATATATGAAAGAGAATCTACTCTTTAGGGGATTACTCTTTAGGGGATTACAATTATCATCAAACTGATTTTGGTAATATTCCCCGGCTTTTCCCATATCATGAAGTACAACAACGTCCTTAACTATTTCCTTAACACCGTTTAGATCAAGAACTATTCCATATCTCTCCAATCTCCTTGATATAACCTTATAATAGGACTCACTTATTTTATCATGTAAGACCTTATAAGAACCAATCGCGTGATCAATTAAACCTTGCTTCTCATAAGCACAAGGCTTGATCAATACACACCACCTATTTCACTATTATAATCTTGAATCCTAACCCCTAAAATATCATTCTTTATCATTTCCAGCTGAAGGCATTTCCCAGCATATAGTTTAATATTACTATTGCCCACAAACGCAGAACTTCCCTTGCTCTTTATTATTTTTATCGCCTCCTCCTCAGTTAAGGGTATGGCATCATCAACGTTATCACTGTTTGGCGGAAATCCCAATATAATACTTGTCTCCCTAGTTATAGAACAAATATTCTCATACAGCGACTTCACCTTTTTATAGTCCACGAACACAGAGTTGTCTATTACAGATAGATCCCTAGCTAATATTGAGTCAATTTCCTTAGTGTAATCCCTTTCAATAAGCAAACTCTCATCAATAGTCTTCAATTTCCTTACCCTTTTCATGGTCTCCTTAACCTCACCCTCATTATAAACCTTTCCACTAAATGGGAAAATGTAAACCTCACCCTCCAACTTCCCTTTTCCTCCCTTACCATATCTCGCAACCCTACCAGCCCTTTGAATCAGATTATGAGATGGACAAGCTTCAGTTATTAAAACGTCAAAAGAAGTATCAATACCAGCCTCTATGACTTGAGTTGAAACTACCAACTTTGCATCATTTATCTTATTCACCTTATCTATCCTATCCTTTTTACTGAACTTACTGTGAATCAGAATAGGAGATAATCCCCTTTCCTTTAACTTCCAGTAAGCTTCAATTGCCCCCATTCTCGTATTGTAAACTAGGAGAACCCTTTTACCCTCTTTTACCTTTTCATCAGCAATGGAAATCTCATCCTTTTCCAATTCATTAACGTATATCTTTCTGTCGATTTTAAAATCACTCGCGTAAACGACCTTTCCGCTCTTACCTAATTTATCCATTAAAACCCTCTCCAACCCCTTATCTATGGTCGCTGAAGTAACTACTATTGGAACACCCGCATCACTTAAAACCTCTATGGCACTAAGACCAGCTCCTAAACTCTTACCGTCCTCACCTAATAAGTGAAATTCATCAAATATTACAATACTACTATATATCAACGCCCTAGGGAACTCATAATGAGAACCGTAATTTTTAAAAATTAACTTAAAATCAATAGTAGGTAATTTAAATAAATTGAGAATAAAAGTATCTAGAGTCGTAACGTTAACTTTCTTCATGAAAAAAGGCGAATCATGATAATCCATATCTTGAGCTCCTATGCTCTTAGTGTAAATTATCCCTTTATCAGCGTATTTTTTCAGCTTTAAATATAAATCCTGCACAATAGCCCTATACGGCAATACGTGTATAACTCTACTCCCTATGTCAATATTACTACTAACGGCATTAGCTAAGATCATTGTTAACGTTGTTTTACCGTAACCAGTTGGAGCCTTAAGTATAACATTATGTCCGTTCTCCAAATATCGTAAAGTCTCCTCAATACCCTTCCTCTCCTCAAACCCTTGACGAGCAATTAAATCGTTATAGAAGTCAACTAAAGACGACATATTCCCCGCCGACCTCATAGGCTTCCTTAGCCTCAACTTCAACCTCCTTACTAGCTAAGGGATAAGTAGTTATCGGTAAAATGTACCTTACCGGTGACCCTTCCTTCCCCCATATATACCCATTCTCTTCCCAGAAAGTAACGTATTCCAAAAACTCCTTCCTACCTACTACCTTCACTGTATCTCTGAAATAGTATCTAGTTTTTACCCTACCCGAAACCTTTTTAGCCTCACCGACTTCAACGTTCTCCACACTTGCTAAACACTCCTTACATCCTATCCTAGTTATACTCCAGCAGAGTTTCTCCAACTCCTCCTTACTGATGGAATCAGTTACGTAAACCACAACTAACCGACCGTTGGGTATATATACTTTACCAGTGGGGATCACCCCGTAAATATATCTCGGATTCTCCCTCCTCTCTTTACGTTGAAAATATGATATAACGTTCCTAATAATGTCCTCAGTGTAAACTCCCTCAGACTCCAATCTAGCAGTAGCCATAATATTCCTAAAATTATATGCAGGACTACCGTAAACATTACCTAAATTAATATTATCCACTCCCCTAAATTTACCGTAAGATAAGGCTCCAATCAGCGTAGTAGGAGGCGGTAAATAGAAACCTGGCTTCGCCTTAGCAGCTAAAGGCTTAACTACGGAAAACCCCCAATGAAGTTTTAAAAAAACCTTAGAGTAGATCAAAACTACCTTACCTCTCTACTCTTCCTCTAATTTAACTACTAAGTCCTCAACAGTTGACAGTACTGTAACCCCTTCACCCACTTCTATCCCCTCGTTGTTAATCACATACGCCTTAGCCAAATTTCCGTTCAGCACACCTTTAGCCTTCCCTAACCTCATAATAGTGGTCTTAATGTAATCATCATCGTGTGCCGGTTCTGGCATGAATGGGAAATCGGTCTTTGTCACCACTAAAGACATCAACTTCATGGATGGTAAAAACCTAGACCTCTTCCCTCCGAAATTACCTGATAGCAAAGAGTAAAGGGCTTTAATTGCAGACTTCACCCTTTTAGCCTTTTGCCTCTCTAACTCCTCTTCACCTTTAACCTTTTCCCCAAAAGTTGATGGAACTGCTATCAAATCTTCGTCAAGTTCAAACGAAAACGTGTAGAGAGCAGAGGATACTTCCACGTTGAAGATAGCTTGAGAACCGCTAACTGGCTTATTTGAAAACCTCACATGAAATTGCGCTTCCAGTTGTGCAGGTATTTCATCTCCCCTTAAAGCCGGTATCATATAACCTAACTTTATCCTCGACGTCCTTCTTACCGGAGCACCTCCGGCGTACATGAAACCTCCAACATCAGCGATAACGTCCTTAAGCATAACCTCTACCTCGAACCTCCTCGCATCGTTGTAATCCTTAGGCTCCTTTATCCCTTCAATCTTTAACGCCTCATCAGTTGAGAACTTTATGAACTCGTATTGAGAAGATAAACTACCTACTGGTAACCCCTCCTTTTTAGCAATGTCCACTAGACTCGCTTGATAGGCATGGGCTAAGGCTTCCCCAGAAATCACTGGGACATATCTCACTAGATAACCAGTTGAAGTCTTTAACACAACCGGAGCAGTTCTGTGCTTGGTTAAATTTCCTATACTCTCAACACCGTTCAGTGACTCTAGATTTACCAAAAACCTAACTGAACCGCTTATCATTTCTTCTCACCACCTTGCTCACTCTTACTCTGTTTACTACCTAACTTAATTCTATTTGCTATACTCATGGCTAGTGCACCAGCCTTCCTAGCGTAGTACACGTCTTCCTCAATCATTCTAAGAAAGTCTTCTATATCTTGACTAGTTGGTAGATAGCCAACTACAGTATACTTAGCCCCACTTGAATTCACGTTAACTGCAGGATAGTCCTTTCCTTGAGCAGGATAATCCTTTCCTTGAATCGTAATTGTAGTAGTCGCTATCTCACTCCTATCAATGCCCATTTGCACAATCCTTTGAACGTCATATAGAACTTTAGTTACAGCCTCTTTAGACAATGCGTTAGCAAATCTATCCACTAACGTTGGAGACTCACTATATAGGAAGCCCACAGCCAGTAAGTTCGCTATCCTTCCTATGATGTTTTCCTTCTCCGATTTCTGAGCCATGTTATTCTCTATTATTATTCCACTATATAAACATTTCTATTTCTAGTGTACGAAAACTCTTTTCATAAATATGAAAAATTAGAACCCATAGATTTTCAATAAAATCTCACCCTTTATGGTTAATTTATTGAACTCATCAATAAATTTTTCTTTCCTCAACTCATTCAACCTCCTCCAAGTAGTAGTTAGGGGAATTCCCGTGGTCTTACTTATCATATTAGCGGAAGAATATCCATCCTTAATAGCCTTTAATATTGTCAAGTGAGCCTTAGTTAAGAATAGTGAAGGTGAAGTGACATCGCTTACCCTAAAATAATAAACCTTAGTTAAGTCCTCAGTCTCTATCTCTATAGTAGCGTCTATTCCAGTCAATAAAAAGGCGGAAAAAACAGCTAATATCATTAGTCTCATCCCTCCGCTCAAGTTAACCATGAAGTCCTTCCCTGCATTATTTACAATAACTTTGCCAACATTCTCAATAACGTTTTCAAAGTCCCTAGGATCAACTTCAACAATCTCAAAAGGAACGTTAACAGTTCTCAGAAAATTAACGAGAGACTCTAATGCCTTCTTAGCCTTCTCTTCCTCAAAACCCCCAATAATAATAACTTTATCAACATTCTTACCTTGCCTCATCAATGCACGATACTGAAACTTTTCATCGAATCCAAGTGTCAAAATCAATATCATACCCTAAAAACGGAAAAAGAGATATTAAATTTTTCTTGAAAAGGGAAAAGAAATATCTTGTATTACGTCAACCTAATTCACCAAAGATTTTTTCAAGTTTACTGGTTTTATGTAGAGACTGATGAAAAGAAAAGTTAGAAAAAGGAGTTACAAAAACTATGGTCATAATAAGGGCCCTAGATGGTTTGTTGATCTGGGGAGTCATAATTCTTGGTAGGTTAGCGAGGCTGACTAGGGACACTAAAGCTGTTAATAGGAAGTGGGATGGTGGAGTTTGGCCTTGTTGAATGTAATGTATCTTCACGTATTTTCAAGGGAGAAAAGTTATTGAACGAGACTTACCTGAAGGGAGTATAGTATATTAGAGTAAATTTGATATAATTTTACTACTAATTGTGGAATAAGATGACTGCATGAGAACACTCCCGTACCAATTTCTTATTAATATTAGTTAGGAATTGCCATTTTAAACAACTTGGATCACGTCTCAGTGTGTGTTGTTAATCCTACCCTTTCAATTCTATAAGAGATTATCTGAGGATATACTTTAATCGGATTGTGTTAGGTGGAGAGATGTTCTTTCAATTCTATAAGAGATTATCCCATCTACCACACCGCGGACACTGGTATAAACATGCACCGGCTTTCAATTCTATAAGAGATTATCTCAGTCTTATTGTCGAGGAGTAGTGGTAGGAGTGATACCTTTCAATTCTATAAGAGATTATCGGAAGAGACAAGACTCTACAGTACAATATGCCCCAGATGCTTTCAATTCTATAAGAGATTATCAACCGGAAGTACGAACTATGTTGCTGAGATTGTGGTCTATGTCTTTCAATTCTATAAGAGATTATCTTTGTGGTACTTGTAGTTGTGATGCTGACGTTCCACTACTCTTTCAATTCTATAAGAGATTATCTCAAATCAACAAGTTACAGTAACCAACGGTACTTCAAACCCCTTTCAATTCTATAAGAGATTATCTATGTTGTTGTTTGTTGAGTTGTGGTCTGCTGTGTAGTTGCTTTCAATTCTATAAGAGATTATCATCCAGACGAAGTGGGGGCAATCATGCAGCCCCCCTCACTTTCAATTCTATAAGAGATTATCAAAGATAATGGATAATAACTTAACATTACAGAATTTAATGCTTTCAATTCTATAAGAGATTATCTAAACTCATGTAGCGTTAGTTGGAGCGGATCTGCACAAGTACTTTCAATTCTATAAGAGATTATCCCAGTGTTTTACTTAACATCAGTACAAGGATCAAAACCCTTTCAATTCTATAAGAGATTATCAAGAGTTCGATCGGATTAAAGAGGAGATTGAGCAAAACTTTCAATTCTATAAGAGATTATCAGTGACTCAATACCGGTCACAATATCTTCAGGTGCTCCCATTCTTTCAATTCTATAAGAGATTATCCGTCCCCATCGAATACGTAAGAGTCTGGAGGGGAATTTACTTTCAATTCTATAAGAGATTATCTAAAGGTTACGTTAGAACTAGAAAAGAATGGAAATCTGAACTTTCAATTCTATAAGAGATTATCTGGAGTTTTCAGATATTTTGTAAAGTACGTTCAGTTTCTTTCAATTCTATAAGAGATTATCAATAGGCTATGGTGTGTGGATGGACCTGTATCGTAAATACTTTCAATTCTATAAGAGATTATCCACGCAAAAGGATAAACAATATGGTGCGATTCGAATGGACTTTCAATTCTATAAGAGATTATCACAAACAGTGTGTGTTACATTATCCTTCGATTACAACGAACTTTCAATTCTATAAGAGATTATCCTTCTGTTCTGAAATTATAAAGGACATGCTGATAAAATTTCTTTCAATTCTATAAGAGATTATCCTAACTGAAGAAGACCCAATTTATATTGCAGGATTTGTCTTTCAATTCTATAAGAGATTATCTGCAGAACCATTAGCTGGTACAGTAACTGTTTGCCAACTTTCAATTCTATAAGAGATTATCACCATAGTCCCTGATTTCGGTATTCTTTACCCTGTAACCCCTCTTTCAATTCTATAAGAGATTATCGCTTATCTCTCTCATGCGCCATTTCTTCTTTCCTTCTTTCCTTTCAATTCTATAAGAGATTATCTATATCCCAAAAAATCTCAGACATTAGAGAGCATTTTTGTCTTTCAATTCTATAAGAGATTATCAATAGATCCAGAAAATGAATATGTCAAATTAGCTGACATTTCTTTCAATTCTATAAGAGATTATCTTTATTTTCTTGCGATATTTCATTACCGAGACTTTTGCCTCTTTCAATTCTATAAGAGATTATCGTTGGCTGTTGGCTGTTGGCTGTTGTCGGTCGATGGCCCACTTTCAATTCTATAAGAGATTATCAAAGAATATCTTGACGCGTTAGCCGAATTTGACCGAACCTTTCAATTCTATAAGAGATTATCTTGCTTAGTCTTGATAAGTATACTAAAAGTTCGTTCTTGCTTTCAATTCTATAAGAGATTATCTACCCAACTAAATCATAACCTCTTTGTTGCAGAATTGTTCTTTCAATTCTATAAGAGATTATCAAGAAGAACCCCCAACTTGTTACGAGATCTTGCAAAAAGCTCTTTCAATTCTATAAGAGATTATCTGAGGGTTTATTAATCTCTTACTATTTCTTATTTTCTCCTTAGTTATTTATAAGCTTTTCTCTGGTTTGCGTTTTCAATTTTTTTATAGTTTTTTCAATCCCTACTAAGCCCGGGAGGATAAGGTATTCTTCATGGAGGTAATGATTTGAGGATAACGCCCTACCTCCTAAGAAACTAACATCAAACGACCCCCACTTACAAAAACGGGACAAAAAATACAAAATTACTAGATATTTCTCTCATCATCAAGCTTATAAGTTATAGAAAAGTTTATGAATCGGTAATACTAATTTTATGGTATGAAGTCCTATTTTGTCACCATGGGATTTAATGAAACTTTTCTGTTAAGGCTTCTAAATGAAACCTCGGCACAGAAAGAAGATAGCCTCGTAATCGTTGTTCCCTCTCCAATTGTCTCTGGAACTAGGGCTGCAATAGAGAGCTTAAGAGCTCAAATTTCCAGGTTAAACTACCCTCCTCCAAGGATTTACGAAATAGAGATAACCGACTTCAATTTGGCACTCTCCAAGATCCTAGATATCATTTTGACTTTGCCAGAGCCGATAATAAGTGACTTAACTATGGGAATGAGGATGATAAATACTTTAATTCTCTTAGGGATTATTGTGAGTAGGAAGAGGTTCACGGTTTACGTTAGGGACGAGGGTGGGGGTAGTAGAGTTATTTCATTTAATGATAATACTATAAGGGCTTTGATGAGAGATTATAGCAGAGAGGAGATGAAGCTCCTTAATGTACTCTATGAAACGAAAGGAACCGGAATAACGGAGTTAGCTAAAATGTTGGATAAGAGCGAGAAGACTTTGATAAATAAAATAGCTGAGTTAAAGAAATTCGGTATTTTGACCCAGAAAGGTAAAGATAGAAAGGTTGAACTAAACGAGTTGGGATTAAACGTCATCAAACTGAATAAGAGTGTTATAGAAAGTAGTAAAAGTAGTGAGGAGCTAGTTAAAGAAAATAAGGGAAAAGAAGTTAACATACCTTATTAGATTTGTACATTGACGTTATGAGAGTGTGTATAGACATTACAATAGTGTTAAATAACATTTTAACTATTATTATTTACAATAATGTGGTTTTGTAGTATACAAATTCAACTTAAGCCTATATTAGATTTACCTTACACCTTACATATTTGCGTAAATTCTTAATAAGAAGATTTTAATAGCTATGAATATATAAGACGTGTAATCTAAAAATTACATAACTCATAAACGGAGTATGCTGAATATCTTATATTACACGCCACTTCCAGTAAACTTCCAAACATATAATAAATAATGTTATTCGACAGTATGAGAACAGAATCATCTCAGCGGTAGAATATATAGTCTTTTTCTTAATAGGCACTACATCAGTATGGGAATCTCATTTTTCTGATATAAATGATAATATATGTAAGATTGAACCACACCAGTTTTATTCAAATATAACTGCATATATTTTATGAAAATGACAGTTAATAAGTCAGTTTTGAACAGAAGAATATAAATATATAGAATTAATTTCACGTAGCTGGAAGGAGGTGCATAGGGTTAGCTGGAGTCTGGGGGAATGACGTCTTCACTTCACGGAACGCGCGTTCTTGTTCCACTCTTACCTCCCGATCGAGGAGATTCGAGAGGGAGACCGAGAACTCCCACAACTTTACCTTCCTCCAAGAACGGATCAAGAACCAGACATTCAAGAGAAGATAGGAAAGCAGAACGAGAACCAATTCCTTCCTCACGTCACAAGTCCTAGTCTTGATTCTGAACTCCTCAAGGGAGCGGAAGGCGTTCTCTATCCCCCACCTCTCCCTGTACATCTCGGCAAGGACTATGGCATCATAAAGATCCATCTCCCTCCTCACGAGGAAGGCAATAATCTTGCCGTCTTCCTTCCTCAGAATAATGAGATAAGCTCCACTCCCATGTCTCACGCAGAGAAATCCAGTATATCTAACTCCGCTAAAACTCACATCCACATCTTGCAACATCCCCTTGTACTTCTTGTACATCTGGGCCTTGGCAGATATGACGAAGTCCAAGCCCAACTCCAAGAGGAACCTAATCACTTCGTTCACCGCGAACTCCCTGTCCGCGAAGACCATGACGAGCCTCAGCTTGTCCTCCTCCAACTCCTTCACGATTACCTCCATCACCGCCTTGAAACCTTCAGCTACGTTCTTCACGGTCACTGGGATCACGTCCAAGAAGCTCCTCGTCCTCCCCAGGAGGAAGATCGCAGCTTGAACCAGTCCCCACGACGTCCCCTTAGTTGGCTTTATCCTACTCAAGAAACTCTTGTCAGCGTGGTATTGAGGTATGGCATGGAAGTCCACTGCTACCCTCCTGTCCCTGACTCCCCTTAACGTCATCCTCCCCATCTTCCTCAACGCATCCCTCACGTCCTCAACTTGAACCGCGTTCAACTTTCTCAACGCTCTTCTCCCATCTTTTCCCAACCTGCTCAAGTAGCTCCCACTCGCCTTAAGCAAGGCACTGAGGAGTTCCTCAGGGAAAAGTATTTTAGTGAGGACCGAGTAAATTATCTTGAGGGCGGACCTGGCGAAGTCCCGGTTGAACTTCGCCGGTTTAGTTGTATTCTCATGTTTCATATGTTCAAGTCCGCCCTCGTATATACAAACTTTTCTACAGAAATTCTCATCCTCTCGATTTTGTCTGTATTTCATTCATCTCATTTTTTACGCAAAAAATGAGATTCCCATACTGACATGCTCCGCCTCTAACAAAGTGACCGTAGCAGATCGGGATTCTCTGCCACCGTAGGAGTTGTAAAGAAGTAAAAAGGACTATTAACTGAGGGAATGCTAGGAATTGCTGAGTTAAGGATTTAACTGGCTATATTTTGTATTGACAAAAGCTAATTCTCTTCGCATCTACTAAGAAAAAGACTATATAATGAATCAATAATTATGAGGTCCCTTGAAATGGATAACATTGGTCTCCTTTGTGAATTCTAAAATGCGGTGGTAAAGATGTTAACATTGGTAATAGCATATCTCTGCTATTCCGTAGTTTTCATTGAGTTAAATTCGTAGCAATCTTTAATATAAAGTGAATTCACAATGGATAACCGTATGGCCCCCAATATCACTTAAGCCGGATACTTTAATTATGTAAGATTTTTTTGGAAAAAAATTAAGAATTATAGCCTCTCTCTTTGTCATCGGCTAAGTCCATATGTTAAGTCGGACCTGAGGTGGGGACAAAGTACATGTAGTAGTTTTAGGAAATTCCCTTATCATAAAAAGTCAAAATATTTATTCATGTATTTATAAATATCTTTCATTGTACTTCTTAATATTATAGCTTATCAATAAACATTTTTCATCTAACTAGGAAAGATTCATTATATATTTTTAACGTAACGTAAAAGTGTAACGATTTTCCTATAAATGCTATACATGAAAAGGCCAGATGAAGACGCTAAGTCTATATGTTAAGTAGGAAAAATATATAAATACGTTAAATAATTTATACTAAATTGGAACAGTCGTTGTTCACTCCCTTGACTCATAGCAAAACACTAACTGAGCAAACCCTTCTGTACTGGCAAGCCTTACACAACAGAGGTGAGGGATTAACAACTGGAGGACTATCATCTTCTAAGCTCTCAACCAACTCGTTAACTACCTTACCTATATACTCAACGTGTTCTTTCCTAACCTCGATGTTTATCTTCCTCTCCTTATTCATCAATAACACAGTGTTCCTAACCCTAAAACCGTTTCTCTCAGCTAAGTAAGCATAAGCTAACAACTGTATCCTGAAGTGATTGTAGAACCTTCTATAGAACGCCTTAATCTCTATTACGCTATCTTCAGTTAGAACGTCAACAATTCCATTCAATCCGCTATCCTTATCCCTCAAATGAACTTCGTAATATTTAGGTTCGGGAAAGTCCCTCACAATCTCCTTTAAATTCACGTTCTTAGCTATCCTCTGACTATTCGTTATTGGCTCTTTCCATCCCATTTTCTTCCTTATCCAAGGTATGACCTTACATAAGGAATAGTCTTTTAAATCCGTTACACTAACCATTCCTCTAATCCCTCCCTACCTATTACAATCCTCCTCTCCCAATCCCTTATGCCTAAAGGGATTATGTGAACTATGTCAGTATTTGTGTCAACTATTAGCTTAACAACTCTGACTAAATCCTTAACCCTTTGACTGTCAATATCACCCTCAAAGGCACTTCTCTGAATCCTCTCCAATCCCAGTTTCTTCAAATTATTGGCTAGTTTATTTCTCTTACTGTCATCGGAAACGTCATATACTACCAATAATTTCAATCACATCACCAACTTGAAACCCCTATACTCCTTCCCCTCCCTTATACTTGACGCCAACTTTACCGCATGAGCCCTTATTGCTTGTATCAATGTTTTTGGATTATGATCACTCTCCTCCTTAACGTTCTCTTCCATTCCCTTCCTTATCAACTTAGCCAAATCTCCCCTACTGTTCTCCTCTATTAAACCCCCCTTAACCTTTAACCTAAAACCACTTCTGAGAGCCCTAACTAATAAGAAGTCAATGTATGGTTTAAACATTTCTGAGAAATCGTAAACTAGACTCTCATTTCCAGGTCTATCTTTGTGTATAAAGCCTAGGTAGGGGTCTAACCCAGCTATAACCAGATATTTGAAAATTGTGTTATAAAGTATTGCGTAAGAGTAGTTCAATGCCATATTAAATTGGTCAGTCCCATCCACATCTCTACCGTCAAATCCAATATCCTTGGGTAGCAGTTGAGATATGTTCTGCCAATACACTCTAGCAGCAGCCGGTTCATCCTTATCCAACAACTCCTTGTAATCGTTCTTAGTTCCAGTTACCCTAGCCCAATACTTTAAGTGTACACTTTGGTTGTAAATCTTTGAACTTATAATCTCCTCTCCGTATCTATTGTCCTTCCTTACTACAATTGCCTCGTATTGAGCCTTCTTGGTCTTAACAGTCTCAGTTACGATAGAAGGTAATAATATCCCCCAAGGAGTCTCCCTAGAGTTCAAGAACATAACGCTTATACCATGAGTTAAGGCTAACGATAGGGCACTAGTTGAAATCGAACAAGACACAGTTATCAGTATTTCGTCGACTTCAGAAGGCGAAATCTCAACCTTCTTATCACCTTTCTTTATCACTAACATGTTCTTCTTGACGTAAACATATGCACCGTATTCAGATATTACTAAAGTCCTCACGCTTATCACCTCTTATTATTATTACAATAGTTTAGGAAAGGACAAGAGGGGGAGCAAGAAACCGGCATTCCGGGATCCTTCTCTTGACTTATCATGTCAATAACCTCATCCCTAGCGTCCAAGAACTCCTTCCTCATGTCAGGAGAAACGTAAAAGACCTCTACCTTAAACTCTGGGGAGCTAGTGTTAATCCCATTAACGTAGATTAAGGCACCGAAGTCAATCGGAAGTTCTAGAGCGCTCTCTAAAGCCATACCGTATCCAGCTAAGGCTAATCTGTGGAATTCCTGCACGCTTCCTACCTTCATTTCCACTACTAAGGAAAGCTGCATTATCGCGTCAACCGATAACCTAGAGGATAACCCCAAGGGGCTACCATCTACCTTGAATTCGCTTATTACCGGTATGAATGAAGTGGAGTCTGAGAAGTCGCTCAACAAGTCCAAAGCGTAAGCCTTGTAAACTTCCTCGCAATACTTGATGAACTGTGGGGGACATAAACTTCTAACGATCTTGTTGTTCCTAAACAATGTTTCTAGCACACTCCATGGCTTATAGCCAGAGGAAAGGAGCTTAACAACCTCATTTGATACGTTCCTAACTATCTCGTGAATTGCTTGACCTAAGAGCAGTGGAGTTCTTTGTTCCCCTTGTATTTTTAAGACCTTTCTCAAGTACACATCTCTCTTGGTCTCGCAGTATTTGTAGGCAACGTCAGATATTGAGAGACCTAGATAACGTCTAGGCTTTATCGGAGGCATATAATAGTTCCACCCCCGAAGCTCCTCCTCAATAGGGTCTGAGGCCCTATATGAGTGGAGTCTTCGTAGCTGTCTAACTATCTGCGACCTCACAATATAATAGCAGTTGAAAAATCTAAAAACCGTTTTAAGGAGGGGGGTAAAAGAATTCCCGAATTTACTAGGGATTAACCTAGAATTAAGAAGATCATCTCTATATAAAGATTAATAATTAAACTAGGGAAAAAACTTACTTCATCGTTAAGAGAATAGTCTAGTAATTTTGTATTTTTTGTCCCGTTTTTGTAAGTGGGGGTCGTTTGATGTTAGTTTCTTAGGAGGTAGGGCGTTATCCTCAAATCATTACCTCCATGAAGAATACCTTATCCTCCCGGGCTTAGTAGGGATTGAAAAAACTATAAAAAAATTGAAAACACAAACCAGAGAAAAGCTTATAAATAACTAAGGAGAAAATAAGAAATAGTAAGAGATTAATAAACCCTCAGATAATCTCTTATAGAATTGAAAGATGCCAGTATGGTATCTGCACTATACCCTTGTAAGTTGGATAATCTCTTATAGAATTGAAAGGATCTACGGGATTGTCGACCTATACAACATGTTTGCCCGATAATCTCTTATAGAATTGAAAGATCGCTGATTTGATGAAAGAGATCTCTGATGAGATGATGTCGATAATCTCTTATAGAATTGAAAGTCAGTACCGCCCGCTTTCCTCTGTTCTGTCACACCCACGATAATCTCTTATAGAATTGAAAGGCATACTACTATGGCCTAGCAAAAAGCCTATCTGCAAAATTTGATAATCTCTTATAGAATTGAAAGTAGCACGATTACAAAGTTGAGTTTCTGCCACGCCCCCAAGATAATCTCTTATAGAATTGAAAGGTACGATACCAAGCGCCTTACCTCTTTCCTCTAAATATGATAATCTCTTATAGAATTGAAAGCAACACAGCCACGACACGCCCGGTACTTACACACAAACCGATAATCTCTTATAGAATTGAAAGATCGTTATTAACGAGGCGAATGACGTGTTCAGGTATACCGATAATCTCTTATAGAATTGAAAGGTTTTCCCCTGGGCTATCCATTCGGTGATCTCCCCGTTTACGATAATCTCTTATAGAATTGAAAGTCAACTTCTCCTACAATTCTATCTTAGCATTAAAGAATTGATAATCTCTTATAGAATTGAAAGTTCCTCCAGCTGAAGAGTCCAGAAGACGTAACTGAAGGAGGATAATCTCTTATAGAATTGAAAGAAAGATATAATTCTGCATAGATTTTCTGTGACAGAAAGAGGGGATAATCTCTTATAGAATTGAAAGCATGTTTACGCCTTTAGAAGAAAGAGAATCAGTGGGCGGATAATCTCTTATAGAATTGAAAGACTGCTCCCCTGTTCTGTCCACAATCACGATACGCCGATAATCTCTTATAGAATTGAAAGGCCAACGTTTCTGCAATCTCTTCTCTACGTGCAGAAAAAAATGGAACAGCCACAGTATTTCCGGAAACTGCTACCGATCTGAGGAAGAAGAAAGTAGAGGTCGAGGAAACTAAGGCACATGCGCTAGTCCACGGCGCTCTGGGGAATTTGAAGGCAGGGACTACAATGACGTTGGAAAAGTTCGGACAGAGAGTCGACAACTGGTTGGCATCCCACGGCGTAAGTTTCAAACCATCTGAAACGACAAAACAGCTCATAAAGGAGGTAAGACTACAAAGAGCCAGAAGAAAAAGGGCGAAAAACGCATAAGAAGCTATTTATTTTTTATTCTCTATTTCCTATTTTATTATATGGAAGAAACAATAGTTATTCCGGATATATTAGATCTTATCGAAAAGGATAAACTACCAAGAGAACTCTACGCCCCGGACGGCTTTTTGGTTTACAAACCGTACGATCCAGCTATTGAAAGTCCCCTATTAGTCAACAGAAAGAAATGGAAGCTGTTCGCCAACTATACGCCAATAGAAGGCAGACCAGAAGAGGACACATGGATTGTAAAGTTGAATACTACCGAACAGTATGTGGAAATACACGATCCAGAGCTAGTTTGGCTACTTTATTACATTAGGGTGGTACACCCAGGAGCGACACCAGAAGAAGCAGTCAACCACGAACTAGCTGAAGTTGAAAAGGATGGTGGGAAGTTCAAAAATGACGACGAGTTGATTGGCTATGCGATGTACTTGTATACAGCCTTAGCAATCGCCATTGCCTACGGACTCCTTGTCGTAGTCGAATGATTTTTTCTGATTAACCGGGGAGTTAATTCTTTTTTTAACGAATAACGTATGTTCTACCCTTATAATGCCTTAGGAGCGCTGCATACAGATTCCTGTCGGATAATCTCTTATAGAATTGAAAGACATTGTACCAGTGAAGGAATATTTCGATGCTATTATGAGATAATCTCTTATAGAATTGAAAGTCTTTCTATCGAAGTACTTTGCCAATGCTTCCTTGAGGGATAATCTCTTATAGAATTGAAAGAGTTTATTTCTAGTAACTCACGCCACGTTCTTTCAATTGTGATAATCTCTTATAGAATTGAAAGGATGTTGAAGCGGAAGATAGTATAATCACCACCTTGACGATAATCTCTTATAGAATTGAAAGTCGGGTCATCTGCATCCAATGTCACGTATAACAGCTGTGGATAATCTCTTATAGAATTGAAAGTACAACGAGTTTCATCTTCTTTATTTCATGCCACCGTTTTGGATAATCTCTTATAGAATTGAAAGAAATGGGATGATGAGGGTGTTCAACAGATACAACACCGATAATCTCTTATAGAATTGAAAGCAGGATTACCTCTAGAATATAACGTACGTAGGGTGCATTTGATAATCTCTTATAGAATTGAAAGTACAAATAACTAAGAACGCTGACGATTTCGTGAAGACCGCGATAATCTCTTATAGAATTGAAAGCTTCATATGTTAAACCATAACAGATTGCACGTGCCACTAGATAATCTCTTATAGAATTGAAAGAGGACAGCATCAAGGAGTTCTGGTTGTAATTGTTTCTCGTATGATAATCTCTTATAGAATTGAAAGATCTCTCATTTCTTGGCTTACCCTCACACGAATTTGGGCTTGATAATCTCTTATAGAATTGAAAGACAGTAATGAGGTGTAACCCCTGAGACCTCAGGAGAAGATAATCTCTTATAGAATTGAAAGTGGGAATACGTCTATGACTTACTAATGCCAGCGAAAGAGAGATAATCTCTTATAGAATTGAAAGCCGTGCTTCACGCCCTGTTTCTCCAAAACAAGAAAGGAGATAATCTCTTATAGAATTGAAAGATGTACCCATATGGGTGAACTTGAAGAAAAAATGGTTAAGATAATCTCTTATAGAATTGAAAGATGCTGTACAGTTCTGCAGTTATCTTTTGGCTTAGAAATAGTGATAATCTCTTATAGAATTGAAAGTTCAGAAGAGGAAGAGGAAGCAGACAGAGCGGTGGGGCTGATAATCTCTTATAGAATTGAAAGTTCAGTTTGCTAACGCCTGGGCTATTGATCCTTTTGCCGATAATCTCTTATAGAATTGAAAGTTATTTTCGCAATGATAGCTGGATCGATACCGTTCTTTGCCGATAATCTCTTATAGAATTGAAAGGCCACATAGTATTGACTACGTGACGGGAATAATAACTGATAGATAATCTCTTATAGAATTGAAAGCTTCTATGGCCATGATTCTTGCCATTGGACGAAGTCCTCGATAATCTCTTATAGAATTGAAAGATCATCGAGTACGGAAGATTCCTAGGGTGGAGATCATTAGATAATCTCTTATAGAATTGAAAGTTCGTTGCGTTTACCATGTTCATGTAAATTAATACTTGGGATAATCTCTTATAGAATTGAAAGTCTTCGTCATAGCCTGGTCTTCCTGCACGTCCGCAAAGATAATCTCTTATAGAATTGAAAGATTATCTTCACATTAAACCCCACTCCTAGAGTTGAATTTGAGATAATCTCTTATAGAATTGAAAGGTATCAGCAGTGAACCATTCATACTGGATGTTGCGAATCGATAATCTCTTATAGAATTGAAAGGATAATAATCAACGAGGCAAACTCCATGTTCTACAAACGATAATCTCTTATAGAATTGAAAGTTTCAAAGGGAAAATCTGAATAAATACGTCTGGAAATTGGATAATCTCTTATAGAATTGAAAGAGTTGCTTTTTATAGTTTCTCTGACTGTGCACTGTCATGGATAATCTCTTATAGAATTGAAAGAGCTCTTCTCATGAAAGTTTATAAATTTTGTAGTTACATACTGATAATCTCTTATAGAATTGAAAGACAAAATAATTTCTAGTCCAAGCTTTCACGGCTGCTTCTGATAATCTCTTATAGAATTGAAAGTACTGCAATGCGCGTTTCAATGCTAACAATGCTCCGATGATAATCTCTTATAGAATTGAAAGCTTCAAGAATGAGCAAACCGCAAGCACTTAAAAAGATTGATAATCTCTTATAGAATTGAAAGTAACTACTGCAGTAGTATTTTTTGCGTTAGCTACAATGTGATAATCTCTTATAGAATTGAAAGTAATTTCTGCATAAATATCTTCCACAACACGTTTGCTTACGGATAATCTCTTATAGAATTGAAAGTCTTCAAGGCTTAATTCGCCTTGTTGTGTCCCACCCTCTAGATAATCTCTTATAGAATTGAAAGAAAGTACTTAGTCGTATAACAGTCTTCTTGGGCGAGGGATAATCTCTTATAGAATTGAAAGACTCAAAAAGAGTTTGAAAATTTTGTTGAATTTGTAAAGATAATCTCTTATAGAATTGAAAGGTAACTGGGTCGTGGACTGTGTACAACGACGGCGATAATGATAATCTCTTATAGAATTGAAAGGAAACTCGTGCCAATTTGTTGAGTCAAAACTTAAATAGAATGATAATCTCTTATAGAATTGAAAGCATGGTGGGGGGGCGTCAAAAATTCAGAAATATTTTGCATGATAATCTCTTATAGAATTGAAAGAACTCCTTTGCAATCCTATATCTAGTGTAGCCGTCTAAGATAATCTCTTATAGAATTGAAAGCTGCTCCATCAAACGGCCCCGTGAGGGATACTATGAAGATAATCTCTTATAGAATTGAAAGAATTTGAACATAATTCGGCCTCGTCAGTTTTCCACAGATAGATAATCTCTTATAGAATTGAAAGTCCCTAACTTAGGTTGGGGTAAAGAAATAGAACATAGATGATAATCTCTTATAGAATTGAAAGTTTACTGACAACGCCATCATACTTACTAGCCCAACTAAGATAATCTCTTATAGAATTGAAAGGTCCATTCTCCATTTATCTCAACCTTATCACAAATTTGGAGATAATCTCTTATAGAATTGAAAGTCAGTTCTAGAAAGAATTATTAGCATTAGATCTTCTAGACTGATAATCTCTTATAGAATTGAAAGCTCTCTATCCCAGATGGAATTCCAAAGGATCAAGCAGGATAATCTCTTATAGAATTGAAAGATCTGAATTTCCTCAGCTTCCATTGCATAATTTATTCTAGATAATCTCTTATAGAATTGAAAGTATTTACCTTAATATTATGTATAATAGATAAGAGCTCCCTGATAATCTCTTATAGAATTGAAAGACTATGGACCTACTACAGGGCCTATCTGACTTTCTGTCGATAATCTCTTATAGAATTGAAAGTTATTGTCAGAAAAAGAAATTATACTCCGATTAATAGCGATAATCTCTTATAGAATTGAAAGGTCAAAATTGCCCAACCGAACGTTAGCAAAAATGCAGCACGATAATCTCTTATAGAATTGAAAGTCCCTTTCAGATTTGCAATATGTTAGAGCGAGCTTCGCAAAGATAATCTCTTATAGAATTGAAAGGCTGAATTGTAAAATTACGTTTATTACTTTCAGTCAACCGATAATCTCTTATAGAATTGAAAGGTTTTATTTATAAACGGCGGGTCTAGATAAAATACAGTTGATAATCTCTTATAGAATTGAAAGTCACTCTTTCAGTCATCATTCTCTTTGCTGAGATTGCTCTGATAATCTCTTATAGAATTGAAAGGCGAAAACAATAGCAGGCGAAATAGAAGATAAAATGATAATCTCTTATAGAATTGAAAGGCAATAGACAATATAAGGAAGAGCTTACCACCTAGAGGCGATAATCTCTTATAGAATTGAAAGCCTAGAGGCGTAGCGGGCTCACAAGAAAACATTAATGATAATCTCTTATAGAATTGAAAGAATGCCTGAAGCAATAACGCCCAAGTTACATGCTCTTGGATAATCTCTTATAGAATTGAAAGATCCCGCTACGGCAATCCCTACGAATAGATCGGCATTAGATAATCTCTTATAGAATTGAAAGGTGTATAAGCACATTAGTAGGATTAGGCACGGTACAAGGATAATCTCTTATAGAATTGAAAGAATCACGAAAGCGATACTAAGGGCAATACAATACAAACATGGATAATCTCTTATAGAATTGAAAGCTTATTTTGGTGTCAATAATCTGTATGTTGCCGTATTGCGATAATCTCTTATAGAATTGAAAGAGATTGTTTTATTAATACCAAGTAGACAATTATATATTTTGATAATCTCTTATAGAATTGAAAGCCAAAACATGTCACATGTGCCGATATTGATATTTACAAAGATAATCTCTTATAGAATTGAAAGAAATCTACCGATCAACGGACGAGGGGGAACGCTAAGAAGATAATCTCTTATAGAATTGAAAGGGGAGTTCCCATTCGATTTTGGGAACCCTCAAGCACAGTCTGTGGATAATCTCTTATAGAATTGAAAGTTGTGCGCCTAGAGTTGCTACGCCTTGTTTCCACACCTCATGATAATCTCTTATAGAATTGAAAGCTAACTTGTTAAAGTTCTGTTGTAGCTCGTTAAGTTGTGATAATCTCTTATAGAATTGAAAGGTTCCAGCTAAGATGTTCTTTCCTGCAGTCTTTGTTGATAATCTCTTATAGAATTGAAAGAACTAAGCCTTCACTAGGTGAGATAAAGAGCATAGCTATGATAATCTCTTATAGAATTGAAAGATCCGTTCTCCGTCCCGATCCGTACCGTTCTCTGTACTGATAATCTCTTATAGAATTGAAAGAGCATAACTTCATCTTCTTCTACAACTTCGACAGCTTGATAATCTCTTATAGAATTGAAAGTTAATTTATTGTCATCAAATCTATTTAGATACGCTAGTATTAGATAATCTCTTATAGAATTGAAAGATATTTCTTCGAATGGGTTTTCTGTATCACCTTCTTCATGATAATCTCTTATAGAATTGAAAGCATTTGTTATCAACTGTCCGGGTCCAGCGCTAGATGCGGTGATAATCTCTTATAGAATTGAAAGCAAAGTCAGAGCTGGACTATCGTAGACATCTATAATAGATAATCTCTTATAGAATTGAAAGACGTAGCCTAGACTTGCTATAACTCCGTTGTATTGCCCGATAATCTCTTATAGAATTGAAAGATACCAACAGCAACAACAAACTTATTCTTCGCTCATACAGATAATCTCTTATAGAATTGAAAGACGAACACACCCCTTAAAACTCTTTTTCCAACATTCACCTGATAATCTCTTATAGAATTGAAAGCAAAGTCAGAGCTGGACTATCGTAGACATCTATAATAGAGGATAATCTCTTATAGAATTGAAAGTCTTAGCGAACTTGCAAAATATTCCGACCAAAGCTAATAGATAATCTCTTATAGAATTGAAAGTCAGGTGAGGAAGATGGTCTCCAAAACTACTGTTATTGGTGATAATCTCTTATAGAATTGAAAGGAGAGCTACAAACACGCTACCTAATAAAATTTCCAGATTGTAGGATAATCTCTTATAGAATTGAAAGATACAGATTTCGTTATCCATATCCTACATGACTTTCCGATAATCTCTTATAGAATTGAAAGATACATCGATCTTGTAATTAGATATCCATTGACTGTTATGATAATCTCTTATAGAATTGAAAGATGGAATAGGCTCTCAACAGCAGTATAATTGGCAAGTATTGATAATCTCTTATAGAATTGAAAGTCTACTCTTATAATTCCGTTACTTATCTTAACAGAGAACGGATAATCTCTTATAGAATTGAAAGCGTTTCTATTGCAAGGTCTGAGATTTTTGGCCTGAGTAGATAATCTCTTATAGAATTGAAAGGTATTGAAACGCTTAAGGTCAGCTCTAATTCTGTACGGATGATAATCTCTTATAGAATTGAAAGATGTTACTAAGTAAGTTTAATAATATATTATAAAATGCCATATAGATAATCTCTTATAGAATTGAAAGCTAAGCAGTGACTCACAGTTTAGACATTCACAAGTATCGATAATCTCTTATAGAATTGAAAGTTCTAAGCGTGTAAAGATCTATCTGACAACACGAAACTATGGATAATCTCTTATAGAATTGAAAGTTGAATATTGTACAAAGGAACGTTTAACCCTATAATAGACGATAATCTCTTATAGAATTGAAAGCAATCCCATTCGTTTTACTCACTTCTAAGAACCTCGCGATAATCTCTTATAGAATTGAAAGAGTCTCTGCATCATGATCCCTGCCCCAGCTAAGACGTTCTGATAATCTCTTATAGAATTGAAAGACGATTTTCGGTGTGAATAATGTAAATTTGCAAGTATCTGGATAATCTCTTATAGAATTGAAAGGTCTTTATGGCCCTCTGGGTCTTTCCACCATTGAGAGGAGATAATCTCTTATAGAATTGAAAGTTATCCTCATTCTATCGGTGAGTGGAACAAATTGGGTAGCGATAATCTCTTATAGAATTGAAAGATCGTTATGCTGTAAACTTCCCCGGTTCTCAATCCCGTTTGATAATCTCTTATAGAATTGAAAGAGTTAACAATACTTTATTGTCAAAGAAGCAAGGATATGCGGATAATCTCTTATAGAATTGAAAGTTCAAACTAGATCTAGAAGATTTCTATCGGCATCTTTACATGATAATCTCTTATAGAATTGAAAGACGATATGAAAGTTGCCAGAGCCTTAAACAGAATTGGTTCGATAATCTCTTATAGAATTGAAAGGCTTCTTGTCCCTGAACTCCTTCTTGAAATGGATTTATTGATAATCTCTTATAGAATTGAAAGTTTCGTATAAGGACCAGAACGGCAATACCCAAACTGTGATAATCTCTTATAGAATTGAAAGCTACTACATCATCCTCTACCACGCCAAGCCAACAACCGATAATCTCTTATAGAATTGAAAGATCTAGCGTTGTCTCTGCCGTTATATATTTGAAAGTGTGATAATCTCTTATAGAATTGAAAGATCGCTGATCCAGAACCACGTGGCGAATACAGGAA
Source organism: Saccharolobus solfataricus (assembly GCF_900079115.1). NCBI lineage: Archaea > Thermoproteati > Thermoproteota > Thermoprotei > Sulfolobales > Sulfolobaceae > Saccharolobus > Saccharolobus solfataricus. The sequence continues at coordinate 1,401,993 of NZ_LT549890.1, forward strand.
GAACTAGATAATCTCTTATAGAATTGAAAGATCAAAAGTCCGCTATGGTCTAACGGTGTAAATAATTCTGATAATCTCTTATAGAATTGAAAGAATTGGATCCCTACGGTTGACGGATCACCGAAAGTGTGATAATCTCTTATAGAATTGAAAGATCATATTTTGAATTCTCTTATACAGAAATCTTTGATATGATAATCTCTTATAGAATTGAAAGATAGCTATATATGGAAATGTTCCAGACGCGGAATATGTTGCGATAATCTCTTATAGAATTGAAAGAAGCCTACACAGGATAGGATACTCAAATTATATGAAAATGATAATCTCTTATAGAATTGAAAGTTTGCGCATTTACTTTTGTATGAGCTAGGCTATTTACATCATGATAATCTCTTATAGAATTGAAAGCTGAAATATCCTTCAAATTGATTTGCCAATAAATTAAGATAATCTCTTATAGAATTGAAAGTGTTCTGTCGTTACTGTCGTAAAGCACGTCCTATTATGATAATCTCTTATAGAATTGAAAGACAGTGCAGAAGTCTAATCCAAATTATTCTACTTTAGCGATAATCTCTTATAGAATTGAAAGTCCTTGGAGATGTTGATGTTTTATACGGTATTATGTGAAGATAATCTCTTATAGAATTGAAAGGCACAATTCGCCAACGATTTCGGTTCGCTTTATACCTTGATAATCTCTTATAGAATTGAAAGCAAATTTCGGCGAAAATTGTACCGAATTTCGGCATTGCTGGGATAATCTCTTATAGAATTGAAAGAAGATCATGGTATTGATATTCAAAAACATTATTCAGAGTGGATAATCTCTTATAGAATTGAAAGATTAGAAAAGTTTAAGATTACGCATGCAAATATGTTTTTGATGATAATCTCTTATAGAATTGAAAGTTCTGTTTCGAAGAAAACCCGCCTCAGATTCATTATGGGGATAATCTCTTATAGAATTGAAAGAAATCAAACGGAAACTCCCCGGATATTATCATGTCTAAAGATAATCTCTTATAGAATTGAAAGCCTCATCGTAAACATGCAATCTTGCATATTCAGTGTAGATAATCTCTTATAGAATTGAAAGGCGATATATGTTATAAGAGGAGAAGGGACTTTACCCCCTGATAATCTCTTATAGAATTGAAAGATATACATCGCCGGTTTTATAGCAACTGCACAGCAACAAATGATAATCTCTTATAGAATTGAAAGGAAGTTGCAAAAATTGCCAATGTTTTTTTCAAACGCGTGATAATCTCTTATAGAATTGAAAGATTTATGATGAAAATAGGAAATTTTTCAGAAGAATTATAGATAATCTCTTATAGAATTGAAAGAAAAGTTTAAATACCCGAAGCCACAAAGGTAAAAATAGATAATCTCTTATAGAATTGAAAGCGTTCTAGAGCTAAACGATGCATACGCGGTGGTACAACTAGATAATCTCTTATAGAATTGAAAGATTCGGGGAAAACTTATGCATTATAAGAAGAAGAGATATTTGATAATCTCTTATAGAATTGAAAGTCAAATAAGGAACAACTCTGGGTAAGCCCACAATACGCAAGATAATCTCTTATAGAATTGAAAGCTTAGCGTCTCAACCTGAACCAAACTTCCTAGATCAACGATAATCTCTTATAGAATTGAAAGTAAACTAGATCCTTATATTTCACGTAAATGTAAAGGGGGATAATCTCTTATAGAATTGAAAGTAAGGAGTAAGCTAGCACTAGCAATAGCGGTTGCAATAGATAATCTCTTATAGAATTGAAAGGTTCATCAGTTCTACCTTTTGGTCCAAAGGCTGATCCAAGAGAATCTCTTATAGAATTGAAAGATCTTGATGATATTCAATGAAGTCCATTAGTACTTCCCCCCAAGGAGGTTGGAGAGAGGGAGAAAAAGAGTCGTTTGAGAGGTTGATAAATAGGATTATGAGGTTGGGAAGGGTTAGAGGGATGAGAGTGATTTTTGCAACGTATAAACCCCAAGATTTAAATGATTTAATGTTAACGTTAACTAACTTAAAGATTGCATTGAGGGTTAAAGAAGACGCTTTAGATAGGATTAACATGAAGGAATAAGCTAAGTTGTTGCAAGCTTCACCACCAGGGTATGGAGCGTTGAGGACTTTCTCGTTAAAGGTGAGAGATCTGATATTCAGAAATGAGAAGTATCAAGATTCATGAAGATTAGATAGATCTTAGTAGTGTTTAGAAGGTAGTATTATTTCTAGTTAAAGTGCCAAGCACTGCCTTAGGTGTAAAATCCCTTCCATCATAGGTCCACACGCTATTTAAACTGTAAGCGTATTCTAAAAACCTCCTTAACAAATTGTCATTTGGCAACTCATTATGCTATTCTCATTTCCTAAAACGATTAGTTTATACCTTGGTCTAGTAAAGGCAACGTTTAACCTCCTTCTATTGGTAACAAATCTCAAGCCATTAGTCGCGGTCACGCTAAAAATTATCACGTCTTTCTCCCTCCCTTGAAATGCGTCAACTGTGTTTACCTCAACATATGGCTTATAGTTTGCCAATTCTTGGTCTAACTTTCTCACTTGAGTTCTATAAGGCGATATAACTCCAACATCTTGTCCTATTAATTTGGATATAAGAAATTTAATGGCTTTCACGATTTCCTCTGCGACCTTGTAAGCTTTTCCTGAAGCTTGAATAGTATCTCCTTTCTTTAAGTACTCGTAAGCTTCAGCCATATATTTTTCGGCAATTTCTAACCTCAATCTAATTCCTTCTTGTGGGTCATCCTTAGATATTTCTCTGATCAGTAGATCCTCTACGTCAATGCCTTTCTCTCTAGCCTTTTTTTATTAACTCTTCCATAAGTAAATTAAGGTGAGACGGGGTTATAAATTAAAGCTCATATAATCATAACATGACTCAAGCTTTCATTGTGAATTATAATTTATGATTAACATCCCAAGGAAAATTCTAGACTATGAAAATTTTATATTAAAAGGATCAAGAGAGCGAAAGTCTTCTCCCATGAGGAATATGGCTCCCTATACATTTTGCTGAATCCTTTAATTTTCTTAAATGCTAGGATAATAAATTTTCCTTGAACTAGAGTGTTAATTTGAAAGCAAATTCAATGTTAGCATTGTTGAAAATTTAAGCAATCCACAAAGCATTGAAAGCGTTAATGGGTGCAATTATAGGATAGTATTTTTGCGTAAAATCCTAGAATGCGGGGTTTTGGCATACGTTAGTATTACTTATAAAATATAAATCTTGCTCTTTAAAATCTAACGATGTATAAAATCAAGTTAGCGACAGACGCAGTAGTCTTAAACCAAATCTTTAAAATCTAACGATGTATAAACTTCCTATCTTGTTCCTATTACTTTTAGAAGGATTCTGGAATCAATTTATCTTTTGCACTATAGGAAAATTGTGTATTAAAAAATTTTAAAATTAAGTTGGAATAATTTTTTATTCTTAAATCATTAAGGGTAGAACATGGAGGAACTTCTTACTTCGAATTTATTGGTTCAACAAGTTAAGAAGTTGTATAAAGTTGGTGAATTGTTGGGTTTAGATAGTGAGACTATAGATGTCCTTTCTCAACCAGAAAGGGTTATGCAAGTTAAGATACAGATTAGGAGTTCTGATGGTAAGTTAAGGACGTTTATTGGTTGGAGAAGTCAGCATAATTCAGCCTTGGGTCCATATAAGGGAGGAGTTAGATACGGTCCCAATGTTACACAAGATGAAGTAATAGCACTATCGATGATTATGACGTGGAAGAACTCCCTTTTATTACTACCCTATGGGGGAGGAAAGGGTGGGATAAGAGTAGATCCTAAGAAGCTAACATTAAAGGAATTGGAGGATTTGTCTAGGAAATACGTTCAATTGATTCACAAGTATTTGGGTAGTGATGTTGACATTCCTGCACCTGACATTAATACTAACCCGCAAACTATGGCTTGGTTCCTAGATGAATACATAAAGATAACTGGTAAAGTAGATTTCGCAGTGTTTACTGGTAAGCCTTCCGAGCTAGGTGGGATAGGTGTTAGACTCTACAGCACTGGGTTGGGTGTAGCGACAATAGCTAGAGATGCTGCTAATAAGTTTATAGGAGGAATTGAAGGATCAAGGGTTATAATTCAAGGGTTTGGAAACGTTGGTTTTTTTACCGCTAAATTCTTGAGCGAAATGGGGGCTAAAATAATTGGAGTTAGCGATATTGGAGGAGGGGTAATTAATGAAAATGGAATAGACGTTAATAGGGCGTTGGAAGTTGTTCAGAGTACAGGTAGTGTTGTGAATTACCTTGAGGGTAAAAAGGTTACGAATGAGGAGTTGTTAATAAGCGATTGTGATATATTGATTCCGGCTGCAGTGGAAAACGTTATAAATAAGTTTAATGCTCCGAAGGTTAGGGCAAAGCTTATTGTTGAAGGTGCAAATGGTCCATTGACTGCAGATGCTGATGAAATAATGAAGCAAAGGGGTGTAATAGTCATACCAGACATTTTAGCTAACGCAGGGGGAGTTGTGGGTAGTTATGTGGAGTGGGCTAACAATAGGTCTGGTGGAATAATTAGTGATGAGGAGGCTAAGAAACTTATTGTAGATAGAATGATAAATGCTTTTAATACTTTATACGATTTTCACAAGAGAAAGTTTGCTGATCAGGATTTGAGGACTGTAGCGATGGCTTTAGCTGTGGATAGAGTAGTAGGGGCAATGAAGGCGAGGGGTCTACTATAATATGTTCTTCTTTTCTCAGTCTTAAACTTATGCTAGGTATTAGACAGCTATTTTTTTTTTTGTGTTTGTTCACCTATCAAATATTTTTTACTAAGAGCTATATTATCTTATTTTAGAGAAATGATCAGAGATAATATTAGTTCTTCACACCTCTTAACTATTGGTGAAAGTTCGACAATTTCTGCTTAGTTGGTACATTGAATACCTTATATACTATTTTACTATCTTCCTTTCAATTAATGATTGGATGTTCAATTAGATCTATGATGCCTCTTAACTTTTAGTGAGAATGGGAGATTCAGATATCCATTGCGAATTCACTTTATTTTAAAGATTGCTACGAATTTAACTAAATGGAGGCGATTAACTAGCAGAGACACTCAATACCAATATTAACATTTTTTACAACGTATTATTAACAAATTACAATTCGCAAAGGAGAACTGAATCGTCCTGAATGACTGATATGTTTACAAAGATCATTAAAATAGAATTTTTATAGTATTTTTATCAGATAACACTAGACTATAAATCTAATGGAAACAGTAACGTTACTCTAGTCCAGATGTTGGATCGTATTGTTAGCAAAGTAACGTTTTTAGATCTTCATGTTTCTCTAGGGTTAAGAAAAATCAGTTACTAAACCATATATTTCAACAAACCCCCATCATCACTTACTTTACCGTATAAATCCAACAAATAATTAGGAATTTCAATCTCTCTACTAGTAACGCTTTTCACTATAATGAACTTAAAACCCCTAGTGCTCTTAATTAGCTTAATCATTGAGTGAGAAGTGTGTGAACCGAAAATCGAACCTTCTCTTTCCCTATCCATAAAGCTGAACAAGAACTTCCTGCCCTTAACTTTCCTCAATGACGAGACGATCTTAGTGTAGTTCTTTCTATAATGATAAGGATCAATAATAATTAAGTCGTTATCTCCCATTGAGTCTATAGTAATTGGCACATCTTCAGCCTTGAAAGCCCTCCTTATATACACCTCTGCGTGATTGTCGAAGATGTTTTGAAAACGCTCTATTAAGTAAGGATCTAATCCACCTCTTTCGGAAACCACTACAACGTAAACTGGGGCTGAAATGGCTATAACTCTATGATAGAACGTTCTTAACAAATCGTTATCAGTTGAGAAGAACTCCACAATTTCATCCCTCTTTATTATCTCGTCTAAAAAGGGAAAGCCAGTAGTTAACACCTAGACATCACCTCTTCCACGTCTTCATAAACCCTCTTCAAGTAATTGATGTAGTAATTTACGTCCCTTCCCATATAACCTAGCCTAGCCTCATAAAATCCCTTAATTCCCCTTACGTAAGGAACGTCCTTAATCCATATTACGTAATCTATTGGCTCACCGTTTATAGCCCTCTTTCTATAATGCTCGAATAAATCCCTAATCCTAAGCTTTTTAACGTCAGAACAAGTCTTAGCTGATGAGAACTCCCTTAGCACGTCTTCCAAAAACGATTTAACGATATTGGGCATGTTCTCCCTTATTAGTCCCTTAGCTATCATTTCACCGTTCATGTTTGCAATATATCTTGTAGGATATGGTGTATTGTTTCTGGTAATAGTGAAGATAATCCAATTGTAACGTTTATAATCCAGTCTTAACCCCGTTTCTTTCTCGACTTTCTCAATGAATTTATCAACGTTATCACCCTTAACAACCAGTGAATCTATTATACCATGTAAAACCCTTAACCCCATCTCCTCAGCAATCTCCATTGTTCTCCTTAACGTTTTCCTAGCTAAATATGTGACCATTTCGTATGCCTCAATCTTTCCAAACAAGGAATTCCTATAACCTAGATAGCCAAAAGAGGCTACTAAAATCCACTTTATTGCCTCAGCTCTCTCTTCGTCAATTTTCTTCAATTCCGATTTTCTCTCTATCAACCACTGTAAGGCTTCTGGTATAATTCCCTTTTCCTTTAAGCAAATTGAGTGCAACTCAGTTTTTATATCATCACATGCTTCAACGGTTTCAGCTGAAATATTATGCTTTACAATTAAGGAGGGATACATTGAAGAGAAGTCAACTTGATAAACATTATCATAACATCCGGGCTGTGGGAAGAGTATTAGCCCACCCTTATCCACCATCATTATATCCTCTAATCTTCTCAATTTCTCAACTCTAGGAACAACTTTAGGTATGATAATTCTTCTCTTAAATGCGACCCACGCTTCATTTATTGTTAACACTTTACCAATAGTGGCATAGGCTATTTCGTGAATTGGTGTAAGCGAAATAAAGGACCACTCTATTAATCCCTTTGCCGAAACTGGGGACCTCTTCTTCTCAATTCTAATCTTAACGTTTGACTTTACGTAATTGCAGGCTTCTCCTAAACATTCAGCGATATCGACCTCAACTTCAGGCTTTTCGTAAAATCTCCTAACCTCGTTATTTATTTTAACTTCAAACACTTTCCCTTTTAACGATTCACCGTACCAATCCAAGGGTACAACTCTTGCAATGGTTACCTTTGGAAATTCATCATCAGAAGAGCGAAATCTCCTAAATGGTTTTATCCCTAGGCGGTATAGCGTTTGAGATAGTACTGTTGGTGTTTCGTTCACGACGTTTAACCTTTTCCTCATGTAATAATAAGCGTCAAGGGATTCTACCTCAAAGCGATAAACCTTAACCTCTTTCCCATCTAACGTTTTCCACTTTTCCTTTTCGTAATATCTCACCTCTGGGTGCTGTAGTACTATATCTGGGTTATCTGTTATGGTGTAAACTGGGAAGGTTGTTCTGATAGTTTTCTCCTTGAAATTGCTTAGGAATAGTTTCACTCCTCCCTTGATTGGATAAGCGTCAAGTACGTACTCCTCCATTTCTCGCATTCCTCCGCCAAAGCCCAAATTAGCGCAAAGTAAACTAGGTTATAGGGATCAACCAGTTCGTCATATGATGCACTTTGAGTATACCTTACTTTTTCCTTAACCCTTTCTAGTAAAAGGGATAATATGGGAGAGTGTAAGCGTTCTATAATTCTTTCCAGCTTTTCCAATTCTCTGTTCACCGCCATGGTGTATGAGGGTTGTGTTCTTCCCATGTGTTACATCTCTCCTCTGGTAAATTAAGTCTTTAGAGAGAATACTGAAAGTGTAGGTTTTAACTTTTGTAGTTAAATATTAGGAAGATAGTATCTTAAAGAGAGTATTATCTTTTAATTATAGAAGAAAAAGTTTCGACAAGGTGTGAGAGTCTGTCCTAGCGGAATGTATAGATACCCTATAAGGTATTTGCAATTATGAAGATCACTGTTGAGTAACTTAATTTATTGAGATGAAATACTTGTATTACCTTCCTTTCAATTAACCTTAGAGTGTTCAATTTTAGGTTTCTAATACCTCTTTGTGAGAGTTCAACACAAGATAAGAGGCCTATAAATATAAAGATATGTCGGACGACTATTATAGAAACTTTTTTATAAAATTTGGTCAACACAAGTATAATATGGAAAAGAAAAAGAGGTGTAATAGTGATTGAAAAGATATAATTACCTCATAATAGCTGTATTAGGGATTTTATTAGTTATTCTTTCCACCTTTACAACATCCCTATCAATTTTAAATCCATTTCTCGGAATTTGGTACTCTTCTGGTAACGTTAAAATTTTAAACGAAATCGTTTCAATCCCTGGCTTAATCGGCAACGTAAATATATGCATAGATAGCAATGGAATAGCTCACATTTACGCAACCAATCCCGGCGACCTCTTTGTAGCTGAAGGCTATTACGAGGCTAGCCAGAGGTTGTTCGAAATGGAGCTACTTGGTCTTCTGTCCATGGGAAATTTAAGCTCTTGGGTTGGTTCTAAAGCCTTATCTTCAGACATCGCTATGCATTTAATAGGAATACCTCAGAACGCAATAATGAGCTCACAATACTTAGAACAGAATTATCCAACAATTTACTTTTATCTGGAAGCCTTTTCTCAAGGTGTTAACGATTACATAAATACTCTAAACTATAGGAATTTGCCTTTAGAGTTCAAGTTATTAAACGTTAAGCCTTATTATTGGTCTCCCGTATACTCGTTAGCCATCGGTGAATACATGGCGTGGAGCTTAACTTCCGGCTTTAGCGAAGAACTTGAATCCGGGCTTCTTTACGCTTACTTTAACTACACTGAAATTAATGAAATTAACCCATATTATCCTCATTTCATAGATGGGAACCTCACTGTGGTCCCAGGTGATGGTACAGTTAACGGTTATAATTTAACCGATCAAGGGATTTCACCTCAGTATCTGTGGTCGCTAAACTGGTATCAGCCATGGGCTACTGGTATTAGTAAAGATCAGTTAAAAGAGTTAGTACCCCTAATGAAGTATGCCCTACTCAACATTTCGGATCCCTTTATCCCATTTCCGAAATTCGCAAGCAACTCATGGGTCATAACTTCCAACTTTTCCACTCAAGGTCCAATACTGGCTAATGACCCACATTTACCTTTATTCTCACCCTCATTGTGGATCCCATTACAGCTTATAGCAGCAATGTTTAATGTGACTGGTTGGTCATTAGTTGGTATACCCGGAGTACTAATTGGGCACACACCTTACACTGCATGGGGATTGACTACACCCGAAGGAAGCTCCTCAAACGCCTATCTGGAAATACTGAGAGAGAACGGACTTGAATACTACTATAACGGCAAATGGTATTTAACAGGTGTGTATTATTATACATTAATGGGGAAAACATACACTGTCTACTATACGAATAATGGACCGCTAGTAGCTAGGTATAAGAATTACGGAATAAGCTTGTATTGGTCTGCATGGAAGGAGCCTATTCTTACAGTAGTTTCCATAATTCTTTTAGACAGTTCAACGTCCTTTAGCGATCTAATAAACGCAGCAAGGTATTGGGTAATTCCTCCACAGAACTTGGCAATCGTAAGTAGGCACCACGCAGGGATAATCGTAGCTGGGCTATATCCGCTCATAAATGAGACCTTACCTAACGGAAAAAGCGTGTTGGTAGTAGGTGCAAGAATGCCATTAAACGGTACTACTGCGAAATACGAACCAATTGGTTACATACCCTTCAAATACCTACCGCAGACGTTTGATCCCTTAAGGGGTTTCGCTTTCGCACCTAATCAGCCTACTGTTTGGATAAATTATCCATTCCCGTTCATTGGCGGATTCTGGAGCTCTGGTGGTAGGGCTGAGGACATTTATCATTATTTAGAGTATCAGCGATATGTTAACGTTAGCGATATGATGAAATTACAATCTAATGTAACCGATTATTGGGCATCACTACTTACTCCCCTTATAATAAAGGCTATAAACAATAACGTGAACGGCAGTATCCAAGAAGCTGCGTTAAACTATTTACGTAATTGGAACTTCACGTTTTACCAAAACGAGGTCGCGCCAACAATATATACTTATATAGTAGCTGAAATGGTGAACAATAGTATTGCGAAAATACTTAATAACACGGGTTTAGACATATTAGATATAGCTAGTATACCTTATATTGTACCTGACTTCATATACATTGCACAAAACGATCCAACATCAACTTGGGTCAATGGGAACTTCACTAACTTAGTTAGGCAGTCTTTTATTAAAGCAATCTCGTTATTAGAAGAGAATTTAGGAGACAATATAAGTCAATGGTATTGGGGAAGAGTACATTTCTTAGAAATTTACAACCCATTGGGATTAAAGGCACTTTCCGTTGGACCTATTCCAATATTTGGTGATCCTCATACGCTTGCAGTTGGTTCAACTCCCTATATTCCCACAGTTCCTTTACCTTACGTAACAGTAGGTTCATCGCTCAGGTTTATAGCTTCACCATACTCTTCACAATTCTACGGGATATTTCCGGGAGGTCCCTCAGAGAGTCTAGTTAGTGAGTTTAGGGAGAATCAATTACCCTTATGGCTATCCTTCAAATACGTCTCCTATTCTGGGTATAATTACACTACAATAGCGAAAATATCATTAGAGCCGTGATAGTGATGAAAGTTTCAAATATGATTTACATTATCATTTCAATTGTACTAGCGTATATAATGCAAATCTTTGTATTGTATCCATTTACAGCCATAGTTGTAGGAGTACCATTAGGATTATTAAGCAGGAAATATTCAATGATAGGAAGTTTTCTCATAGGGTTCTTGTCCTCGCTTTCCCTTTACCTAATTTACCCTATTGACGGCGTTAGTAGGATGGCAGAAATAATTGGACGATTAATTAACGCTAACCCATTTCTAGCTATACTTCTTTACCCACTAATTTATGGTACAATATCATTAATTAGTGCGCTATTATTCTATTATATAATTAGAGTAAGTAAATAAATAATGTACTCTTGTTGGCTTTACGATAATCGTTTCTTTTTGTCTTATTTGGTGTTGTAGTAGTATTTTCTTACATAACCTATCTGTTATTCTCGTAATTTCTCACCTCTCCTTATCCCAAGGATGTGAAGAGGGAAGACTTTTACTCGTCCTTTTATTTATAACATTAATATCAGAGGATAATTCTATTAAAATAGAGAAAACGCTTAATAATATTACTGATTTATTTTCAAAAGGATGATTTTGGGTCTACCAGTGAGGGCGGAGTAGTTCACTAATATTGAGTACAATCAGATCAACGAACATATAATTAAGGGATTACGCTGAGAAATGCCTAAAGCTAGTTTGCCTTACTATTCCGAAGTGTTGATAGGAGTTAGGAAATGTATGAACGTTTTAGTTACCAAGAGTTTGGTAGAGGTTAGAGAAACTGAAGACTACTCACTACTTTTCTTCCTAGGTGCATTCTTCGGAGCTTTCCTAGTATTGTTTGAAGCTAGAATTGCAAATTGCTGTACGTTTGGTCACATACTGTCCGGAAACCTACAGATGGTGATTTCGAGTTTCGCATTCCTAATTGCAGTAATGTTAGGAGTGTGGATAACTTTAAGCTTAGTGTTGAGACTGAGAATTAACAGCATAGGATATAGGTGAACTACTATATAGATGATAAGGGATACTTTCTCTCTTTATGGAAATATATATATAGCAATATCTTTTTTCCTTTCACTTTTTCCTATTCTCATGTGCTTTCACTTCCCTTAACGTTTCATACACTAAAATTCCTATAAATAGCGTAACAACACCTATTTCCAAAGAGTTTAAGCCGAGTGAAATCATGAATAGTGCTGAAAGTATTATTGCGAAAACTTGGATTACTGGAAAAGCGGGAGATCTGAAACTTCCCCTTAGACCTTTCCTTCTGACAATTATGACTTCCAGACCAGTAAGCATATAGGAAAATATGATCCCGAAATTACTGGCTAACGCTATTGCCTCCACGTTCCCTAATAGTAGCGATGCTAACATTATCCCACCTACAACTAATAGCTCGTGTTTTACTGGTAATTGGAAATCCCTTGACAATTGCCTTAAAGTCCTTTCACTGGCAACAATGATGGATAAGGTTACGCTAATAGTTGCTAGGATTGCTGATATTGAAGTAATTAGGAACAACCATGTGGGAGCGTGAATTTGGGATAGGGCTAAGGAGAGAGGGGCTGAAGTTTGACCGTAATAGTACCAAGGCATTGCGTCAACCATGGAGAATATAACTGAGATATAGATTATTGAGGTTATTATTAACGACATCACAATCGCCCTTGGGATTACCTTTTCACCGTTTTTAGTTGATGGCGTTAGTGTGACAATTGTGTTAAAGCCGGAATAGGAGAAAAAGGCCAAATTCGACGTTGTCAATACTCCTTGTATTCCATGGGGAAACAACGGTACGAAATTATGTACTTTTATCCCTACTATAATGGGGATTGTTAATGAGAAGAGTATTAGACTTGAAATGTTTATTATCACAAATATCGTATCGACTTCAGCAACTGTCCCTATCCCGAAATAGTCCAAAACCAGTAAGATTACGATGAGTATCACAGCTAAAGTGTAGTAAAGCGTTTTGGGTAGACCAAATAGTAGGAGATAGCCCGAAAAGCCTAGAGCAGTTGCAGCTCCGCCAATTACATATGATATTACCCTAAACCAACCCACTAGGAATCCGGACATTTCCCCTAAGGTCTTTAAGGTAAAACTGTAAACTCCTCCTTCAACGTCAGTGAAAATCGAGGATAATTCTGCACTATTTAATCCAATTGACATTGCGAAAATTGCAGTAAATATAAAGGCTATTATTGCTCCAGGCCCAGCGACGCTTATCGTCGAACCCGCCATAACGAATATACCAGCTCCTATTATGTTTCCTAAACCAATGAATAAAGCTTGCCAAAAGGTCAGTAGTTTCTTTTCACTCATTGGTTTAACTAGTTTTCTCCAGTTTTAAATATCCATCTTTCAATTTTATATTAGATTTGGGAAAAAGCTTAAAAAAGGGAAATATCTTCCTTTAAATCGATAAAAATGAATAAATATATTTTAGTTTCTGTATTATTAATCTTGGTAACTGTAAGTGGAGTTATAGGTTACCTAGTGGGAAGTACAAACCACGAAACTACGCAAACTATAGTACAAGGGCAAAAGATAATAGTATATCCACAGAGTGATCCTGCGAATTTAGGAAATGGTGAAGACTACCTAATAAACCCAGTATTTCCATATCACACGATAGCTGCACAATATGCCTATGTTACTCCAGGTGAAGGTTTAGTATTTATAGGAAATCCCTACATTTCTGGTAATGGCTATTTAGCAGGTGCTAAAGGGGCTGCAGTAGTTTCCTCAATGTTAGCCTACCAACCCTTAACTAGCTATAACTATTATCTGTATATTAATTCTCCGAGTTGCATTAACGTGGGTGGTGCAGTAAAGACTGATTCCGCTACAGTTATGTATTTAGCATCAATGCTAAATGAACAATCTTCATTAAATAAGTCGTTATACTTCTTAGGGGATGTTGGCTTAGAAGGTTACATGTACTCAACTGGTGTTGTATACCAAAGGATTGTACAATTGTATGAGGGAGGAATTTATTACTTGGTAGTTCCTCAAATGATGGCTCTGGCTGAGGGTCAAAATTACCAAATGGCATTACAATTCGCTAAAGAGCATGGAGAAGTTTTGTATACAGTCTCATCAATACCACAAATTTATCAAATAGTAACACAATCACAATTACCCCAACAAAAAGGTTACATTGATTTCCCAATCAATTTCAGTGCTGGTTTTCAGTACTTAAGCCAAATTTACAGTACGTTGTACAATGGAAGTATTAATGCTACTGCAAAGGCTATGGCTCAAAAGTATTGGAGTGAAGCTGAGAGTTTAGCAAAGAGTGGAAATTATACCACCTTTTACTTCTTACCGAACCCCGCAGTTAACGCAATTGAATTACTTTATCAGAACAATTATAATTTATCAGCTGAAGTTGATAAGGCAATTTTAGAAGCAAGTAATTTGAGCAATTTGTGGAAGATCGAAACTGCTAGCGAAGCTGCATATTTATTTACCGGTAATTTATCAGATAAGATATTGGCTAACGCTTGGGCTTCCTTGAGTTTGTCCATAAATGTAGGATCGTCCATTACACCCTATGGTTTCTATCGGGGATTGTATAATGCGTTTATAATTGATTTATACGCAGCTGAGTATGTTGATAGTGTTACCAACTCTCAATATGGTAACATTTCGCTACTATTACAAACGTATAGAAATCCTAACGTGATATATGACTTTGGTTTCTTCTCCAACTACTACGCTAAGATGAGTATAAAGTTTAGAGATTACTTCTTAAAGCAGTTGAACACTACGGATCAACAAGTAGTGTTGAATTCAATTTACTCATATATGGCAAACGAGACTCAAATACTTGAGAACGCAGCAGCCTATTACGATGGACCTTCAGTTGTCGGCTATTTAATGATGAGTCATGGAATGCAGACTCACAATTTGGCTCTACTTTACTATTCAATGCCCTTCACGAGGTTTGTCATGAATATGGAGGAGCTAACTTGGCAACTAGGATAAGGTAAGATTCTCTTTTTTATTTTTATTTGTTAATATAAATTCTATTGATAACTTTATTCCCCTTATCATAGTATCTAAACTCATGGATGGAATAGATCGTTGTATTCTCGCGGCATATGACTCGTGTAAGGGAACGTGAATGAAACCACCTAAGCTATTGTACTTTCTAGCTTCCCTAATTATGATGTACATTGCGTTATTACAAAGATAGCTACCAGCACTTAAGCTTAATTCAGCTGGTATTCCGTTTTCATTTAATAAGTCTACAAGGTCCTCTACTGGTATATTCGTAAAGATACCGTCTTGCCCTAAGGGGTCAATCTTCTCTCCCCTATACTTCTTTCCAGCGTTATCTCCTTCCCTTGAATACCTATAGTTTATGGCTATCTTCTCTGGAGTTATCTTCGCTCTACCCGGGGCTAAACCAATTCCCAAAGTTAATATTGGTTTCGTCTCCCTAATTTTCGTAACTATCACATCCTCTATCTTCTTATACTCAACTGGCAGTATCACACCTTTGACCTCTTCCTTTAATATGGTACTTCTATTTAAGGCTTCAACAATTAACTGAGATGGATTTTCCTTGTATTCCAAAAAGGGTTCAAAACCAAACAAGAGAACTGTCATACTAATCTCTTTAACGCTCAGACTATTAACTTTATTTTTTTTTCTTTTCTCTCTCCTCTTACGAAGGTTGGGGAGAGTTTAGAAAAGACCTTTCTCTAGCATTTTGGAAAAGTTCTTAGACTATGATCTAGTGGTATATCCTTTGCCTATAAGCCATAAACTTTCTGAAAGCACTATCGTTAAGCCGGAACATTCAGCAATTGCAGTTGCAAGTAGAAGTGTTAACAGTGGTGTTTCACCAAATTATTTCATTTGAAAGATATAATATTAGTCCTTTCAAAAAGAGATTGATATAGAGAAAAACAATAAAATTATTATGAAACATAACATGTTAAGGTAATTTGCAAAAAATATAGCGTACAATTCTAATAATAAGAGGAGAATTCTGAATTTTTCTCACGTGGTGAAAACGACGTGCATAGTCTCCTCTGAACACCGAGAAAGTTAGAGAAGCTTGACGAATGAATCGAAGGACAAAACCTTCTTACACGTGGACTTGAAGTTAAAGAGAAGATGATTCACTAGATTCCACGCAGAATCCAGAACCGTGTAATAGAGGAACAAGAAGATCTTGTTACTCAACTTCCTAACATACCTTATCCTTGCCTTCCTAACCTTAAAACCCTCCTCAACCTGCCACCTCAACCTATAGAGTTCAGCCAGTTCATAGGGATCTCCCTCGAAGTTCGTCACGAACATAAAGTGCCTCGGCTTTCCCTTAACGTAAACCACATCGTAATAATAAAGCCCTTCAAATTTCAAGACCCTATACGCAACGTAAACCTTGTCCTTAACCTCGTATCTCTTCTCAACTAATGGAACGTTAGATAGTTCCTTGAATCCCTTCAAGTTCGACTTTCCTCTCACAATGGTCTTCACGGGCATTTCCTTGATGACCCCTAGGTTCAAGAATCCGGCGTCAGCTACAACGTAATCTATTTCCATGTATTGGCTTACTTCCCTCACGCTCCTGAGTAGGAACTGTGATGGACTGTCGCTTCTCAAATCTGCTACCTCCACTAGGAGGGGTAACCTTAAGGGATATACGAGGTCCAAGGATCTCATCTTTACTCCTTTTCTCTTCCAGTTGTAGAGTAGAAAGCCCTCTGCTTTTTCTTGTTCCTTTTCTCCCACGGTTAATCCGGTCTCATCTACAGCGACTACGTTGATCTCTCCCTTTACTTCTCTGTAGATTGGGTAGAACTTGAAGGTTCTCTGACCTTTACTAATTACTTTCTCGCCTCGTCTTACTACCTTCAAGTAGTATTTTCCTCTGTTTCCGGTTAGCAAGGATGGTGCTGCTTTCACTATTTCCGGGTCTAGATCTTGAGAGATAACGTTAATATTGTTTGTTGCTAAATTTATAGCGAGGGACTTCAGCTCCGTTTTGGATACTTGTATGGTTTGCATAACGGAGTTATGGAGTCCCTCGCTTTAACCTTTTCTTGTTCATCTCGTCCTTCCACCTACTTTCCTCTATTGATAATACTAGACAAATGGTATTACTCTTTATATATAAACTCGTTTTCTGTTAGTTTCTTCAACAAATATGAAAATTTTTTGCTTCTTGTGTTGAAATAAGCCGATTTTTCTAACTCCGCTCTGATATTTTTCTCTTCCATAGAAATTGTATCATTTTGAGTAAAATTGGTGAAACACCACTGAAGTGTTAACGTTTTATCAACTCCCATGATGATTGTCTTTATGGAAAACGTCTTCATGGAGTTGGTACAAAAATATTTAAAAAAGGGGAAGACAGCTGTAGGCTATCGCGTAGACGTTAAGCACTTAATGTCAGTTGGTATTGGTAAGGAAATAAGAGTGAAAGCAACGCTAAAAGAGGTTAATGGTAGAAGGTTTAAGTTCGAGGTTGAAGCCTTTTACGAAGACAAGAAAATTGGTGAGGGATTTCATGAGAGGGTAATAATTTATGAGGTTGAATTCATGAAGAGGGTTTTATAATATTTCTCAGAACCTCTGCTTTGTGGACTTGTTGAATTTTTAGCAAACGTTTAAGATATCTTACAGGCCTAAATTGTAGACCTTGAGATTAATTGAAAGGAAGATAATAGCGGTTTAGTTAGAAATATTCAACAGATCAACTAAGCACAGAACCTCTAAAACTTATGTGTAATTATATTTAGTATCTGACGTTTCAACGTTTACTGTTAGTAAATCCTCAGTATTATAACTGATCTTAGCTACGTCTTTTCTCTCAAGTTCTAAGTATAAGTCTTTCCTAATTCCCTTATTGAAACTGTGTTAGGGGTAATAGCTTAAGCAATGTAAGAAATCACCAATATCGTATTGTTGGGAGTGTTCTCATGCAGTCATCTTATTCGAACGGATTTCTATTATTTATTACGAGGCTTTATGTCCTAACCCATTTCTTTCGTCTCTTTATTAAGTAGCTTAATGAAGATATTAGTCCACAATCTTTACTAAAAGTATCTAACGGATCTTACAAAAATTACTCGAACTTAATCATAGTCGTAGAGATCAACATCTTCTTTTAACTCGGTAGGTTAATAGGAATCATTCAAGAAGGAACCTGTATAGCGGTAGTACTTCTATATTAACTCCTTCTACTTGGATTTTCTCCTCTAGATCCCAAGTGATTATTAGTAATTTTTTAGCCTTAGTTAGTCTATAACCTTCAATGAGCCCTCTAATTTCCCTATTTTCAATTTTATCACTAGTATAAGTTACTTGTATTAACCTAGAGTTCTTTTCGTCATAAAAGTCAACCTCATAATTATTCCTCATATAATATAATTTCTCCTCACCTTGTAATTCCCTCAAGAGTTTTATAGCTACTAGATTCTCTATTATCCTTCCTTTATCCTTCCCTTTTATTGCTAAGTTTGAAACTATCCCAACATCAACCACATAAACTTTCTTGTTATAAGTAAGTCTTTGCTTCAATTTTTCACCGTATCTAGGTATAAAAAAGGTCAAGTATGCTTCTCTTAACCCGCTCGCCCATTTCTCTACAGTCCTCTTATTTAATCCTAATATCTTTGCGATACTCGAAAGTGAAATCTCATTAGAGTAATAAGAGATTACAGTCCTCGCAAACTCTCTGAACTTCTCTATCTCCCTAATTTTATACCTACTTACAATATCTTTAAAGAGGATGTCATTGTAAATTACATTCACTTGTTCTTTCCCCAACATTAATGCTTCTGGAAAACCTCCAACTTCTGTGTATTTTTCCAATTCATTTTTTAACGTCGAAATAACCCTAGTTGAAAAGTATTCTACTTTCACCTCTTTATACTTTAAATATTCCTGAAAAGAAAAAGGGAAAAGGATATAATCGCTATGCCTACCAGTTAAATACGTAGCTAATTCTCCAGAAAGCATTTTAGAATTACTCCCAGTAATTATAAGCTTTTTAACATCCCTTAACCTTGAGACAAAAAGCTCCCATCCTTTTACGTTATGAATCTCGTCTAAAACTATATAATCTACATCAACACCATAAAGTTCGTAAATTGCTTGTAAAACCTTATTAAGATCGCCGATGTTAAGGTTATAAAATCTCTCATCGTCAAAGTTTACATAAGCGAATTTCTTTCTCTTGAGAAGAAGTAGGGAAAGTGTCGATTTCCCGGATCTTCTTACACCTAAGATTGCTAAAGCGTTTGGCACTTCTAAATACTTTAATAAGTTCGGTACGTCTCTTTCAACTAACTTCCTACTCATTTTCTCTTCTAAGACATCCCTCTGGTCACTAAGAACTCTCTTTATTTCTTCAATATACATGGTATATTATACTGCACCAAGTTATTTAAAAGTTGGTATATTATACTGCACCAAATTACCTCTTCCTACCAGTAGGAAGATTATGATAATAATTCCCATAGCCATGCCTATAATTGATCCTACAACCACGTAGTTAATACTTTCCACTAATGTTTCTTGAATAAGTTGATTAACAATTACAAATATCCAGAGCCAATTCAAAAGTATGGTAATATGGAAAGTATCCATATTATGTTATAATGGCAATTTTTTAATATTATCATCAAAGTTATTATCAGATTCTATCTTGTTCTTATCAATTTTATCAAAAATTTTAGATGCTATATAGTAAGTTCCTAAGGAATGTTCAAATCTTGTATGCCTTATGGATGGAAATACCATGTATGCCATTCCATTCTGAATTATATGCCTTAACCTCTGAAAATAAGGATTGTCACCTCACTTAGACTCAATTTTTATATTCCCATGTATAGGATCATTAATATACTTATACTTCTCCATATTCTTACCTTATAGATATATTAATTTTTAAATTAGGTAGGGGAGTGTTCTCATGCAGTCATCTTATTCGAGAAGTATTAGTAAAATTATATCATGCTAGAAACTTTTCACAATTAGTCGTTTCGATCGAGATGCAGCCAATGAATTAGAACATGAAAACAGCCTCTGAAAAAGGTTTATTTGCGAGGGTTATGAGATCTTTTGCAGTAGTATTAGAATGGATCTCTAAAACCCTTGCACATAAGTTTTTCTAAAATATACTTGCTTATAGTCTGAAGGGCAACAACATTTCTAAAACTACACAAGACCTTTCCGTATGATAGGAATAGAGTCTTGCCCTTTAAAGTCTCAGAAAGTATAATGTCTTTGTTCAGATTTCTATATCTTAAACGTTAAACGAGCGTTTTTCCATACTACTCCAATATTTTTACAAACATTTTTTGAATCTCATGACTGTTTGAGAACACTCCCCCAATACTTTATATCATAAACCTCGAGGGAAGGAAGGATAACAACAAGAAGCTTAACTAAAAAGAGATTATAACTTAATGAATAGATGCCATAATTTTTTATGGTAACGGAACATAAATTTCTTCATAGAATTATACTAAGCTAGACAATATTACGATTGACAGAAGATACTTAAATCCCCTCTTTACACCAAGTTACGCTGTTTATTCTTCACTTCTTCAAAAAAAGTTTCGTAGAAGAGGAAAAGCATAACTACTTGATCACATGAGAAGCTATAACTTCTACCCCTTCCTCTTCAAGTTTCTTCTTCACTTTCTCATCCACAAAGTTCGCCACAACAAATATCTTTATCTTCTTATTCTTATACTTTGCAGAGAATAGCTTTTTTCTAACAATGATTTGATCATATGTCCCCTTATCCGCAAAATTCTTTATCTCAAACACATAAACATACTCATTCGTTTCATAAAAGTCTACCTCAAACACTTTACCCTTCTCTATTACTCCCTCATCATCAACTATCTTACCGTGAGCCACCTTCTTAGGGTCAACACTATGAAGTTCTAAAGATTTTCTATAAAGCTTTAGCATGGCCTTCTCCATGCCCTTTCCTGCCCTATTAGTAAAACTACCCAACTCTATCGAAAGTTTCTTAACTTCCCGACCCAATCTAAGCACAGCCTTTTGTAATGCTTCAATGGCTTCTCCCTGCTTTTTGACCGCCTCTTGTAAGGACTGAATAGCCTCGGTATGCTTATTCACAGTCTCTTGTAAGGATTGAGTAACTTGCTGTAGTGCTTGAATAGCCTTCCCTTGTTCTTTGACCGCCTCTTGTAAGGACTGAATAGCCTCGGTATGCTTATTCACAGTCTCTTGTAAGGATTGAGTAACTTGCTGTAGTGCTTGAATAGCCTTCCCTTGTTCTTTGACCGCCTCTTGTAAGGACTGAATAGCCTCGGTATGCTTATTCACAGTCTCTTGTAAAGCCCTTATAGCTTCACTGTTTTCTTCTAATTTCTTTATCACAATTTCGTCTTTAAGCCTGCCGTAAATTTTTTCAGCTAATACTGAAAGCAACTGAGGATTATTAAGTAACTCGTCAATAATTTTCTCACTCATATTTGATTACTTTAAAAATGAGGATTATAAACCATTCGGAGCAATCAGAGGATTATTCTCTGTCAAGCTTTTAGACGACAAGATATTCCCTTTAGGTCTCATATTAGCTTAGAGAGGCAGTAGACTTGCATTTAGACTGGGTTGAGGTTGATACTGTTGATTCATTTCAAGGTGGGGAAAAAAATTTAGTAATGTTTTAGTGTTACTGCTACTAATCCTTAAATTCACTACAAATAAGCGTGTAGATTAAGCGTAGCTTTCACACGACCAAAGTACAAACTAATTGTTCTGGGAAATGAGGAGTATATACTAAATTTAAAGGACGATAATTTAATCAAAACGTTTGTTAAGTATGCTTATAGTGAAAACAACGTATGGAGTTTTGATAAGGATTTTATACGTAATGCTTTGTTGAATACTTCAATTTTCTAAGAGGTTAAGCTCATCAATTTTTCTTAAATTCGAAATCAAGCGTTGATTTAAAAGTAAACTCCACTAGTATTTTGGAAAAGTTCTTAGACTATAATCTAGTGGTATATCCTTTGCCTAAAGCTATAAACTTTCTGAAAGCACTAACGTTATCTCAGATAAAAATTGAAGAGATCCACAAAGCATATACGTAAATAACGTTTAAAGTATCAACCCTTTCTTGTCTTGATTTAACTTATTTAATTTCGTTATACAGTTTGAGTGATAACTCATATACGTACTTTGCTGATTCTAATGCTTTTCTGCAATAACTTTCAGTATAAAGCTCTGTAGGAGGTATTCCTTCAACTTCGTCACCGTACATTGATGGTTCTCTCTCAGCCCTTAACCATCGTGAGATATAAGCTATATTTTCAGCTTCCTTTTTTAACCATGATGGTAATCTATCCATATTTTCAACTAATATCTTACCCGGATCGTGGATCTTTCCATACTCAATTCCCAATAAGCGTAAAATTGCTTTTATAGACAATTCAACTATTTCTTGTGAAGCTCTAACACAAAAAGCGTAATCCTTATCCTCATTAAGGCTAAGTTCCGCATACTTAATCCTTATTTTAGCTTCTCTTAAATAACCTTCAGCAATTTCCTTACTATTCATACTTTATAACCTCTCCAGGTTTTACCTTAGTTAGTATCACATAATATATTCTCCCTTTCTTCTTCCTCACTGCACCTAGCTCCTCAAGTCTTTTTCTAACTCTCTCAAAAGTGTTTTTCATAACATCGTTTTTATCATAAAGTATCTTAGCATCAAACACTATGTCAATGTATAGTGGTCTAAACTTAGTAGCTTTTTCAACATCAAGGAAAATTGGCGAAACGTAGGGATTATAACCCTTTTGCCTTAACTCCTTATATACAGTGAGATCTAGGATCTTTTCTACTTCAAAGAATTTTTTGAATACTTCATATCTATCTTCAATTTTATCAAGAACTATAAGCAAATCAATGTCACTATCTTTCCTCTGATCCCCTCTAGCATAAGATCCAAAAAGGACGATGGAGACTAAGTTGTCACCGTAAACTTTCAGAAATGCTTCAACAATCTCTTTTTCCATAGTAAAAGAGTACTGATCTACTAATTTTATTTTTATTGCCTTTGTAGTAGTTGAGTGCGATTCATGTGTCTTCTGCGAATTGTAATTTGTAAATAATACGTTGTAAAAATGTTAACATTTGGTAAGCATGTTTCTCTACTAATTAGTTATCTTCGTTTAGTTAATTTCGTAGCTTCTTTGAAATAAAGTGAGTTCGCAATCAGTGGTGTTTCACCAATTTTACTCAAAATGATACAATTTCTATGGAAGAGAAAAATATCAGAGCGGAGTTAGAAAAATCGGCTTATTTCAACACAAGAAGCAAAAAATTTTCATATTTGTTGAAGAAACTAACAGAAAACGAGTTTATATATAAAGAGTAATACCATTTGTCTAGTATTATCAATAGAGGAAAGTAGGTGGAAGGACGAGATGAACAAGAAAAGGTTAAAGCGAGGGACTCCATAACTCCGTTATGCAAACCATGATATTACCCAAAACGGAGCTGAAGTCCCTCGCTATAACTTTAGCAACAAACAATATTAACGTTATCTCTCAAGATCTAGACCCGGAAATAGTGAAAGCAGCACCATCCTTGCTAACCGGAAACAGAGGAAAATACTACTTGAAGGTAGTAAGACGAGGCGAGAAAGTAATTAGTAAAGGTCAGAGAACCTTCAAGTTCTACCCAATCTACAGAGAAGTAAAGGGAGAGATCAACGTAGTCGCTGTAGATGAGACCGGATTAACCGTGGGAGAAAAGGAACAAGAAAAAGCAGAGGGCTTTCTACTCTACAACTGGAAGAGAAAAGGAGTAAAGATGAGATCCTTGGACCTCGTATATCCCTTAAGGTTACCCCTCCTAGTGGAGGTAGCAGATTTGAGAAGCGACAGTCCATCACAGTTCCTACTCAGGAGCGTGAGGGAAGTAAGCCAATACATGGAAATAGATTACGTTGTAGCTGACGCCGGATTCTTGAACCTAGGGGTCATCAAGGAAATGCCCGTGAAGACCATTGTGAGAGGAAAGTCGAACTTGAAGGGATTCAAGGAACTATCTAACGTTCCATTAGTTGAGAAGAGATACGAGGTTAAGGACAAGGTTTACGTTGCGTATAGGGTCTTGAAATTTGAAGGGCTTTATTATTACGATGTGGTTTACGTTAAGGGAAAGCCGAGGCACTTTATGTTCGTGACGAACTTCGAGGGAGATCCCTATGAACTGGCTGAACTCTATAGGTTGAGGTGGCAGGTTGAGGAGGGTTTCAAGGTTAGGAAGGCAAGGATAAGGTATGTTAGGAAGTTGAGTAATAAGATCTTCTTGTTCCTCTATTACACGGTTCTGGATTCTGCGTGGAATCTAGTGAATCATCTTCTCTTTAACTTCAAGTCCACGTGTAAGAAGGTTTTGTCCTTCGATTCATTCGTCAAGCTTCTCTAACTTTCTCGGTGTTCAGAGGAGACTATGCACGTCGTTTTCACCACGTGAGAAAAATTCAGAATTCTCCTCTTATTATTAGAATTGTACGCTATATTTTTTGCAAATTACCTTAACATGTTATGTTTCATAATAATTTTATTGTTTTTCTCTATATCAATCTCTTTTTGAAAGGACTAATATTATATCTTTCAAATGAAATAATTTGGTGAAACACCACTGGTTCGCAATGGATATCTGAATCTCCCTCATTAACACTTCAGAAAAAAGTAAGATTCAATTACCCATTAATTAGATACTCCTCTCAACGTCTCTATACATATCTATAATCTGAATTAGCTGGTCCTTAGTAATTAGTCCTTTGTAATACATATCTATCGCATCTGCTATCTTAATTGATACACTTCTTATTCTCCGTCCTCTAGTTGCAAAATAAATTGGAACAAAGAATCCCCACCCTAAGACCATACCCCTGCTATTATGTAACCATAGATGTCGGAGATGCTTGCAATTCCAGTTACCACTAGTTTACCCTCTACGAAAGAAAAATATAGATCCACTATTAGCGTCCCTACTAACCCTGCTATTAGTATAGTAATAAGTATTAGAATAATCCTAATTAACGGGTCTTTGATGAACTCTTTTGATAAAGGAAAGGCAAGCCTCGCCTCTTCTAGGGGCGGGGTAAAGCTTTTAAACTCAGAATACTTTAAAGTGTTGTGGAACTAAAATCTACAAGACATACAAAGTACCTATGCAACTACCATTTCGTATGGATACCAAAACATCGTAGAAACACATTAGTCAACGAAATCGCCGAGTACACTAAAGAGGTACTGAAGTCCATTGCAGAAGAACTCGGTTGCGAAATAATAGCCCTTGAAGTAATGCCAGATCACATACACCTCTTCGTAAACTGCCCACCAAGATACGCACCATCATATCTAGCAAACTACTTCAAGGGGAAATCGGCAAGACTTATCTTAAAGAAATTCCCACAACTGAATAAAGGGAAATTATGGACTAGAAGCTATTTCGTGGCAACAGCCGGTAACGTATCCAGTGAAGTTATCAAGAAGTACATAGAGGAACAGTGGAGGAAAGAAGGTGAAGAGGAGTAACACTGTTAGGCTAGTAGTATCTAAAGAGCAACATGAAGTGTTAAAGAGGCTTGGTATAGCTACGGCTAAGTGTTGGAATGAGGTTAATTGGTTAAGGATGAAACAGTACAAGGAAGGAAAGAGAGTAGATTTTGGAATTACAGAGAAGGCAGTGTATGAAAAGTATAAGAGTGTGCTGAGGGTTAATGCGCAACAAGTAGCTAGGAAGAACGCCGAAGATTGGAGGAGCTTCTTCTCATTAACCCGTGAGAAGAAAGAGGGAAAACTACCCAGTTGGTTTAAACCGAGACCACCGGGTTATTGGAAAGATGGAAGATTAATCGTAATTATCAGAAATGATAGGTACACTGTGGATGAAAGGAATAGGGTGGTTTATCTTAAGGATTTTAATCTCTCATTGAAGTTTAAGGGTAGGTTAAAGTGGCATGGGAAACAGGGTAGGCTGGAAATAATTTACGACGAGGCGAGAAAGATCTGGTACGCACATATACCAGTTGAAGTTGAAACTGAGAAAGTTAAGGAAGGAATAAAGGCATCTATTGATTTAGGTATTGTGAACCTAGCCACGGTTTATGTTGAGGACGGCTCGTGGTACTTATTCAAAGGTGGATCTGCTTTATCTCATTACGAGAACTACAGTAAGAGAATTACTATAGTTCAGAAGACTTTGCATAGACATAGGCAGAGGAGGAGTAGAAGGCTTAAGTTGCTTCACGAGAAGAGGAGTAGGTTCCTCAAACACGCCTTGAACAGTATGGTGAGGAGGATAATGGAAATACTGAGGGAGAAAAACGTTGGTGAGGTGGTTGTAGGTTATCCTAAAGAAATAGCTAAACATCATGGGAATAAGCTGACTGTTAACTTCTGGAATTATTCGTATATAATAAAGAGGCTTGAGGATATTGGTGAGGAGTTGGGGATAAAAGTAATAACAGTGGACGAGGCATATACTTCTAAAACGTGTTCCTTGTGTGGGGAAGCCCATGAGGATGGACGTGTGAAAAGGGGATTATTTGTGTGTCCCCGCACAAGGAAGGCAATAAATGCGGACTTAAACGGAGCAATAAATATTCTACATATCCCCGAGTCCCGAGGAAGCGAGGGCAACTTCCACAGAGGGATAGGGGTAATTGGGCTGAAGACCCAGCCCGTGACGTTGTCCGATTTGAGCAAAATTAAAAACCATTATAATTACAGCATTTCTGATTATACTATTCTTCATTATATTCAGCCATAAAGAATAATATAATATGTATTAATAAGGGAAAATACAGATAATTGTACAATCTTGCAATAAAATTTGCCATAACAATAAGTAAACACGTAAACGAACCTCGTTAATTAACGAGTACCTTCGTCCTAATCCTCGTCGAAAGAATTTCGAGATCACGATAGAAGTTAAGGAAGAATACCTCCATAACCACTCCCCTTAAAGTTGTAGACGAAGCCTTACCTTCCCTAATCTCAACACCACTACCCTCAACCGGAAGTCCAGCACTACCAACACCCTTAACTAAGACGTCCTCCCTAAAAATCCAAGCCCTATCAGCCATTAACTTAACGTTATCAAATGAAAAGGCTAGATCACTTAAATTGGCCAATCCAACCTTGAAGTCCCTAACGAAATTAGTCCTCCTTTCCACAAGATTACAGACCTTAAACCCGAAGTAGGACTTACCGTGCTTCCTACCCCAACTACCCTTATACTTCCTAAAGGCTGTGAAGTTCTTGAGCTTGGAAGTAGTATAACCCATGAGGAGAAAAACGTCATTGAACCCCATCTCCTTAAGGTCAAGTGAGATCTTCTCAAGACCGTTTTGAAGACTCCTCTTTCCGGGGTAGGCCTCACGGAAGAATGTGTCAATTATGTGGTAGTCCTCGAACCTATCGTTTTTTCTCTCCCAACTTCAAGTTCAAAGCCCTTTTCCCTATACTCGCTGATCACCTTGTCCAAAGCCTTGTTTAACTCATCCATCAGTGTTGTTCTCATCGTCTCGCCCTCTTGAATAACTGTTTGTTGAAGTTTCTTGTAGAAGAAGAATACTGTGCTCTTTGGTGGAACTTTCCCGCCCAAGAAGTCCATAAACCTCTTACTGTCCCTAATTTCTCCCTCCAAGTTATTCCAAGAGATGTCGAAAACGAACTTGATTAGGAGGACTTTGAGGAGTAAGATGACGTCCCACTTGGGCTTCTTGGAGTAAAGGGACTTAAGCTTACTCCTAAACGTTTCCCAAGGGAAGGATTTATCCACCTTGAGTAAGAGGTCCTTTTCAGTTGAAATTGCCTTTACCATAATATTATCTCATCCTAATTTCTTATTAATATTACTCATGAATTGCCATTTTAATCAACTTGGATAACGTCCCGTGGTCTACCGCTGGACGAACAGAGTGGGGTGGGTGTCGAAAGCACTCACTAGCTATGAAGTGATGAGAATGAAGGCGGTAAACCGCAAACCTATGAACCGCTCTAAGGGAACCATTGCCCTTTACGGTAGACCCAAAATCACCTCCATAAAAATAAATCTATAGTATTAATAAGTGTTTCCTCAAGATTAAATATAAAATCCTTTAGATCAGATAAATCGTCTAGAAAGCAGAGGATGAGCAGCAATCTAAACTCCTCTCTTGTCATGACGTTCTTAAACACGGTGTAAAGCGAGTAGAAGATCATGGCCAGCACGAAGATCAACTCGCGGAAGATGAACTTGGTGGAGCTCGTGAAGGGAAGGAAGGCCTTGATGTTCCTGTAAGACGTCTCAATGGGACTCCTAACCTTGTTGTACAACTTCAGCACTTCCCTCTTGGGTAGGTCGAGGTTGGTCGCCCTCGCGAAGTACACCACGGTCTTCTTCCTCTTCTTAACGATTTCCTTACCATACACCAGGAGTCTGAACTTGACCTGCTCTTCCTTCTTATACCTCTTACTGTTTGTCGTGTACTCTCCGTCGAACTCCTCGTAGATCTTCACGTCCCCCACAGGGACTCCTATCACGAACTTGAACTGCGATATGAACTTGAGGACTTCCACGGTGTAGAATCCCGCGTCCAAGGTTACGAGCCCCACCTTGAGGCCCATTCCCACAATTTGCTCCATGAGAAGCTTCACGATCTCATCCTTGCTCATCCCGTTAACTTGGGGAACGAAAGCTAGGAGGAGCACCATATTCTGATACTTCGTGATCGCGGTAGCGTAGTTCCACGAGTTCCCCTTGGCTGAACTACCCAGTCCCTCCACCGGCTTACCATACCACGTCTTGGTTGTCCAGTCTATGGAGATGTCGACTTCCTTCACTCCCTTGAGTATCTCCATGGAAATCCTCCTCATGGACTCTAATAGCTTCTCGATCACCTCAGTTCCCTGCTCCTCCACGTAGTTCCTCACGGTCTGTGGTGACACGTGAGAGTGTCCGGAATGTAATTATCTGAACGAATAGATAAACAGAATGATAAATATTAATATTGCCAGAAGGGTAGGACCTGGATCACCGAGAAAAACTTTATAATGGAAAAATATCAAGACGAGAGGATTTACCTATCGCGCATAGCGTTGCTTGATCGCGAGGAGGCGCGTCTCAGAGCTGAACGGCTCTACGTCCTGGAGGAGTCCTCCGTTGGATCGCGAGGAACATCTTGATGTTGTAGATCACTCCCAGGACGTGAAGGAAGACGTCGTTCCTCCAGGTCGTGGTCCCGTAGGGCCTCCAGAACGCGTTCAGGTAGGTGCCGAAGAACTCCACGTGGGCCCTCAGGGTAGTGAAGGGCTTCTCCCGCGCTATGAGCTGTGTCGGGGAGGGAGAGAATCCCCTGTCCGCGATCTTAATCCCCTTGAGCGGTGACTTGAACCTCTTGTCCGAGAAGTTGGCCGGCTTCACCGTGATGGACCTCACGAAGAGGGAGACGGAGATCACGGCTATGGCCTTGAGCCCGTAGTGCGAGACCCCTCTCTTCTTGGTCCACCTTCCCTCGAACCTCCTCTTGGTTCTCCCCAGGGAGAGCAGCTTCCTGGCCCTCTCCAGGTTACCTTCCCTCCTCTCCAGCTCCGCCTTCTCCCGAAAGGTCTCCACGCTCCTCTTCCCAGGAGGTAAGTCCAGTAGGAAGGAGTCCACTAGCCACGCCATGAAGTCCACGAGATGCGCGCTCGCAGGGAGGTAACTGGGTAGGCACTTCTCCTCAAGCTTGAAGGAAATCTCCAACAACTTCTTCCTCACCCCGTACAACCTGCCCACGAAGTCGTGCAGCGTGCTCTTCCCCACCTTCCTCCCCACGAACCAGGCCACGACCACGTTCACGTTAACCATTTTCACCGCGTCCCTATAGGAGCAAGAGTAGAGCACCATGACGATTAACAACTTCAAGTAAACCAGCGCGCCCTCGCCCAGAACCCTCTCCAAATCCATGGCGTCCAGCACGGGCTTGATCTCCGTTAACCATTTTTCCCTCCACGGCATATCCTCTATTGGGGGAAGAGGGTAGTACATCAGGTTTGGTATGTGTCTTAATGTTCTTGCCATGGTACTACCCTCTACTCCCATAACTTAAGTGTTACTCCAATTTAATCCAAGATAATGCTAAAAACCAATTTATTCTTGCCAATAAAAATTCAATTTTTTACATTCCGGACACTCTCACGTTATACCCTTTGGACTTGCTTTCCACGGAGTCGTTCCACAAGCACGCGGAGACCAGAACTCTCGATACCTCCTCAGCCTTTCTTCCCTTGAAGCTCAACATGGAAAGTAATTTATACCCTACTTGTTGTATATTATTTTGGTGGGGAAGACCAGGTGTTATCACCTTGTCTTCACCACGTGATAATACCGGCTTCCTCACCTTAAATCTTTCTTCAATTAGTTGCGTTCTTGTTAAAGCTATAAATTCTATTATTTTTCAGAATCTGATATTACCCAACCAAAATTATTTTTTGTAAAATGATTTTGGGTCTACCGTTTAGGGCGGTGAGGAGGTCAGATTATGACCATTATATATTCTATATTCACAAACATATAAGCACAGGAGGTCAGATTATGACCATTATATATTCTATATTCACAAACATATAAGCACAAAGGAAAGTTCAATTTCTGAACCGTATTAAATAACGTAACGGCAGTTATCTTATTTTTCCTTAGTAATAATGGAAAAACGTCAATATCTAGAAAGCTTTTTGATGCAATTCTGGAGCGATATATATCAAGATCTCTGACCCTGCATCATAACTACTAGAAAGATTTATATATTACTTACACCTAAAATTTACTATGGAAAGAATGATATCTAAGGTCACCAGGAACTTTCAAGTCACAATTCCTTATGAGATTAGAAAAGTGCTAGGAATAAAAGAGGGAGACTATATTGAGTTCGCAATAGAAAACGGTAAGGTCATGATAAAACCTGTTAGAAAAGTTTGGTCAACTATTAGACTTGGAAGAGAAGTTACAGTGGAGGAGATTGAGGAAATCGCAAGTAAGGCCTTTAAAGATGATAGTAGTTGATACGAATGTCCTAATTTACGCCACTCTTGAAGACAGCGAATTTCATACTCAAAGTCTAGAGATAATTGAGGGATCAGACATAATAGTTCCCCAAATTGTAGTCTTCGAATACATAAAGGTACTATCTGAAATTGTACAGAACTTAGATTTCATAAAAACAAAAATCTCAGAGTTAAACAATTTTGTCGTTGTTTGCGAAGACCTTAATACTATAGCACTAGCGTTGAGACTATTAGCAGAGTTAAAACTTTCACTGAAAGACATTAACGATATGATAATCTTAACCGCAGCAATTAAGACAAACAGCTCCATAGCCACATTTGATCAGAAGCTTAGAAAGATTGCAGACAAGAAGGGAGTTAAAGTTTTGCCTTGATTATTTTTTAAAGTAACAGTCATTAAGCTTTGTGGGATTGTTGAATATTCATAAAGGGTTATGAGATGTCAATCTGAATTGTGCATCTTATCATTAATTGAAAGGAAGATAATAGTGGTTTAGTGTAAAAATATTCAACAGATCAACTAAGCACAAGGATCGAGTCTGGGACAAATTAGTATAATGGGTTTCCAAATTTATATAGCATTTCGGGATTTTTAATCTAGCGCTTTAGACCACAGTAGATCGTGAATCGCGACCCTCGCTAAGACCGTCAAGTGGATCCTCTCTTCCCTGACCTTATTTATGATCCACCCTGTCCTCCTTTTAATGAAGATCAGAGCCTCTCACGCTTAAAATACTCCTCCAAATACTCCAGTGGGTTCTTCATGAACTTCAATATCATCTCCCTCCACCTTTTCCCTCCCTTGATCGTAGCGTTAGGGTATCAAGTTCTCAGAATCAGGGAAGTCATCCAGTATAGACTTGCTATAGTACTTGTCAGCCCTCAAGGAGTCAACCTTTACACCAAGATCCCTCAGGACCTCGAGGACCATCTCATAAGCCTCCCTCTCACTCTTAAGCGAATAACCGTAAGCGACAATCAAGTTACTACCCAAGTCAAAGATGAAGAAGGAGTACGCGAACTCCTTCCTTCACATCTTCCCCAGACTTCTCCCTTTCACTCCTTTAATGCTTGGTTACTACTAGGGAATAACCTGTCCTGTCCATGACCACCTTGAGGCCACTAGCGGTCTTTGAGAGTAGGTTGTAGAGGATGACGAAGATGTGGGGTGGGAGTATAGTCTCTCTACTGTCTTGTGGCTTATCTCCTCCTTCGTTAGGTTCAGTAGTAATGCTAGTTCTGCGGTTTCCCTGTTGGATAAGCCTAGATATTCCTTGATTATCAGTATGTATGCCTTCTCTTGTGGGGTTAGTTTGCTTTTTCTCCCTTGTTCTTTCTTGATCTTGACGAACTTTGCCTCCTCTAAGTCTTAACTCTCGACCGAATCTTCTTAATCTGGCTAACCTCTCTTCTTCGCTCTCCTTATTGTTCTCTATCTTACTGAGCCTACTTTCCTTGTGCAACTTGATCAAGTCCTCTATTGACTCCTTGAAATTGTCGAAGTCTTTCTGAGTTAACTTCTTATTCATGTGTTCATGATACAAAATAAGGGGTATCTAAAGTTTTTGTCCCAGAGTCACAGGGATCAAAAAACTTTTTATAAAAATGACATGCTGTTGCTAATAACAAATTTATAGAGGAATACGGAATTAATTATATTCAAAAGAATTAGCTTCTCCTTATGAGCAGTATAACCAAACCTGCTAGGAAAGAGAATAGTGCCATCATGTAGACTCCATCTATAAAAGATCCAGTGAATGACTTCAGAAATCCCACTACTATAGGTCCCACAATTCCTCCTAAGTTACCTACTGCATTTATAAGACCTATTGCTGCTGCAGCTGCATCACCATGTAAAAACTTCTGTGGAACTGCCCAAAATGTAGCTATAAAACTGTATATTCCAATTGCAGCTATTGCGAAGAAGATAAACGATAGAACAAATATATTCTGCGTTAATGCACTTAAACCCAAGCCGACACCAGCAATTATAAATACTATGGAGGTAATAGATCTGTGCCTTTGGGTTCGATCAGCTAAATGCGCTATAAATATTAGTGAAATTGAAGCTATTACATATGGTATTACCGATAAGAAGCTTGCAACAGTCGCGTTAACTTTTCCAAATGAACTTATAATAGATGGAAGCCAAATAGAATAACCATAAAGACTTGTTACTCCTAGAAAATATACAATAGCAAGGATTATTACATCCCTATTAGTTAACGCCTTGGTCCATTTAACGTTTACCTTTTCCGTTTCTTCCTCTTTAAACGCATTTTGAATAGCAATTTTTTCCTCATTACTTAACCATTTTGCATCTTTAGGAAAGTCAGTTAGAATAAAATATGCTAATATCCCACCAATAATTGCTAATATACCTTCATATATGAAAAGGTACCTCCAACCAGGGTAATCGCCATATGTTGCAAATATGGCACCAGCTATTAGTCCACCAAATATTCCAGAAACGGGAATTGCTGCAGTGAAAAAACTATTAGCTGTAGCTCTCTCCGGCTTTAAAAACCACAGACTAAGATAAAACATAACGCCAGCAAAGAAAGGTCCTTCAGCTATTCCAAGTAAAAATCTTAATACGTAAACTTGTGATACCGAGGAAACAAATCCTGTCAATATGGTAATTATTCCCCAGACCGTAAATGCTGCTAGAAATATTTTTCTAACACCATACCTATTGATACCCAAGTTAGAGAAAATTTGAGGAATGAAATACCCTATAAAGAATAGGGATGATGCGAGAGAAGCAATTATACCAACTTGTCTAGTTGGGACACCTAAATATTGGAACATATGAGCATCTATTGCATATGAAATATTTACTCTGTCTAGGAAGTTTACAATATACAGGAAAAAGAGAATTGGAAGGATCCTAAGATATCTTTTATGTCTGGAACTCTCAACAAGGGACTTCATATTTTAAAGATTGTTAAAACTGGTTAATAATCTTTATGATAGATATAAGTGCTATTCTTAAGTTTAAATTAATATTCTGCTCAAAAGATTTAATTATTTAGAATCTTTTCATGATAATTGCAAAGAGGACCATGAGTACTAGAAATTTTTGTAATATTGGTTTAATTGTGAATAATAAATTCTAGTTTCCATAATATTGCTTATATATTCTCTGTTATTTCTAAGTAAAGCATTGCTTTTCTTGCATCGGGGGAATTCAGATACCAATTGTGAACTCACTTTATTTCAAAGAAGCTACTAAATTAACTAAATGAAGACAACTAACTATCAGAGATGCATGATTACCAATATTAACATTTTTACAGAAAAGTTATTTACAAATTACAATCCATAAAGAAGACTTGAATCACCCTTACCAATTCTAAGGGAGGAGATTAATAAATATGAAAGATAATTTTTACAAAAATGAAAAGCCTTTAGAGCGAGGTCAGTTGTTGAGCCTTTTCCCACTTAACTGTTACGTACTCTCATTATCAATTAACCTCAAGGTGTACAGTTTACGTTTGTAATGATCCTTAGATGCTCTCAATAACCCAATAAATCGTCAAACTGTATAAAGAATAAAAATAATTTTCTCGGTCACTTTTGAATAAGATAGAAATTGCAAACGTTCAATGAGGTTTACGCAGATTAGTAAGATAGTCATTCTCGGTATCAGACACGCTTTGTCTTTATAGCGGAAATCATAATTATTTACTCTTAAAAAAAGGAATGTAGGTGCTTTGTTGAATACTTCAATTTTTTAAGATGCTAAGC
This sequence comes from Saccharolobus solfataricus, assembly GCF_900079115.1. Classification (NCBI taxonomy): domain Archaea; kingdom Thermoproteati; phylum Thermoproteota; class Thermoprotei; order Sulfolobales; family Sulfolobaceae; genus Saccharolobus; species Saccharolobus solfataricus. Next base: position 1,436,588 of record NZ_LT549890.1, read on the forward strand.
TCATCAATTTTTCTTAAATTCGAAATCAAGCGTTAATTTAAAAGTAAAATCCACGTTAACTCAGATAAAGATTGAAGAGATCCATAAAGCAAGAATGTAGGAGTTTTCTCGTTATATTATACTTAACTACCTTATAACAGACGGGGGTTCAAAGGGAGCGGAAAACTTCTCTTTGAGGCGGATCCCTTTGTAGAAAAGTTAAAAATAGGAAAATAACGAAATACACATCAATGCCCACCTTAGGGTTTCGCTTCCGTGCATACACTGACGAACAAACCCTTAGGGCGTTAAAGGCCCAGTTGAAGTCAGCGTGCAAAATCTACAACACCTTAAGGTGGGCAGACATATACTTTTACCAAAGGGATGGGAAAGGACTAACACGAACTGAGTTAAGACAGTTGGCTCTAGATCTGAGAAAACAAGATGATGAGTATAAGCAACTCTACTCGCAAGTAGTTCAACAAGTAGCTGACCGTTACTACGAAGCTAAGAAGAGGTTCTTTGAAGGTTTAGCACATTTCCCGAAAGAAAAGAAACCTCACAAGCACTACTCCCTAGTCTATCCCCAGTACGGTTGGAAAATACTTCAAGTTAGAGAAATAAGAAAAGGAAGCAAGAAGAAACTAATAACGCTTAAACTATCAAATCTTGGTACGTTCAAGGTAATAGTTCACCGAGACTTTCCCCTTGACAAAGTAAAGAGAGTGGTAGTGAAGCTAACAAGATCTGAGAGGATTTACATCACTTTCGTAGTTGATCACGAATTCCCCAAGTTACCTAACACGGGTAAGGTAGTGGCGATAGATGTTGGTGTAGAAAAGTTGATCGTAACGTCAGATGGTGAGTATTTTCCTAATTTGAGACCTTACGAGAAAGCGTTATGGAAAGTGAAGCATCTACACAGAGAACTTTCAAGGAAGAAATTCCTCTCTCATAACTGGTTTAAGGCTAAGGTTAAGCTTGCTAGGGCTTATGAGTATTTGAAGAATCTAAGAACGGATCTTTACATGAAGTTGGGTAAGTGGTTTGCTGAGCATTATGACGTTGTAGTCATGGAGGGTATTCATGTTAAGCAGTTGATAGGTAAGTCATTAAGGTCTCTGAGGAGGAGATTGAGTGACGTCGCGTTCAGCGAGCTTAGAGATTTGATTAAGTATCAGTTGGAAAAATACGGAAAGAAACTCATCCTGGTCAACCCAGCATACACTTCCAAAACTTGTGCTAAGTGCGGGTACGTAAAAGAAGATCTATCACTTTCTGATCGTGTTTTCGTTTGTCCCAACTGTGGTTGGATTGCAGATCGTGACTATAATGCTTCTCTTAACATCTTACGTGGATCGGGGTCGGAGCGACCCTTAGTGTGGAGCTCCGCCCTCTACCAGTACTCTGGCATGGCAGAGCTGTGAAGCAGGAAGCTCCCTCATTTATGAGGGGGTAGCTCACCTATCCTTCGTGAATCTTAACTTTATCAGGGAATAGTTTCATAAATTTTTTTACTTTAGGGCTTATAACTAATCTACAGTAAGGATTGTACTTATGTTTGTCATAGAAATCGTGATGATAATCCTCTGCCTCGTAAAATACTTCGAAAGGCTTTAGTTCAGTCACAACTTTCTTTCCTATCCTTTTCTCAACCTCTCTTATCATTTCCTCAGCTATTTTCCTCTGCTCTTCATTATGGTACAATATTATGGACCTATATTGTGTTCCAACATCGTTTCCCTGCCTATTAAGCGTAGTAGGATCGTGAATCTCGAAGAAGATTTCCAGAATTTCCCTATATGAAATAATAGAGGAATCAAAGGTTATCTGAACTACCTCCGCATGTCCAGTTGTATCTGTGCACACATCCTCATATGTAGGATTAGGTACGTGACCACCAGAATAGCCTGGCTTAACACTTATCACTCCCTTAACTCTCTTATATACTGCTTCTGTGCACCAAAAGCAACCTCCTCCTAATGTGGCAACTTCCATAATAATACTAACGAAAACTAACCTTTTAACTTATGTTAAAAAAATCTAATGTGGCAGTTCTTCTTCTTTCACCATTGAAAAAGGAAGAGAGGGTTAGAAGGAAAAACGCTACCATACCGACATTTTCTGAAGATAAGATAAATTATAAAATATTCAAGCAGATTCGGTGTAAGATATATAATATTTAGATTATACATTCTTTAATATTTATAACTAGCGTAGTCTAGTGGAGGAGAATTTACGTAAATATTTAAGGCTTAAGGAATTTAATGAAAATCACGTAAAGTGTTACAGCATTTCAGACAAAAGATCAGAAGTTCTTCCTCATATGCATTAGTAATGAGATATACTTATTGTTGAAACTGTTGAGGTTTAAGCTTTATAGGAATGTTTACATAAAGTCTTACTATTGACAAGAACATGAACAAAATTAATAAAGTATGCTTAGTTGATATATTGGATATTTTTAAACTGGACCTATGTTATTTTCCTTTCAAAAATCTCAAGGAGTTAATTTCCGTTTACAAATCTCTTAAACCGTTGTGAAAACTCAAGAACTCACAAAGCATCTCCGACAATACGATATTGATACTTGATGAGGCACAGAATCTTAAGCAAGGGACAATTCACCTACTCTCAGTCTTTTACGAAAACTCTTAAACTATTACTCTACACTTCTCAATTTCTTAAATTAAATTATAGGACTCCAGTGAATTTGATGGATAGTAATGTGATAATAAATGCAAGCATTTCAAATGGACGATAATGTTATCAGTGTTTATGACCATACCCTAATACGTAAATTCTGTTTAAGAGAGCTTACTTATGAGAAGTAATTCCCCTACTATTATTAATTTCACTATTAGATAAGACTGAATTAGAACGCTGGTGGAACGACTACGATTTTTCTTCTTCTTTTTCCTTCCCCACTAACAATTTTATGATCAAGTTTAGATCATTCTTTAGCTCATTGAATTTTGAATCCATATCTGAACGTAAGTCGTTAAACCTGGTATCCACGTGCTCAAATTGCTTATCTACGTACTCTTTAAACTTAACAAATTGAACATCAGTGTAAGCCCTTGACTCTTCGAATTTCTTGTCTGTATATGTTCTTAGTTCTTGAAACTTAGTGTCAACGTAGTTTCTAAGGTCTTCAACTTTCTTATTAGTTTCCTCGAATTTCTTGTCTGTGTAGACTCTAGTTTCCTCGAATTTGTTATCGACATAGTGTCTGAGATCCTCAACTTTCTTATTAGTTTCCTCGAATTTCTTGTCTGTGTACGCTCTCGACTCGTCAAACTTCCTCTCCGTATAGTCTCTAAGGCCTTTTATGTCTTCCTTGACACTTATGATTTCAGCCTTAGTATCATCAAATCTCTTATCAACGTAACTCTTGAGGTCGTCAAACTTCTTATTCATATCTTGCCTTAAGTCATCAGTTCTTTTACTGTTCAAGTACATCATTAGAAATAGGTAATCTTGCTCAGATAACTTCTTACCCTGCTTTGATTTCTCCACTAAACTCTTAGCGTACTCAGTAACAGCGTCACTAAGCATTTGTATGAAAACGTCAGCCATGAATATAAGTTCGAAAAACTGCTATATAAGTATAGAGATCAGCGAAAGTAACAACTTTAGGGGGTTCGCGTTGAGGCTATTCCTTATAGAGGTTTGAATTTCAAATGAATTCGATACCAGTTCATAAAATGTGGATAACACTGAAATATAAACGTTTATGGAGAAATTATACATCGTTGAGTTGAATCAAAGAACATTCTAGGATTCCAACAGTTATAGTTAAAATCTATTTTTGACACTTTATTATAACATGAGGGAAATTCTCAAAGTCAGTGAGATCAGAAGATTGATTAGGAGAAATAAGGCATTGATTGGAGGTCTCCCCTTTAGTGGTAAGACTACGATGATAAAAAAGGCTTGTGAGGGTTATTGCGAAGAGAACGGAATACAATTTATCGAACTACCTAAGAAGTTTGTCAGTATTGAGGAGTTAAACCAATGGAAGGAAAAGGTTAAAGGAGTGGAAAAGGCTATTATAGAAGGGAGAAGTTATGTAATAGAACTTTTATTAGGTAAGGTTTCTATAGCTGATACGCCATCCCTTCAGTCCTTGAACTTGGATTTAACGGGAAAGGTAGTTAGCATGAAAAGTTTAGATGCAATTAAAAAGATATATAATAGCGGTATAAGGGACGATAAAGCTGTTTCAAAAATTTTGATGTATTCCACTGTTGCCGTGCCTAATTATTATACTGTTATACCCAAGCTAGTTAACGAGGGCATTGAGCTATATAACCAAGGTAAGCTGGACAAAACACTGGAGTTTGTCTTAGGGTTAAAGAGGTTGTATTATTCTTTTCCTAAGGGAGATGTAAGCGGGGAGGATAGTGTTATATTTGCCTTGCAACAAGTTGTACCGAGGGATATAGATTTTAAGACTGCGTGGGATGAGTTAAGCGAAACTTGGAAGGAGTTGGTATATTACAGACTCGATTCTGTTCTCAAGCTTTTGCCTGGTTCTGCAGAGAGAATGATTAATCAGAAAGAGATAAAACCCATGGGAGATAAGGTAAACATTTCTGATATAGACCCCTTTTTCGTTGGCTTAGCTGAAGAAGGAGTGTCAATACTCCTTAGCGGAGAGAATCTTTGTATTGTTGGTCCTATACGATCTGGTAAGTCTACTTTAGCAAACTACGTTTACTCGATGGCTAATTTAGGGAATATTGAGGTTGTAGACTATAATAATTATGACTTACTTGGACTGAAGCAGAAACTATCTTCGGAAAGTAAAAGGTTTATTGCAGTCCTAACAGAAGATATTTACATTTCCCTACCTTTAACCTGTAAAGTAATAAACTTAAATACTTATATTAATGACTTCATCAAGTATCAATATTTAAAGGAAAACAAATATATAAGGGTCGGCACCTATGAGATACCTCGTTATTACTATAGTCTCTATAAATTAAAGTACAATATGAGTGATGACCAAATTATTGATGAATATAAGTCAGATATGACTAAATATATTATAAACACAATTTTCGGAAACAATAAAGAACTGATAGATAATTACCTCCCTCTTCTAGTTCTAGGCAAGAGATATTTGCCTTTTCCTCCAAGGGTAAGTGAGATAATACTTAAGTACTTTAATAGGCAAATAGACGAGACCTTTGTTAAATGGTTCTCTGCATTCGATTTTATGGGTTATAAAATAGAGGAAAACAAGGAAATAAAAGCTAAGGAGAATGAGGTTCTTCGAAAAGTTAGGGATGAGCTCATCAAAGAGGTTAAGGAGAAGAAGCTCGAAGATGACTTATTGAAAGTATTTTTTCACAATCTAATGGCCTTTAAGGTCGCTATCGCCAATTTAAATGGTTTTATAGCTACTGCACAAGGTAGATATTCTCCTATTGTAGAGAAACTACTCTATAAGCCGGATATAGTGGATAAATTGGATCTTGATTTGGACAGAAGACTGCCTGAAGTGTGCAACTCTTTAAAGAAAATTGAGGATGAATTTGATAAGAAAAAAGATAAAATTACTATAGCCGGCTTTCTCCTACTACCAGAAAAATTAAAGGAGGAAAAATTAACCTCTTACCGCTTAAGTATAGATTATTACGCTTCTATTTACCGGATATTGTCTTCAAAAGGTGCTGATATAGAGTGTTTGAGGAGAGCGTTTAGGGTGCTTAAACTGTTCGAAACGTATTTCAGTGATATTTTCACATACTCTAAATTCGAAAACAAGATATACAGCACTGCACTGACGACTAGAGATGAGGAACTTATACGCGACTATCTGAAAATAACTTTTATGCACTTTGTCCGTTACAGTATAGCTTATATTAATAAGGAACATTTGGAAAGGATTGCTGAAATTTCGGACTATGCCAAATTAGGAGTAAAGCCGATACTTATACCATATGAGATTTTAGCTGAGGACTTGCCGATTGAAAAAATAGGAGACCCGGTGGACATCTATGCTTCTTTAATCACCTTCCTCTATATAGAGAAATTATATTCAGAGATTCAGAAAATCGATTTATTTAGCCGTTCCTATCAATATATAGAGATTCTATATGAAAAATTTACCAAATCCCAAAGAAGTATTAGCGATAAAATCCTTTCTACTATATTCGACGTTGCATTTTCTATGTGGTGGGATAGGAGAGATCTAATATTAAAATATATAAACGACCTTGTCGGATTTTGCGGGATAAAGGCTGGCATTTCAACGTTTTACAGTTATGGCAAAAAGAGCGATTTTGAGAAAGCTTTAGAGTATGTAAATATGATCATTAATAGTAGATACGCAATTATTAGCAAAGAAGGGAAAAATACGGAAGAAATAACGAAAATGTTATTCGATATATATAAGGTGAGACTAGCCAGTGCACTTCTCGCATCAAGGTATGAATATAAGACAGTACTGCAGGATATTATGGAATTGCAGTCTAAGGCTAATATAATAAATGATAGGTCAATAAGAGAGAACATAAGGTTAGCATATCTCATATCTAAGTTGTTATTATATAAGGAGGTTGAGGAAACTATCCCCATGTCGCGAAAATTGATTCTTTACAAAGCAGCCTTGGCGTTAATGGGTGGTGAGAAGGAAAAGGAGGAATTCTTTAAGGAAGTTGAGAGTAGACGAATAGGACGTAGACCTATTACGGATATAGAACGCGTACTACCAAGGCTATTAACAAAGGAGTACTTAATACCAGTTCTTAAAGCCTACTTTTACTTGAAAGGGAAAGGAATAGAGATGACAGAGTTAGACGACTACTTAGAAAACGAAACAATAGGGATACCGATGCTTGTAACAAATAAAATATTTGATAAAATTTACGCTAAGGAAAACAGAAACAAGTTCATCGCATCGCTTATACTTTTTATATGAGTAAAATAGGGAAGAGGGGTTTGGGCTTCATTGAATTTTCATGAATTTGTATCCAATCCTCAGCCCTTGGGCTTCACCAAAGTCACGGACGTTCATCCCTCTCCGCCCCATTAGCGGAATAACCCCAACCCCACCCTCACGGATGTGAGGGAATCCGCACATCTTGAGGTATATGTTTAGAGAAGCATTCAATTGCCTATCCAACTTGAACCCACACCTCTCACACTCAAAGGTCTTACCAACCTTTCGGGATACAAACCCACATCTGGGGCAAGACCTAGATGTAAAGCGTGGGTTCACTTCCTTCACGAAGGAGCCGTAAAGCGGAGCCTTATACCTCAACACTCTGTGTATACTCCCCCAAACCGTTAAAGAAATCTTCCTCGAAAGAGACTCATTAGCATCTACAAACATACCCTCCTTATCAAGCTTTTCAACAGCAAAAAACGTCATGGGGTACAAGTCCAGTAACGCATTTACAAACTTGTGAACAAAATCTAAAACGCGATTCCTCTCCCTATGTGAATACTTCCTTAACAACTCTCTCCCCCTCTTCGTGTGCTTAGATGCAAACGATTGCACCTTAGCCCTCTTCACCTCCATGGAGTACTTAAGGGAGTACAACTGCTTCAGAGAGATTGTAACGAATTTCTCACCATCATAAGCATCTAGAGTATAAAGGTTGGAGTCAATGGCCAGGAAGTTCACTGGTGTTGCCCAAGGTAACTTGTAACGAAATGACAAATACACTTTCTCCTCCTTAATTACAGGTTCACCAAGTTCCAACTCCCTAACCCTTCTTGAGAACCATGACTTACTCCACGAGAAGGTGATGTACTCATAAGGTCTTACCGTTATTCTAACGCTTTCCCCAACAACCTTCCTCAGAGTCGTCTTTATCCTAACGTAAGCCTTCTTCACCCTTGGTTTTCCAATTGATGCCCTCCCCTTTATGGCCCTTTTCCTCCACGACTTCAAGATCGAGAATGCGTCATTAATTGCCTTATCGACGTAGTGTGACGCGAGGTGATTGATCTTCTCCAACTCTTCCCTAAGTGGTTTATACACCTCCCTCTTCTTCGGTAGTGTTATCTTGTAATTACCGTTCTTTCTTACTTGTATTTTCGTTAAATTCCACAAGTAGTCAATTGCTTTCTGTAGTAGTGTTCTGTATTCTTTAATTAATTCTTTGCTCTTCTCCCTCTTGTCGTTCTTGATGGAGTACGTGAAGTATGCGTATTTCTCTTCCGGTTCAAATTTTCTAATTCTTAAGTTCTTCAACACATTTCTTCACCTTTTCGTACTTGTGACTTCTCATGCCATACAGTTTTCCGCTGAATGAGAACAGAATGGAGATTAGGTCTTCAATCATCTCCTGTTCTGGTGTTTTGTCCTTCTGGTTTAGTACTACTATTTCGCAGTTGTGTGCTTTGCACACTTCCTCTAAGATTTCGAAGCCTAACAAGTCTGTCTGGGTAGGCAACAACTACGCGTGATACTTCGTTGTTTAATATCATTCTCAACAGCTTCAAGAACCCCTTTCTCTTCATGTTTAACCCGGAACCTATGTCACTAATTACTTGATCATATTCTTTGACTTGTTCCTCTAGATATTTTACTTGGTTTACTAGTTCGTCTTTTTGTGTGGAAGATGGTACTCTTGCGTATAATATTACTTTTCTTTTTCTAATAATTCCCATTAGTCTCTCTATGTCTTCTTCTCTGAATCTTTGTTTTCCGCTCTGTAGTATAATTGGTTTTATGTATCCTTTCTTTACGTAGTTCTGTAGTGTGCGGTAGGATATTCCCAGTCTTTGGCATACTTCCTTATGGCTTTAACATTATAATTAAATATTCATACAAAGTATATAAATTTCACGGTTTAACGGAAACTGTTAGCACCGGCGATTCAAGTGTCTTTTGCGAATTGTAATTTGTAAGTAATGTGGTTGTAAAAATGTTAACATTGTTATTTGTGTGTCTCTGCTAGTTAGTCGCCTTCATTCAGTTAAATTCGTAACAATCTTTAAATAGCATTTATCGGAAAATCCTTGCAGTTTGAGGAGACCTTAAAAACTTTTAAAAATTAACCAAATAAATTATCGTGTGGATAAAATTCCGGCAATACAACTCTTACTACAGTAAAAGACTTGAGGGCAAACGAGGCCTACGTAGTAACAATAATACCGTATATACCACAAAAGGTTGTTGAGGTGTTAAGGGAGAGGAAGTTGAGTTTAAGACCAAAATACAAGAATACTTGGAAACTTTGCCAATGCTCGAGAAGGAGTTTAGTGTTGTATGCAAGGTTTTTGATTCTTGATACGTTAATTCCAAAGCTCTCTTAAAGGATACTGTGGGGGAACTCAAGTCCAACGCGCGGGTCAACGAGGGTGGTAGATCCGTGCCCGTTGGCGAGTTCCCCCAAGGGGAATACCTAGTTGAGTATCTAGGTGTTCCCATAAAGTTACTTGTAGTAGATGATTATAAGGGTTTGGGTAAGAGGTACTTCTTCTCTACTAATGTAAATGATACTTCAGAGGACATAATAACTTCATGGGAGAGTCGTTGTTGGGGTTTTGATTAGGGAGTTAAAGGCGTTGGGGTTGGATAAGGGTTCTTTCCTCACTTGGGTTAGGAATAAGGGTTTTGTGACCTTGAAGGTCCTCTCTTGGTCCTCTCGTTCAAGTACTCCCTTGGTTTGAAGTTAGGTGCCAAGAGGATATCAAGGTTGATAAAAAATATTTATCAGTCTTTGGGTGGGATTAAGAAACTGTTTAAGAGAAGGAAAAATACGTAAAATGCCATTCAGTTATTAGAATATATCTAAATAGAAAAAAGTGGCAAAAATATTATTTTTTATAAAATTTTATATATTAGTAAAACCTACTACCAACCAAATATATAAAAAATTAATCACTTAAAGTGAAATTCTAGAAATATTACTAAAAGAACCGATAATCTGAGAGTGTTCTCATAAAGTCATCTTATTCGATATCAAATATCAAAATTATATCAAGTTCTCTAACATACTCTACCCCTTTCAAGTGGGATTTTCTTATTCTTTTGTAAAAGACTAAAGATAATCAAGATAACAAACTTAAAGATTGAAAGAAAATACCTCCTCACCATCCTCATATACTGTAATTTTATCGTTTTCTAATATTCCATAACATTTATAAGTTTGAGAACTATCAACTCTAAGATATTATGTCCCTGAAGGGAATTGGTAATATGAATAACAACCTGCTGTCATGTGCCCATTAAAGAATAATCTAGGTTTTAAATATTCCACTGCATCAAACATTAATTCGTTATATTCATCTTTTTTCATTTTAGGGTATATTTCAGGGATATATGGAGGTTGATGAGCTATCAAAATATCTACTTTTATTCCAGAATTTTTTATCTTATAAATTGCATTCATAAATTCTGTAGGCTTAGTTAAAGGTACTCCTTTTGAACTTCTTTCACCAATAAGCCCATTTATTCCAGCAATTTTTAAACCACAAATATCGAAAACTTTACTATTAGGCATAGCATAATTCATTATTACTGGGAAATTCTCATGATTACCATAAATAGTTAATAGCTTAACTTTAGAACTTATTCTCCTAAAGTCCTCCAGTGTCATTCCTTCATCCCAATCCCCTGCTGAAATAAGTACCTCGGGTTCAGTCTCACTTATAACTTCTAATAACCAGTCCACTGCAACTGACTCATCGTGTCCTCTAAAAAAGTTAAAAGATTTGTGAATATCACTAACTAATAGGAATCTCACGATTTTTATGTATAGAGGAGTCCTTAATTAACCTTACTTTAACTTCTTCCTTAGCAACTTGATTAACCGCTATGAATAAGTCTTTAATTGAAAGTCTTACTAGGTAGACTACTTCGTCCTCACTAATGACCCAAAATCATTTTCCTAGAATAATACTTGTCAGCTAAAGAGGATAATAGAGTAAATTGCATAATAAGAATTAAAGGTGAGGAAGCTAGTATTATGTGTTTGAACATCATGTTATCTTTAAGGAGATGATTTTTTGGGTCTACCGTAAAAGGTGAGTCCTTCAGCAGTTACCGATATAGACCCATTTTTCATTGGCTTAGCTGAAGAAGTGTCAATAGGGGAGAGAATCTTTGTTCCTATACGATCTGGTAAGTCTACTTTGGCAAACTGTGTCTGAGTGTGGATAACAATTTTGTTTTAATATAATAAAGTAAAAATTTATTTTCAACTTATGATTAGATTTATCAGATGGTAATAAAGAATGCTACAATTTTAATCTATGTACCAGAGATAGAAACGTTTATATTTCCCGTATACGTGTATTATAATATGAAAACCGTATACAGTTTAAGGTTAGATAAGGAATTACGTGAGGAGATGGAGAAATATAACGTCAAGTGGAATGAGGAGATAGAGAGCTTTATAAGAAAGAGAATTGAGGAATTGAAGAAAGAGGAGATCTTAAAGAAGATTAATGAAATCCTCCAAACAATGCCAGAAACTAAGTCAAATAGTGCAGATTTGGTGAGGGAAGATAGGGATAATAATTGACGCATCTGTCCTAGCTAAATTTGTAACTAAGGAGAAAGGATGGGAGAAGATTAGAGAGATTTTGAAAGACGCTGAGACATTAGACTTCGCATTAGTGGAAGTATCTAACGTAGTATGGAAGAAAGCTGTATTAACTGGGGAATTAACTGGGAAAGATGTAATTAAGGCAATTACTATTGTTAAAGAGTATTTACCACAACTGCTTACAGTTAACAAAAGCATTGACTTAATTGAAAGAGCTATTGAGATTTCCGTTAACGAGAAAATCACAGTATATGATTCACTTTATATTGCACTGGCTGAATGTAAGGGGAGTAAATTGGTAACGGGGGATAAGAAACAATACGACGTAGCTAAAAAGTACGTCATCTCTGAGCTCATATAGACGAAACAGTTTAGAGCCTATGCTTAAAGAGCTCCATTACCTCTGAGCTTATATAAGTACGATAAGGTCATAGAGGTATTTCTGCGTCGTAGTTGAACTATAGAAGAGGTAACTTGAGTTTGTAGCTACGTGAGGAACTATCTCTTTAATAAACCTTGAGAACAGTCTCATATATACTTAAATTTCCCCTTTACAGAAGGTATAACTATGAGTATGATTGTTTACACTACTGTAATTGATGGGGAAATAAACGTTAAGAACCAGCAAAAATTTTTCAGCAATCTAGCTACAGCAGTTAACGTTATTTCTCAGTCATTTGATGTGGAACCTTTGAAGTCCCTCCATGAGAAATACAGCGATGTTACAAAAGGGCTAGATGAAGTGGAGCGTAAGGACGGTGCATTCTATGCTTCCTATTTATTCCACAAAGTGTTCGACGACTACTTTAATAACGGCAGGCTAAAGGCACTATTAGAAGAGGTAAAAGAATCCAATATCGAGAAAAAAGTTAAGGAAGTTATTAAGAGAAGTGAGGAAGAGGCTAATGATGAGGTCGACGATAACTTACCTGTCGTTTGGTCTTTCAAGACTCCAGATATATTCAGTGTATTTAAAAAAATTGATTCTGTGTCAGGTAAGGAGTTCGAAACGGAATATTTAGGAATAAAGGTCTACCTTACGATAAGACCCTATTCGGATGAACTGGGCTATTATGCCCCTTTCCTTTTCTTTACAAAGAATAAGCCTAGGCTTGGAGTAAAATTCGGTGATATTTCAGTAGACCCCTACGAGATTAGAGTCCTTCAGTTAAATGAGGAAAGAGAGAACTTCGTACTAACCTTTTTAGAAAAGATATTGGGCAACCTAACTTTAAAATCAAAGACCAGGTTAGAGATTAGGGAGGTTTCACAGTTCTCAAATACGGAGTATTTATTAATAGCGTTGAGATATACACATTGGCTATTAAGGAGAACAAAGCTGACTTTAGAAAAGGCTGTTAACTATTTCCCATTTCTTCTAGCATCCGTAGATAAACCTGTAAGGTTTGTACAGAATATAAAGGACCTCTATCATAGAATAGAAAAGGATGGGGTAGATTTAGATACAATAAGGAAAGAAATTGAAAATTTGGGTTGGTATAATATAACCTTACCCAGTAAAGTAAACATACAGCAAGTTAAGGGGATTAATAAAATCGATGAGTTGCTTAAAATAGGTATGAAATTAGGAAATCCCATAATGATGATAGTGTACGTTGGTATGTCTATAATTTATGTATATAAAGTTAACGGATACGACTTTGACAAAGTGCTTAAAGTCTAAAGCCTTACGGTATAGCGATTTTTGATTGATTAGTAGTTGTTCTACTTTAACGTAGCTTAAACATTTTCATCAGATCCGGTGCACCACCTAAATGATTTTCAACGAATCTGAGGAGCTCCTCCACTAGTATTTCCAGAAAGTTCTTAGACCTCAATTTTATCTAATCCTAAGTATGTTATTGCATTAAGATTAAATCTATACTTATTTTCTTCAAAGAACTGTTTAATACAGTTTTTAACGTCTTCTATCGTATAGAATATTTTATTGCTCATGTAGTTCTTGAGGGACTTGAAGACCGCCTCAGCCATATTAAGCTCAGGCGAGTAAGGAGGAGTAAACACGGGATGAATACCCTTCCTGCAACAAACCTCAAGCGTACCCTTAGTCTTGTGAGGAGAGTAATTATCCATGACCATGTAAACCCTACCACTACCCACACGCCTCTTAAAGTACCTCAAGAAATACTTAACAGATTCAGAGTAGCATTTATAGGAAAATCGTTACACTTTTACGTTACGTTAAAAATATATAACGAATCTTTCCTGGTTAGATGAGAAATGTTTATTGATAAGCTATAATATTAAGAAGTACAATGAAAGATATTTATAAATACATGGATAAATATTTTGACTTTTTATGATAAGGGAATTTCCTAAAACTACTATCAGAGTTAGGCCTTTTAGCAAGAGAAACCACTACTTCGCCAGTCCAAGCGTTTATAGAGTAACATAGATTGAGGAAAAACCTATATTGACGCGCATTACGGGCTTACTGCCAACCTTAGCTAGAACTTTCTTAATTGACGTTAGTATTTTGGAAAAGTTCTTAGACTATGATCTAGTGGTATATCCTTTGCCTAAAGCTATAAACTTTCTGAAAGCACTAGGGAACTATATACCTTGGCTGGAGATAACAAGTATCTTAGCTCTGCCCAACCAATAGTTAATAGTGGTAAACTTGGGAGGTTGACTTTCGCTTATCCCACCCCTAGAAGGGGTAGGGCTTTCGGTCTTTTGTAATTAGGGATTATATAGCGAAAGCTTAATCAATCACAGCCTACACTACTTGCACAGAGTTCTAGACATCCTGCATAACATGCTGCATCTGTACCAAGGGGGTAAACTTCAACTTATGGTACAAGCATCTTCACAACCTCCGTCAATACATATTTCAGTTGTCCATTCATCTAACCCAGCCATCATTACGTCACCTTATGAAAATTAGTTTTCTTTACAAGATCTGTAAGCCCTGATGATCCATTTACTTCCAAGAACCTAGAGAACATTTCGTTCTCAGTACCTTTAGTTATAGCCTTCAATAACACCTCTTTTTCTTCACCCGGGTTAGACTCAATCAACGGTGATTTCACTTCTGCAGGTCCACCTTCAAATATTTCTACGTTATCCCCCTTAATATTTATGTAAATTCCCCTACTCTTAATTGTGTAAAACCCTTGTTCATCCTTATCTCCGACTACCTTATACATGAAAAGAGTAATTCTTAGTGATCCGTCATCGCGTTGTGTAACTGTAGTTATTACTTTAGTATCATCTAACGAAGTTTTTATTTTATGAAGTAAGCTATGTGTTAAAACATGCCTATCTTCCATTACGTAGTATCCATCCTTAAGCTGTACTTGCTTCAGCACTTTAACATCTGATTTTTCAACTAACTCCTTATAACTCTCTTTTTTTGACATCGTTATGCTGTTCAAGTCTTGCTTTATAAACTTTGTGGTATATACCTACTTTGTTGATTCGTTCAATTTGTCTCATTAAAACGATATTGTATAACACTAATTTTTCAGTAATTAATATTTATTTCAACGTTCTTCTCAAGCTTACACCCTAATGCCCGGAGCCCTACCGACTACAGAATTCGCCAAGTTAACCATCCACGCTAGTATTTTGGAAAAGTTCTTAGACTATGATCTAGTGGTATATCCTTTGCCTAAAGCTATAAACTTTCTGAAAGCACTAGCGTAAGCCCAGAACTTGAGCTTAGCCTCAACTACTTGCCCAGCAAAACTTGTCTAACCGATTCCCCAAAAGTACGCTTCACCGCAGAGAACAAGGACTCGACCCGCCACCTAACGCCATAACCCTTCTCCTCCTTCCAACGATCATAACCCAACTTCCTAAACTCCCGCACAGCCTTACGTCTAGCAAGATGGCGTTTAGTAGAAGCGTTCTTCTTGGGAGGAACTACAACCTCAACTCCGGTCTTGTAAACCTCATTGGCGTCATATGCCTTATCTCCATAAAACTTCTTGACCTTCTTTCCCTTATCTTGAAGATCCTTAACTGTTTTTACAGCACTTTCAACCTCGTTGCTAGTGACCTCAGCGTTTATCACGTTGAATTCGTTATTGTCCATTACTATCTCGATCTTGAGGAATTTTGAATCCCTAGTCTTACCCCACTTGGCAACAATGTATTGTCCTCCCGTGTTTGTGCTAATGCCGGTAGCGTCTGCAATTACTTCAAGTTCGTCACTTGTCTCGGGGAAGGTTATGTTCATGTTCCTCACTCTCTCCCATATTGTTGAGTAGTCGAGGCTTGTGGGGATGATCTTCAATTGTTCTAAGGCTCTCAATACTCCTTCTATTGCTCTGTAAGGTAGGAAGATGTGTAAGAATGCTAGGAATTCGTTGAACTCCTTCGGAGCTTTATACTTTGTCCTAGCGTTCCTGTTCTCCTCTGCTAATAAGTCCCACCAATGTTCGAATACGTAGAAGGGGAACATCAACTTATATCTAGTTATGACGTTCTCGTCGTACTTGCTCCAGTCCCTCTTGTACTTACTCTTTTCCATAGGTAATACTTAAACGAATAATTTATAAACTTTTTGTACAATTCTGAAGCAATCCACAAAGCAGGTATATACTTGGACTCTGGGACAAAAACTTTAGATACCCCTTATTTTCTATCATGAACACATGAATAAGAAGTTAACTCAGAAAGACTTCGACAATTTCAAGGAGTCAATAGAGGACTTGATCAAGTTGTACAAGGAAAGTAGGCTCAGTAAGATAGAGAACAATAAGGAGAGCGAAGAAGAGAGGTTAGCCAGATTAAGAAGATTCGGTCGAGAGTTAAGGCAAGACTTAGAGGAGGCAAAGTTCGTCAAGATCAAGAAAGAACAAGGGAGAAAAAGCAAACTAACCCCACAAGAGAAGGCATACATACTGATAATCAAGGAATATCTAGGCTTATCCAACAGGGAAACCGCAGAACTAGCATCACTACTGAACCTAACGAAGGAGCTTCCGGTATAAAAACCTTTCCGTGAAAATCGAGCATAGTACACACTACTTATTCAAGTGATGTCACCTGCTTTACTCGCTAGCATCAAAGGGCTTATTATAATACAGCACAGCCCAAGTAATAACAGCAAGCTTCCTGGCACAAGCAGTAATCAACTTTTTACCCTTCAAATTCCCCTTGTGCTCCTCATAAAACCGCTTAATAATAGGATTAACCTTGATAGCAGTTAAAGCTGCAAGATAGAAAGCCCTCCTCAAAACAGCATCACCCCTCCTAGATATGCCTCTCGATACAACACTCTTCCCACTGGATTCAACAAGAGGATCGAGACCACAATAAGCGACAAACCTCTTCTTGTCACCAAAACGCTTAACATCACCAACCCTTGCTAAAATTATACAACCCAACGTTCTGCCAATACCCGGAATCGTGAAGATCAAACTATCCTTAGGAACAAGATCCTCAAGCTCTTCCTCAATCTCCCTCTTCCTAACCTCAAGCCTCTCCAACTCATCCAAGAGGAACCTAACCTCAGATAATACTATATTATCCTCCCCCCTCAATACCTCATTCAAGTTCTTCTTGGACAAACTGTCCTTATAGCCTAGAAGTATTAAATCTCTCCTTAGCCTATTCTTAACCCTAACAATGCTCCTTGTGATAAAATCCCATTGGCTTGTTAACTCCTTAGCCTCACTCGTTGTAAACTCACTGCCCATACTTATAACTAGTTCAGCGAGCTTTTTAGCGTCATTCTTATCACTCTTCTTACCCCTAATGTCCTTGAACTTCTTGAGTATGAGGGGATTAATAATCCTCACGTCGTACTCCTTACCCAAGTACTTAGCCAAGTTGATGTGGTAAATTCCAGTACTTTCTATAGCAACTTTACAACCCTTTGGCAAGACTTGCTTTACTCCTTCAAAACCTTGCTTATTATTTTGAAATTCATAGTATTTACCTTGGAAGTACACTACTAATTTATCTTTTGAAACATCTATTCCGGCGACTGGGGCCTCCATGTATACTCACCCTTATGTTTTATTCGGGCTTCAAGCCCAACTTCCGGTCCGAATTGGAGGAGGCCAAGCTCCCTCTCGAGCTCTAAGCCCAAGGAGATCAACGGCCTCAACCCCAGTCAGATCTGTAATACGCAGATCTGACTAATATGTTTTATATAAGGAGATAAGCCACAAGACAGTAGAGAGACTATACTCCCACCTCACGTCTTCGTCATCCTCTACAACCTACTCTCAAAGACCGTTGATGACCTTAAGATTGACGCGACCATGGACGGGCTGTTCCCCAGTAGTGACCAAGCATTACAAGAGTGAAAGAGAGAAATCCAAGGAAGAGATAAAGGAAGGGAGAACTTCGTGTACTCCTTCTTCATCTTTGACTTGGGTAGTAACTTGATTGTCGCTTACGGTTATTCGCTTAAGAGTGAGAGGGAGGCTTATTAGATGGTTCTCGAGGTCCTGAGGGATCTTGGCGTTCAAGTGGACTCTTGAGGGCTGATAAGTACTATAGCAAGTCTACACTGGATGATTTCCTTGATTCTGAGATCTACTTGATACCCTAACGCTACGATCAAGGGAGGGAAAAGGTGGAGGGAGATGATATTGAAGTTCATGAAGAACCCACTGGAGTATTTGGAGGAGTATTTTAAGCGTGAGAGGCTCTGATCTTCATTAAAAGGAGGACAGGGTGGATCATAAATAAGGTCAGAGAAGAGAGGATCCACTTGACGGTCTTAGCGAGGGTCGCGATTCACGATCTACTGTGGTCTAAAGCGTTAGATTAAAAATCCCGAAATGCTATATAAATTTAGAAACCCATTAGACTAATTTGTCCCAGACTCTCAAAATTTTCTTAGACCTTGGCTGTAAGAGCTGGGTCAGTACCCTCGGGACTGGGGGATCTTAAGCCTGTGGAGAGAAAACCCTCCGTAACCTCTCTTTCACACGGGGTATTAGAGAACGATTCCGTTCGATGGAACCTCAGCTGTGGGTGAAGGGGGATCGAGGTTTCTCTGAGAAGCAGGAAATCTTCACCGCGAGGTGGAGATACCCCGCCCTTAGCGGTAGACCCAAAATCACCTCCATAAAAATAAATCTATAGTATTAATAAGTGTTTTCTCAAGATTAAATATAAAATCCTTTAGATCAGATAAATCGTCTAGAAAGCAGAGGATGAGCAGCAATCTAAACTCCTCTCTTGTCATGACGTTCTTAAACACGGTGTAAAGCGAGTAGAAGATCATGGCCAGCACGAAGATCAACTCGCGGAAGATGAACTTGGTGGAGCTCGTGAAGGGAAGGAAGGCCTTGATGTTCCTGTAAGACGTCTCAATGGGACTCCTAACCTTGTTGTACAACTTCAGCACTTCCCTCTTGGGTAGGTCGAGGTTGGTCGCCCTCGCGAAGTACACCACGGTCTTCTTCCTCTTCTTAACGATTTCCTTACCATACACCAGGAGTCTGAACTTGACCTGCTCTTCCTTCTTATGCCTCTTACTGTTTGTCGTGTACTCTCCGTCGAACTCCTCGTAGATCTTCACGTCCCCCACAGGGACTCCTATCACGAACTTGAACTGCGATATGAACTTGAGGACTTCCACGGTGTAGAATCCCGCGTCCAAGGTTACGAGCCCCACCTTGAGGCCCATTCCCACAATTTGCTCCATGAGAAGCTTCACGATCTCATCCTTGCTCATCCCGTTAACTTGGGGAACGAAAGCTAGGAGGAGCACCATATTCTGATACTTCGTGGTCGCGGTAGCGTAGTTCCACGAGTTCCCCTTGGCTGAACTACCCAGTCCCTCCACCGGCTTACCATACCACGTCTTGGTTGTCCAGTCTATGGAGATGTCGACTTCCTTCACTCCCTTGAGTATCTCCATGGAAATCCTCCTCATGGACTCTAATAGCTTCTCGATCACCTCAGTTCCCTGCTCCTCCACGTAGTTCCTCACGGTCTGTGGTGACACGTTATACCCTTTGGACTTGCTTTCCACGGAGTCGTTCCACAAGCACGCGGAGACCAGAACTCTCGATACCTCCTCAGCCTTTCTTCCCTTGAAGCTCAACATGGAAAGTAATTTATACCCTACTTGTTGTATATTATTTTGGTGGGGAAGACCAGGTGTTATCACCTTGTCTTCACCACGTGATAATACCGGTTTCCTCACCTTAAATCTTTCTTCAATTAGTTGCGTTCTTGTTAAAGCTATAAATTCTATTATTTTTCAGAATCTGATATTACCCAACCAAAATTATTTTTTGTAAAATGATTTTGGGTCTACCGTTAGGACGGGGTAGTTCACCGTAAGAATGTAACGATTTTCTAAAAAGTTTATTGGTGGTTTCTCACTCACCATGACACTTCACGTCCATCTCCTTTATATCTAAACTTCCATATCCTCTAGTTACTTTTCTCCCCCAGCCTATTCTCATTGAAAAAATCATAGTCTTAAGTAATAAATATAAGGAATCCTTTCCACACTCATTCAACTCTTTATTATCGAAAGCTAAATACGTCTTGAACGTAATACCCTTATTTATAGCTAAGAACTTTATAGGAATTGGTTTAACATTGTATTCGTCTTTAGCTCCATTATAATGCGGAGTTATTATATCATACGTTAAGACGTTCTTACCATCTATGGGGTATGCGTTGAAGAAAATCACCTTTCCCATCTTTCCTTCATCACCGTATAAACAAGATTCTACTTTATCGTTACTGGTTACTTCTTTAAAATAATTCTTCACAATCCCCTTTATTTCGGATCCGGCAATATAAGGAGTATCTAGTATCATATCCCATGCTAGTGGAACTTCTGTTATGAAATATATTGGACTCCAACCCGTTAGCAATTTACTTAGAGTTATAAAGGTAATTTTCACATAACACAATCCCGATCTATCTAAAGCTCTTTCCACATCATCGAGGTAAGATTTTATAAGATTGTATCGTGGTGTGAAATTTACTAAATTCTCCATTGTATTGTCTTTCGCTAACTTCTGTCCTTTTTCTTTAAGATTAGTCATATATTCAGATATTATTCTAAGTAACTGATTACCTCTTTGTCTTTCCATAATTATCGACACTCTTTCATTATATTATCCTTTAATGCAGTAGTATAAACTTGAATCAATTTGCTCACATTATCTGGGAAGGATAGATCCTTGTTATTTATAGCAAGCTCTTTTTCTTTGTCGAAGAGATAACTATCAGCTTTATTCATGCTAATTATTTCCTTTAACGGTACTATGTGAATTGTTCTACCATCATGTATGCCTATGTGTACTAAGTTATCGAGGGCTTCTTCGTTATCCTTAAGAGACAAGAACGGCAATATGGAAATGGTGTAACTGTTATTACTTGTTCTTATCGGTGAAATGATAAACATTGATTCTCTTTTAACGTCAGTAAGTTTAGAGCCTTCCAGTTTATAATATCCAGAAGGAGAGCGTAAATAATGCACTTGTTTATTTGCCCTTTTATCATATCTTTCAATAATTTTGATGTTACCGCTTTTCTTTAAATTTTCGAAGAGATCTTCAATTTCCTTTCTAACGTTATTCTCTCCCACCTTTTCCTTTATTTCGACATCGCGTATATCTGTTAGCGTAGTGGATACCGTTATACTTGCGTTCCTCGGCAATCCGTAAATCCATGTGTGTATGTGAGGTGCAGGATCTCTGATATTAGATTTAAAGGAACTCTTTAGGACAGATTTATGTATGACGTTAAGTACATCGATGATATCGTTTTTATTACAAGCCTCTATAATTTGAATTCTGTCTGGGCCGTTGCTTTCAGTTAAAGGAGCCAGAGGAACGTGAGATTCCTCCCAACCATTTATCCTATTACAACCTTTTTCTATTTCGCGGAACTTCTCATAAAACTTATTGAATGCATCTATTATTTTACCTTCTATAACTGAACTACATATATCCTTAGCTACAGTATCATTACATTCAGCCGGAATAAATCTACCGAAACCCCTATTGGGGCTAAATCCTATACCCAAAAAGGCTATGGTGATTAAAACTCCTCCGACTACTATTTCGTCATATTTAGGATCGTCATTACTTCTGAAGATTTCTAGCGTGAAATTCATATCTCTTGGAATTAAATTTTCCTGCTCTTTGCCTCTAATTATAACGTTTACTCTGTTTAACTTTTCATATTTCTTGTTAGGTATTGATCTAGAGTCACTTACTTTGAAAATATAGAGCGATTTTCGATTTCCAGAGCCTAAATATTCAAAAACGTAACTATCGGCTTCATCATAACTATTCAAATTCTTGACGCAAAACCTATTGTATACAGTTCTCAAGAACCACCTGAGCTTACCTACAATTCCGTCCTCATCTACGTGATCTGACGTATAACCCCTATGATCCCTTCCCCACCAAGGGGTTACTCCAACGAAATTAATTCTAGCAACTCTTTTACTCCTAATTAACTCTTCTACTTCTTGTTTTAACTCATCTAGATTAACCATATGGTAACGCCTCCAATACCTTTTTTATCTCATTTAAGTATGGAAGAATTAGCCTTTCTTCTTTAGACCCAACGCTAGAGGCTACGTCTAGTAATGAATAATATATATCCTTAGGGTCATCTCCTATCCTTATCCGTTTACCTATATTATTTAATACCAAGAGTATAATTGCTACGTAGCCAGCATAACCCGAACCTTCTCTTTTATCCAACTCCTTGCAAATTGAGGCAGGATTTCCTTTACCGCCTGATAGATAATTGTAAATGTCCTTAAAACGATTGTAATCCTCTATTTTTGAAATGTAGAATGTAAATGCAGGAGAAAACCCTATACCTAACATTAGTGATGGAAAATCTGCGGATCTCCTAAGCAATCCGGGTTTAGAAGGCCCGGATTGTATTTTACATTGGGCTGAAACTATTCTCTTACCTATCTCTGTAGCGAATTTAACGTATTCTGATTCCAAACCTAACTCACCCTTTTTAATTTAATCTTAGTTAATCCCTTACCTATGCTCTCCTTACCACCTATAAATACTGAAACATTATCAATCAATTTTAAGAATTCATTGTCTATATTAACATTATTTCTATTTAATTCCTCACAATAACTATTACTTATTTCTCTTTCGAATATCCCGCTAAGCAATATCGTACCTTGAGGTATATATTCCTCAGACCATATGTTTTTCGAAGTCTTCGTATTATCATCTAATTCAGTTCTAGTAACTCTTGTTAAAGCGGATTCGACGGCCGATAATCCTATACTATTATCTAAAACGTAGACTCTATTTTTATCTTTGATTAAATTACCTAAAGATCTCACCTCATCACTTAACTGAAGAGATAATTCAGTACTGATTTTGCCCAGAAATATCCTTACCTCGCTCTTCTCCTTACTTTCTTTGTATAAACTGCCTATACCCAGTCTACTCATCAAATCTTCGATATGATTTATTAAATATCTGGTGGTAATATAAATGTATCCTTCATCAATACTTGAAACGGGATAAAATACTGGAATGAGGTCAGTGAGTACGTATTTACTCGTTAAAATATTTTCCTCCTCTGGCTTTCCGCCGAAAACGCATTTTGCTAAACTTTCATTTTTCGCTATTAAGAACGACTTTAATGAGCCTTTAAGACTTGAGCCGTAAACTATGGGATAACCGATAGAGTCTCTTACAAGGGGCGAATCAACTACCCCAGTAGAGGATTTCCCTGCACCTACGTGTATGGGTGTTATTGCATACGCCAATACTAGATATTTAGGAACCACATTTTATCTAATCTGAAGATAGCTTATAAATATATAGTTTCAATAGCTGATTGTACTTTCATGTAGTGTGAAGGACAAGAATATCTCTAAAGCCTCAACTCTCACCAATAGTTTAGGAAACCTCGCCCTTTACGGTACTCCTAAAATCATCTTACAAAAATAATTCTGATTGAGCAATATAGAATTTGTTGAACACAACCAAGTTTATAACAATATTAAGAATTCAACAAATTGAAAAAAGGTTTAAAGCGAGGGAATCGGTATTACCATAAGGGCTCACGATATGCCAATTCCCTCATTAAACATTCAACAAATAGGGTATAAATTACTTTCCATGATTATAGCCTTTTTCCTAATAGATGCGAAGTAGAAATTAATATTTCTCAATACAAAATATAGAAGAACACTCGAATAAGTCTGAATAGTTAATGAACTAAACTTGATAGAACTTGAGAATAAATAATAAAGGAGAATCGATAAAAACTTTTTCATACTAACCTCTTCCTCCAGTTTCTCGAGCACGTCGCGAAACTTATCAACCCAATAGCTCGTATAATCATGCGTCAAAAGTGAATAATAGAACTCCTTCTCCATTGAATCAAGGAGAATAGCTAGGAAAAGATTGAAAATCCCCTACATATAACAAGAAGAGGCCCTTTAACGCAGATAACATCTTGAGGGATAGACTAAAGGGTGTTATTAAGAAGGGTGTTAAGGTGTTTTTCACGGATGAGTCCGGTATTCATCACAATCCTTCTAGGAGGCCCCGTATATCACCCCTCTCCCCTTAATTATTAATAGTCTGAAGACTAAGTTTTTAGCCAGATTGCTAACACTTTGAATAGACTACGAGGTAAACTATTTCCCTATTATATTTATTACATTATCCAACATTTCCTTAACTTTTCTTAAATGTTCACTAATGTCTGCAGTTGAAAGCTTAGCCTCATGAAATCCCCATACGTGAAGAATATAGGCAGAATTCCAACCGTTTAAAACCCAATCTCCTAAATCTTTAGCTAGTCTATTAACTGCTGAAGCTAACCAATAAGTATACCACCTTCCCTCTTTCAATGCTTGTTGATATTCTGGAATATTGAACTTCTCTGCTAGTGCTTTAACGATCTCTTCAGCAGTTTTATAAGCCTTTTCCGAGGCTTGTACCGCATCACCTTTCTTCAAATAGTCTTCTGTTTCTGTAATGTATTTCTTTGCTAGCTCTATTCTTAAGTTAATTGCCTCCTTAGGATCTTTCCTTGAAATAGCGTCAATTATTAAGTCGTTAATATCAATGTCGTACTCTTTAGCCTTTTTAATTAGTTCCTCCATGCTTAGAGTATTATATCATGCAGTTTTAAGTGTTATTATAGTATACTTCAATTCTCTTTAACCAACACGGTATAGTTAGGACTTTAAAGAAAAGTTAATTAATCTGATAGATCGTGATCTTGTTATAGTCAATTTCTTAGTAAGTGTGAAGAGTAATAGCTTTTGTCTATACAAAATATAGCCAGTTAAACTCCTTAACTTACTCATTCCCAACATTCCCCCATTTAATAGCCCTTTTTACTCCTTTGCAATTATTATGAAAATTATTATGAAAAAGATTATAAAAAATTTGTAGAAATTCAAAGACAATTTATAGTTTATGTGAATATTCTAATTACTGTGGTTGACGTTATGCTCGTATAGCATTTATCGGAAAATCCTGGCAGTTCAAGAGGCCCATAAAAACTTTTTAAAATTAGAGCCTTTAATTTTAGTATGACCAAAGAATTGACGAGGGAGGAGTACTATAAGGCATTGGAAAAGGCAGTTAACGAGGTCATACTATCCATGACTGGAACGAGGAAGGATGTTGCCAAGAGGCTCGTCCTGGGGGCGGTTGTGGGAAGAAATGCTACCGAGATAGCTCAGGAGGCCGAGATGGACTACGAGACCGTACTGAATAACTTGGACAAAGCAGCTCAAGCCAAACTAATCGAGGTCGTGAAGAAGTTAGTCGGGGATCATCCTGTCCTTCTCATAGTGGACGACACCCACGACCACAAGCTCTACGCTAGGGCCATGCCGGTCTCCAGAAACGGGGCGCAGATCTTCTACTGTAGGGCGCACAAGAGGTTCGAGTCCGCGATCCAACTCCTTGTGATTGGCGTCAAGGATCTGGTGAACAACCAGATCTACGTGATCCACATAATTGCCTACATACCCCGAAAGGTGGAGGAGGAGCTCAAGCGTAGGGGTGAGGAGGTGAAGTTCAAGACCAAGATAGATGCCCTCTTGGAGTTTCTGTCCTCCCTCTCAGGTTTGAATGTGAAATCCAAGGTCTTCGACTCGTGGTACGTGAACTCGAGGACTCTCCAAGGGAATACTGTGGGGGAACTCAAGGCCAACGCGCGGGTCGTCGAGGGTGGCAGATCCGTGCCCGTTGGCGAGTTCCCCCAAGGGGAGTACTTAGTAGAATACTTGGGTACTCCCATAAAGTTACTTGTTATAGATGATTATAAGGGTTACGGGAGGAGGTATTTCTTCTCCACCGACCTTAACGACACGGCTGAAGATATTATAACAACTTGGGAGAACCGTTGGGACATCGAGGTCTTGATTAGAGAGCTCAAGGCCTTGGGACTCGAGGGTGGGTCCTTCCTTACCTGGGTTAGGAACTCAGGTTTCGTGGCCTTGAAGGCTCTCTCCCTCCTCGTTGTCCAATACTTCAAGTACTCCACGGGTCTGAGGCTCGGGGCCAAAAGGTTGGCCAGGCTGATAAAAAGTATTTATCACGAGGTGGGTGGAATCAAAAAACTGTTCAAGAGGAGGAGAAAACCGTAAAGTGCTACTCGTAGCCTACAAGTTTTCAAAAACTTTTTATGTAAACCCTCTACGGATTAATTATGAGTGTATTTAGAAATTGCGAATTCTCATTTCTCTCCATCTCATTTATAATTTCATTTTCATTACAATTAATGGGTGCTTATTTAATTTTATGGTTTTATAGTATAGGATTGACTTTCACTAGTATTTCCTGAAAGTTCTTAGACTTCAATTTTATCTAATCCTAGGTATGTTATTGCATTAAGATTAAATCTATACTTATTTTCTTCAAAGAACTGTTTAATACAGTTTTTAACGTCTTCTATCGTATAGAATATTTTATTGCTCATGTAGTTCTTGAGGGACTTGAAGACCGCCTCAGCCATATTAAGCTCAGGCGAGTAAGGAGGAGTAAACACGGGATGAATACCCTTCCTGCGACAAACCTCAAGCGTACCCTTAGTCTTGTGAGGAGAGTAATTATCCATGACCATGTAAACCCTAACCCACACGCCTCTTAAAGTACCTCAAGAAATACTTAACGGATTCAGAGTTAGGCCTTTTAGCAAGAGAAACCACTACTTCGCCGGTCCAAGCGTTTATAGCTAGAATAACATAGATTGAGGAAAAACCTATATTGACGCGCATTACGGGCTTACTGCCAACCTTAGCTAGAACCTTCTTAATTGACGTGCTAATTACTGTCCTACACTCGTCTAGAAAGAACAGTGCCTTTCTTTCCAATTTCTTTATTTTTTTTTTAAAATCTTCCCACTTGTCCTTTTCTGCTTGGATGTTGGTAGGTCTGGGTTTTACTAGGTTGTATCCTAGTTCGTGGACTAGTTCGTATAGTCTGGATTTCTTGTATTCTATTCCTTATTCTTGTAGTGCTATCTTGAGTGTTTTCATTGTCCAATATTCTTGTTGTATTCCGTATTTTTGGGGCTTATCTTCCAGAATTTGTTTTATCTTTTCCTCTTCTACTTTTCTGGGTCTTCCTGATCTGGGCTTGTCCTTTAGTCCATCAAGACCTTCTTTCTTGTACTTGCCAATCCACAATTTTATCGTGGAATAGCCCTTGTTAAGCATTTTCGAAACTTCTTTCTCCGATTTACCATCAACTACGTGCAGCTTCACCGCAAGAATCCTCTCCTTAATTCTCGCGTTCTTCTCTTCCTTATAAGCTTGAACCAAATCTTGCATAGTTCAATCTGGTAATACTAATCTATAAACTTTTCGGAAACACTACCGTATACTGCTCTCCAAATCTCTCTGCTAATATTTTCCCTTAACTTTATTTATCTCTTTTTCTATCGCATAAATTCTCTTTCTTCTCCTTAGGTTTATAACGAAAAGCATATAACGCCTCGATAATAATTAAGACGGCGTAAAATTAAATTTTAACTAGATGGGTCCTTTCACACTCTTAACCTCATCAAGTTAAATCAGTTTTAAGAATCTTAAGGTAATTCTGAAAACAGCATTAACTGCAATTTCCCTTCTTGCCTTAATCAATTCCTCTTGCTTATGCAGTTCTATTAAAGGCATATCTGAAATTCGTAATACTGCAACAGCTCTTTTACCGTAAAATCTAGACATCTTATAAAAAGCACTGACTTCCATATCTATCGTAGAAACGCCGATATTTAATAAGTAGTTTAGGAACTCAGTAGTTTCGGAATAAGGGAAAAGTAGTGTTGCATGTAAGGTTGAGTGGGTTTTAACTCCAGTTTCCTCAGCGTACTCATAAACTTCGTTCAGCAACTTTTCATCAGCTTGTGGAATTGCTATGGTAGGATCAGCGTAAAAATCACTTACGTTTTCGAATGGGATGGCGTATTTTGGTATATTTAGATCTCCTATTAATATTTCATTAGATAACGATCCTGCAGTACCAATAAATAATATATCTTTAATGCGCGAAACTGTAGCTAAAATCCTTATCCTCTCAGTGAAATCTATCAGACCTCTGCCTATGAACGCAATAAATCCTCTATTACCGTCTTTTTCAAGCAATAAATTTCCTCCGAATTGTCTAAGTATTTGGTCTTCCACTTTTAACCTATTTACTTTAATTCCTAAGTTAGTTAAAGTATCTTCAAAGTTTTTAGGAAATTGAGTATTAAATGGCATAGGTGTTACAACTACCCTTTCCGGGATTTCGTCTTCTTCTATCCCAAGTTCTTCCTTTGTAATTCTTTTTCTTACCTCTTGATTTCTAATGAAATCACCATATACCATGGAACCATTTTCTAAAAATGGCACATATAAATATTTTCTTTCAATATACTTTGTTTAATCCTTCAATTTTCTTAGATAGACATTAAACTAGTTAAATTTTCTTAAATTTAAAATTAACAGTAAACATTTGACTTTTCATTATAAATTCATTATATTTCAAAAATTATGACGAATTCAATTAAATGAAGATGGTTCATAAAGGGAATACATGCTTAATCGTGTTAACACTTTTTATTCACAAATTACAACTATCAGTGTATTCCTGAATCCCCTTGCTAACGGATAAATCTTGTGGTGAATCGAAACTAGATTTATACCATTTATGATTTATACTGAATTAACAAAATTGTTACCTATATGCTGATACGATTCATTAAAGATATCTAATTTGGACATGTTTATATTCGATATTTATTAAAGAAGGATAGATTTTCACGTAACTACTTATAAAGAATTATAGAGTATAGGAATTCTTCGCCAAATGCTACATATGAAGCTTCCCTCAATTTTTTATAAAAAACTATTTTCCCTCTATTTCCAACTATACTTGTGAGTGGAAATAGGGTTAGATTACTTAAAAAGAGAGCGTTACGCTTTTTAGATGAAGCAAAAAGAGATCTTAACGAAGGGTATTATGATATAGGTGCCTTTCATGTGGAGCAAGCATTACAATTATATGTTAAAGCTTGTGATCTTTGAACTTTTCGGAAAGGAGTATGAAGGACATGGAATAAGAGAATTGATAAGCTATTTATCAAAGCTACTTAAGGAAAGCGAATATGAAGATTTAGCCAAAAAGATTAACGAATTAATTGGAGAATATAGGCAACAGTTGATAGCTATTGAGGATGCTTATATAGATTCTGGGTATGAGAATATCGAATATGAAAGTGAGGATTTAAAACACTTAATTGAAGTCACAGAAATTATAGTAAAATTCTTGGAGAAGGTGATAAAGATTGTCAAGCTGGGTTTAAGTTCAGATTTTCGCATTTAAGGGGTAGATTCTCTAGAGTGTATAAACCCACAGTGTGGTTAACACCAAAGCTAAGTTACTCAATAAACTTTGAAAGAATGACTGTTAGGATTGCAAATGTTGGTGAACTACCAATCCTAGGTTATCCAAGTAACCTCTCCTTCTACAAGGACTGGAAGATGAAGGAGGCTAGACTTGTAATTAAAGATGGTAAAGCATTCCTTAAGGTTGTTTTCGAGAAGAAGCCGGTAAGGGTTGAAGCTAAGGGTAGTGTTGTTGTTGATATTAATATTGGCGAGATAGTTGTAGGGAAAGATGATACTCATTACGTTAGGATACCAACCCGCTTATCTGAGGTTCATCACTTGAAGTCTTTAGCTGAGGGTTTGCAGAGAAAGTATCCAAGAAGGTGGAGGGAGAATAAACACATTAGAGCAAGGATTTCTCATTTTCACGCTAAGGTTAAGCGTATTATGGAGGATTTTGCCAAGAAGGTTGGCAAGTGGGTTGTTGAGATTGCTGAGGATTTTAATGCTAATGTTACCAAACTGGAAAGGTTGACTAACTTGATTAAGCGTTAGTGCTTTCAGAAAGTTTATAGCTTTAGACAAAGGATATACCACTAGATCATAGTCTAAGAACTTTTCCAAAATACTAGTGTGAAAGATCTGCCTTCAGAGTTTAGGGATAAGTTATATTTGATGCAGTATCGTAGGGTTCGGTATTGGGTTGAGTGGCAAGCTAAGAAACACGACTTGTTGGTTCAATACGTTAATCCAGGTTATTCTTCCGTCTCATGTCCTAAGTGTGGGAAAAGGATGGTTGAGGTTTCTCATCGTTGGTTTAAATGCGGTTGTGGTTATGAGAATGATCGTGACGTTATTGCAATTACGAATTTGAATGGGAGGGGGTCTCTGATCCTCTCGACTGCCCTCAAATGAGAGATGTAAGAGCGAATCGATGAGGGAAACATCCGCCATTTATGGTGAAGGAAGTCAGATTGGACTTTAAATATTTTAACTAGTTTAACTAGTTAAACTATATGAAAGTACTTATAAAAGATGTTGATGAAAAGCTTTACAGAATGTTAAAGGCTAAAGCGTTAATTGAAGGTATTTCCGTAAGTGAGGCAATAAATGAGGCAATAAAACTTTGGTTAATAAATAAAGATTTAGATAGAATTATGGTAATAAAGAGTAAGGACTTTTGGGACGCTGTAAATGAGGGAAAGTATGCGTTATTCTGTGATAATAATTTCATAGGCAGTTTTGAAAACGAGGATGAAATGATAAAAGAGGCTAGGAAATACAAGAAGTGTTACGCTTTAAGCGAAAAGTGGTTAGTTGGAGAGGGTGAACTCACTGGAGTGTTTTGATATAAATGAAAAGCCTTTACTTCACGTAAAAGTATCTGACTTCAAGAATGAAAATTCTGTTGAGATAGATGCACTAATTGACACTGGATTTTCTGGTTGGTTACTCCTCAACTACGAAATTTATACGAAACTTAACTCTCTGGAGATTCCTATTACTAGGAAATATAGAAGCATTTTAGGTAATATTGAAGTTTTCATGTCCAAAGCAAGTATTACCATTAATCGTTTAAATATAGATGCATTTATTGAGTCCTCTCCTTATATAGAAATGAATCTACTAGGGAGAGAAATATTGAAGAAACTAAATATATGTTTCTATAGAATGAATAAAGTATGCATTCTGCTCTGACGTCTTCCCGTCCTGTACGGTACTCCCAAAATCATTTTACAAAAATAATTCTGATTGAGCAATGTTAAATTTATTGAACATAATCAAGTTTATCCTAATATCGTGAATTCAATAAATTGGAAAAAGAGGTAATAATAACGATAAAGAAACAGAAGAATGATTCAATCATAATATTGAATATACAAGCGAAAGTAGAGGAAGAAGAGAGCGAAGATATCGTATAGCATTTATATTCGAGAAATTGAAGAATAATATTATGAAAGTTGTAATAATTGGTGCAGGTCCAGCAGGAGTTTACTCAGCATTAACCTTATCCAAACACGCAAAAGTTACACTTATAGAAAGGGAAGAAAAACTAGGGGGTACTTGCGTACTTTACGGATGTATACCCACAAAATCCATACTAAGCCAGCTTATCATATCTAGGCAAGCATCCAATATGAGTTTAAATACGCTCAGAGAATACGCATTGACTTCAATAAATACTATAAGTAAGAGTTTAGAACACTTGCTAAATAGTCATGGGATAGAGGTTATTCATGCTAATGGCTTTCTAAGATCGTCTATGGTTCACGCTTCAAATACTTCACTTGCGGCTGATAAGGTTTTAGTTTCAACCGGAACCAGAAGAGAAAGATTAGGAAAGGTAAAATTCACAGAGGATTTAGCCTATACTAATGAGGATTATAATAAGGTGGTTATAGTAGGAGGAGATGCAGGTGGGATAGAATTAGGTTGGATGATGAAGAAACTGGGTAAGGAGGTACATCTTATAGACAAGAACGATTTACTTTTACAAAACATTGATAGGACCCTCTCTGAGATAGTTACAAATTTTCTAAGTCAGATAGGGATTAAATTATACTTAGGTAAAAAGGTCTCTAAAATTGACGAAACGTCTGTTACTCTTGAAGATAATCAAAAGATCTCTGGCGATGCTGTATTCGTAACCTTCGGTCGTAAACCAAATATTGAAGGATTCGAGGAAATTCCCCACGAGAAGTACATATACGTTGACGAATATTTGAGAACTCAAATTCCTAACATCTATGCAGCAGGGGATATAATAGGTACGTTTACTGCACATGAAGCCATATATGCTGGTATTATAGCTGCGAAGAACATGTTAGGCGAAAAAAGGGAGTTCATCGTAGAAGGAATACCGAAGGTTATATACATTTACCCACAAATAGCCTATGTAGGTACTACTAATGGTAATTGTGTTACTTTTAACACGTTAAATTTAACTAGAACAATAGTAGAAAGGGAAAGTGAAGGATTCTTAAAGATATGCGAGAGAGATAACAGAGTAATTGGGGCGGTAGCGTTCATGCCCTATGCAGAAGACGTAATTTCTCTTATTTCGGTATTAATACGATACCAAATAAGTTTGAAGGATACGATAGATCTTGTTATGCCTCATCCTTCTTATCTGGAAGCAATTACTGAGGCTTTAAATATGTTACAAAGTAAAGGGTAAAGAAATGTTCATTGCTGAGTGGAACTCATAGTTTCATTATTAACCTATTTTTGTATTACGAGTATTAGGACGTAATCAAGTATTCCATTGCCCTAGTCTTGCGGAACAAATCGCTAATCCTTGAGTTTATTGGTCAATAATTACACTATAATATGTTGTACGTCATTTAGAGATTGAAAGCAGATCCATATAAGTTTTTTATATGAATTTTTAGGGGTGAGGTTCACTACTTAACAATAAAAGCATATTTTACGATTTATCAAATAGCAGTATTTTTAGAGAAATTTCAAGGAATTAATGATCTTTATGAAAATATCGATAAAAATTTTAGAGTTTCTAATTTGAGACCCATTATTTGCGTTACTGACTTAAAGAGAAGTATAAATTTTCTCATGACTATTCATTGGAATCTTTAAATTTAACGATTTTCTGATACCGCAAATCTAAAATTGCTTGCAACAACGACGTTTTACCCTCTCATAGCTATTTTGTTAACATTTAAATACTTCAATTTTAATATACTTTTATTGAGATAATGTTTCAAGATATCCCTAAAAGTAAATTATTAGACATGTATAAAAAGATGCTATTAATTAGATACCATGAGCTTACTGCTAAAGAGCTCTTCGCATCTGGTAAGATTCCGGGATTTGTGCATCTCTATGTAGGTGAAGAGGCTGTAGCTGTAGGGGTTATGAGTACGCTAAGAGATGATGACTATATAACTAGTACGCATAGAGGACATGGGCATTGTATAGCTAAGGGTTTAGACGTAAAGAGGATGTTAGCAGAGATAATGGGTAAGAAAACTGGAGTGTGTAAAGGAAAAGGTGGATCGATGCACATTTTTGATTATAGTAAAGGTATGTTAGGCGCAAACGGTATAGTTGGTGGAGGAGCTCCTCATGCTGTAGGCGCGGCATTAGCGTTTAAACTTAAAGGTTTGGATCGTGTAGCTGTGGCATTTATTGGAGATGGGGCTATGAATCAAGGTGTGGTTTTGGAGTCTTTAAATCTCTCTGCTATATGGAAACTTCCAGTAATATTTGTAGTAGAAGATAACATGTATGCGATGTCAACTAGAAGTTTAGTACCTGGTAAATTACAGCCTAGGCATTCAGCTGCTAAAAGTTATGTTGAGAGGGCCTTAGGTTTTGGAATACCAGCTGTAGAAGTGGATGGGATGGACGTACTAGCAGTTTATGAGGTGGCTAAAGAAGCTGTTGATAGGGCTAGAAGAGGAGGAGGCCCATCCTTATTACATTGTAAGACTTACAGATTCTTTGGACACTTTGAGGGAGATCCTTTAGTTTATAGAGATAAAGAGGAGGAAGAGATGTGGAGAAAGAGGGATCCTATTACTCTATTTAGAGATAAACTTGTTTCAAATAATATTATAAATTCAGAGGAATTGGATAAGATAGACAGAGAGGCTAAAGCGGAAATAGAGCAAGCATTGAAATTTGCTGAGGAAAGTCCATATCCAGAAGTAGAAGAAGCTCTCACTGACGTTTTTACAGACAACTCGTATTAGGGTGCATGTAAATGAGGCAGATAACGTTTACTGAAGCAATAAATGAGGCCTTAAGGCAAGAAATGGAAAGAGATCCCTCAGTCATAT
Source organism: Saccharolobus solfataricus (assembly GCF_900079115.1). Lineage (NCBI taxonomy): Archaea > Thermoproteati > Thermoproteota > Thermoprotei > Sulfolobales > Sulfolobaceae > Saccharolobus > Saccharolobus solfataricus. The sequence goes on from NZ_LT549890.1 coordinate 1,470,676, forward strand.
TAATAGGGGAAGATATAGGTGTTTATGGCGGAGCTTTTGGAGTAACTAAGGGTTTAATTGAGAAATTTGGCTCCGATAGAGTTATTGATACTCCAATATCTGAGGCTGGGTTCATAGGTGCAGCAGTAGGTGCTGCATTAGCTGGCTTAAGACCAGTAGTGGAGTTAATGTTTGTAGATTTCTTTGGAGTTGCAATGGATCAGATCTATAATCAAATGGCTAAATTAAGGTATATGTCTGGAGGGCAATTGAAAGTACCCCTTACTTTAAGAGCACCAATAGGTGCGGGAATAAGTGCTGCAGCTCAACATTCGCAAACCCTTTACTCAATTTTCGCTCACGTACCTGGTTTAAAGGTAGTTGTACCCTCTACTCCTCACGATGCTAAAGGTTTGTTAATCTCATCGATACGTGATGATAACCCAGTAGTATTCTTAGAACATAAGGTGTTATATGGGATAAAAGGTGAAGTACCGGAAGAAGAGTACACTATACCTCTAGGTAAGGCAGAGATAAGAAGAGAAGGAGATGACGTAACAGTAATTGGAATAGCCAGAACAGTATGGCATAGTTTAGAGGCTGCGGAACAACTGTCTAAGGAAAGTATAAGTGTGGAGGTTATTGATGTGAGATCAATAGTTCCTTTCGATAAGGAGACCGTTATTAAATCGGTTAAGAAAACGGGGAGGGTTGTAATTGTGGATGAGGATTATGACAGATGTGGCTTCGCCTCATGGGTTTCTTCCATAATCGCAGACGAAGCCTTTGAATACTTGGATGCGCCAATAAAGAGAATAACTACTCCTAACGTCCCTATACCCTTCAGTCCTCCCTTAGAGCAATATATATTACCAGATTCTAAAAAGATTGTTAATACAGTTAAATCAATATTGGGGTAAATTTTGATTGCCGGCTGTAGGAATTATTGTTAACCCTGAATCTGGAAGGGATATTAGAAGGCTAGTTGCAAAAGCTACCTTTGTCTCTAACTACGCTAAGATAGATACAATAAAGCGTTTTCTTTATGGGCTAAACATAACTAACTCTGTCGATGAGGTCGTATTTATGCCAGACTTTTACGGAATTTCCTTAGATATAATAAGTGATATTAAGGATGATGTTAAGTTTAAGTTAAGTACTCTAGATATGAGGGTAGAGAATACCGCAGATGATACTATTAACGCTTCAAAATACATGATAGAGAGTGGAGTAGATGTCATAGTAAGCGCTGGTGGGGATGGCACTCTACGGGCAGTATACAAAGGGGCAGGGGACAAGGTACCAATACTTGGTCTCTCCTTAGGAACAAATAACGTCTTAGGTGCCTTATACGAACCAACAGTTTTAGGGATGATGTTGGGGTTCCTCCTTAAGGAGAATAAGGCTATCTCAAATGTAGTTGAAAGAATAAAGACCATAAAGCTTTTTGTTAATAATGAATTTAAAAATCTGGCATTAGTGGATTTAACTTTTATGAGCGGTTGGTATGTAGGGGCTAGAGCGATATGGGATGAGTACTCATTAAGGTATGCTTTTATATCCAAGGGTGAATTAGGTGATATTGGAATACCTTCAATAGCCAGTCTCATTAGACCCATAACTTTTCAAGATGATTTAGGTCTAATGGTGAAATTCGGGTTAGGTAAGATTAAGGTCGCTGCAACACTTGCGCCAGGGTTGGTAAAAGAGGTATTCATAGACGGAATTAGTATACTTAAACTGGGACAAGAGGTACACTTACCTAGTGGTAGCTACGTTATTGCATTTGACGGTGAAAAGGAAATGGTAGTGAATTCCAAAGATGAGGCAATGGTTAGAATTGATAGAGATGGTCCTCTCTTAGTTAGTATACCTAAGTCTTTAAATTATATAAATAGTTATTATAGAGAGGAGATGGGTGAACTAAGATGGGCAAAGAAGTATTAATGCCTAAGTTAGGCTTAACCATGACAAAAGGGAAAATAGTTCAATGGAAGAAAAAGGAAGGTGACAGAGTTCAAGAAGGAGAGGACTTAGTAATAATAGAAACTGAGAAAATAACAACTACAGTAAAATCACCAGTTAGTGGTATCCTACTTAAGATTTACGCTAAGGAAGGTGAAGAGGTACCCGTTGGTCAAATAATAGCGTACATAGGCGAAATTGGAGAACAACCTCCACCCTCACCTACTAAACCCGCTTTAGCTACTCAACAACAACAAGCGCAACCAATTCGAACCGAAGAGGTAAAGGTAATAGGCGAAGTAAGAGCTTCACCTAGGGCTAGAAGACTTGCCAAAGAAAAAGGAATAGATCTAAGTAAAATTAGGGGGACAGGACCAGGCGGTATGATAACGGAAGATGATGTAATTAGAGAGCTGGAAAATATCGAAAAAGGAATGAAATTCACCGCAACTGGTCTTAGGGTTAAAGAAGTGATACCAATGAGTGTAATAAGACAAGAAATAAGTAGAAGAATGGTTCAGAGCCTTCAGACAATGGCCCAAGTAACACTAAGTATTGAGATTAATGCAAATTCGTTAGTTAAAATGAAAAATGAAATAGAGTCTAAGTATAGCATGAAAATTACCTATACAGATATTCTAGTTAAGGTAGTAGCTAAACTCCTCAGGGACCATCCATATTTAAACGCAACATTAGAGGGAGATCAAATAAAGATAATTGAAGAGGTTAATATAGGAATAGCTGTGGCTTTGGATCAAGGATTAATAGTACCAGTAATAAGGAACGCAGATACTAAGCCAATTACTGAAATAGCGAAAGAAAGTCATGAACTCGCTGATAAGGCCAGAGAGAATAAGTTAAACCCTGATGAAGTATCTGGAGGCACGTTTACGATAAGTAATTTAGGAATGTACGATATAGACTCATTTACACCAATTATAAATCCTCCTCAAACTGCCATATTGGGAGTAGGTAGGATAAGAAGGGCACCAGTAGTAGTAGGCGATAACATCTCAATTGGTTATATTATGTGGCTGAGTTTAACGTTCGATCATAGAGTGATGGATGGACATACTGCAGCCAAGTTCCTAAAAGAGCTTACTGAAATATTAGAGGATGAAAACAAATTGAGAACGTTTCTAAGTTAGGGGAGATTCAGTTATCCATTGTATATTCACTTTATTTTAAAGAAACTACGAAATTAACTAAATGAAGGCGACTGATTAGCAGAGATACATGATTACTGATATTGACATTTTTATAAGCACATTATTTACAAATTACAATTCGCAAAGGAGAATTGAGTAGCACAATCATTAACTAAAACGAAAATAATAGTGGCTCAGCACAGAAATATTCAATAGATCAACTATGAATCACTGGCCGAAAAAATTATTAATGTTCTTCAAGATTATGTTTTAATGCAGGAGTTTATAAATGAAATTCAGAGGAATTTTTCAAATTGCGTAGTGGAAGACTTAGATAAGTATAAAAGGGACTGGACACCACTCTTAATTCTAGAAGAACATTTAGGAAAAAATTTAGGAAAACCGTTGTTAGTTCTCTCTCCATCAACTACCGAGGAGGTTTCAAATATTGTTAAGTTGGCTAATAAGTATTATGTCTGCATCGTTCCTTACGGAGGAGGTTCTAGCGTAGTGGGTGGGTCTTATCATAATAATTGCGTAATCCTTGATTTATCTAAACTAAACAGAATAATAGAGTTCAATGAGGAAGACCTAAGCGTAACAGTTGAGGTAGGAATAAAAATTAAGGATCTTGAAGAATGGTTAAATAAAAGAGGATATACTCTGGATTATCATCCTCAATCCTTTTATCTAGCTACCATAGGTGGGGCTATAGCTCATAAAGGATCTGGATCACATAGTAGTAGTAACATAGAGAATTTAATATTGTGGTTAGAAGTGATTTTGCCTAACGGTAAAGCAGTTAAAGTCGGTAGTTCCATAAGAACTTCCATGAGTCCAGATCTTGTAAGGTTATTTATAGGCTCCGAGGGAACTTTAGGAGTAATAACTAAGGCTAAACTGAGAATATTCCCTCTTGCACCATATCATACTGACCTTTCCTTTCTCTTTCCTAATTTTCATAATGCAATAAAGTTTACTAGGGAATATGTTTTGAGGACCTCTCCTCCACATAGGATAGTAGTTCACGATAAGGAAAGCAGTGAAATGATGTTGAATATCCCTTATAATATTGCATTAATAAGAGTTAGGGGATATGACGAAGATTTAGTTAACGTGAATGAGAAGATAATTAGACAGCTTGCTATGAGACATAACGCAAATGAGGGCGACAGAAGTCTGATAAGAAGCTGGAGAGAGGTCTTTGCTAGAAAGTATGAAGAGCAAATGACTAAGATAATTTCACAAGGTTTATGGAATGACACATTAGATTTAGGTGCTACTTGGAGTGCGATGCCTAAGCTTTATGATAAGCTAAAGGAATCCTTAAACTCCATGAAAGGTATTAAAAATGTTCTGTCCAGAGTGACTCATGTCTATACTAACGGTGCCTCACTATATAACGTGGTGGTTATGGAACAAGACCTTGAGTTATTAAAAAGAGTTTGGGAGACTGCTGCTAGAGTTATAATGCAATTAGGTGGTACAATTTCCCACCATCATGGAGTTGGCATTTTAAAGAAAAATTGGGTTAAGGAAGAATTAGGCGAGCAATACGACTTATTGCTTCTAATTAAAAGAATGATTGATAGTAATAACATAATGAATCCAGGTAAAGTGTTTTCATAAATTTCTTTTTCTCTAAATCATTATTTTATTAGCCTTAATATTAACATCCATAACTGCGATACCTTTCATATTTTTTTAAATTATATTAATTTTAGATATTCTAGTATTTGAGAACGTTTATAATGTACAAATTTCTAACAATATACATCTATTATCCTTAAGAAAAGCTCATAACTTTATACTGGTATTATATTAAAACTAGAAATGAAGTTGTAGCTAAAAGAAATGCGTTATAAGCTATTACAGAGCTATGCTACTTTATTGACCCATTAAATTTTTGCGGGAAATATAAGAATTATTTCGAACTTAATTTATACATCTTTACATTAATAGGAAATGCAAAGATAATAGCGGTTATGTTCAGAAATATCCAATTAGATCAACTATGAATCACATACTACTTTCTTTAAATTTGCATGATATTTACATTATTCTACACTTTAGCTCTCCAAAAATCAGACAGTTATTGGAAAATTGTTTTTTTTTTTATTTAAAGATTATAATGAATAGTTATGACAAACTCTATACTTCCTATAAGTCAATAATAGCAAATATTGGGATAGGATTAAATACTTTAAAATCCATATGTTATTTTCAGAAATATTATTGATTCCTTGAAATATCCTAAAAATACTAATCTAGGAGTATAACGATTACACTAAATCGCTATCTAAATTTACGTTATAAAGTCAAGCTCTATACCTCTCTCTTCAAGAAGTTTAGCTACTTTCTCTCTAATATTAATAAGGATATCTTGTATCAAAGCTAACGGCTTCATACCGTAATCTACTAGGAACATTAATCTATTAACCTCTGTTAATTTCCATATTTTATAGATCTGATTTGCGACATCCTCTGGACCTCCGAGTAATAGTAGTCCACTGTTATAAAGGTCGTCTAACGTTCTCCTTTTTGCATAAAGCCTAGAGAATACATATCTATGTAAATATTCTTTACTCTCCTCTACTGCATCGTGAAATGACTTAGAAATGTGTGTATGAAAGGCTAAAGAGATCTCGGCATTAGTGTTTTCTTTCAGCCCTTGTTTATACGAATCTGTTACTGGTTTTACATCATCGATTTTATCTACTGTAGCATAGGGTATCATCATTAAATTAAATCCCTTCTTTCCAACGTGATATGCAGCCTCAGCCCTTAGTACGGCAATCCAAATTGGTGGATAGGGTTTCTGCAAGGGCAGAACATTTATTTTTATATTCTCATATTTGAAATATTTACCATTAACTGATACACTTTCTCCACTCATCAGCTTCAGAATTATGTCTAACGCCTCGTCGAAAATCTCCCTCTTAGCCTCTTGAGGTATGTTAAATCCCGCGAACTCATGCTTTAAATACCCGCTTCCCATGGCTAGATTAAGTCTCCCATTTGATAGCGTATCAAGTAGTGAATATTCTTCAGCAACTTGTATGGGATTCTTAAATACTATTGTTGCGACTGCAGGGCCAATTCTAATATTCTTTGTCCTAGATGCTATGTGAGATAAGTATACTGATGTCGATGGGACTATACCATAGTCAATAAAATGATGTTCTGCAATCCATACTCCCCTATATCCTAACTTTTCCGCAAATTCTATTTCTTTTGCGACTTGTTCATAATACTCCCTTTTAGTAAGTCCAGATTCTGAGTAATAATCCATAACCCAGAACAGTTCAGGTTTTATCTTATTTTCGACCATATATATTCCTAGCTGAATTCCATAAAATAAACTTTACATGGAAACTTTTCCATTATACGCTTAAATATTTCTTTTACCCTTTTATATTATTGATAGAGTATGGTATTTTATCATAGACAAGGTGAATTGCCTAAGAAGAGGCATACTGTATTCATGAAAGATGGGAAGTTAATGAGGGAGGAAGTATTTGGGCTTAATGGGTTTAATGGGAGATATTCCCTTCTCTATCATTTAAATCCCCCCACAAGGATAATGAAATTAGGGGAGTGGAAAAGTAATACAATAGGGGAGTGGAAGGACGCTGAGTATAGACACCATAAACTCTCAACCTCAAAATTAAGGAAAAGTAGCGATGTTTTCCTAGATCGTATAGCTCTAATATTTAATGATAATCTCATCATATCCTTTTCAAAAGTAGACGAGGGAGATACTAAATTGTTTTACAGAAACGCCGATTTTGATGAGATATATTACGTACACTCAGGGGAAATATTATTTAAAAGCGTATTTGGGGAAATAGAGGTAAAAGAGGGAGATTATTTAGTAATTCCCAGGGGAACTACTTATACACTCTCCTTTAAGAAGAACGCAGAGCTTTTTATTATCGAAGGCAAGCAGATAGAAGTGCCTAAAGACTACAGAAATGAATATGGACAATTAGTTGAGGGCTCCTTCTATTATAATAGAGATCTAAAATTACCTGTTTTAAGAACTTATGACGAAAATGGTAATTACAAGCTAGTTATCAAAACAGTTAATGGTTTTCAACTGGTAGAGTTAGATACGCATCCTTTTGACGTTGTTGGTTGGGATGGTTATCTTTATCCTTTTGCCTTAAGTGTTTACGATTTAGAACCCATTACCGGTAAACTACATCAACCACCAACAGCCTATACTACTTTTGCAGCTGACGATTTTGTTGTATGTACGTTTGTGCCTAGATTATTCGATTATCACCCCCAGTCTGTTCCGATATCTTATTATCATAATAATATTGATGCTGAAGAGATAATCTTCTATTCCTCTGGACAATTTATGAGTAGAAGAGGAATAAATAAGGGTGACATAACCCTACATAGGGGAGGCCATATACATGGACCACAGCCAAGTGCAGTTGAGGCAAGCCTTAACAAGAGAGGTACATATAACGATGAGGTAGCCATTATGGTAGAGACACAGAAAAGAGTGAAAGTGTCTATTTACGCAAAAGAGATAGATGATCCAACATATCCATTATCATGGTATACCTCATAGGGACATTTTGTGGAATTCATCAGATAATAATATTTCATTTAGCTTAGATCTATTTTATTGTTTTTAATTTTAATAAGTAAGAATGTGAAGGGATTTGGGCTTCATAGGATTTCACGATATTTAATCCTCAATCTTTTGACTTCACCAAAGCCAAACCCGTTCATCTTTCTTCGCCTCATTAGCGGAAAGTCCCGAGTAAGATAAACTCCCTTTTACTAGTCATGAAAAACTTTATAGACTTTACTGTTCGTCTGAAACTGCTGACCACAGCTTAAAAACTAAAAAATGAAAAGTTAATTTTCGTCTCAAATTCAGTCTAGCTTTCATTACTTAAGCATAGGTTGTAGTAGAGGGTCTTTCCCTTATCCTAGTCGCTAAGATAGTCACTAAAACAGTTGTAGCCATAGAGATTAAAAATGCATATTCAAAGGCCAATCTGGAAGGAACAAATGCAAATATCGGTATATTATTTAAATACCCCTCAAATATTGGAGTCTTAAATGTATCCTCTAATGACCCAACAACTATTGGACCTAAAGTATTACCCATTAACCTCATTGAAGTATTAGTTCCAGTTAAGGTGCTCATCCTTTCTCTTTTTGATGAAGCGATTAGCAAAGTTACCCTTGTCACATTCATTCCAGAGATAAAAAACAAGATTAATGACAAGAAGCCCATTAATTCTAAAACGGAAATTCTAAGGGAAATTATATATGCGAGGAAAAGTAAAAGGAAAGATGAGACTGAAGACGAGGTAAGGATTACTTTCATATAGCCAATCTTTGTGACTAATCTTCCAAAGAAGGGACCAGCAATTAGAATTATTAAAGCAATTGGTGCCATTGTCTCTCCCGTCTGTAAAATAGTCATACCGTAACCTATTGGAGACGGGAGTTCAAAAATGAAGACTAAAGACTGGAAAGTTAAGAATAAGCCAAAACCAGTAATAAACGAGGAAATAAGTGGGACAGCAACATTAGGATTCTTAAAATCATAAGGGTCAATTATCGGGTTTCTACTTTTGCTTATATGAAGTGCAAAGAGGTAAAACAGAAGAATTGAGAGAAGTAAAGAGGTGAAGAACTGTAAAGATGTCCATCCCCATGTAGGAGCTTCGGTTAAACCAATACCAAGGATTAGGAAAGATAGGGAAAGAAGAATAACTCCCACATCGTCTATTTTCCTATCACTACCCTTTGACTCGGATGAAGGTAATATCACATAGATAATTATAGTAGAAAGAATTAAGAGTGGTATTGCTGTTTCGTAAGCGAATTCCCATGAGAAATATTGTGAAATGTAACTACCAATAGGAAGTGCTACAGCTGCACCTATCGCAAATGTTGATGCAATTATACCTTGGGCTATTGGTAGTTCTCTATCCGGTATTCTTTCCCTTAGTATCGTATAAGCTATTGGATTTATACTTAAACCTATCCCTTGTATGCTCCTTGAAATTAAAAGGATGGAATAGTTTGGTGAGATCGCAGTTAAGAATACACTTAGTATATATACAACTAGGATCGAAATTAAGACCTTTTTCCTTCCATAACTATCAGCTAATTTTCCTAAGAAGGGAGCTAAGGTCATACCAGCTAATGTTTCAGAAGACAAGACCCATGATGCTTCTGATGATGTTATTGAGAATTGGTTTTCTATTTCTGGTAAAGAAGGCAAAATTACCATTTCTACATACATTGTCATTATTGTTATAAATGCTAGGATAGGGACATATCTCAGAAATGCTCTCTCCATAATAGATATATCTACTTGATGATACTAAACTTTTACTCCTCAAATAGAGTACTTTTACGATCATTAATCGTACAGTATAAACGAAAAGTGAAATATTATTCATCTACTACGTAGAGTTAACATCATATTGTAAAATATTACCTCGTAAGTTAATAAAAACCACCAAGCACATCAGTGATGTTTCACCAATTTTACTAGAAATGATATATTTTATTGAAGAGAAAAAGGCGGAGAAAGAGGAAGTGGAAAATCAGAGAAGACGATTAGAGAAACTAATGGGCATATGGTAAGAATTGATTGATGTATGCTTAGTTGATATATTGAATATATTTTACGTTAAACTGGTATTATATTCCTTTCAATTAATGATAAGATACGCTATTTAGACTTATGATGTCTCTTAACTCATTTGCGGAAACTCGACATATCCACAAACCATCATATAGAAGAATATTTTTATTCTTTAATCTATTAAAGTAATTTATGGAAAAGCTGTCATTAATATCTGCAGATCTCGTACATCCTGATTGTTGGACTGAACGTACTGAAAAATACCTCGTCAATGTCAAACTATTATCTCAGCAATTCAGTGACGATAAGTTTTTCGTCTCCAAAGTTTTGATTTTAGGCAAAGATTCCAGAAACCTAATTGACGAGCTTAAGAATTTTAAAGGGGTTAAAATAAATAAATTATATTGCTTGGATGAAGATTCTTTTGTAATGGACTTCATTTATCCTAGATACAATTCTGTTTCTAGCTTATTTTATGATACCAATTCCATAGTTATATCTCATAGAATAGTTGATGGTATAGAAAAATGGAAGATAATTGCTAGCTCCTCAATGGTAAGTCACATATTGGAGAAATTAGAGAATACCACTAATTTGATAGATTTTAAAGAAATAAATCTAAAGAAATTGGAAAGACTATTGGATAAGTTAACGGATAGGAATTTAAGTTTTCTTAAAATTGCCCATAAGCAAGGTTTATTTGATTATCCTAAGCGTAAAACTCTATTATCCTTGAGTAAGGAGCTAGGAATCAAACCTAATACGCTTCTCTATCATATAAGAAAGTCTGAAAGTTCGTTGTTGGAGATCTTGATAGATGAGTACTATAGTTTATTATAGTAAATTTTTTAAATAACAAGAAACTTGTTTATGATATGAGTGTAAGTAAAATTTACCTTTTAGATCACGGAAAAATTAGCGCAGATCTAGCGTGGTTCCTTCCGAATCCAATGACAATAGAGGACATGAAGAATCCTAAACCTCGAAATTGGGTTGACGTAAGTGTAATGAGTGCAGTAATTGAACATAAGGATGGCGTAATACTCTTCGATACTGGAATACCAGATAATGTAAGTGGGAAATGGCCTCAGATTGCGTTGAGTGTATTTCCAGTTACTAAATATTCAGAAGAAAATAAAATGGAAAATCAGTTAAAGAAAATTGGGTATAAACCAGAAGATATACACTTTATAATACTTTCTCATTTACATTTGGATCATACTGGAAGTCTAGAGCTATTTAAGAACTCTAAACCTGATGTAATTGTTCACGAGAAAGAATTAAAGTACGCATTACTAAATTTGTGGTTAAATAAACCTGTTCCTTATCTATTAAGAGATTTAGAGATCTTACGAGAAATGAACATTGTCCCAATGTCTACCGAGTATTTGGAAATACTGCCCGGCGTTGAATTGCTCTTGATTGGGGGACATACACCTGGGTCAATATTGCTAAAGGTAAGAACGCAAAATGATAACAATTATATATTTACTGGAGATTTCATACATGTCCCAGAAGAATTAAGCTTTGAAAGTAAAGGCTGGTTATTGGGCAATGCAGAAGAATACTATACTAGAATAAGGCTTCTTAAATCAATGCAAAAGTTACCTAGAACGAATATAATAATCTCACATGATCCGAAACTATGGGAGAAGTATCCAAAAGCTCCAAAAGAACTAAAATAGTTCATAAATTAGACTAGAGGATTATGGAATTTCCAGAGAAAATGAAAGAGGAAATTTAAGCCTTGTGAATCTATTGAATATTTTTTACAGAATTTCTATTATCTCCTTTTCAATTAATCTCAGAATTTACAATTGGTGTTTGTAATACCCCTCAATTCTTTGTAAAAATTCGATAAGTATATAAAGTTAGAAATTTACTAATTTTTAAAAATCTTCAAACACGTTTGCAGTATTTATTTCGTCTTATTGGATAGTTCTAATACTAATAGTCCTAAAACCTTGATGGAATCCAGTAGGTCCTTCACATATATGTACTCATCATTAGCATGAGCTAGCTCAATTCTTCCTGGACCGTAATTAATACTTTTTATCCCTTCATTAATAGTGAATCTAATATCAAATGTCCCTGCTGATAATACGGTTCTAGCCTCAACTCCTCTTACCTCTCTAATCTTTTCCCTCAATGCACTTATTAATCTCTCATCATCGCAACGCATAGTATTTACCGCATAAAATTCGTCATATTCGTACCTTACTCCAGTACTTTTACTTATGTTATCCAAAACCCTAATTATGCTATGTCTCACCTCCTCTAAATTTTCCTCTGGGATTAGCCTTCTTACTATACTAAATTCACAATAGTCCGCTACCGTATTTACCCATGTTCCGCATTTAACCACGCCAACTAATATGGTAGGCTTTTTACCCGACTCTGGAGATATCTCGTATTTAGATACAATATCGGGAATTGCCTTATAAAGCTCTTCTATCATTAGGGAGGTAGCTTTAACCGCATCGATTCCCAACTGTGGAAACCCACCATGACTTTTCTTACCATAAACCCTTACAATAGCCCATATTGCACCCCTATGACCATTACACACATTATCTGGCCCAGTAGGCTCAGTGAATATGACGTAATTTACATTCTTAAATATACCCTTTTGGACCAAATAATAAGTTCCTGCATTCCTATTACCGACAGTTTCCTCATCTGGAACAATTGTTTGAATCACTTGGATATTTGATGGTAACAGTTTAGCTCTCCTTAACATCTCTATTGCGTAAATTTGCGCAACTATACCAGACTTCATATCTGAGGCACCTCTCCCGTAAATTTTACCGTCCTTCTCTATTCCTTTATAGGGATCTACACTCCATCCCTCTCCTGCAGGGACTACATCGTAATGAGCGTTAAAGGCTATTCTATTGTTACCATTACCTAAATATCCAACTAGATTAGGTCTTTTACCATAACCAAATCTAATCAGACTTTTCAACTCTTCATCAGTGGGCTCTATTACTTGAGTTTTATAACCAAATTCATCCAATTTATTTTTTATAACATTAACAATTTTCTCATAATTCAATCCAGGGGGATTCTCAGTGGGGATTCTTATCAACTCCTTTAAAAAATCGACTATCTCCCCTCTTAGTTCTTCAATAATCTCATCAATTTTTGACATATATTTAATTAAAAATTTCCCCTTAATAATGTTTTGCGGGCAAAACTTTAGAAGTATACAGAAATTTATAATTAATCATTAGTATTTTGGAAAAGTTCTTAGACTATGATCTAGTGGTATATCCTTTGCCTAAAGCTATAAACTTTCTGAAAGCACTAACGTTAAGGATGCTCTGTGAACTTGTTGATTTTTCTTGAGCCTTTGAAGGTATTTTTAAACATAAATTGCACATCTGATCATTAGTTGAAAGGAAGATAATAGTAATTTAGTGGAAAATGTTCAACAGATCAACTAGGCGTTAAAAACATGCTTTGTGGACTATTTCAAATTTTATAGGGATCAACGCTAAACCCATTTTCAAATCGACGTCGAATTTTGAATTTAGGAGTATACAATGAGTTTAACATATTATAAAATTGAAGTGATCCACAAAGTTTTAAAAACAGAAAAATTTTTAAATTGTTTATATTAGTATATATTGAAGATACAAAGTGGTATACGGCCTAAATAAACAACAATGGCTAGCAGTGTTCTCTACATGGTTAGGATGGTTAATGGATGGTTATACTTCTATAGCTTATGCTCTAGTTGCAGTTACTATTTCGAAAATATTTTTCCCTTCAACCATAGGAATTCTAGGTTTAATAGCCACTTTTGGAGGATTCGCAGTTGGTGCATTAGCTAGGCCCGTAGGATCTTTAGTGTTTGGAAATTTCATAGGAGATAAGATAGGTAGGAAAAATATGTTAGTTCTAACGATTTTAGGTTTTTCCTTAATAGCCTCTTCTAAAGCCCTATTACCTTCATACGAAACCGCGGGAATTTTAGCTCCACTATTTCTTTACATCATATTATTTGCTGAGGGCATGTTTGCAGGTGCAGAATATGGAGGAGGAACCACATTGGCGTTAGAGTCTGTACCTGTAGGCAAGAGAGGATTTATTGGCTCTTTTGTGCAAAGTGGTTTTGGTACAGGTTATTTCGTAATATCGTTAGTATACTCAGCTCTGTATAGTATGTTTGGGAATGAAGGATTCCAAACTTTAGGATGGAGAGTCCTTTTTGCAACTTGCATATTGCCTGGATTAATTACGTTAATAATTAGAAAAATGACAGACGAAAGTCCAATCTTTAAGGATATGAAAAGTGGGAATGAAGTGGTCAAGATACCTATAAAGGAGTTGTTCAAAATGTCTTATTCCTCAGTATTAATAGGGTTAATGATAACAAGTGGATTGTTATACATAAACACTGCTACCTTTTCTTTCTATCCTACAGTGTTGACTATTCAAGGAATACCAGGGACAATTGTGGGATTAAGCGTTGCTATAATAAATTTGGTTTCCCTTTTTGGAGTTTGGTTTGGCGGATTTCTAGCTGATGTCATTAAAAGGGGAAGAAAAGTTCCAATGCTAATTTATTCAATAATATTCATTTTCACCGTATACCCAGTTTTGTATCTGGGATTGCTAAAGAACGTGTATTTATCCACTATCGTATTTAGCTTACAAGCATTTTTAGAAGCTATGATATTCTCCACTTTACCTGCATTTCTTGCAGAACAGTTTAGTAAAAAATATAGAACTACGGGAGTAGGATTTACATATAATGGGGGAGCAATAGGAGGTGGTTTTGCTATATCTGCTACTTTAGCGTTATCAACGTACTTAGGCTTACTTTACTCATGGTCGATAAACATTATTATAGCTGGGATAATAATGATAATGGGTATTGTCTTAGCAAAAGAAACTTATACTGGAAAAGAAGATCCAATTTTGAGGTGAGATTTTGAAAATAGGTATAAATGGAATAAAAGTAGGTGGATATACTGATGAGAAGTCCAAGTCTGGAGTTACAGTAATATTAAGCGAGATTGAAAATAATACTGCAGGGATTTCTCAAAGAGGAGGGTCACCTGCAACTTTGGGTACAGATTTGCTAAGACCGAAACATAGAGGTAATCAATCAGTAAATGCAATAGTGTTAACTGGAAGAAGTGTTTTCGGAATAAGAGTAGTTGATGCGGTTTTAATGAAGTTGTTTGAATTGGGAGTAGGGTTTAAAATATCTCAAAACCTAAAAATTCCAATCGTGGTCTCGGCATCTATATTTGACTTTTACGATAACACTATTATGCCTACTCCGGATTGGGGATATAACGCCATGAGCAATTTAGGCTATGACATACCGATAGGTAGATATTGGGCTGGTAGAGGTGCAACAGTCGGAAAGCTTAAGGGAATAAAATATGCTAAACCATCTGGACAAGGCTATTATGAGATAGAAAACAACAACTTAAAAATAGGTGTTATTTCGGTGGTGAATAGTATAGGTAATATATACGATGAAAAGGGGGAATTATTAGTAGGAGAAGAAACCGAAGAGTTCAAAATCAATACTCCGGGAACTACGTTAGGCGTTGTAATAACTAACTCAAAGTTAAATAACTCAGACGCTTGTAGAGTTGCCAGCAGTGCAGAAAATGGATTTTCCTCAGTGATAAAACCATATAACCTTTCTCTTGATGGAGATACAGTATTCACTATAGCAACTAATGAAATGGAGGTCCCAGTGGACAAAGTAATAGCACTAACCTACGAAGCATCTAGGGAATCAGTACTCTCCATTTTCAAGTGATAAGAATGGAACTATTTTCACTGAAAGGTAGAACTGCTGTAGTAATAGGAGCTGGAAGCGGAATTGGGAAGGCTATAGCCAAACTATTTACAGATTTAGGAGGAAAAGTAGTCGCTAGTGACGTAAAAGGCTTAGAGGATCTCCAAAGCACATATGACACATTCAAGGCAGATATAACTAATGTTAATGATGTGAGACAATTAGTAGAATTTAGTCTAAACAAACTAGGTGAAATTTACGCTCTATATATAACCCCTTCCATTAACATTAGGAAACGAATAGAGAATTACACATTGGATGAGTTCGATAGAGTTGTCAATCTAAACCTTAGAGGAAACTTCATAGTATTAAAGGAATTTCTAAAAGTTATGAAGGAAAACAAAAACGGAGGCAGCATCGTACTCTTTTCATCGATAAGACATCTAGTTACGGAACCTGGACAAGCAGTATATGCATCAACTAAAGCTGCAATAGTCCAGTTAGCCAAAACAGCAGCTGCAGAATATGGTAAATACGGGTTAAGAGTTAACGTTATAGCACCAGGGGTTGTCGATACTCCATTTACACAACAGATAAAGAATAATCCTGAATGGTATAGAGCATATACTGAGAAAACAATTCTCAAGAGATGGGCTGATCCGATGGAAATAGCAAGTGTCGCAGTGTTCCTAGCTATGCCAGCCTCATCTTACATAACGGGTACAGTCATTTATGTAGATGGAGGATGGACCGCCATAGATGGAAGATATGAACCAGATATCTAAAATCACAGTAGAAATATTATTTTAACGTAGTTTAAAGATTTCCATCAGCCCGCTACCGGTCATTTTACAAAATGTTGAAAGCCTCGTCCCTTCTCAATAGACCCAAAATCACATCCCTAAAAATAAATCTATAGTATTAATAAGCGTTTTCTCTGGCTTAAATAGAGAATTTTCCAGATTGAATAAATCATCAGGAAACAAAAGGATAAGCAATAACCTAAACTCCTCCCTCCTCACCACACCCTTAAATAAGGAGTAAAGAACCATAGCACGAAGATCAACACGCGGAAGACGAACCTAGTGGAACTGGTGAAGGGAAGGAAAGCCTTTATGTCCCTGTAAGAGGTCCCTATCGTACTCCTTACCTTGTTGTACAACACCTCATTCTTCGGTAGGTCAAGATTAGTCCTCCTAGCGAAGTAAACAACCTCCTTCTTTCTCCTCTTGATCTCCCTACTATAGACCAGAAGCCTGAACTTAACTTACTCATCCTCACTATGCCTCTTACTATTCGTAACATATTCACCATCAAACTCCTCATAGATCTTGACATCGCCAACGGGAACTCCAAATTATATAATTGAACCTAAATGAAGTTGAGCACATCAACTGTGTAGAAGCCATCAAGAGTTATCAACCTTATCTTGAACCCCATTGCAATTGCTCCACGAGGATCTTCACGATATTATCCTTGGTCATCCCGTTCACTTGTGTGACGAAAGCCAGTAGGCCATCATGTGTAGTAGTATAGTTCCACGAGTTTCCCTTTTCTGAGTCCTTTCACCGGTTTTCCGTACCAAGTTTTAGTGGTCCAGTCTATTTCCTTTTCTCCTTTCATCGTCTCCAAGGATTCCTCACTTGTTTCAAGAGTTTCTCAACTATCCACTCCTTGCTCCTCCGCGTAGTTTCTCACGGTTTGTGGTGATATGTTGTACGCGCTTGACTTGCTCTCTATGGAGTCGTTCCATAAACATGCTGAGATTAATGTTTTTCTAGGTTTTCTGCCTTTTTCCCTTGGAAGTTTAACATGGAAAGTAATTTATATCTTGCTTGTTGACTATTTAATGAGGGAATTGGTATTCTCATGAACCCTCATGGTAATACCGATTTCCTCGCTTTAAACCTTTTTTCCAATTTATTGGATTCTTAATGTTGTTATAAACTTGATTATGTTAAATAGATCTAATATTATTCAATCCAAATTATTTTTATAAAATGATTTTGGGTCTACCGTTTAGGGCAGGCAGGAGTCAGAAAAACGATTAAGAAAAGGCTAAACTAATTAGAGGCTCTGAAGGGCAATATTTTTCACCCTCCTTAATTATCCATGAGTGTTTTGTTAATTGTGTTAAATAGTTATAAATTTCTGAGTCAGATATTTCTATTCCCTCTTCCAATTCCAAAGCCCTCTTGACATCACTCCATTTACCGCATTTTGATAAGGTCCTCATTATATTTAAATACCTCTTTCTAGCGATTTCTCTGCCATGTAGAAAATTCTCAAATTCCTTTAAGATAAGCTTTTTAGCGTACTCCAATGTTTGATTTATTGCAAAATCTAAATTCTTATTATCTAAATAGATAAAACCAAAGTAGGTTAGCCAACCTGGTATTCCTCCAATTTTCTCATAAACGACTTCGTAATCCTTAAAATCAATATCTGCCTCTTGAAAACCTCTCCTCAAAAACTCTATAGCTTCTTCTCTAGAAAAGGGCTTTAATTCAACCGTTGAAAAGGCTCTCCCGAAAAGCGGACTTTCTGGATCTTCAACTCTTAAGTAATCGTAAAGCAAACCCATCTCTGAACCACTCATAATAAATTTAATTCGCTTTAAATTATCATACGCATAAGCTAGTGCTGGTAAAAGATTAACTCCTCTTAACTTAACCAGCTCCTGAGCCTCATCAAGGACAATAATCACATTATCCTTTGATGCCTGCTCAAAGCTCTCCAATAAATTCGCAAAACTTAACCTATCCTTCCTATTCCAATTGAACTTAATTTCATTTCCCATTATCACAATCCCTTGAATGTTTTTTAGCGCCTTCAGTAATGAAGGAAGTCTTTTTACCAACTTGTTAATCTCCTTTTGAAGTTCAAGTAGGAAATCCTTATAGGAAATGTAATTTCTCTCTTCGAATTTTCTTAGATCCAGATAGATGTAAGGGAGATTTAACTCATTTATTCCTATCTTTATTATGGATGATTTCCCTGTTCTTCTCAATCCTAAAACTAAGGTTATTGGCGCCCTCAATCCTTTCAACTTCTCAATTTCTTTTTCTCTATCAAAGAAATCTTTTCTGTTATCCTTAGGTGAAGTATCGAATAGCACTTCTACCCCCAGAAGTAACTTCTACCCCCAGAAGTTAAAAAACTTCCCTCGACTTTTTTGGCTTTACCAGCAACTCGTTAAGTTGGTTAATCGGTTTCCCAGAAGATACTCGAATAGCATTTATAGGAAAATCGTTACACTTTTACGTTACATTAAAAATATATAACGAATCTTTCCTGATTAGATGAGAAATGCTTATTGATAAGCTATAATATTAAGAAGTACAGTTGTGTTTCACCAATTTTACTAGAAATGATGTAATTTCTATGGTAGGGGAAAATATCGAGTTATGGTTGTGAAAATCGGCTTATTTCAACATGATTATCAAAAAATTTTTAGATTAAACGAGAAGCATGGTTAAAAAGGAGTTTGTATATAGAGGGTAATATCATCTGTTTAGCATTATCAAGCGGGGAGGGGAGGTCTAGGGAGGAGGTGAACAGGAAAGGGTTAAAGCGAGGGACTCCATGACTCCGTTATGCAAGTTTATGAAACGGGATTCAAAACGGAGTTGAAGTCCCTCGCTAGTTATTTCATCGTCAATAATCTTAACGTTATCTCCCAAGAGTTGGACACGAGGATCGCGGACGCAGCTCCGTTCCTGTTGACAGGGAACAGGGAAAAGGAGTACTTGAAGGTCGTTAGGGAAGGAGAGAAGGTGATGAGTCAAGGGGAGAGGAGCTTCAAGTTCTACCCTCACGTGAAAGTTGAGGGAAAGACTACAATCGTTGCAGTGGACGAGACCGCGATAACCGTGGGAGAGAAGGAGTCGAGGAAGGTGGAAGGATTTCAACTCTACAACGGGAAGAGGAAGGGAGTTAAGTTGAGGTCCGTGGACTTGGTGTTCCCCTTGAGGTTGTCCCTCCTCGAGGAGATAGCTGACTTGAGAAGCGATACTCCCTCCCAGTTCCTGATGAGGGCCGTGAGCGAAGTTGCTCAGCACCTCAAGATAGACTACGTTGTTGCTGACGCGGGTTTCCTGAACTTGAAGGTAATCAAGGAGATGCCTGTGAAGACCGTGGTAGGAGGTAAGACCAACCTGAAGGGCTTCAAGGAACTCTCCAACGTCTCTCTAACCGAGAAGAAATGCGAGGTAAATGACAGGGTTTACGTTGCGTATAGGGTCCTGAAGTACAATGACCTTTACTACTATGAAGTGATATACGTCAAGGAGAAACCCAGGCACTTCATCTTCGTTACCAACTTCAATGGAGATCCCTACAAGCTAGCTGAGCTCTACAGGTTGAGATGGCAGAGCGAAGAGGGCTTCAAGGTCAGGAAGGCCAGGATAAGATACGTTAGTGCTTTCAGAAAGTTTATGGCTTATAGGCAAAGGATATACCACTAGATCATAGTCTAAGAACTTTTCCAAAATACTAACGAATATAGGTGTGACACAAGGGTAGGGGTAATTGGAATAGACGTATCAAAAGAACACTTGGTAACAAGTAAGGGGAGGGTGAGGAAATTCACAAACAACGAGAAGGGCTACGAAGAAATACTAACCATGAAGCCAAACATCATCGTAATAGAACCCACAGGAGTATACTCAACAAGACCTTGCCAATACTTCAAAGAAAGAGGAGTGAAAGTCCTACTAGTCAGCCTTGTTATGGAAAGAAAAGGACGTAAGGGGAAAGAAAACAGATTTTTACGACGCAGAAAAACTTGAAAACATGGTAAATAAGGCTAGAGAATACGTTAACAACCCCTTAAAAGAATTAGTATCACTCTACCTCTTCATGAAGGATGTGCAAACGAAACAAGAGAACAGGTTAAGGAGAGCTCTCTTCCTCGTGAGCGACGAGGAGAAGTTGAGCGAGGAGAGATTGGAGAAGTTCTCTAAGGGAGACTTCTCTGACGTAAAACTGTATCAACTGGAATACACTGGTACAGTACTACGTGAGATTCAAGTCCTAGCGAGAACACTACTTCAAACGCGAGAAGAGTTGAAGGAGGTGAGGAAAATGATAGAGGGTAATGTGCCTCAAGACCACGTGTTACTCACGATTCCCGGAATAGGGAAACTGGCAGCTGGGATTATAATTGGGATTGTGGGTGATATTAAGCGCTTCCCAAGACCTGAATCCTTCGTTGCTTATTGCGGTTTAGACCCGGTAGTTGAGAGGAGTGGTAGGATTGAGGTTAGAAAGGGTATCTCTAAGAGGGGTAACAAGTATTTGCGTAGCTTGTTTTATTTCCTCGCCGAGACTCAATATTCGCGTAACCCAACTCTCCTTAAGTTCTACGAAGCTCACAAGGATAAACTGAAGGGTAGGAAACTGTACACTGCCTTAGCTAGGAAGTTGGCTAGGATAGTGTGGAGTGTTTGGTATAATAATAAGCCTTATGAGGTGAAGTGACCCTCCCCTAATCGCCACGCGGATTGAAAGAGTCCGCGTGGCAATAGTAGCTGATACTATGCTCAAAATTTGACCGAAAGATTTATTACTGAACGCCCTCGCACATAAGCTTTTTCAGAGGCTGTTTTCATGTTCTAATTCATTGGCTGCATCTCGATCGAAACGATTAATTGTGGAAATTTCTAGCCTAATTTAATTTTACTATATGATATCGAATAAGATGACTGCATGAGAACACTCCCCAAATGATATTAGAACGTTTTCTAAGTGTAGTCAGCGATATTTAGCTTAGCGGGTACACTATGGACATACTCAAAGTAAAAAGCTAACATGAAGTAAATTGTCTGAGAGGCTACGCAGTTTTTATTGCTTAAACACATTCTTAAACACCCACAAGGCGAGGACAATATAACCAAGTAAGAGTTCTGAGACGACTATCACAACGTCCTTTTGTCCTACCAATAAATCCAGAAAAGACAACAAAATATTCCCCAAAGCACCGAAAATACTGCCTAAGGTCGCGAGTAGGCCGTTATAAGACGCAATAATTTCTTTAGGTAACTTCATCTGGAAAATAGGACTTGCAAATGAGCTGTAAAGGGTCAAGGAAAGCCAATAAAACACTATAAGGATTAAAGAAAACTGAGGCTGGACAAAAGCCAGAGAAACCAAAAGTATCGCGGGGATAAGACCCCTGAAAAATATAAAGATATAATATAGATTATTTCTGTATTTTTCTACCTTAATTTTAGTAAAAATTAGAAGTGAAATACTACTGTACGCGATTGTCATCGAGTAGTAGATCATGTAGTTGAGGACGAAATAGGACTGTGGAAAAAACACTAGAAAGGTCGGAAATAGACCGCCTATAAAGTTTGCGAAAAGTGTATCTATGAGGAAGAACGTTATCGCCCGATCCTTTTTAAACGCTGAAATTGAAAGGGAGAAGAGGAGTTTAGCATTACCAGTGCCTTTAGGGTATTTAATCTTGAAAATTAAAGGAGTATGTATTAACAACATGAATAAGCCGAGGACTAAAAGCAGTGATCTTAAGCCGATTATGAAAAAGGTTAGGTACAAGAATACGATCGCCGAAGCCGTTCTTACAATGTTTACAGTAATCCACACCACTCTGTACTCTGATGCAGAATTTACCAAATTCCTTAATACCTTTACGTGGTTTGTCCCCTTAAAAGAGTGTATGGTGACAATCACAGTATAAGCTAGGAAAATAAAACCTAGTTCAAAACGGTAAAGGAAATAAAATAGTAAAAAAGAAGTCCCGCTTAACAGTGAAAGTATTAGATCGTACCTCCTAGTGTTTACTATATAATCTGTTAGGAAACCTGATATACCGCTCAAATGCCCCAGAACGTAAGAAATGCTGAGTAAAGCTCCTACCAGTAACGGGTTTTTAGTCTGTAAGAAAAGGTAAGCCGGAAATACTGCCGAGATGATTATTACAGGCTGTAGAAAGTGCTGTAAAAGGTAAAACTTGACGTTAGTATTAGATAGTATTTTACTCGGCTTCGACTCCAACAACTTCACCTAACTCATGTAATCTAGGACACCCCCTACTCAACGGTGAAAGGATATATTTAGCCCATCTGTTGATTTTACTTTCATCAAGTACTATGCTTCCATCTTCTTCTATGTGGCCTACTGACTCATCATCTATCATTACAGTTAGAGGACATTTAAATAATTTACCATCATTTCTTATAATTATAGAAAACGGATACAGCGCTTGACATAAATCATCCATCGCTGGAACACCATCAATTTGAAGTAACGTGTCTTTATCTGGAATATTCAAGCCTAGTTGCGTAGCATACATATATAATTCTTGAATTATTTCCATTCTTTTTTTAGGTTCTATGACTTTTAGGTTTTTATCGTTGTCCCCACCAGATCTAGTCACGGGGAAAAAAGTAAAGTAATATCTTCTATCTCTGCTAAAGTAATTCGACGCTAAGTCTAAGAATTTCTTAATTGAGTCTAAATTATCTGGCATTACGTTTGATCTTATAAACATAAAGAAATTATCAGTTACATTTCTTGTTTGAATAAGATTTTCGAATATTTTATCAAACGTAGGCTTACCATTTAATAATGGTCTAAGCTTATCATGAGCATCTTTATAACCATCTATTGTCACCTGAAATATCTTTACACCTTTTTCTAATAAGATCTTGAATTTTACTATATCTAAGAGGTAACCATTAGTTATAATCTCACCAATTATATCCGTTTTATACGTTTTTCCTATCGAATTAGTGAAATCCATAATATCTATAATAGTTTTAAAATCTAGTAACGGCTCTCCTCCATACCATCTGATGTGAACTTTTCTGAAAAAGCCAGTTTTAATATTATTTTCTAAAAATAATTTTATTCTTTTTGTCATTTCTGATGTAGTTATCATATTTTTAATTTTATAATGGTCATTCTCGTAGCAGTACACACATCTAAAATTACACCAACTAGATGGAATGATAGTTATCGAAAAAATTTTCTTATCTTGTATTTTTCCTATCATCCCACTCACCTAACTTACATATATGTATTATTAGGTTTCGGAATTTCGAAATCTTGTATGTGTCAGCATGCACTATATAAATCTGAACCTCCTCCTGGCCCAGCTTCACACACTATTTCATTCGCTGCTCTTATTTCTGGATGGCGATATATTTCTTCATATATTGGCTCTATTTGTAGTACATTCTCCATAGATTTTATTCTTTTAGCCATCGTTATTTAACTTAGAATTCGTCCTTTTTATTTTTTACTATTATAATACCTTATATGTTTTTAGAAATAATAATGATATAAATTTTAAGTATCTTATATAAAGCTGGTTTATGATCTGATAAAAATAAAAAAAAGTTTTTATCGTTTCCTATCTACTGTAATCAGGGCTATTCACGGATCCATCGCGATTTCAATTTGTTTCTCTAAATATAGTACTGCTTCTTAAGTAATACATAAATATTAAAGTATTTAGTAAGATTTTTACTTTAAATTTTAGCTAGTTGTCAGATAGTTATAAACTTTAATTGCTTAATTTCTATAATATTTCGAAGTGGATTATTTCTGGAAATAGATTTTGGGTCTACCGATATACAACTGATAACGGGATTGAATGTATGAGGAGTACCTAGAGTAAAATTCCTCTTTCGTTAGACCTACCCTCTCTAATGTCCTTTAACGAGGCAATTCCCATGGGATTTTTAACTTCCTCAAACACCTTATCGAAATCTATCTCTATGGATTGGCCTAACTTTTGAAGAATAATGTCCAATTTTTTATTAATCTCTTTCAGTAGTGATGTAATTTCTGAACTATCACTTTTCCCCTTCTCTTCTTCAGACTGCTGCGCACTATTGGTGCTATTTCTTTCCTGAATACCTTTATCTAATAGTTGGATACTACTACCATTTGACCTTCTTATAACACTTATTATCCCTTCTTTTTCTAGCTCATTTAGTAGTTCCTCAGAAGCCCATTTAACTTTAGATCTCGCTATTTTTCCTCCATGATCCCTTAAATACTTAATTAGTTTCTCCTTACTATTCACAATATAATAAATATAAATGGAGATTTTTAACTTAATGGGGTTTGCCTTTAGGAGACTAAGATGGCGAAAGTCCATTCTTGGAACTGCTATCTTCATTACCTTCATTTCAATTAACACTACATGGAGTTAAGGGGGTGAAAGTCCACTTCCGTGAGAGATGAATAACCCCTTATAGAAACGTTTTTACATAGTCTTTTTCATATTAGGCACTACATGCTCCGCCTCTAACAAAGTGACCGTAGCAGATCGGGATTCTCTGCCACCGTAGGAGATGCGAAGGGGGACTGGAAGGGATTATTAAACTTAGTGGGGAGATGCTGGAAAATGGACGTGCTTAGAACACTAAAAAGGAGGATCAGAAAGCTGATCGAAAAGAAGCCCAAGAACCTAAACGAAACCAAAGCAAGAGGAATATTACTATACTTGAAATGAAAACTAAAAAATAGCCGAGATACTACAAGTACACTTGAGCACAGTTTACAGATGGATCAACCAATTCGAGAAAGAAGGAGAGAAATGCCTATTCTACAAAGAGAGAAAAGGAAGAAACAAGAAGATAGACGAAAAGGAGATAAAAGTAGAAGAACTTCAAGGTAAAACCATATGGGAAGCAAAGGCTTATATAGAGGAGAAGTTTCACGTTAAATTAAGCTACGTAACAGCTTGGAGAATAGCTAGGAAAAGATTGAAAATCCCCTACATATAACAAGAAGAGGCCCTTTAACGCAGATAACATCTTGAGGGATAGACTAAAGGGTGTTATTAAGAAGGGTGTTAAGGTGTTTTTCACGGATGAGTCCGGTATTCATCACGATCCTTCCAGGAGATTGGGGTTGTATAATGTTCCCGTTGATTATCCCAGTAGGAAGCTTAATGTTCTCGCTTCTATTCCCTTGTTTGGCGGTGTTCCTTGTTTCATGTTCACCTATTCCAATGTTAATTCCGAGATCTTTGCTGAGTTTCTTCGCTTGTTTAGGAATTCCGGTCCTATTGTGTTGATCCTTGATAATGCTAAGTTTCACAAGAATGCTTATGTTTTCTCCGTTGCTTCTCAGCTCGGCATTATCTTGCTTTTCTTGCCTCCGTATTCTCCGGATTTAAACCCTATTGAGTTTGGAAGGACTTGAAGCGTTGGGTTAATACTTATTATAATCTTGAATACACTCTTGATTCGATGGAGGAGGAGTTCTATTATTTGTTTTTGACGCGTGATTATACAAGCTATTGGGTTAATAAGTTTCGCGACGTGCTCGAGAAACTGGAGGAAGAGGTTAGTATGAAACAATTTTTATCGATTCTCCTTTATTATTTGTTCTCAAGTTCTATCAAGTTTAATTCATTAACTATTCAGACTTATTCGAGTGTTCTTCTATATTTTGTATTGGGAAATATTAATTTCTCCTTCGCATCTCCTACGGGGAATTCACGCAAAACTAGAGAACGAGTAAAACCAAGTATTACAAGAGAAAAACAAATAAGCAAGGAAGGAGAAAAACAACATAAGCCCAGTCGCAACATGGGGATAAAAACCCCAGCTAATAGGCTGGCTGTGAAGCCCCTAGAACGATCTAACAAGAGGGGACAAAACCCCGAGTAGGAGTGCGCAAGTAAATTTTTCTAGGGGCTGAAGGTAGTTAATATTATGCGAGAAAAACGTGGTATTATGATAGTAAAGAATATCTCGCATACACGAGCAATATTCTATCATGGAAAGTGAGATTAAGACAAGGGGTTTCGCAATAGACGTTTCAAGGGACAAGTTGACGGTAGCGAAAGCTGAACTTGTAATAACGCAAGAGAAAAGGGAAGTAGAGGTCAACGAGGTGAGGGAATTCAAGTACGACAACGAGGGAATAGAAGAACTAATCAAATTCCTTGGCGAATATAAGGAAGGGATAATGGAGTCAACCGGACCGTACTTCTTCTACCTACACGAAGAACTAACAGAAAAGGGATATAAGGTAACATTAATAAATCCCTTACACTTGAAGGAAGTATTCGGAAAGAAGACCGACAAGCTAGACGCGCAAAGACTGGCAAAAGCCTTCATCCTGGGAGCAGTTAAGGGGTCATACATACCGACCGGGGAAATAAGGGAATTGAGGGAGTTAACGAGGTATAGGGAGAGTTTGATGAGGAAGATAACACAAGTAAAGAACGAGATAAGGAAGTTTCTAGAAATGGCGGGATACAAGATAGAGCCCTTTGATAAGAGGGGAATAGCGTTGCTGGAGAAGTTAAGTAGGGGAGAAGGGCTGAGCAAGGAGGAAAGGGACGAGTTGAAGGAGAAGTTAGGGAGAAGTTTGAATGATGCTGAGAAGCTAGCTTTGAAGCAGCTGGTAGACTTACTGAAGAGCTTGGAGGCTATGGTTAAGGAAGTTGAGGACATGATAATTTCTAAGATTCCTCAGCCTGTGGTCGAGTTGAGCCGGGAGTTGGTTTGATCAGTGCTGCAACCATTTACGCTGAGTTCGGTGATGTTTCTCGTTTTTCCAGTTCTAAGGCTGCAAGGGCTTATGCTGGTTTTGCTCCCAGGACTAAGCAGAGTGGTGAGAGCGAGTCTCACTCTGGTATGGGTAATAAGTATTTGCGTAGGGCTTTTTTCTTGGTTGCTAGGGTTGCTAGGAAGTCTGAACGTTTTAAGGAGTATTACGATAGGCTTGTCTCCAAGTGGAAGAGTGCTACTAAACTTGTGCTCTTGGTGGGAAGCTTGCTTGTATTTGTTATCACGTTATAAAGGATGGTGTTTACAAGGGCGATGTTAAGAAGAGTTTTAGGGCACCTAGGGGGAAGGACGTTAACGTTCAAGATGTTGATGTGGGTGATGTGCTGGACTCGTTGTCCCAGTAGGTTTGTTAGAGGCGGAGCATGTAGTGCCTATTAAGAAAAAGACTATATATAAAGGCTTAAATTTTTAACCTATAAGTGGAACATATTGTCTTTTATGATTGAGGGGCGGTTTAGGGTAAAATATTGAATAAGCCAATTTAACATATAATAAGCTAAGCTTTATATTCCTATTTTCGCTCTCTGTAATATGAAAGTGGGTTTCATTGGCTTAGGAATAATGGGTTTCCCAATGGCAAGTAATCTACTAAAAGCTGGATACGATTTAACGGTTTATAATAGAACAATTGAAAAAGCGGAAAAATTAGGAAAAATGGGTGCAAAAGTTGCTCACTCACCAAAAGAAGTTGCTGAAGTCTCGGAAATTGTCATATCAATGGTAACCGACGCTCCAGATGTCGAGGAGGTGCTATTTGGAGAAAACGGAGTTGTGAAAAGTAATAAGAGGGGTTTAATTTTCGTTGATATGAGTACGAATTCACCGGAGTTTGCCAAGAAGGTAACTAAAAGGTTAAGCGAATATGGAATGGAATTCTTGGATGCTCCAGTTACTGGAGGGGATAAGGGGGCTAGAGAGGGAACATTAACCATAATGGTGGGAGGAAAGGAAGACGTATTCAAACGAGTCGAACCCATATTTAAGGCAATGGGTAAGAATATAATTCACGTAGGAGATGTGGGATCTGGGCAGGCGTTAAAACTATGTAACCAGGTCGTTGTAGCATTAAATATGGTATCAGTAGTGGAGGGTCTATTGTTGGCTAGATCATTGGGGATAGATGATGATAAATTATTTTCTGTACTTTCTACCGGAGCAGCTAATTCATTTACAGTACAGTATTATTTACCTAAGATAATGAAGGGCGATCTAAATCCTGGATTTAAGGCTGCACATTTAAAGAAGGATCTGAAATACGCAATGGAAATCGCTAACTCGAAATCACTTCCACTTCTAGGGACTTCCCTAGCGCTACAGTTATACAATGCAATGGTGTCCTTAGGAATTGGCGAATTGGGTACTCAAGGTTTAGTAAAGGTTTATGAAAAATTGGTTAAATGATGTTTTATTGATCTATTTTACACTAAACTGCTATTATCTTCCCTTCAACCAACGTTAGGGTGATTCAGGTCTCCTTTGTGAATTGTAATTTGTAAATATGTGTTTATAAAAAATGTTAATACTGGTAATCATGCATCTTTGCCAGTTAATCGTCTTTGTTTAGTTAATTTCGTAGAAATATTCGAAATAAAGTGAATTCACAATTGATAACTGAATTGCCCTTTAATCTGAAGATAGTTACGGGATTAGAAAGTGAAAGGACTGACAGAAAAACTCATGTGAGAGGTTTTTGTGAGGGTTAGCAAGACGGATCTAGTAACCCTCGCACATAAACCTTTTTCAGAGGCTGTTTTCATGTTCTAATACCTTAGCTACATCTCGATCGAGACGATTAATTGTGAAAATTTCTAGTCTGATTTAATTTTACTATATGATATCAAATGAGATGACTGCATGAGAACACTCCCGTCAAATTCCAATCATTTACTATAAGTTTGTACACAAAATTAAATGTAAAATAAAAATTTTAAAGTTTGACGCAAGATAATTAAGAGCGATAATTTTTGGGCATTGAATTAGAGGACATAAGAGAAGCAATTGAGAGGGCTATCGTTAAAGAGTGAATAGCATTTATATTAGAAAATTATTGCACTTGATAATTTTTAATGAGCACTTTCCTTAAGATTCAGACTTATTTCAAGATGGACAATATGTACTAACAGTCTTACTATAAAAATATTATGATTTTAAACATAATTTTATTAAAAACTATCTAATCCTAGGATTTTACGTAAAATGCTAAGTGAAACATTTGACTTTCCTGGAATCTCGCTTTTTCTGTCAATTCTTCCGGAAAAGTTGATAGCATACTGTCAAAATTTATTTAAATCTTGACACTAACTATTGTTGTGTCATACATTTCACAGATGAGCTTCCAAAACCCTTGGTGGGTTGATAAGAACAGGATACTTGAAGATGAACACGTGAAAAGGGCAAGGGTCATAGTACCACCAATCGATGAGAGTGCTTTGATATTAGGACCTAGGCAAGTGGGTAAAACTACTTACCTAAAGACTACCATAAAGACCTTGCTTGAGAGGGTAGACTCTAGGTCAATTCTCTTCTTCTCTTGTGATGCGTTTTCCAAGAAGGAGGAGTTAATAGGTTTAGTTAACGAGTACAGAACGTTAGTCAATAGGGAGGAAAGTGCGTACATATTTTTAGATGAAATAACTTCAGTGAGCGATTGGAATACAGCTTTGTTACACTTGTTCAATGCTGGTTACTTTAACAACTCATTGGTTTACGTCACTGGTTCTTCCTCTATAAATTTGAGGAAAGAGATGCTACCGGGGAGACCCATAAAGAAGTACGTGTTTTATCCCTTGAATTTTAGAGTTTATTTCGACAGTTTTTATAAAAAATTAATACAAGATCACGTGAAAGTTGACGAAAAGGATGAGCTTTACGAAAACGCTTTGAAGCTTTTACCATATATTTCAGAATTAAACAAGGCCTTATTGGAATACGTTAGGCGAGGGGGTTTCTTCGCGACTTCATTTTCCGAAAACCCATTATCGCTTTACGAGACTTATAAGGACGCTATACTTTCAGAGTTTTTAAAAACTGAGAGAAAGGAGAGCGTGTTTAAGGTAATTATTAGGAAAATAATTGAGAGCTATGGTAGTAGGATTTCTGAAAACACTAGTGCTTTCAGAAAGTTTATGGCTTATAGGCAAAGGATATACCACTAGATCATAGTCTAAGAACTTTTCCAAAATACTAACTATTGCTAAAGACGTTAATGTTTCCCACACCACTGTTGGCGACTATTTAGACGTTTTGGAGAAGTTGTTCATTATAAGGACTTTTAGGAAGAGAGAGAAAGGGGGAAAGACTAATTATAGGAGTTTGAAGAAGGTGTATTTCATAGACCCCTTCTTCTTTAGGGTAATGAAGATTTATAGTGTTGGCAAAGACGTAGATGACAATGAGATACCTTTGATCATTGAGGGAATTGTTGGTGAGCATTTGGCAAGGGAATACAAAGAGGTTGGCTATTTACACTTCAAGAGCGGAAAGGAGGTTGACTTCTCTGTTGGTAATGTAAAAGTTGAGGTTAAGTGGAGAGAGAAAGAGAGGAAGAGATATAACAACGTTAACTACGTTTTAACTATTGATGAGTTTAAGAAAAGCGATGAGCAACTAACTTTGCCAGTCTCAATTTTCCTCTATTTAATCTCCTCTAACAAGACCTTTTATGAGTTAACGTAATATCTTCGCAATACTTTCCTTTTTATCCAATTCTTTATGGCGTTCCATATAACGTGATACTGCTGTCCTAATGGCGTATGCTTCATTTCTGGAATTATGTATAGCTTACAATCACCACCGTGGTTCTTTATCATTTCACAATTCTCTAATTAACTCTTTACTCTTCTCCCTCTCACTATTCTTGATGGAGTACGTCAAGTGCACGTTACTACTTCCAGTAAGTCTATAGTCTAGTATTATTTTATAAAATATTATTGAAAATAATTCCATTGTATTGGCCTTAATGAATACATAAAGCTTATCAACTTGATTAATTGATTCCTTGTTATCACTATTTATAAGAAACTTATTAATGAATTATAAAGTATAACAAATTTCTGGAAACAGTAGTGTTCTTCATCTGGTTCAAATTTTCTAATTCTTAAGTTCTTCAGCACATTTCTTCACCTTTTCGTATTCATGACTCCTCATTCCGTGTAGTTTCTCGCTGAACGAGACTAGTACTGATATTAGGTCTTCAACTAGTTCTTCCTCTTTCTCCTCTTGGTTTAGTACTACTATTTCACAGCCATGTGCTTTACAAGTCTCCTCTAGGATTTCGAAACCGAATCTGACTAGCCTATCTGGGTAAGCAATAACTACGCGTGATACTTCGTTGTTTAATATCATTCTCAGCAATTTCAAGAATCCCTTTCTCTTCATGTTTAACCCGGAACCTATGTCAGTAATTACTAGGTCGTATTCTTTCACTTGTTCCTCTAAATACTTTACTTGGTTCACTAGCTCGTCTTTTTGTTTTGATGATACTCTAGCGTAAAGTACCACTTTTCTCCTTTTTACTATTCCCATTAATTTCTCTACGTCTTCCTCATTGAATCTCCACTTTCCGCTCTGCAATATGACCGGTTTTATGTATCCTTTCTTCACGTATTCCCTAAGTGTTGGGTAGGATATTCCTAGTCTTTGGCATACTTCCTTTGGTCTTAGCATTATATAAAAAATTTATAATGAACTAATATAAACTTTACGCTCAATGCGAAACTGTTATCCACGGCGGAATGATTTGCTAAAGGTAGTAGTCGTTTTTATTAAATAGGGGCTTATTAACGTTAAAAGATTAAAAGGAAAAAATTAGGTAATTATATGACCTTCCTAGCCGTATAAGATATAATCTCGTTCGTAGATGGATGTTGCTCAGCGAAACTAGCAAGTTGTTTAGCGTTTAGTCCGTAAGCTACTGCCAATCCCAATTCGTTAATTAAGTATTGAGAGTGGACTCCAATCATCCAAGCCCCGATTAACCTCATACTTCCCCTTTCAAATATTAGCTTAAGTACGCCCTCTTTCTGTCCGTAGATTTGCGCTGACACATCCTCTTCCATGTTGTATTCCGCCTCAACTATCTCAATGCCCATTTTTCTAGCCTTGCTAGGTAATATTCCAACATAGGATAGTGAAGGAATCGTGTATATCGTTACTGGTATGCTCTTAACGTCCACATAATCCACTGGCATTCCATTAGCCATTATGTTGTTTGCTGCAGCTATACTCATTCTCACTGCAGCGTGATAATATGGGGCTAAACCATTTGCGTCTCCTGTCGCGAAAACATTTGGAATGTTAGTCTTCATTGTCTCGTCGACAACTATCCCAGTCTTGCTTATTGAAAGTCCTATTTCCCTTGCCCCTTCTGGGATAACCGGTCTTCTCCCAGCAGCTAACACTACAGAGTTTGTGAAAATGCTCTTTTTGGAACCATCTTTGGTCGAATAAATTACTTCGTACTCATCATCCTTAATTTTCTTAACTTCAGTTACGGGAGAGTTGAACTTTATGTTAAGTTTAAGTATTGATAGTAAAGTATTGACGATATCTTGATCCTCAAGCGTTATTAAGGCTCTATCTAGCATTTCTATAATGTGAGTTTGTACACCCATTAATCTAAAGATTGACGCAATTTCGAGTCCTATATACCCAGCTCCTATGATCACCATGTCCTGAGGTAGCTTTCTAAATGACGTCTTATACCCAAATATATCGTCGCTTGTTAAACAGTATTCAACTCCAGGTAACCTCAGTTTAGCGGTTTCAGCACCACTGGCTATTATCATATACCTAGTCTCAGCCTCAATTTCCTTTCCCTCATCCGTTTTAACTATCACGTGGGTTGGGTCCTTAATCTTAACGTATCCCTTATAGAAGGTTAGAGTTTCGTATTGGGACATGTTCCTCTTATGCTGCTTGAATCTCAACTCTTGAACGTAATCTTTGCGATCTTGAACGGTTGAAAAATCTAGGGGGATCTTTACGTTAGCTATGTTTGTAAGTCTCCAGGCAGTTTGTATCACTTCTCTAACTGTCTTAGATGGTACACATCCACTATACAAGCAATTCCCTCCTAATTCACCTTTGGGATCAGCCATCAATACGTTGTATTTTGCCTTTGCAAGCCTGAAGGCCCCATGATATCCTGCTCCTCCAGCTCCTATAACAACTACATCATATTTCATAATTATAACTATTAGTTATCAAAGTATTTATTATTTTTTCTTGTTTAACAGTATCTAATAACATTCAAACTATGATGAGATTAAATACTTATTCTTCACGTAGGAAAAACGTTGTATAACACTAGAATATATGGGTCTTAGCATAGATGAATATGCGTTTAGTCAATATTTTTACGCAATTACATTTACTTATTCATTATAACACGAGAAAAATTATTAGACTCTATTTCCATTTTAGGTATTTCGCACACGTTAGACCTCATCGACTTTATCATTATTATTATAGAATATTTTATCTTTTTAATTAGTACTTCATAATACTGGCTAAATGCTGTCAATTACGCTAATGGTTCTCTTTTTCAATATTAAGTTTAAATGTAATTAATCATATCTAGCCTATCGGGTGAAAAAATGGAGGCAATCCTACAGACCAAAAAGATAGTTGTAATAGAGAGGAAATATGGTAGATGTGGATATTCTCCAAGCTGGGGAGACTGAGGTTATCTCCCCATGGCTCTCTCTAAATTCAACCTTTTTATTGGCGATATTCTTTTTAATACCCTTACTGGGTACGCGATTAAGCTGGAATCATGGGAAATTGAGAAGTTAAGGAAAGGAGTTGTGCCAGAACATTTAAAGGATATAATAGAGGAAGGTTTCTCCGCTACGGATGAGGACTTAGATGAGGAAATTGAGAAGTTTTTAAGGAAGCCCGTTCTAGAACCTACTCTCGTATTAACTTATAATTGTAATTTTGATTGTATCTACTGTTTCCAAAAGGGGTTTAGAAAAAACATTTCGGTATCGGATAAGGTTACAAGGGGATTCGTAAACTACATTAGGAAGAACGAGAAAGGTAGGAAGGTAAGGGTAACTTACTTCGGTGGAGAACCAATCTTACAGCTTAGGAAAATAGAGGAGATATCTAGGGAATTATCTGACTTAAAGTACTCGTTTAGTGTAGTAACTAATGGTTCTCTTTTGACTAGAAAGATAGTAGAGAGACTGATTCCACTAGGACTAACTCACGTCCAGATAACGTTAGATGGACCAAAAGAAGTTCACGATAAGAGGAGGTTCTTTGTTAGCGGTGAGGGTACGTTTGATGTGATTGTGAAGAATCTAAAGGAGATACAAGATATGGTAAAGGTTGTATTGAGGATAAACATTGATGTGAAGAACTTGAACGAAATAGGGGAGTTATTAAACGAATTGAAGATGGAGGGAATAAATAGAGTGAGATTAGATCCTCATTTGGTTCATTCAAATGTGTTCAGAAATGAGTGGTGGGATTTCACAATATCTAGTAAGGCTGAAGGAGATGTTATGGTTAAGTTCTGGGAGATTGCTAGGAAGTATGGATTTGAGGTTCCACAAGACGTGCTTAGATTAGGGTTATGTGTAGCTTATTCAAGTGAAGACATTGTTGTTGACCCAGAGGGAAACATTTATCCTTGCTGGGCTTTCACTGGAAACCCCCTTTACGTTAAGGGTAAGCTGGAAGAGGATGGGAGTGTTAAAGTAACTAATAAGTCGTTGTGGTGGAAGGTTAAAATTGAGGATAAGTGTAGGGAATGTCCATTTTTGCCGTTATGTATGGGTGGTTGTAAGTTCTTAGCAACTATTAATGGAGATGATTGTAAGAGAGAGGCGTATGAAAAGATAGTTAGGTCAATACGTTGGGTGATGGGCTAATGGTTAAGGTAGGTAAGGTTAGGATAA
The DNA here is from genome assembly GCF_900079115.1 of Saccharolobus solfataricus. Taxonomy (NCBI): domain Archaea; kingdom Thermoproteati; phylum Thermoproteota; class Thermoprotei; order Sulfolobales; family Sulfolobaceae; genus Saccharolobus; species Saccharolobus solfataricus. The sequence goes on from NZ_LT549890.1 coordinate 1,505,637, forward strand.
TGGAGTTATTGGAGCCTGAATTTTTCGGTACTGTACTTAATCACAATATATCTGTTATCGAAAATGGTCCTTGTGGGGGATTAATGATGATTGATACTGGCTTACCGGGATATCTCGATCAGATTGAATCCTATCTTAAGGCATGGGGTTATTCCTTGGAGGATATTTCAGATATCGTAATAACGCATTGGCATCACGATCATGCAGGAAACGCCATGGCAATAAAGAGGATAAGTGATGCTAAGATATACGCCCACGTGGATGAGTTAGGGGATTTGGAAAATCCTCCAAAATACAGCACTATATATAGTGATGAATTAGGGGTTTCTTTACCAGTGTTTAAGAGGACCATGGAGAGGATTAACAAGTTACACTATGAACCAGTTAAGGTTGATTTTGCATTAAAAGGTGGTGAGGATTTGGGAGGGTTTAGGGTTATACATGTTCCGGGGCATACAAAGGGACATATTGCCTTATTTGATGGTAAGTGTTTAGTAGTTGGCGATGCTGTTAGGAACGTTAGAAATAAATTATCTCCACCCCTTAGAATATTCTCTTGGAATTACGAATTAGCAGTGAACTCGTTCAATTATTTAATATCACTTCCCTATACTGTACTAATACCATTTCACGGTGATATCGTAATTAGGAATTTTTAACCTTGATGGGGGTTAAGGGATGAAAATCCACTTCCATGAAGGTAGACCCAAAATCTTTTATAAAAAAAATAATGCTAGTTAATTAATATCCAGCTTATAAAGAATAATAGAGTAAATTGAATAGTAAGAATTCAACAAATTGAAAGGAAAAATTTTAGGTGAGGAGATCTGTGTTACCAAGAGTGAATTCCAAATGATAATACTCAACTTTCCCCACCCCAATTCATCAAATAAGGGAAGAAAGGGAGAAGAAGTAGCCAAAACACTCGTCACAGCCGTGGAACGGCTCAATCGAGAACAAGTCAAAGATGTTCAAGACCTCAAGCCAAACAGTGAGAAACTACGCCGAGAAAAAAGAAGTAGCCGAGAAATTACTCGAGCGAGTGAAGCAACTATCCCTTGAAATGCTAAAAGCAGTGAAGAAAGTAAACATATCAATAGATTGGACCACGATAAAGTACCAGACCAATAGAGAGGTTAGGTAGCTCAGAAGATGGATACTCATGGAACTACGCAACTGCAACGACAAAACACAACGGGAAAATACTAGCATTCATTGAACAAGAGAAAGGGATGACAAAAGACCGCATAGTCAAGCTACTTATTGAATAGATCTCAGTAAACTTGATAACACTTAACGCGGGATTCTACTCAGCAGACGTGTTGAACTTCATCTCCAAGTTCAAGTTGCAGTCCCAGTAGGTACCTTGAAAATCCACAACGATTTCGATGAAGGTGAAGAATAGCAAGAGACATAGGAGGTAAAAGCAGGTGAAGTTCAAGTCAATTGTTCAAGATAGGGATTAGGAGGAAGAATTGAGTACTTCGCTAGGGCCACAAACCTAGATCTACCCAAGGATGTGGTGTTTAGGCTTTACAACAAGGTGAACCCAATAGAGACTTCCTATAGGAATATCAAGTCGTTTCTCCCGGTTATAAGCTCAACCAAGTTAGCGTTTCGTAAGCTGATGTTCATGATAGCTCTCTACTTCCTCCTCACCATATTCAAGGATGTGAAGAGGGAAGACTTTTACTCATCCTTTTATTACATTAATACCGGAGGATAATTCCATATAAAACAAAGGAAACGCTTAATAATCTTACAGATTTATTTTCAAGGGGGTATTTTGGGTCTACCGGTGAAGGCGGGCTAGTTCACCGTGCTGTCCATGCTTTGAATATTTATATTAGAAAAATTTAAACTTTTTTATTTAATTAAAAGACTTTAACAGTGTTAAATAGCATTTAGAGTAGTTTAAGATGGTTAAGTATTTATTGGAAAAAGAAGATTAGTATTGTATATGTGTCTCCTTATAATCAACAATGTTACAAGGCCAATAATTTCAAATGACATTGTATTACTTAGGGATAACAGTTTCAGCAAGGTAAAAGATTACTTAAGGGTTTTAAGCAGTGATAAGAGGGACGGGGAGATAAGTAAGAGTTATTTCTATTTTATCGTTGATAGACTAAGGAGGATGGAATTACTAATAGATAATGCAATCGGTTTTAAGGCAATACTTCCCTTTACGGTAAATAACAAAGGGATAAGTTTGAAGGAGGGGATAATGTATATCACTAACGATAAACAGTTGATATATTTTAACTATTACGATGCTACATATCAATGTGATAGGTGTTCTATTACAACTTTTTCATGCGTTCCATCACTGAAGAAGATTGCTCGTGAGTTAGACGTTAAAATAAGGAGCGATATTCCGGGTATAGCCTGGTATGAGTTATTGGAGGATATTCAACATTATCTTCTCGAGGCATCCATATCTTTAAGAGTAAAGATAAGTGAAATTGGGAAATCGTTTGAGGCGATTAAAGTTGGTGAATATGCGAGAGATTTATAAATATTCAATTTTTAGTATCATCATAATGTTTTTAGCATTCTCATTTGGGCTAGTTAGGGCAATGTATGATACTGTTCAAAATACTTTCTCAACTAGCATATTAATATTTCACATTATCTTTGCAGGGCTCACTGGAGGATTTGGAGTTTACCTTTACGTTTTAGCTAATAAGACCGGTTTACTATTCCCAAAATTCATTGGCCTAGGCAATTTAGTGTCAATTGGAATAGCTGGGTTTAGTGGTTTAAGTTACTTGTTAACAAATTACGAGTGGCTCACAAGATTAATGCTTTACGGGTTTGAGTTTTCTTTAGCTTTAACTTCAATGCTTATAGGTTACTTATATTGTTTTATGAGATATCGCTAGATTTTTTAATTACAATCTTTATTTTCACCTATGGTTGACTATTTGGTTTCAAATGTTAAGGAAGTTAAGATGGATAGAGTACCAGTTAATGGTTCTAAAAATGCGTTTATTCAATGGTTAGTTACGAAAGAAAATGGTGCTAATTACGCTGTAAGAAAGTTCACCCTATTGAAGGATGGAATTATACCAATGCATATTCATAAGTACCAAGAGACTGTTATTGTAACTAAGGGGAAATGTAAGGTATGTGTAAGCGATAAAGTTTACGAGCTAAGGGAGGGTGACTACATTTTTATAAACTCTAACGTAAAACACGCAATTATTAATGAAGGGGATCAGTTGGAGTTTTTCTGTATAATTGATTATTCAGATGATATGAGGATAATTACATTAGATGAGGATTGCAATAGGTAATAGAGGGTTAATTTGAGTCAAAGTACGTCTTTATCAAGTTTTATCCCTTTTTATTTCTAAAACCTTTCAATTGGCATAAATTCCTTTACAACGGGCGATTTAGGTCTTCTTTGCAACTTGTAATTTGTAACTAATGTAGTTGTAAAAATGTTAATATTGGGAATCGTGTTTCTCTACTAATTAGTCGTCTTCATTTAGTTAATTTTATAGCTTCTTTGAAATAAAGTGAATTCGCAATGGATATCTGAATCACCCGATTTAACTTAACTGGGAATTACCTTACGGAAGGTAATAACTCAAAATATGGATTAAAAGAGTTTAAAAAAGAAGTAATTTATCTTTTATATTTTGATCTTGTAAGATTTAATTACACCCTTGAGCGTGTAAATTATAATTACAGTAGCAGCGAAACCTGCGACTATATCGCCAACTATTCTAAGCCAAACTATCAAATTTAGAATAGGTTGTAGATAGAATAGTGTACCTTTAGCCGCCCAATAACCTACCCTTAAAACTGTAGCTAATTGAACCGCGCCCAAGGCCCATAAGTCTATTCCTTGAAGTATGAAACCGATAGCGTAAATTAATATCATAATTCTTAACGTCTTTAGCTCGTTTTCTTTAATCCCATTGGAGAGATATAATGCTGCAATCCACATTAGAATAGCAGTTAAACCCCACACTAATGGGAACGCAAGATGCGCATGGGCCATGGTAAATTGTAACCCATGGACATAATAGTTTATTATTGGAGCGTTCAATATTGAAGCTCCGCCGATAATCGCACCTACAAATCCCCCTCCAATGGCTGAAATTAAAGTTGTAGCTACTAACGTCTTTTGAAATTCGGTCTTAGCTTCACCTCTTCTCCACAGCAAAAATGCGTAATAAGTTAAGAAAAGAATAGGGACAACCTCTAATATGGCTGCTGATGCTCCCAAATACATCCAGAATACTGGTTCACCTCCAAAATAATAGTGATGCGCAGTACCTATCATACCTGAAAGTATTTCGCTAGCGGAATCTATACTCGCTGCCATCGTAGCTAGACTTGGTGGTACTAAATTGTTGACAACTAAAAGTATTAATACTACTGGTATTACTATAGAGGGCCAGAATCCCTCAACGAACGAGTGTATCATAATCCATAAGAAGAACTGGTCTTCGGTGAAGTTAGGCCATGGAGCAATTATTGGTAATGATCCGAAGATTGCACCTATTCCAGATCCCAAGAGACCTATTGCAGTAATTCTCGTTAATGGTCTTAAAGGTTCCGCGGTTGACTTTGAAGCTTTGAAGAATAATGAAGAGGCTAGAAGGAGTATTAGCGCAACTAGGAGCAACCAGAAGGTACCTTGATCAGCGTCATTTGGCCTTCCTTGAGCACCGAAAATGAACCAATAGGGTGATGGGATCAATTCATTATAGGAGAGCAATATTCCTAGAAGCAGACCTACTCCGGCAAATAGCGTTAAGCCTAAAATTGCAAATGAGAGCTTTCTGGATAAGGGAACACCCAGATATGGTAACGCAAAGATTGAAAAGGCAATCCATGTAAGTGCTATCCACACCACTGCCATGTTTAAGTGTAAGGCCCTAGTAATGTTAAAAGGTAGGAAGTTTATTAAACCTAATATTCCCTCTGGGTCTACGTAATAATGCATAGCCAAATATCCTAACAAACCTTGTATACCCGCGAGGACTGAGGCGAAGAATACTCCTATTAAACCTATCCTTTGTGATGCAGATGGTGGAGGAAGGGGGACAGATATTCTAGGATCTCTCCAATGGTCAAGTATTTTTAGACTAACGTAGCTCACCATTGAAACTAAGACCGCTAAAAGGACGATTACCATTATCCACGTTGATAGACTAACGTTTACGGATGGTTGAGTTTGTTGAGGTATGTAGGGAAAACCATTAGTATAGCCTAGGAGAGAAATCATAGCACCCCATGCAGTGGTGTTTCACCAATTTTACTCAAAATGATACAATTTCTATGGAAGAGAAAAATATCAGAGCGGAGTTAGAAAAATCGGCTTATTTCAACACAAGAAGCAAAAAATTTTCATATTTGTTGAAGAAACTAACAGAAAACGAGTTTATATATAAAGAGTAATACCATTTGTCTAGTATTATCAATAGAGGAAAGTAGGTGGAAGGACGAGATGAACAAGAAAAGGTTAAAGCGAGGGACTCCATAACTCCGTTATGCAAACCATACAAGTATCCAAAACGGAGCTGAAGTCCCTCGCTATAAATTTAGCAACAATCAATATTAACGTTATCTCTCAAGATCTAGACCCGGAAATAGTGAAAGCAGCGCCATCCTTGCTAACCGGAAACAGAGGAAAATACTACTTGAAGGTAGTAAGACAAGGCGAGAAAGTAATTAGTAAAGGTCAGAGAACCTTCAAGTTCTACCCAATCTACAGAGAAGTAAAGGGAGAGACCAACGTAGTCGCTGTAGATGAGACCGGATTAACCGTGGGAGAAAAGGAACAAGAAAAAGCAGAGGGCTTTCTACTCTACAACTGGAAGAGAAAAGGAATAAAGATGAGATCCTTGGACCTCGTATATCCCTTAAGGTTACCCCTCCTAGTGGAGGTAGCAGATTTGAGAAGCGACAGTCCATCACAGTTCCTACTCAGGAGCGTGAGGGAAGTAAGCCAATACATGGAAATAGATTACGTTGTAGCTGACGCCGGATTCTTGAACCTAGGGGTCATCAAGGAAATGCCCGTGAAGACCATTGTGAGAGGAAAGTCGAACTTGAAGGGATTCAAGGAACTATCTAACGTTCCATTAGTTGAGAAGAGATACGAGGTTAAGGACAAGGTTTACGTTGCGTATAGGGTCTTGGAATTTGAAGGGCTTTATTATTACGATGTGGTTTACGTTAAGGGAAAGCCGAGGCACTTCATGTTCGTAACGAACTTCGAGGGAGATCCCTATGAACTGGCTGAACTCTATAGGTTGAGGTGGCAGGTTGAGGAGGGTTTCAAGGTTAGGAAGGCAAGGATAAGGTATGTTAGGAAGTTGAGTAATAAGATCTTCTTGTTCCTCTATTACACGGTTCTGGATTCTGCGTGGAATCTAGTGAATCATCTTCTCTTTAACTTCAAGTCCACGTGTAAGAAGGTTTTGTCCTTCGATTCATTCGTCAAGCTTCTCTAACTTTCTCGGTGTTCAGAGGAGACTATGCACGTCGTTTTCACCACGTGAGAAAAATTCAGAATTCTCCTCTTATTATTAGAATTGTACGCTATATTTTTTGCAAATTATTTTAACATGTTATGTTTCATAATAATTTTATTGTTTTTCTCTATATCAATCTCTTTTTGAAAGTGCTAATATTATATCTTTCAAATGAAATAATTTGGTGAAACACCACTGCACCCCATAAAATAAATGCCGTTATATTTCTCAAATCATTGGGACTAACCAAGTTAGGCTTAAGTCCATAGTTGGAGGAATTGTTGTACAAAATATTGCAAAGCTCATTGTAAAGCGTGTTGTAAGCTTTTACGTAATTGTTGGACACTACCCATCTACTTGTCTCTGAATCAGTTATGGAGGAGTAAGCTGGACCGTCTACCTTTATCGTAGGTGGATCTGTAGTTTGATTTATAACTTTTAAGGCTAGAGCAGTAAAATCGGTTCCATAATAACCTCCGAATCCCCAAAAGCTACCGTAATCGAATAGTCCATATTTCTGCATTAGTACCTTTCCGCTTATGACTTCACCTCCCGTAAATAATACAGTACCGTTTTCGGTTTCAACTACTGATGGAATTGGAGGTAAATGCGTTAACGTATAACCAGCTAACGCAATGTAAACTACGTATACAAGGACTGTCGCGACCAACACTAAGTTTGACCATACGTCACCCTTAATTCTTTTAGCCATATTTTCCTCCTCAAAGATAATAAAAGGAAATTTGTTGATATATCCTGAACCCCTAATAACTTAGGCACATCAAGAAATAAAGTGTAATATCGTTTAAATAGGATTTTTTAAATCTTGTAAAAAGGTAAATAATCAAAGATAAAAATTTATTATACATTTAAAAGAAAATAGAACTATCTATTGACTACAAAGATAGTTTGTATTGTGTAATCTAAGAATTGCTTAAGCGCTATACCTAACAGTTTTGTATACTCCCCTTTACTGTTTGCTAGAATATCCTCAATTAATTTGGGAACCCAGCTTACTATATGCTCTTTTATAAACTTTCTAGCTTCGTCTTCTTGTTCTACGAACAAGAGGAATGATGTGAATTCCAATTCTGTAGATATGTGATCAGCTAGTTGTTTCTTTGGATAAATACCATATTTGATGTACTCTTCTAATACTCTTTGTACTGAAATGCCATACACAGTTCTCTCCCTATACCACGATTCGTAAGGTGGGCATTTAACGTGTTTGTAATCATTTATAAAACATGAAGTGAATTCTGTAGCTACCTTATCATAGTTACTTTCTGCCAATTGAATTATTTGTTTTAATGTATTATAATATGGCTTATCCTTTATCTCCTCTACAAGCCCTTTAACCTCTTTAATATATCTAGGACTTAGAAATAAAAAGGAAAAGATCTTGAAATCCGTAGAGAGAGACTTTATCGTAGATCACCTCTAGGTTTAAATCTTGCATTAAATGAAAATTGTTTCTGAAACGCGTACTCTGCCCTATGCTTAGGGCATCTCTCCAACCATTCATCTTCACAAGAAGCCCCCTTTTCAATCATTATTTTCTTAACATGATTAAGACTTTTCCTCGAACCTATTGGTGCTCCACAAACCCTACATCTAACTAATTCATCGCCCACTAATTTCCTTACCTCTTTGTTAACGCTTTTACTCTTTTCCACCTTAATAACCTTAGTAAGAGATGCTATATTTGGAGGAATCTCACTTGTTTTACCTTCTTCTAATTTGCACGATTCTGGGCAAACATTGACGCATATATTACAGCCTATGCATTTCATGGGATCAAAGTCTATTTCTTCCACTCCACTACTCCTTCTGAGCATTATTGCTGATGTGGGACACCAATTAACGCAGCTTTCACATAAAGTACATCTGTTATTATCAATACTCACATCAAATAATATGTATGGCAATTCATCACTTATGTTCCTTCTAGCCTCAGCCCTATTGTAAAATGATTGTGGAGTAGTATTTAGTTCCTTTGTCTCTTTTGCCTCAATTTTTTCAGATGGGGAATAAAAGCTGATTCCTCCTATTCTCTCATTATATTCCTTGATCACTTCAATGAAATCTTTTAGATTATCTTGTAATTCACACCCTACGCATTCAAAGGTTAAATTCCCACTGCCTCTCAATAATACTATGTCTACCTCCGATAGCATTGCTAGACAAGGTATCTTGACTCCTCTATTTTTAGTATTTCTATAGCATGTAATCCTCTTTTCCCCTTTTACCTTTGCTAACTCAAAAATCGAATTTTGAGAAAGTGATGGAAATTGTATAGCACTAACTGGGCATGAAGCAACACATAGACCACAAGACGTACATTTTGTGTAATCAATATTTACTCCAGTTTTCTTATCAACTTTAATAGCGTTGTAAGGACATGAAAACTCACATACATTACATGCCTTATATAAGCCATTACAATATTCGCTAAGGTAAATTGGCTTGTCAACCTTTTTAGCCTTTTTTACTTCTCCGCGTAAAAGACTTCGTCTATCAATGGATTTTATCTCTTCAACTGGAGCTAAATCTGCTAGCCAAGCGTTTTCTAGAACTACTTTGTTGTATTCTACCTCTTCCTTACTACTATCCTTGCCAACTATTCTTACCAGCAAGGGGTTTAGCTCTAGATCTTCTGAAATTTTTTCCCTATTAATTCCATCTCCTATAACGACTAAGGCTTTGGTATTAATGTTTTCCTTTTTCAACTCAGATGAGGGCAAAACATCTACTCGGTATTTAATAAGGGGTGAATAAAAAAGGGATGTCATATGACTTCACTTGAATATAAGGTGTCTTGGCTTTTCATCTTCTTCTAATGGTAATAGTATTACGCCCAATGTGTAAATCCCAAGTAATAGTAGTACTGAGCCAATGAAGAACACTATATCGTAGAACGATATATTAAATGGCAGGTGCGTCCACGATGGACCGTTATTGAAAATGCTGCGCAATTCGTAAACCCAGTTGGAATTTGATGGAGATATTGGTGAGACTGAATAATACCACGTTATTGATTGAGGTATAATATCAGCAATCGTAATTATCGAGAACATTCCAAGTAATGTGAATATCGAAGATGTTACTAACATATGGCTACTTCCCCTCTTATATACAAGCCCGTAAAGGATTATTGGAATTATCACACCAACTAGTACTCCACCTATTAGAAAGACTACACTATATGGCCCAGAAATCATAAGCTCTGCCCAAGCTGAAGTTTGCTGATTCGTTGCTGTTAACCATAACCACCACAGTAGTGAAAAACCTACTGCTATCGTAGCTAATACACCGTCTCTTCCTAGTATTTTATACATTTCATGTATACTCAAACTATTCGGATCTTCTTTAACTTTTCTAAATCTATTATATAACGGAGTCATAAATGATAACATCGCAATACCGGAATAGAATGATAATATGACGAATAACATTGACATGAATGGACCGAACTCGTAGACCCATGTTGATAAGTAGCCGAATACTGAGCCTAAGTTCGCATCCAGTATTAACTCCATTAGTATTGCATAGCCAACTATTAATATCAATACTGATTTAGATGATAGCCAAGCCAAGAGTCTACTAATAGGGTCCTTATATTCCCTTCTCTTCTCCCCTATTAATGCTAGTATTTCTAGAATTATACCAATACCCACAAGTGCGTACAATAAACCGTTCCAAGCTATTCTTGAGGTATCTCTAAAGCTCGTGTAAATATAGACAGCTTCTCCAGGCTTATAAGTTGATGCAAAGACCATAATCCAGCCCGGTATTAGTACAGTTAGTGCTATCCACTCGTTTCTTAATGAGATATTCTTAAACGGATTCTTTTCTGGATGATTCTTATTAAACAGTTCATATAGTGAATTGTAAGTGCTAACGCCAGTACCTATAACTCCGAAAAACATATAGCCAATTACTAAAAGTCCCCAAGGTATTGGCTCGTCATTAGGCTCAGTAAATGTCACTAGGCCATTAGCCCATGACATGGGATTAAAGCTCATACCGTAAAGTAATATCCCTCCTCCAATTATTATGAATATTATAGTCCAAGCTAATAGGAATTTATTCATGAGTTACCACCTCCTCCCCTACCCAACTGCCTATTAAACACGTAAAAAACTTTAGGTTGAACGTTTAATTCCGGATTCAACACTACTGCTTGCCCAGTATTAACTAATATACTAACCTCACTATTAGGATCATCAAGACACCCAAATACTCTGGCATGACCCGGACAAGTTCTTACACATGCAGGAGTATAAGTGCCTTCTGGGGCTGTACCGTAGCAGAAAGTACATTTATCTACGTGAGGAACCACGTGAATTGAATTCAATCCAAAATACTCCTTGGACTTCTCAATATCCTCGTAAGTGTAGAAGTATCTAGCACCATATGGACATGCCTCAACACAGTAAAGACATCCCATACATTTATACTCGTCAACCACTACAATACCTCCAGCAACAATTTGGGTAGCGCCAGTTGGACATACATAATAACATGGCGGGTTTTCACATTGCATACACAATCTAGGTACGAAGACTCTCTGAGTGTTGGGATATTCTCCTAATTCTAGATCTTCAACATGAGTTCTAAATAGACCTCGCCAGAATGGCGTTTGATTCTCTATTGTACACGCAGCAACACAAGCATCACAGCCTAGACATTGGTCTACCTTAACCACGAATCCCCAGTGTTTACAAGGTTGAGTATTCCCAAATTGTATATATGGGTTTGAAACTTGTGTGGACATGAGGGATCACCCTAATGTGGAAACATTACCGTATGAGACGTATTGTTGCCAATCATTTTGAGAAGCGGAATTGTTAGGAGTGGTAACTTTAGCCTGCTGTGAAGGTAATGTGTCTGGAGTTTGCACACTTGCCAATTGTGTTGCAGCTTGAATCTCATCAGACGTCGCTTTTCTAACCCTAACAGTGAATTGCTCATTCATGTGATAACCACCTAAAGGATTTCTACCTGGTGCCCACATTACTGATACTGGCTGATTGCCAAACTCGTTTACAGCTTTGGTTGCAGTAGTTAATGCTGGGTTCCTTTGACCAAAAGGCTCTGGTACTCCTATTGTATCTGGTCTTATCCACTGAGTCAAATGGGCCCTAACAATTAGTTTAGGTATGCTACCATCTGGGTTTGGTAATTTCCATCTTTCGATAGCGATCCAATCTCCTTCGTTAATTCCTAATTGTGCTGCAGTAGTTGGATTTATCCAAGCCCTCATTAAGATATCTTTATGATAACTATTAGAAGTAATAGCCATCAACAGCGGATTGTCAGCGCTAGACGTGTAAGCGAATTGTGGGATCTTATACTCTATGAAGAAGAGTTCTGGTGGTGTTGGTTTAAACGTTGGATAGTTATATGGTGTTGGTGGTGAGAGATAAACGCCATCTTCAACTGCATAACCTCCATTCCAATTTGGTGGTATTTCAGCTATTATTGGATCCCATACTGGGTCATATCCATAATTCTGTATAACGTAATAGTATAATATAGTTGAATATATCTCAATTCTACCAGTTGGAGTTGCAGCTGGTAAGTCCCATGGTATTCTTTCATGGTTTGCAAAATAATCATCAACAGTCTTAATTACAATCACACCATTATTTCTTAAGGTTTGCAATATTTGCTCTTTAGGCATGTTTAGTTCCTCTGACAATACGCTAAGTTGAGCCTCTCTCCACGCTTTAGCTGTGAAACTACCCCATTGTGGATAACCGTTATTCTTCATTAAATATTGTTGATAATTGGGCATCTCTTGTTGTATAACTGACTTTAATATATCTAAAGGTACCCCAGCGAACCTAGCCATCCATTGTATATAGGCGTCTCCAGCTTGTGGATTTAACATGTACGCAAACATTATGAATAAATCCAAACCATTTGCGGTATTAGGCCATAACACTGGTATTGTTTGCCATCTGCCCCTAATTGCCCTATCCATGGCTGGGCCATCATCCCAGAAGAATTCATCTCTTTCTAGATAAGTTACATCCGGTAAAATCACATCTGCATATAAACTAGCCTCTGTCGGTAGTATATCTATCATAATGTAGAATGTGGTCTCCAACACTTGTTTATACTCATCCCATTTGAAGTTAAATGGTGAACCTCCATAGGACATTGCAACTTTAGGTTTATAGGGTTGGCCATTCCAAGTAACTTGTCCCTTAATTGCGGCATATGATCCCGATTCTTCAAATAACGTATAAGCTCCAGCTGGTTTCTTCCCTTGTTGCTTTAGAACTTGATTATAGGCATAGCTAAGTGCTGGAACACCAGTTATCCAGAATGAAGGGTTGTTATAAACATATATGATAGGAAACATGGCGAAGAAAGCTCCTGGTAATTCATTGACTGGTAGTTGTTCCAATACCTCAGGCCTTTGTAATAATATACCAGGCTTCGTCTTCCCACTACTGACCATGTTATTATAAGCATTTACCACTTTCTTAATACCTTCTCTATAAACTGCAGAGTACACCCAACCTCCTCTAATGTCTATGTTACCAGTTAACGCCATTATAGTTGCGTAAGCTTTTCTAAATTGTACAGCTTGATCGTTGAAGAAACCTTTTAACCCGGTAATTATCGTCATTGGTTTCATTGTTGCAATTCTAAATGCTAACTCTTGAAGTTGTGATAGGGGAACGTCTGCAACTTGAGCCGCGTATTCGAGCGTATAATTACTAACTTTTTGTGCTAGGAATTGGAATACTGTTTGTACTTGTTTACCATTATAAGTTAAACCTTGAGGAGCGTTTAATGCTGGCTTGATAAAATTACCATTAACGTCGTATTTATTAGTATTTGTAAACGGTGGTACCTCTATAATTTGCCCACTTATCTCATCGTAAACGTAATATGCCTTTACAGTACCATCATCATAATCTTCCTCTAGTAATTTAACAACATCGTTTTCTTTATAGGCTAAGAAGGGAGCATTAGTGTAATACCTTACAAACTCGTCATCATAATAGTTATTTTGGATTAAGTAGTTAATAATAGCCATGGCAATATAAAGATCAGAACCAGGTTTTGCTGGAATCCATAGATTAGCCTTAGATGCGGCTTCAGACATCCTGGGATCGATTGCTATAACATACGCACCGTTTTCTATACCTTTTGCATACCTTATTGCCCTATTTACGAATATTCCTGCAGGGATTCCACTGGTACCCCACGCAACTATTAAAGAAGAATACGTCATATCATCCATCATATCAGTGGCATGTAGATCGAATCCACCTATTACGAAACCTATTGGCACTTGATCACTAAATAAGCACGTTTGCATCGGAGTACCATTTATATTAGGTATTTGTGTACCTAGAGTAAACGGAATGAAATAGGGCTTATAATTTGCACATGGTATTCCACCCCCAATTAAAAGGAATTCGTATGGTTGTGGATTCAATTGTTTTATGTTCTGCATTATGTAATTAATTGTCTCCTCCCAAGTGGCCTCTCTAAAACTCCAAGTACCTTTTGGACCAGTTCTAATTAGTGGTGTCTTAAGCCTATCTACATTGTAAGTTCTGAAAATCCCAGCTCTTCCTCTAGGGCAAACTTTACCCTCATTTAGAGGTGAAAGGGGATTACCATCGATTTCGAGAGCTCTCATATAACCATTTATATATTCAGTTTCCACTAAAATGTCACAAGTTGACGAACAAAACGCGCATATACTGGGTACATAGGAATACTGCCAACCCGGTTGTAACTCTTCATCATTTACGGCATCCCGTGTGACGAATATGTTAAAATTATATTTTGATGCAAAATAACCAAGCCCCATTACAAGACCGGCTGCGGCAGAAGCTTTCAAGAAGTCCCTTCTATTCAGTCTAAGACCTTTATTTTCTACCATTATGTTACTATCGTAGTTCATACTTAAAAATTTTTAGAAAAAATGAGAAAAACGATAATTACAATAATTAAATAAGACCATTAGATCGAAAATTCTTAAAAAATTGAATTATCTATATAAATTAAATTTCATATAAAAGATTAAATTGATCAGACGTCATTAATGTAGGAAATTTAATTCATACATTAGATTTATTTTGATGCTAAATTGCTTAAAAGTGAAAAATAGTACTATAATATTATTTTTCCAATGTTATTTCAAGTAAAACTTAAATTTTTGAAACTTGAATAGACCATATGGAATATGAGACTATACTCAAGTTGTTCTCTCTTGTTTACATTATTATAATGATGACAATTGATTTTTGGATATTTGGTTTGATTTTAAGAAGAGAATACGTAAGGGTTAAGGGTTTGTTAATAATTCTTTCGATAGTATTGATGATGGGTTTGGAAAGTTTAGCGTTAGCTCAGCTTAATGTATTACTTTTCATATCTGGAATGCTTCTAGTATTGATACCTCTGTTTATATCATTCCTAATAAAGGACCATAGTATTAACGTTAATAGAAATTGGAAATATGGGTTATTATTATCATCGGTTATAGTTTTCGATGAGTTAGCAATGGGTTATCTTTATGGTAATTACTTCACTCCCTTACCTAATCCTTTACTTACCGCGATTAATAATCCAGCCTATGGTGCCATGATGTTAGGTGATGCGATTTTCTTCCTCTATATATTGAGGAGAAGAAGCATTATGGAGTTCGCTATAACCACATTTGCCATTTCCATGGCTTTCATGCCCTCCCTTTATTTGATGGATAGAATGCTTGAGTTCATAATGTCAATTTTGACCTCACTTTTTATGATAGTAAACATCGTGTTGTTATACTTAACAGAAATGAGAATGTTAACATTTCAAGGACAATTAGTTGCGATCTCTCTATCCTTGTTCAATCTCCTAATGATGCTCGGTTTAACCTTTTTTGCTTCACTTAGCAACTTATATTTCCTTACCCTATCTATGATTGCGTCAATGGTTTGGTACTTCTTTTTGATATTTTACAATGTTCCTGCTAAGAAAATCTCACCTAAACCTTTCCTCTTCCTTGTATTAGTAAACTTAACAGAATTGGCAATGGGTTTTGGAGAGAGTGTATTAGGGTTTAATCTGACTAACTCACTCTTCGTTAATACGATGAACTGCGAGATGATGATAGGTTCACATATGATGAGATCGCCTTTCAATAATCCGTTTTGGTGGTTATTCCCAATTAATCCTTTAACAATGATTACTATGACAATAATGAAGTACAATTTACTTGGTAAACTAGTGATGGTACCATTCATGACTATAATGACAACTACCATGGCCCCATTTTACGTAATAATGATGGGCGCTGAGATGAGTTATTTAGTTTATGAGAGGTTTAAGAAAGTTAAGACAAGATATTTAAAGGCGTGGACTTTAGGTATTCTAACCGGGATACCAATATTCGTAGTTTTGATCCCTTACTATACAAACTATTATATTTTCGGAATGAGTGGTATGATATTTCCCGTGACTTTAGCACCTTTCGTAATTTCCCTAGTCGTTATTGCATTATTTTCAACATTATTTGGCAGGGGTGTTTATTGTAACCTTGTTTGTATGTCCGCTCACATGTGGTCTAATGTGTTCTATGAACAATTTTCAGCTAAGAAAAACAGTAAGTTTTGGGACTACTTGAGGTGGATTTTTCTCGTGCCATTGATCATCGCATTTTACCTTTTCGTGATGATGGGTTTAGGGAAAATTAAGCTTCCTATTGATCCCTTAGACTTTTACGGTATGTTTACGTTAAACTACATATGGTGGTTCTTTTACTTTTTAACTCCAATTTTTGGAATATATTCATGTGCTAGGCAAGGCTGGTGTGGTTTCGGCACTTTCAATGGAATATTTAACAAGGTGTTGTTTAAGATTAGGGCCAAAGACGTTAATACTTGCAAAGAATGCGTTAGTAAGGAATGTGATACTTCTTGCCCAGTTAAGATACCTATTAGTAACGATATTTTGAAAAAAGGTTATTCTAATAGGATAAGTTGTATTGTATGTGCTAGGTGTGTCGATGCTTGTGACAATGTTGAAATTGTTAATGTTGTAACTATTCTGAAAAATAGAGAAAGTAAAAGTTTTTAAATTAGTAATTAGAATATCTTATATGTCACAACAGAATACGGAATTGGAAGGAATAGGAAAATTAAGGAGCGGCTCCCTCTTTATGATACTTGCCGTGTTACTTGCCGCAATAGGAATTCTAGTAATTATATCTGCAGGTATGCTCGGTGGTATGTTTTCCGCTGCGAGCGGTAACGTTAGCGGAGTAATCGCCAGTGGTATTGGCCTTTTAGTAGGAATTGCTATAGTAATACTAATTGGCGCTATTATAGGGCTAATAGGTATATTGAGAATAAGGAGTGGTTTCGGTATTTTGAAAAGCCTAGGTAGAGATGTAGGAATAGGTGAAATTGGAACTACCCTCTATCTAGTGGGACTAATTATTATCATTATTGGAGCATTGCTTACAATTGTATTGATAGGATTCCCAATATTGATTTTAGGAGAAATAATAGCGCTGATTGGTGGGATATTAATTGGTATAGGGTTTTACAAGGTTGGTGAAATATATAATGAGGGATTAGTTAAGATTGGTGGGATATTAATAGTAATACCCATAGATCTTATTAATTTCGTCGGCTTTATTTTGGCATATGTAGGTCTAGGTAAAGTAAGACCGTTACCAACTGTTGCACAGCAACCTTTAGTTCCCCAAGTTTATCAAGTGGGTCAAGGGACTATAAGGAATAATGGCTATGCTTATATTACATTATACTCATCAACCCCAGCTAGCATTATATCTGCGAAAATTGAGGGTGCGAATATTATGTCAAGTGCAATAAATCCTACTGTATTGCAAATCGGTAATAATGAGGTAACAATATTCTTTGGAAATGTTCAATCATTAGCTCCAAATACTACTTACATTATAACACTAACGATAAACATTGGAGGGAATATAATTAACATATCTACAACAGCCGTTTATCAACCATAATTTAATAAATAAGTGGAATTTTTAATTTTTTACGTAATGAATTCCTGATACAAATCCCTTTAGCCAATCTCTTTCAATATGATATTTGGATAAAGCTTATTAAATCAGCACATGAAATTGCTATAGCCATGAGACCTAAAATGTTACTCTTAATTCCTATACTCCTTTCCCTACCAACACTTGCTCTTGCTGCTAACTCTTCATCACCTTCACTCTACGTAATGTATCAACAATATTCATCAACACTCCAGATTACCCCATCTCATATAACGTACAAATACTCGTCAAGTTTTTATAACACTACAACGTCCTCAACCAATGACGAGAGGACAATAAAATACAATAGTAACTCATTTAATGTAAATGTAGGTCCCTTAACTAATTATACGGGAAAAGTAAGCGTAAATGTAAGCCCGTTCAGTATAAGTATTACATCACAAATACCGCAATTAGCTAGAGTGTTACTAATTGAACCAGGGTTAATAGAAGAGGTAGTATGGGCTGGTTTTACAAATACTACAACCACGGTGAAGGGACTGACGTATTTTAACAATACTGCAACTCTAGTATTACAGTTCCTAAATGGTAGTAATTTCGCCAATATAACATTTACAATATCACACACTCAAACAACGTATCAAAAGGCGTTAACGCTATTATTACATAAGGTTAACTTAACGATGACTGGAGAATATCAGCTTACTTTAACTATACAAGGAACACAACCGCAGAGGTATAGTAAGATGGAGTTCAATTATGAAGGGATAAGGGCTCAAGCACCTTACAATACTTCAATAGCCTATTATAATGGGACCTACGTTCCCGCAATGATATGGAGTAGTAAAGCCAGTGGACTTTTGGCTACTGAGCTTACGAATTTACAAGGTATTGTGGAGTTCACTGATATTGAATTCTTTGGTGTAAATGGTAGTGTTGTAGGATCTCTGGATAATACTTTCTCCTCAATCTACTTTACTCATCAAGGTTTTATATTAAACATAACGTATAATAGTTTAAATTCTAGAATAAAAATTGTTATTAATCCAAATGCAGAGTACGCTAAAGCCTCAGTAGCTACTACTGTCTTAGTCAACGGAAATCCTGCAGTTGTAGTTATTACTGATCAAGGAGTAGAGAGTACTGCAACTGTTAACTTATACCACAAGGTTATGGTATTTGGCCCAACAACCCTAATTTACGTTAATACTACATCCAGTGGAGCATATATTACCATATTCCCTAATGGATCTTACGAGTATGTAAGCCAAGTAGAGCCTAGTGTTACAGTTTCAAATATTACTTTAGGAGGAAAAACCTATACTACACAGATCGTTAACATTAACAATAGTTCAAATTACGTGATATTTAACGTTAGTATGGCAAAGAATGAGACGTTTGCCGTTTTTAAACAAGGTAGTAATGGAATGGTTGAATTGAATCCAAATAATTATTTTATCTATAACGGAAAGATTGTGGTGTTTGACGATCCTTCAATGACTTATTACATAGTATATGGATATCAACCATCTTCTCAGTCATTTAGTATCTCCAGTAATCTACTTCTTCCCATAATTATTGCGATAGTATTTATAGTAGTTGTAGCGATATTAGCATTAAGGAGAAGATAATTTTTATTTCCTATTTATTATGAATTTTAGTCATAACAGATTTGGATCGTATTTAAAGATTTGGGATTACATCTCTCATCTGGTGGGCAGTCGAGTGGATCAGAGATCCACTCCCATTCGAATAGGGGACTTTCATCCATAACGTCTAGTCCCTTAAGAGATACTAGATACTCCTCCCACAGTCCCATTAAGCCCTCAATCGAGCTGGGGAGGAGCATCATTAACATCACTAAAAGAATTTCAGAAAAAAGGATTATTTAAATATAAGGGGGCTATCCATCCCCGCTGGCGAGGCTTTCCGCCCCTTAACCTCCAATTTTTGTAAAGCATTAAGCTAATGTATACAAGGTATCAATTAGATCCTCCATCTTCACTGAATACACTTCCATCTTACCTTGTCCTTTGGCGGAAATTATCAGAGATAATGCCTCAAAACCCGCTTTTACATTACTATCGGATCTGCAAATCGCCCTTTTCATGTCCTTATTTTGAACTATAATGTTACAATTTACTTTACCAAAGTTTACCTTAATGAGACCTAAATCTAGCTGAGATACCATCTCGTTAATCTTACTTAATATACTAGTAGCATCTCCACTGAACTCAAATAATGGTGTTAGCGATAATCCTTGTGTCGTTTTTTCTTTATCAGTTTCTTTATTAGTTAAACTCCTAATAATGTCTCCATATAATGATGGGAAATATACTCTTGCGTAAGTTGCGAAATGGTCTTCTACTATATGCTTTGCGAAATCAACGGCTGACTTTCCTAACATTTTATCTAATAGCGAATCGTTATACTTTACATTCGTCGCAACGTATAGCCTTGTCTGAGTATCTCCTAAACTTTTTGGCATAAATTCTATTGTAAACTCCAATTTTCCATCATCAGACATACCAGAATATTTTATGCTTTGCATGGTAACTTTCGGCCCATTGAAAATCCCCTCAGTGTATTTGAAGTCTTTATTGGTTCTCAATAATATGTACAGAGCTATGAACTCGTCTGTGGGTGCTGATAATTCCCTAATTCTATCTCCCATGATATACTCATCCTTTTGTTTATCCTTAAATTTTAAAATGGAAATATGTCCACTAACTCCACTAATAAACAGAGGATCCATAAGGAATTTTCTCACGATCCAAATAGGGGAATTTAATGTCAATTCTGTGCTGTACATTCATGGTCATCACAACTTCTTAATATGTCTATTTAAATCTTTTCCAGTTTAGTTTTCGACTTATTTTTAATTTTTATAGAAAGTTTATCGATAAGCTATAGAGTCTTTTTCGATAGGTAGATATATATTGTTAGGAATTTATACATTTCTACCGATCTCAAATATTATGATTTTTAAATTAATATAATATAAGAAATATTATAGCAATTATTGTACTAATAGGTGTTAATATTAAGGTGGATTTCACTATGATTTCTGTGCCAAAACCATAAACTCTAGCCCAAACCACGTTTGTTATTGCTGGAGCCATAATCGCTGTTACCATAACTTGCTCGATAATTATCTTGGAAGTGATACCTAGAGAAATTAAGATAAGAAATATTAGGATTGGGCTAATAAGAATTCTTGATATATAAATTATCATGTAAGGCTTTGACGTAACATCTTTAATCCTCATTTCACCAATTACTCTTCTTATTTGATAACCGAATTCATAAAGTACTATTAAGATGAGAATCAAATTTATTGTATTAACGATGTCAACGTTTATAACTGAGCCTACAACATAATGTAAACTACCACCTATTAGAAAAGTTATTACAGGGAGATATCTTGAAAGATTTGTTCTTATTATTGAATTATTTGTAGTATTGTGTATCACGCTTATACCCTTGTTTAAATACGTAAAAATTATCATCACTATCGGTAGCCTTAATGTAGCCATCGCCACTGCAACCGTTGCAGAGATTTCATAATTCCCCCTAAACGCTAGGAGTATTGAGAAAGGTAAATTAATTGTATTCATGAAGATTGAGTTTATTAAAACAGACCCTCTACTAAATGGTTCGATTTCTCTGGTTAAGTATAAAACTATCACAAACATTAAGAAATTATAAATTACAGAGGTTAGGAAAATCTTAGCGTCACTTACCTCAAAACCCCTCTGAAGATATGTGACGAGAAATATCAAAGGTAAGTTTATCCAGTTGTTTACAAAACTTACTATTCTCACGGATAACCTATTGTGAAGGAAATACCCTAAAATTGCTGACAACACTAGAAAGAGGCCTTGAAGCTGAAATATATCCACTTTATAGGTACAATAGCAACAACTTTTATTTTTTATCTCAATAAGGCTAACGGATGTCCTTACACAATAAGAATGTGTAAAACATCAGAAAAATACCGCAATACTTCAAGTTTTAACGTAAACCATATGTAGTTCACTAAGGGGAAGTTGACTAGAAGTCATTATAACGTAGTAACATTAAACTATCCAAGAGTTCACATATACCGAATCGGAAGCGCATATAAAGAGAAGAGATAACGAAAATAGTTGAGTGTATCGAAAGTGTCATCATTAAGCTATTTATATTTATATATTGAGTATTACTTATGGATAGGAAACCCGTAACTAGCAGGATATTTCTTGCCCCTCTTGTGGTTCTCATCATGTAGTTAAGTGTGGTAGGCCTTTGGGTAGGCAGAGGTATTTGTGTAGAGATTGCGGTAGGTACTTCTTGGTGGGTGATACTTCTAATCATCATTATCATGAAAAGCCTAGGGAGGAGAATTTGAGGATGCTAACGGTATGAGTATGAGGGCTATTTCCGCTTTAAACGTTCCCTTGGATACTGTGTTCACTTTGATTAAGCATCATGGTAGAAAAAGGTATAAGAAGTTAGTCCAGTTATGGAGTAAGGCTAAGGAGTTGGTCAAAGGTAGAAGTACTGGAAAGATTGTAGTTGAGATGTGGACTTACTTGTTTACGAATACTAGGGCTTTTTATAAGTGGGAGTTTAGTGATGGTTAAGTACTCACTAGTCCTAGTATTGTGAGATAGGGCTATCCCTAAATTTATAACATAATGACGACACTATGAACACACTCAAATAGTTTCAAGTTAAACTTTTAAACTCATTCTGATATAGTTGTTATATGACAAATATAACAATTCGAATAGACCTCAACTCCAAAAAGCAGATCTACGAACAGATAGCTAATCAAATAATTGAACTAATAGCTAAGGGAGTATTAAATCCTGGAGATCCTTTACCCTCAGTTAGGGAAATGGCTGCAATGTTAAGTGTGAATATGTTAACCGTGGAGAAGGCATACAAATATCTGGAAGGTGAAGGATTTGTAACCGTTTACAAGAAGAGATTCGTAGTCAAGACTGATATAAGGGATGAGAAGTGGAAGGAATTGATGAAAGAAGCCGTTTATAGGGCTTTGGCTGGTGGCGCTAAAAGGGATGAGATTCTCTTCTTTATATCAGCTTTGTTGAGGTGAAAAACATGACACTTTTAGATATAATCATTTACGTGGAGTTCACATTTCTCTTTATCAATTTATTCCTATTACCTAACTTACAACCTCCAGATATCCTCCTTGGGGCCAGGGTAACTACGGAGTTTAAAAAGAATAAGGGCAAGGATATAGTTAATAAGTATAGATTATCCCTAATTGGTTTAACGTTGCTATCCCTTTTGCTTTATTATTTCGTAAGCTTTATTTCAGTTTTCATTTACGTTATTCTCCTTTTATTAAACGTTGTTTATTGGAGGAGGATTGTGATAAGACGTAGGGGGAGTCTACCGGTGGCTTCTTCCAGATATGCTGTAATTGACACCAAAAAGAAGGAAAGTAGAAAGTGGATAATTACTTTCATAGTAGCGTGGGGGATCTTGATATTTACATTGGTTTTTGGATCCCTAGTATACTCCTCTGCACCTAAATTACTTCCTACTCACGTTGGTCCTACTGGTACAACTTTTCTCGTTAAGACTCCATTAAACTTTTATAAGGTCGAAATAATTAATACTGTCGTTTTAGGGTTATTAACAGTACTGGGAGTCTTCATTACAAGAACTACTAACGTAATTAACCCAGCATATCCAGATAGAAGCTATTACGCATTTCTTAAATTTAAGGAAGAAGTAGGAATTATTGCAGGGATTGTTGGAGTCTTTATGACTTCACTATATACTACAATATCGCTCTTCATATGGACAATAATAAACTTAAGCGAACTTGAAGTTTTTATAATCTTTCTCATATCTATGCTCTTCACAGTTATCATAGTTTACGTGCTTAGAATTGGTATTGAAGGTGCTAGATATCTAAGAGATGTTATAGCTAATGATAACTTACTTAATGACGATAAATATTGGAAGGGAGGAATAATATATGTTAACCCAAAAGACCCGAGAATATGGGTTCCAAAAAGAAATGGTTTAGGTTACACATTAAATTTCGGTCATGGAATTTCAATTTTGATTATCCTAGCCGTAGTTTTTGCTGTAATAACTACAATAATCCTTGTTAGGTGATGGAGAATGAGCTTTGATCCAATATATTTCCTAACTCCCATAATAGTGATGGTGTTCTCTTTCGGAATGGTATATAAGCTAGTTAAGTCTATCAAAGTATTAATGTTTTCTGCACTAGCTTATTTCATAGCTATCGTATTAAAGGTTTTAGTACAATTTTTTACCTTAGGTTATTTAGCATCAATTAATAGTTTAGCAGTTTTAGGTTTATATTATGGGTTGCAAACTTCCATATTTGAAGTCGGTCTAGCTTACGTCTTTGCACTATTGGGGAAGTTAAAGAATGGTTGGGGTTATGGAGTGTCTTTAGCGATGTGGGAAAACGGAGTATTAATATCAATACCCACGCTCTTTATATACATAGCCTATTACTTTTTTCCGTTAATACTATCTACTCCCTCACAACTAGAATATCCAATTACACAAGCACTACCACTCATCGGGCTTAGCATACTTGAAAGGGTCTCGTCACTTCTAATTCATTCATCATGGGGATATCTCTCAGTATTAAGCGTTATTACGGGGAGAAAAAGATTGATCTTAGTGGCTTTTCCAATGGGTTTCGTGGACTTTCTAGTACCATTCGAGAAGTACCTCGGAATATTGACATTTGAGTTTATTTTCTTCTGTATTGGATTAATTTGTTTAGTTATGGCTTGGTCTTTGGGAAAATATTATCGTTCAACCTCCTCTAAGGATACGTAATTCGTATCTATACCTTTAAAGTACCATATTATTGTAGCAATACCTCCAATTAGCCACAGTATCGTGTTATACAATATGTAATTAGTTAAATTAAAGGATTGAGTAACATAAGTTGAGATCGCATATGCGGTAATTGGAACGAGCCTAATTAGGCCTATCATGAACGCCCTCAACTTCTTTGGCATTAACACAGGTTCGTATATCGTCCTAATTGCCCAGCTAAATTCACTAAACAACATATTGACAATTAGTAATGAGTAAAACATTCCGAAGTTGAAGTTAGTGGTTAGGTATAGAATTGGAATCATACTAAGACTACCTCCCACATATGATATTAACGCGAAGATTCTGGTCCTTATCTTGTTCGCAATATACGCTGCTATAAAACCAGAAATTGAAGCCCCTAAATTTGCTATGAAGATAATGAAAGGGGTTTGTGACGAGGAGAAATAATAGTCTGCGACCACAAATGCCATTAAGCCATAGGTTAAATATTGAGAAAGTCCTATTATAGCTAGAAATGCGTATCTAGAACCTAAACTTAGCTTTTTGTTCACATTAACTTCTTTTGCTTCTGTTGTACCGTCTTTTACAACCTTGCTAGCCTCAATTTTTGCCTTATTTATATCTCCTTTAGTTGCCAACCATCTTACAGATTCTGGTAACAATAGCCTTATTATCACTGCCGTAACAATGCCCAATATTGCGACAACGGTAAGGGCTAAGAGTTCTATTATGAAAGAATTTGAAAGGCTATACGTTAAATACCCAACTAGAGCAGCTACCATTGCGCCAATATTGTCGAAATTTGGAGCCAATACTAACATCATATCTCTGTATTTGAGAGGCATCATCTCTGCAGTATATGATAGCATCACTGGGACTTCACCCTCAACTCCAAATATTCCTAAAACTATTCCTAAGATTATTAGAATTAATGAAGGGAATTTTGCTAGATTATCTGTACTGAAACCAGCTAAGACTGACGCTAAAACTAGTAATATGGTTCCAACAGAATATAGTGACATTGTAATGAAGAAGGTGGTCTTCCTACCCAACTTCTTATCTGAAAATAATGAAAGTGCTAAGTTACCTGCTAGTGTTGCAAATGTTGGGGTTAGTAGGAATAATACACTATTTATATTAGGATAAATTAAGGGAGCAATAGAAGCAATTACTCCCCACATGAAGTAACCTATTGCAAGTGAGGCAAACATTAGCGAATGTATTGAAGTCCACTTTGCCGTATCGATTAGTCTCTCAATACTCTTCTCCATATGTAAAAATGATAATTAGTAACTTATAAAGTCACTTATTTTGAATTTTTAATAGACCATCACCAAATCAGCCCTGAGACCACTCTTCACCTCTCAAGTCCTGCCCACTCATTCCTCTTCAACGAAATATAAAAACCTAATCGTCTCCTTTAAATAATAATTCAACAATAGTGTTTCTAATATCGTAGGCTATCTTTTTACCTAATTCAGTACCTGGGCCTATGAAATATTCGTTTCCAGGTAAAGAGCCAACTGCAATTGCATCACTTACAGTACCCGTAAACTTATATCCCAAATCCCTTAAAGCTCCAGCCTTAGCCTCTGTTACTGTTCTTATTAAGTCAACTAATCCATTAATGTTTAACCCTTTATCAACAAACACCCCAATATTAATAGTACAACCTGCATCCTCACCGCTTCTCCCAATTCCAGCACTGATGAAAAATTTACCCCAATCAGTTTCTTTAAAAGTGTAATTCTTTGCAGCAGTCATGAACATTATGGCAGATTTAGAGGGACACCAGTTAATTACATCTCCCCAAGGGTTACCACTACAATAACTTTTATCAACGAAAATACTACAAATTTGGTTAACTCTAATTATTCCTTCTGGATATAAAGCTGAAGTTAAAATTATGTACTCTTTTCCAAGATCAAACCTAACAATTTTTGGCTCCATTAATCAAAGGTTTATTATCAATCTTTAAATTAATTTAGGTTGAAACAACTATAGAGGGGTTTTTTGAATGTTTTTAACAAAATTAAAAATCGAACTTATAGGTATGACTACTCGAGGTAAGTTTCCCTTGAAAACGAATTTATAATTTTTTAAACTCTTTAAACATTAGAAGATTGATGTCTTCAGTTAAAAACGAATACGATGCAATTCATAGGGAATTACGAGAACAAGGTTTTATTAGAACTGATTATCCCCCAAATCCATCTGAAGTGTTATGGAATAAGAAGATAATGACAATGAAAAGAGAGGAAATCGATAAGTTAAAGACGTTTAGACTAAGAAGGATTATAAAGTGGGCATGGGAAAACATTGAGTTCTATAGAAGGTTTTGGAAATCTAAAAACTTCGAACCAGACATGATAAAGGACTGGAGGGATATCGCTAAAATACCGATATTGAGAAAAGATGAAATTAGGAAAGACCTACAGCAAAATCCTCCATTTGGTACAATTTTCCATCCAGAATTGGCTAATCACATAAGATTTGTTGGAGCGACTTCTGGCTCAACTGGATTACCTACCTTCCAAGGATGGGGGGCTTTGGAAATGGACTACTTCCAAGAAGCCCAGGCAAGGTACTTGTGGACTTTTGCCGAAGTTAAGCCAACTAAGGTTTACGCAAACTACCTAAACATGAGTGGCTTTTATAGTTGGGGGCCTCCGGTTGTTGAGACCGCAATGTGGAGATGTGGGGCAACTGTCATAGCTGGAGGTGGTGAGACATACTTCTCATGGAAGAATAGACACAACCTGATCTTCAAACTATGGAAAGTTGACGTATTCGCCACAACTCCTTGGCTACATAGATTAGTAGGAGAGGAGGCTAAAATTGAGGGTTGGGAAACTCCCTTCAAGGTTTTGCTACTTCACGGTGGTGCAGCTGCTGAAAACACTAAAAAGAAATTATTCAAGGTTCATCCAAATGCTGAATTAGCTATAAGTGTTTGGGGAACCACTGATGGACATATGGCTATTGAAGTTCCAAGCTTAGAAGGACAATTAGTAGTTTGGGAGGACATGGAGATATTTGATATTGTAGACCCTAAGACTGATGAACCAGTATCTGGGGGAGAAAGAGGTGAACTGATAGCGACCTTGTTAAATCACTTTACCATGCCTTTAATACGCTATAGTTTAGGAGATTACGTTAAGAATGACTTCCTGACCGATCCGGATCCTAAGTATGGTATAACTCACATGAGATTTGCTGAGCCAATACCAGGTAGGGTTGAGTGGATGTTCTTCGTTAAAGGGAAACTATTATTGCCAATTTACGTTGAGGACGCTGTGAATGAAATTCCAGACACTACTGGAATGTTTAACATTTTCATTTACGATAATAGTATGGATAAATTGAAGATTAGAATAGAGACAAGGAGGGAACAGGTTAATTCTACTTACGATAAGCAAGCCAGAGAGATATTAGCGAGCAGGATTGGGATTAACCCAGATGACGTTGAGATAGAGTGGGTAAAGCCTGGAAATACAATATGGACGGGCTACAAGTTGCAAGTGTTTGTTGACCAGAGGAAGAAGAAATAATTTTTCTTTTTACTTATTACTTTATTATACTAGAAATCAAAAATAATAATAGAAAAGTTCTTATGTAAATAGGCTCCGCCCTAATATAGATGGTACGATGTTTCTATCTGAAAGATGTTTTCAAAAATCGTCTTTTCACCACCATTTATAAGTTATAGTATTTTCATGAAATTACATCCTATTATCACCATTTAGTTCTCTCTTTTAAAACTTTTTTGTTAACCTTTCCAGTGCTGGTTAGGGGTAAATCATCTACAATAACTATATCATCTGGAACCCACCATTTTGGTATCAAACCTTGAGTTGAAGCACTTCTTAAATGGCTGATTATGTTTTCTTTTAAATTTGATCCCTTACCTTTGACTAATGCTATAGGTCTTTCTCCCCATTTTTCATCTATTCTACCTATTACAGCAACGAGATCTACTCCACTTACTTCAGATATTATTGACTCAATTATACTAGGTATTATCCACTCTCCTCCACTCTTTATTAAGTCCTTCTCCCTATCCAAGATTCTTATAGTATGGTAGTCATCTATAATCATAGCTATATCTCCAGTTTTGAACCAACCATCCTCGTAGGAAGATTTAGTATTCTCTAGATCGTTAAGATACTCACCAGGTAGCCAAGGTGTTTTAACCCATAAATGTCCTATCTCTCCTACTTTAGCCTCTTTACCGTCTGGCTTAACTACTTTCAATTCCACGAAAGGAAGAGGATGAGTATATACTCTCGCGTAATCTTCGATGCTTTGTATATTGGTATTTGCGGGAATGATAGTAATTGAAATTGCTAACATATCTGTTCCACCATATATTGATGCAAAAGATACTCCACTTTCTTTTAACTTCTTAGCCAGATTAGATGATATTGGAGAACCACCTATCAAAGTTTTTAAGCCATTTAGTTGCCCTTGTTTGGCTGCGCTTAGTAACATATACATCATTGTGGGGACAGCGTTAAGCCAGGTTACCTTTTCCTTTTCTATTATTTCCAATGTTTTTATTGGCTCAAATTTTCCACTTGTGACGTATTTAGCGCCTAGGTAAGTAGCGTGAAATAGTGAACCCCATGACCATAAATGATAATATGGTATAAGACCTAATATGATATCGTTGTTCTTCAACGAAGAAGGGCTATTGTAAAGTGATAGCTGGTGCACCATACCTATTGCTCCATGAACCGTTTTTTCATTAGTATACATAACCGCTTTAGGTAACCCTGTTGTACCTGACGTAAATAAGATAGAGTATGGATCACTTCCTTTAACGTAAATTTCGGGTTCCTTAACTAGTTTTCTACTTACCAAATCATCATAAGTTATCTTAGTATCATTGGAATCTATACTAATAATTTTCTCCTTAGTGAAGTCCTTAAATAAGAATATGAAATCTTTTGAAGCGAATAACCATTCTACCCTAGCGTGTTTAATTGTATAAAGTAATTGATCGTAGGGTAGTTTGACATTAACTGGATATATTATTGTACCTATTAAGCTAGAAGCGAATAATAGCTCAACGAATTTAAGGGTGTTATAATCTGCAACCCCTATTATACTTCCCTTAGATATTCCAATCGATAACATTGAGTTAGATATACCTATTATTCTTTCATAAGTCTCCTTATATGACTGTCTAACATTGCGAAAAGGATCTACTATTTCCTTATCTGGCGCCATAGTTACAGCCCTTTTAAGAAGCGAGAATACGGTAAAACCCTCTTGCATTTCCAAAACCTCTATTTCATCTCTTCCATATTTATGAGCTCACGTATCTCAGATATATAATCTCGTAGAATGCTTCTACCCATTAGAAATCTCTCATAGTAGATCTTCGACAACATTGTGAATCGCTCAATACCCAACTTACGGCCCATATGGGATAGTAATATCACGGAAATACCATGCCCTAAAGTTAATAGTAAATCTTTTGAGTAAAACTGCATCTCATATTCTCTGTAAGTTAGGAGCGTGGTGGCCTTATCTTTGATGAAATCAAGCGTTTTGGAAGCTATCTCATCCTTTGCTTCATTTACAATCCCTTCCAAGTCCCTTATTAGTTGTCTATGTGCTTCCTTCTTCACCATGGCTTCGAGCATCTCTAAAGCCTGAATGTTTCCAGTCCCTTCCCAAATTGGAGTTATAAGCGCTTCTCTGTGAAGTCTTTCTATAGGAAACTCTTCGAGAAATCCAATTCCTCCATGAATCTCCATTGCCATTCTTGATACTTGAGATGCTATTTCAGCTGTAATATGCTTAGAAATATGAGTCAATAGACGCGCATAATGGTACTGCTCATTGTAGAAAGGTGGCATAGCTTTCCAAGATTTTTGGAACTGATCTATTGCCTTAAAAGTTACTACCATACCTCCTTCAATCATGAGCTCCATTTCAAGTAAATCTTTCTGAATTAGGGGATGTTCAATTAATGCCTTACCAAAAGCTTTTCTGGATTGCGAATAATAATAGGATTCGAGAAAAGACTTCCTCGCTATACCTAAAGCCCCTACAGCATTGGATAATCTTGATACCATAAGATCCTCAGTTATGTAATATATCCCATATTCCTTTTCTCCTATAAGATAAGCCTCTGAACTGTTAAACTCCACCTCTCCAGTTGGCACACTGTTTGTTCCACTTTTTCTCTTAAGTCTTCTTATCAAAAAATTCTTTTCACCTTTATTGTTCTTTTTAGGAACTAGGAATAGGGAAAGGCCTTTAGCCCCACTCTTACTTCCCATAGGTCTAGCACTTACTAACGCTAAATCAGCCAACCCGACACCGCTAGCGAAATATTTAGTATTTCCTTTTAATAGCCAATACTTACCGTTAAATTCAGCCTCCACTAAATTAGATCCTAAGTCACTTCCACCTTGAATCTCAGTGAACCACGTAGCTCCGAAAAGCAACTCATCTGAATCTCCTATTAGATAGGGAACGTATTTCTTTAGTTCCTCGCTACCGTATTTATAGAGAGCGTATGCGGTCTGATTGGTAATTGTAAGTATGCATGCTATACCTGGA
Organism: Saccharolobus solfataricus; assembly: GCF_900079115.1. Lineage (NCBI taxonomy): Archaea > Thermoproteati > Thermoproteota > Thermoprotei > Sulfolobales > Sulfolobaceae > Saccharolobus > Saccharolobus solfataricus. Next base: position 1,536,576 of record NZ_LT549890.1, read on the forward strand.
TCAGAAACTAGATATATTGAAGCGTAGTGCTTATGCCAATTTTCCTCTTTATATGGAAATTTATTAATATCGAAATCTTTGATTAGCCTTTTAATAGCTGCCCTTAGAGAAGGATCAATCCATACTTCATCTACTCTCTCCCCATTTACGCTCCACATTACGTGTATGGGTCTAGCTCTCTTATCTACATGTTCCGCAATTTCATATAACTCTCCCCCTGCAAACTCACCTAATTTTGAGAAGTCTGCTTTCACATCAAAATATTCCAAAATCTTTTGTAATGGTTTATCAATATTAAAATGATTTTTGCCATACGCACTAGATATATATGAGAAAGGACTATTACCCTTACTCATAGTCTATATTTATTCTTATATAACTTATAAGCGTATAGTACTTTAGGAATGTGAATTACCTCACCCTCATGGTAGACCCAGAAATTACTTCTTAAAAATAAATTTGTAATATTAGTAATCCACTTTACCAGTAGTGAAGAAAGGCGTACCATCAGTTAAGGCGTTCCACATCCAAAAGTTTTCCCTCTTAGGACAGTGCCTAACATAAGTCTAACTCTCGCCAAGAACAATAAATTTTGCAGTAAAATTCCTTAATTGATCTTGAAGAATTGATAGACTTTCCGCTTCCTCCGGAATTCTCTCCCTAAGAGTGAGGTTAATTACACTGATGATTACTCTGTTCATCAAGTTCTTGATAATCGTGTTGCGAGTAAGAAATACGCTATCGAGAGTTATAATTCTTATTGTAGGTCCCACTTTGCTATATTAGCTAGGGATACTAAGGTCAATAGGGTGAGAGGATTGTTGATTATAGTCTTGTTGAACGTCATGTACCTTGTTCAAGGTAGTCTTCTCCCTTGACGGTAGACCCAAAATCATTTTACAAAATACTTTCGATAAGGTAATATTAGTTTTGCAGAAGATAAATGGAATTTATAACAATATAAAGAGTTCAACAAATTGAAGAAAGGCTTAAGGTGAAAAAGACTGTATTATCACAAGATGAACCACGATGATAACACTTGATCTTCCCCACCAAAATAACACTCAACAAATAGGGTATAAATTACTTTCCATATTAGACTTCCAAGGGAAAAAGGCAGAGAACCTAGAGACGCTGAAGGGAGAGAAGGAAATAGACATTTCAATAGACTGGACCACCAAAACCTGGTACGGGAAACCGGTGGAAGTAAGCTCGGAAAAGGGAAACTCATGGAACTACGCCACTGAAATGACTAAACATAATGGGAAAGTGCTCCTACTGGCTTTCGTCACACAAGTAAACGAGATGACCAAGGACTACATCGTGAAGATCCTCGTGGAGCAGGTTACTGCAATGGGGTTCAAGATAAGGTTGATAACTCTTGACGCAGGTTTCTACACAGTTGATGTGCTCAATTTCATTTCACAGTTTAAGTATATAATTGCTGTGCCTGTTGGGGACATGAAGGTTTATGAGGAGTTTGATGGAGAGTATATGACAAATAGTAAGAGGCATAGGAGGGATGAGCAGGTTAAGTTCAGGCTTTTGGTCTATGGTAGGGAGAAGATTAAGAGGAAGAAGGTTGTTTACTTTGCTAGGGGGACTAATCTCGACCTACCGAAGAAGGAGGCGTTAAAGTTGTACGACAAGGTAAGGAGTCCCATAGAGACTTCTTACCGGAACATCAAGGCCCTCCTTCCCTTCACCAGTTCCACTAAGTTCGTCTTCCACATGTTGATCTTCGTTTTAGCCATGATCTTCTACTCCCTGTACACCGTATTTAAGGGTATGGCGAGAAGGGAAGAGTTCAGGTTATTACTAATTCTTTTGTTTCCTGGTGATTTATTCAATCTAGAAAATTCTCTATTTAAGCTACTAGAAACACTTATTAATACAATAGATTTATTTTTGTAAAATGATTTTGGGTCTACCGCAGAGAGGCGAGGCTTTCCGCCCCCTTAACCTCCAATTTTAGTAAATAAGCCGTTAGCTTCTCCTCCAATTACTACCACTGTAGTTCTCATTTTCATAGGATTACATCTGACTGATATTTATTAACGTTATCCTAAATTTTATTTATGGAGAATGCATTGTATCATCTTTATAAACTTAACTTCACAATTAAATATTAAAATTTAAATATATGTATACATAAATAATGAATACTATGTCACATAAGTTTGTTCTAGCCCTAGATGAGGGTACTACAAGTGCTAGGGCTATACTCTTCGATAGTGACTTAAACATAGTAAACATAGGGCAATATGAATTCCCGCAGTACTATCCTCAACCTGGCTATGTGGAACATGACCCTGAGGAAATATGGGAAGCTCAAATGTTAGCCGTAAAAAAGGCTATAAGTAAAATAGATGCTAAACAAATAGTAGCAATAGGGATAACAAACCAAAGGGAGACAACGGTATTATGGGATGCTAAAAGCGGTAAACCGGTTTACAATGCAATTGTATGGCAGGATAGAAGAACTTCTCCAATAACGGACTGGCTAAAAGCAAATTACTTTAAAATGATAAAGGACAAAACTGGGTTAGTTCCAGACCCTTACTTTAGTGCATCTAAGATAAAGTGGATACTTGATAATGTGCCCAATGTTAGGGAGAAAGCAGAAAGAGGAGAAATTAAGTTCGGGACCCTAGATACTTATTTAATCTGGAGGCTTACTAACGGAAAAGCTCATGTAACTGATTACTCTAACGCTTCTAGAACAATGCTTTTTAATATAAATAAATTAGAATGTGATAGAGAAATCTTAGAACTTCTAAAAATACCCGAATCTATATTGCCAGAGGTTAAACCATCAAGTGAAATTTACGGTTACAGTGAGGCGTTAGGAAACTTAATACCTATATCTGGGGACGCAGGAGACCAACAAGCAGCTTTATTCGGTCAAGTAGCGTTTAACGTAGGTGAGATAAAAGCTACTTATGGTACCGGTAGTTTCATTTTAATGAATATAGGCAATAACCCAATACGATCAGAAAACCTCTTAACTACAATAGCTTGGGGTCTTGAGAAGAATAAGGCAACGTATGCATTAGAGGGGAGTATATTCATAACTGGTGCAGCTGTACAATGGTTTAGGGACGGCTTACGGGCAATAGACGTTTCAGATGAGATTGAACCTTTAGCCTCAAATGTGGAAGATAATGGCGGTGTCTATTTCGTTCCAGCTTTTGTTGGATTGGGAGCTCCTTACTGGGATCCATATGCTAGAGGTCTCATAATAGGCATAACTAGAGGAACTACTAAAGCTCATATAGCTAGGGCTATTTTAGAATCAATGGCCTATCAAACTAGAGATGTAATTGAGGTAATGCAAAAGGAATCCGGCATCAGTATAAATTCGCTTAAGGTTGACGGAGGTGCAGCTAAGGATAACCTTTTAATGCAATTCCAAGCTGATATATTAGGTATTAAGGTAATCAGACCTAAAGTTATGGAAACTACTTCTATGGGAGTTGCAATGCTAGCAGGTTTAGGTGTAGGCTTATGGAACTCTTTAGAGGAATTAAGGAGCATATGGAAGGTTGATAAGGAATTCATTCCAAGTATGAGTGAGGAGAAAAGGAGGGCATTGTACTCTGGGTGGAAGGAGGCTGTAAAGAGAGCTATGGGATGGGCTAAAGTTGTAGGAGGTCAAGTTTAAATGTCTGTGGTTTTGAAGGACTCTTTATGGAGATATTTCGCTGAATTTGTAGGAACTTTCATACTAATACTATTCGGAGATGGTGCTATAGTAGCCTCAACACTAAGTAGCCAACCCAGTTTCGGATTTATTATGGTAAGCTGGGGATTTGGAATAGTGTTAGCGATTTATGCTGTTGGTCCAATTAGCGGAGCTCATATAAACCCTAATGTAACGTTAGCGTTTGCTGTAACTAAGCGTATTAAGTGGGTTGATGTGATTCCTTACATCGTTTTCCAGATTTTAGGGGCTGCTGCAGCTACAAGCGTATTATTGGTATGGTGGGGAGATGTAATAACCAGAATAGATCCCCCACCTTTTCTATACGCTGATATAGGAGCGGCTTTCTTTACTCAATATCCTGAGCCCGGTTTTTGGCCTCAATACTGGCCTAAAAGCTATTTACCTAACGTTAGTAGCGCAGGTATTTTATACTCTCAAGTAAATCAAATATTTCCCTTATGGAAGGGAGCCTTTGCTGAGGCATTAATGACCTTTTTGTTACTGTTGATAGTAGTAGCAGTTACGGATCCAGATTCACCCTTCTATAGCCAGTCATTAGCTCCGTGGGCAATAGGTATTGGATATGTAATGCCCTTCTTACTTTTCGAAGCTCAGTTAACGGGAGGGATGATAAATGAGGCTAGAAGTTGGGGACCTATGCTTGCTTTATATCTATTCGGTTATAGAACTGGTGCATTTAACTTTAGGGGAGAGTACTTCTATGTTTATGGTATTCCAGATTTTATAGGGGGCATACTTGGAGCTCTGTTCTGGGACCATGTATTAAAGCCTTATCTTAGGTTCGTAAAAAACATTAACAAAAAGTAGTGATTTTTATCAGTATAATAATAAGACTTTTTTTAACTCAGTTCTATGCTTAGCAGTTTATGTTTTTCTCTTACGTTTAAACAATTTCTTTATCTCTCCAGATGCTTGGTAAATACTTTTTATCAATCTAGCAATTCTCTTGGCCCCTAGGTTTAAACCCGTGAAGTACTTGAGCAAGAGAACAACCAACAAGGAAAAAGCCTTCAAAATTATAAAACCCTTGTTCCTAAACCAAGTTAAGAAAGAGCTCTTCTCCATACCCAAGGCCTTAAGCTCCCTAATCAAAACCTCGATATCCCGTCTATTCTCCCGACTAGTGATAATATCCTCTCAGTATCATTAAGGTTAGTGGAGAAGAAGTACCTCTTACCCAAACCCTTATAATCCTCCACTACAAGCAATTTTATGGGAATACCTTGGTATTCCACAAGGTATTTCCCTTTGGGGAACTCACCAACTGGCACGTGTCTGCCACCCTCGACAAGACGTGAGTTAGCCTTGAGTTCCTATATAGGTTTTATTAGTCGGGGAGAGTAATACTCTCCTCGGCTGGGGAAACATGGTCGAGACACTATCTGAAGCAAAGTCTTCGGGTGGGGGCGTGACTCACCCCTACCGTCGGACTGAACATTATGATAAAATTCACGGATATAGGCATTACATGCCATGCCTCTAACAAGCCTACGTTTGCAACCGTAGGAGGTGTGACAAAGAGGTAGGGGTAATAGGAATAGATATATCAAAGGATCACCTAATTACAAGTAGGGGGAGGGTGAGAAGATACGAGAACAACTTGAAGGGTTATGAGGAAATCCTCAAGATGAAACCTTGTACAATAGTCCTAGAGCCTACCGGAGTATACGCAATAAGATCTAGCCAATACTTCAAGGAGAAAGGAATAAAAGTACTACAAGTAAGCCCAAACATGTTATCAAGAGAAAAGGAGTTTAGGGGAAAGAAAACAGATTTTTACGATGCTGAAAAATTAGAAAACATGGTTGATAAGGCAAAGGAATATGAGTATAACCCCTTAAGAGAACTAGTAACACTTTACCTCTTCCTCAATGACATAGAAGTAAACTACAGGAACAGGCTAAAGAGGCACTATTCCTAGTAAGCGACAACAACAAGATAAGCAAGGAAAGGTTAGAAAAACTCGCAATGGGTGACTTTACACAAGAAGAACTATACCAACTAGAATACACACCAATAGTAGTTGAAGAAATCAAAGTCCTAGCAAAAACACTCCTAGAAACGCAAGAGAGATTGAAAGAAGTTAGGAGGATGATCGAGGAACAAGTACCGGATAATCACGTTTTATTAACAATCCCGGGAATTGGGAGGCTTGCAGCTGGTATTATTATTGGTATTGTTGGTGATATTAGGCGTTTTCCTAAACCAGAGTCCTTTGTGGCTTATTGTGGTTTAGATCCCGTAGTTGAGAGGAGTGGAAGAGCTGTAATAAGTAGGGGGATTTCCAAGAGGGGTAATAAGTACTTGCGTAGCTTGTTCTACTTTTTGGCAGTGAGGAATTATTCTAGGAACCCTACTTTGCTGAAGTTTTATGAGACACACAAGGATAGGTTGAAAGGTAGGAAGTTGTATGTTGCTTTGGCTAGGAAGTTGGCAAGGATTATATGGAGTGTTTGGTATAATAATAGGCCTTATGAGCCTAAATAAGTAAGCCCTCCCCCGAATCGCCACGTGGGTTGAAAGGACCCACGTGGCAATCTTAGTTGACACTATGCTTGAAGTTTGGCCGAAAGGTTTATTACTGAACGCCCCCGTAAAGTTAAATCCCGCTAATAATAATGTAACAGTGATCTTTCCTCCATTAAGTGGAATGATTCCTAAGAATAATTACAATTTAATCCTAACATTGTCTAACGGACAGAGTATAAAAATCGTGGTGATATATAAAATTTGATAAAATTTTGAAATTTTAGGTAAACATATTATCATTGGGAAATTTGATAGCGGCATTTTTGAGGTAAAAATTATTTTCATGTAAAAATGTATGGATTATAGTTCTTGACGCTGAAGATTACGCCAATTCATGAAAGTATTATTTGTAGTTTATGACAATATTATTAATGTTAACAATAATTTTGCTACTCCAGTATAAATCATACAAAGTATTAATTCAGTTTACATTTGTGATAAAATTTATTCATTGCTAAAGAGAGAATTTTATAATTTTTTAAATTTTATATGAAATAAAACATTAAAGGGAACTATTTCAGAGGAATCTAAACTAAATTTTAAATGAATATAATTGCTCAAGTTATACATAGTGCCATCACTGAGCTACAAATTAATTAGATTAACAGATCTTCATAAAGAGAAGACGTTAAACTGACATACTTATATACGTTTGGAATATTAGAAAGAAAATTTATAGCTTAATGTCAGACTCTATGATCCCTTAAGGGGTGCCGTAGCGGAATTGAAAGTAATTAAAAGTAAGGAGAAGTTACGGCACGGGTAAACTCCTATCTTTTGATAATTCATTTTAAGCTTGATTCATCCATATTCTGAACATTTTATAGTTGATATTGAACCCTATATCATTTTTTAAATTTTACTCTGAACTAATTTAATGTTACCATTATCTAATACAACGTAGCCCCTATCATTGTATAAATTGATTACATTAGACAAAGTACCTGCATTTACGCAATTAATCGTCTTAAAAAATCTTAATGCATGAGAGTGACCTAATATAATCGTGTCTTTGAAATTTCTAAGCATAATTCTAAAAAATATACAGAAGAGTAAAGGTGGAATATTATCGTTCATTTTCTTTAACACTTTAGCTAGACTATATTCATTATTTTCGTTAAAGTATTGATGACCATGAAGTAGAATGAAACGCTTACCATTATTCTTAATCTTAATCAAATCAAAATCTCCTCTAAACTTGTCTTCGTCGCCTTTAACGTAGATTATATTCTTTCTAATTTTTAACTTGTCAATAAAGTTCCTATAATCCTCACTTTTAGAGACAATTATATCCCCTAAAAGAACTGTTAGTGAGGGTCTCTCAGACAGCATTATTTTATTTATCTCATCGATATCGCAATACGGATAATGAATGTCAGATAGCACCAAAATCTTACCGTCCCATTCAATGGAAATTTTTCTCAAACTTTTTATCCCTATGGTATGATTATAATCTGTGGTAAAAAAATGAAAGTATATTTAGAAGATATATACATTTCAGCCAAGACTACGACACCATAAACATGACTCTCACTAAAAAACCCCCACCACATTACAATCCTTCCTATTCAATATTATGAGATAAGATCCAGAATTATGCTTCGCACACAAGAAGCTACCCTACCTCACTCCAGCGTACTTAACATCCACTGGCTTTAGCTTTATCTACCTCCACATTATTTATAAGCCTTTAAACGAAACGATTAAATATGAGTGGAAAGATTGCCGATGAGATCCTTAACAATCCACAATTACTTTCAGCCTTAGCTGATAAAATATATGACAAGCTTAAGGATGAAATAGTTATAAAGAAATTAGAAGAAACGATTGCTAACGTAAAAGCCTTACAAGAGGAAGTTAAGAGACAAGGAGAAGCAATATCTTCGTTACAGAACACGGTGAATAAGCATACGGAAGCAATAACATCACTTCAAGAAGCTGTCAAAAAGCAAGGAGAGGCAATTCAATCTCTCCAAGAAGCAGTAAAGTCATTACAAGAGACGGTGAATAAGCATACGGAAGCAATAACATCACTTCAAGAAGCTGTCAAAAAGCAAGGAGAGGCAATTCAATCTCTCCAAGAAGCAGTAAAGTCATTACAAGAGACGGTGAATAAGCATACGGAAGCAATAACATCACTTCAAGAAGCTGTCAAAAAGCAAGGAGAGGCAATCGAAGGTCTGCAGAAGGCAGTACGCAAATTACAAAGAGCCGTTATGAAACTTTCAGTAGAAGTGGGAAGTTTCACTAATAGGGCGGGAAAAGGAATGGAAAGGACAATGCTAAAACTTTATAAAAAGGCTTTAGAGCTACACGGAGTTGATCCTAAGAGAGTAGTACATGGTATGATAAAAGATGAAGAGGGAGTAATAGAGAAAGGCAAGGTGTTTGAGGTTGACTTTTACGAAACCAATGATTACGTTTACGTATTTGAAATAAAGAATTTAGCAGACAAAGGGGCTTACGATCAAATTATCATAAGGAAAAAGTTGTTCTATACTAAGTATAAGGATAAGAAGATAAAAATATTCCTTGTAGCAAACTATGTAGACAAAAAGGTAAAGAAGAAGCTTGAAGAGGAAGGGGTAGAAATTATAGCTTCTCACATAATAAAATGATCTAGACTTTTCAAAACCTTCATAAGGGTATTTCAATAGTCAAAAATAACACAAACTTCACAATTTACTGTAAACTGTTGACAACGACAACTAGGAGAAGGTAAGATTCTCTTTTTTATTTGTTAATATAAATTCCATTGATAACCTTATTCCCCTTATCATAGTATCTAAACTCATAGATGGAATAGGTCGTTGTATTCTCGCGGCATATGACTCGTGTAAGGGAACGTGAATGAAACCACCTAAGCTATTGTACTTTCTAGCTTCCCTAATTATGATGTACATTGCGTTATTACACAGATAGCTACCAGCACTTAAGCTCAATTCAGCTGGTATTCCGTTTTCATTCAATAAGTCTACGAGGTCCTCAACTGGTATATTCGTAAAGATACCGTCTTGCCCTAAGGGGTCAATCTTCTCTCCCTTGTACTTCTTCCCAGCGTTATCTCCTTCCCTTGAGTACTTGTAGTTTATGGCTATCTTCTCTGGAGTTATCTTCGCCCTACCCGGGGCTACACCAATTCCTAAAGTTAATATTGGTTTCATCTCTCTAATTTTCGTAACTATTAAATCCTCTATCTTCTCATACTCAACTGGCAATATCACACCTTTGACCTCTTCCTTTAATATGGTACTTCCATTTAAGGCTTCAACAATTAACTGAGATGGATTTTCCTTGTATTCCAAAAAGGGTTCGAAGCCAAACAAGAGGACTGTCATACTATCTCTTTAACGCTTAGACTATTAACTTTATTTTTCATTTTCCCTCTCTTCTCTCATTAAGGTTGGGGAGAGTTTGGAAAAGGTCTTTCTAATTAGGCAAGAACATTCATCAGTTGTAGTTGGAAGTGGTAACGTTAACGTTTTATCAACTCCCTTGATGATTGCCTTTATGGAAAACGTGGCCCTTGAGCTAGCTCAAAAGTATTTGGAAAAGGGGAAGACTACTGTGGGATATCACGTAGATGTTAAGCACTTAATGCCCATTAGTATTGGAAGAAAATTAAAGAGGGCAACTCTAATTGAGGTTTTTAATGGTAAAGAGTCGAAATAGAAGGTTAAGGCCTTTTACGAGGATAAGAAAATGGTGAGGGACTCACGAGAGGTCAATTGGTGAAGAAAGCTAGTTCATGAAGAGGGTTTTATGATGCTTTTTAGCCTCTAAAACTTTGGCGTAATTGTATTTAATATCTAACGTCTCCACGTTTACTGTTAGTAAATCCTCAGTGTTATAACTGATCTTACCTACGTCTTTTCCCTCAAATTCCAGGTATAAGACCTTTCTAAAACCCTTATTGAAACTGTATTGAGGGTAATAGCTTAAGCAATGTAAGAACTCACCCGTATCGTATTGTTTATTCGTAACTCTCTAGCGTTATTGTTTTCAAGTTTAACGAAATGTTTGAAGCCAGGTTTTTATCCATTGTAACTAGAACTACGTTATTTGGTAGGGCCGACTTAAGCTTTTTAACTTCATTCATTACTTCAACGTCTCCAATTTTACTCAATCTCTCCTCAAGTTGCGGTATTAGGGCTAAGTGAACGCTTTTGAAAGTAGTCATACCTTGAACTTAATCACGGAGAGGATTAGAACGCTGAAAATTGAGACATGTGCTAAAGTACATACTATACACATGTGTCCTAACAAGAATATTTCAGTATATATTAAATAAACCGATATGATGGAGGCTATAATACTCAGTAGGGAAATTACGTAACCAATTATGTTCTTTACTGTCCCCTTTACGACAAGTAATGAGAGTACTATTATGGCTGAAAAGTAGGCCATTCCGTAGTAGTACAATTTTATCCCTAGAAACGTTGAGTATATGCTGTTTTCCACTGATGAGCAACTTATCACGGAATTTATGGTACAACTGTTCCTACTTATCACGTCTAAGCTAAAGGATAGGTAAGAGTAGATCATTGTGCTTAGTCCTAAGAGACCAAAGAGGAGAAATAGATAATCGATTTTGTTACCTTTCAAGATAATCACAGTAAGTATTAGCTAAAAAAGTAATTAAAGATGCGTTCGAATTAGTTGAAAATAATCTTTTATGAGACTGATTCTAGAAATACAATAGCGTTTTGTTATTAACAATAGCTCTTGGTTTAGTGGATTGATAATTTAAGAGCGTTTAGCTAGTATTAATTACAATTTTGAAGCGAATTATAAAAAAGTCCAATAGAAACACAAAAATTAAAAACACTCTTCTTAAAGTTAAAACTTTTGTTAACTCTGGCCTCTCTTGATGCTTCCTCTAAACTTTTACCTTTAGTCTCTGGGATGGAATGTGGATTAATGTAGCTCCGGAACCTATAAATGCAGTTGCGGGGCATTCTTCGGCAACAGACGTAGGCGGTACGACACCTATACCATCATATTATGCAGAAACCGGTTTAACATTATTCCATAACGTGTTCATAAACTATTGGTATAACCCGTATGCATGGTATTTCAGTATAGGGACTCCACAAGATTATAGTGCTCATGGATTAAACTATAAACAGTTATCTGAGGGACAGAGTTATAATACAATAAACGGTCTAAACTACGCTTTGTATTGGATCTCACCATAAGATATTTTAAGTTAACCTATTTTTTTAAACATGGAATTCCTTTCGCTTCTAATTTTCGTTTCCGGAATAATCGTGGCTTTCTTAACTCTTTATTTCTCACCGGATTTTGGAAGGGTAAAACCAAATAAAAGAAGCCTATCGACCATATTTTTATCAATAGCCCTTACGGGAATAGGTTTATGGCTCTATTCCATCGACCATTCAACATATTTTTGCCCAAATATTAACGCCCCCCAAATACATTTGGTATATTTTGTAGAGGGTATGAGATCCCGCCACCTTTGTACGCTAACTTATGGCCATTCACAATCGCAATAGGCTTAATCATACTTATAATTCCAATGATTAGACCCAAAAATTAGACCATTTATAAAGTCACACAATTTTTTATCGCTTAATGAAGTGGGAATTATAGGCCCTTACGTTTGTCCCCTCTGTCTCATGCCCTTTAATTCCTCAGTTAGTCTGAAACAACACATCAGATATACTGAGCATACAAAGACTTGTCCCATATGCAAAAAGGAGTTTAGAAACACTGATTCAACCCTAGACCATGTTTGCAAAAAACATAATATATCTGCGTTAGTTAGGTGAACCTTGATGAAGTTAGGGGTGAGGAGTCTTTGGTTAATTATCGTTATTTGTAACACTATTGACCTCCTTTACAGCTACGAACTATGGACTGGTTATATCGCAATAACTGGAGGGTTTATTGAACTAAACCCTTTGGTTAACTTAATTGAGACCATCGGAGGTAATTACGTGTTTCCAGACTCAATTAGCCTCAAAATTATAGGATTAGCCGCTATGTATTGGACAACAAAATTTTTGCCATACCGTTTGAAAATGTTAGCGCTTAAAGTAGTTGCATCAATCTTCTTAGTTGTTGTAATATATGAATTATTCATTTTACCTTTACTGTCTATGGCCCTTTAAAAAGTCTTAACTTTTTGTTCTCTTAACATGAAGTCAGTCCTAGTAACTTTAGGGATATTAACTATATTCTTAATGTCATTAGTAACACCAACGTCTGCACAAACGTATCCTAATACATGGGTTATAGCGTTCTATCGGGCTCATACCCTTCTGGGTCATCAGAGAGTAGCTACCAAAGCTTTGCCGTAAACTTTTCAAATTCATTTTTATAGCTCTTTATTCCTCATATTATTTAGGTTATGTAGAGACGTTGACTCTTAAGTCAAATATAGGAACTCTAGCAATTCAGCTTTTCCTAGTGTTTGTAGGCTCCAACGTCGTGTCATCTAATTTTATTACTGGAACTGGTGGTGAAGATACGTTTATCTACAAATATTATCATCGGGGACTTTGTTATATTATACATAAATGAATTAGTGCTTGATCCTACTGGCGAAGTATTCCTTAACATAATTGTATTACCTATTTAGTATGTTCAGTGTATCGTATGTGTTGCTTCAGACTAACTGATGAAGAAAATGACATTAAGCAAAGGGGACAAACGTAAGGGCCTATAATTCCCACTTCATTAAGCGATAAAAAATTGTGTAAGTTTATAAAGGGCTTAGTCTATTAAATGCCGTAGTAAGTCTATTACTGCCTTACGAAATTTGGGGCTTAAGTACATTGCAATCCCTAAAGAGGCTAAAAAATTGCTAAGGCAATTTCTGGAGCGTATTGAACATACCAAGGTGTTGTATTCGGGAAAATAATTTTCCCATCTGGTACACTTATGTTTTCTTCACCCGGTGTACAATATATACAAGATGTCATATAAATGAGGTAAAAAAAGGATTAACTTATAAGTCTTTTCGTTATACTAGGAGTCCTAACGGTGTCTCTGTATAACTTAGTTGCAAGTTTCCATAAACTTGTGCACTACTACTTTATGTGTAAGCATTTGCTGAGTAACTGTTTCCGTTATAAGAAGAACTGACGTGGAAGAACTATATGTCCTTTCTTAATATTATTCGCTTTAGTTTACTAATGATTCTTAATTCATGAAAAATGGTAAATAATAACGATATGGAGGCTAGGGAAATAAGTATTAAAGATATTAAAAGAGGAAAGTAGTCTACGTTTCGAGGAGTAAAATGAACTGGGCCAAATGCGGGAACTAAAGATTGATTTGTAACAGATGTAGATGTAGCCATTAAAAAAGGATGTACTTTTGATTTAAAAATCTTATCACAATTTTAGATAGGTACGTATTGAGTATTGTAGTTTAGTCCATTTATTGTATTATAACTCTGTCCCTCAGATAACTGTTTATAGTTTAGTCCATAATGCTGATATGTATAACTTCATCCAATGCTGAAGTACCATACATATGGGTTCGTCCAAACACCAAGAAACTCATTATGGAACAATGTTAAACCGCTTTCAACAACATATGATGGTATAGTTGCCGTATCGCCTACGCCGGTTGCTGATGAATACCCAACAACTGCATTAATATACGTAACCCATTGACCGTTAATGAACATGCCATACCAACCAGTTGACCATAATGATATTATATTAAATAATTTGAATAGATCAGTGTAAGTTCCTTCAAGAGCAAAAGAGGGATTAACTGATCCGCCAAAATCGCTATTGGCGAAAATTACTGGAGTACCACTATATAAGAACTGACGTGGAACGGGAATCGTATATGTGTTACCATTAAAGGTAAGGAATCCTTCTGCACAATATGAATTATTAACCAATAAAACTTGATTACCGCTAATTTTAACTTGCATGCTAATCATAGCACATATAATTTTCAGAGATTACATAAAAAGTTCTTGTCTCTTTAAGAAGCATAAGGTTATTTGTAGCTGCAGCTTATAGAATCGTGTAATTTATAATCATCATGAAATATTATATCTAATTATAACTCATAAACTAAGGAGGCTAATAATTTTTCACTATTAGCAAGTAATATCTCTAAATTATAAATATTTCCCGGAACAAACGTTACTCCAGATAGAGCAAATTTTATATATATTCTATTTTCTCCCGCCATAACTGTTTTGGGATTGATTTGTAATGCTTGAAAATTGTAGCCCATAATTTGGGCTGAGATTATTTCAGAGGACTCTTTAGAATAAACGACTACGTTTGCATCTCCGTTGCTTTTTAAAATTCCGTAACCTATACTCTTGTCGCTAGGAACTATTAGTAGCTTTTCTTCCCTAGGGGCTTGAAGCATTTTTCTCATAACTTCATCAGAAGCAAAGTAGGAAATTATGTAACCTATGAAAGAGGTTATAGATATCATTACCAGAATTCCTGCAATTTTCTCTGTATTTACTTGAAATCTCTGTCCTATCTTATATATAGTATACCCTATCATTACGTCACCTATAAATACTAGGGAACCTCCTATATAAATTAAAATCGGTAAAATAGCACCGAATAGCAATGCTACTATGCCGATAATAAATATGTTAACTCCAGTTGTGCCTATGTATGTATTTATCGTTTTCGATAACTGGAAAAATCCAGTTCTCATTCTTGAAAATCCTATTAGCAATATGCCATATGCGACTAACTCAAATATTAAGACGAAAAAGCTATTAGCCAGTGAGTTTTCTCTCAATATAACTACTTCTGTTACCAAAGCTATAATTATTGCTAAAAAGTAATATAGTGAACCTGTTTTGATGTTTTTTAAAGCTTGAATACTTGATTCCATAGTTACAGTTTAATTTTAGGGTAAAAATAAGTGACTCATGAGGAAGTTGGTAGTATAGTCAATGAGATATAATATGTTTCTTGGACTAGGAAAAATACTTTAATCATTTTATGATTTAAGAATCGAAATATCCTACTAAATACTTTAATTTTCTCAGATGCTATGCTATTAAGTTTCTTAAATTCCAAACCGAATAACTAAGAATAAGTTTAACGTAGCTAAAAGATAAAATTTGATAGATATCTCATATTCTAACCATTAAGCTGTAAATTGTTTTCCTAATCTTCCAAACGTATATAAGAGTATCAATTTTAATAGCTTCACTTTATGAAGTCTAGTCAGCTTAATTAATTTGTAGCTCAGTGACTATACCATAATCTCGTGAGAGTGTCCGGAATGTAAAAAACTGAATTTTAATTTTTGAGAATAAATTGATTCTTAGCGTTATCTTGGATTAAATTGTAGTAATACTTAAGTTATGGGAGGAGAGAGTAGTACCATGACACGTACACTAAGACGCATCCCAAACTTAGTGTACTATTCTCTCCCCCCAAGAGAGGATATGCCGTGGAGGGAAAAATGATTAACGGATATCAAACCCGTGCTAGAGAGAGTGTCCCAAGCGCAAATAATTGAATAAATATAGTATGATAGAAAAATAATTTTATAATTAATTAAGAATAAAATATAATTATATCTTTCAGTATAACGAGAGATTAAGCTTATATTGTAATGGAAAATAATCAAGTATAGAGAAAAACAGAATTTCCAACATAGTCCACACTACCTTGATCAACTCTCGCGGTACAAGTTAGTGGGCGAGTTGACTCTCCGGAACACGCGATAACACAGAAGTGTAGATGTAGGAGTTGTAAATCAACGCGATAACGTAGACAAAGAACTCGACCATACCCTTTTCAGTAGCGTAAGGCCTCCAATACCTCCTCAAGAAGATCCCAAAGAACTCCACATACCTCCTGAAACTAGAGAAACCTATCAACCAGGTCGAGGACTTCCCCACGAAGCCCCTATCCACTACCTTATAACCGCTGCGAGAGAAGCCAACCTTATTGTCCGGAAAATTGGCCAGTTCCACTTGAATCTCGTGAACTATCATTGTTGGCGACATGAGGTTGAAGACCTTGAAGCCGAAGTAACTCCTGTTCCTCTTCTTTGTAAACTCTCCCTTGAACCTCCTCCTCGCTTTGCACTTAATGTAAAAGAAGAGCGTGTTAGCCGCCTCCCTGTACTTCCTCTGCCTTAGGTCTAGCTCAAACTTCTTCTTCAATGTTTCCTTGTTCCTCTTCCCGAAGGGTACCTCGATTAGGAAGGAATCCACGATCCACAGCTTTCCAACCTTTCCGTATAACGCACTGCTAGGTAAGTAGTCGGCAAGTCTACTCATCTTCCCCTCCAACTCCTTGGCGTACTCCTTGAACAGAGTCTTTACCTCTCCCCTAAATTTCTTTGCCCTCCTATGGATCTCCGACTTAGACTTGTACTCGCCTAGGAACCACCTTACCACCACGTCTGACTCGTAGTAGCTCCGCACGTCCCTGTAGGAGCACGTCCACACAATCATTACTATTAACGCTCTCAATATGAAGAGGTCAGAGAGACGCGACAGCACTTCAGACGTGATCAGCATGTAGTTCATTTTCACAAGTGTTTTATGCCTTGCTGATAAATGTTCATAGGGAACCGGGCCGTTGTAGTATTCTATCCAATGCTTCATGTGAATCGGTACTACATCGTCCCGGTTCCCTTTAAGTATTACGCGACTTTTTGCTTCAAGCGAAAATTCAAAATTTCTCAGTAATTCACGATATCTTTTGAATTATTATCTATAAACCTTTACATAGATTTATTCAATTATTTGCACTTGGGACACTCTCTCGAGTTTTTTACCAGGAGCAAATCCATTGTTTAACATTAAAGATAATTACATGGAATTTACATATAAGGATAAACGTTTAAGATTTTATGGCTTCCTTCTAAATGGACATGTATATAATCAATTTATAAGTTTTGAGTATGGAAAAATTGATTTTAAAAATAAAACTGTTATAGATATTGGGGCAAATATAGGAGACTCATCTATATACTTTGCTATAAACGGAGCTAAAGAAGTTTATGCTATAGAACCTATGCCCAAATTGTTTAACTACTTAACTGAAAATATTAGATTTAATAATATTACTAATATTATACCTTTAAATGTAGCAATAGGTAATGAAGAAGGATTAATAAAAATACCAAATATAGATGTAGGTTTAGATGCTTATACCAAGAATTTCCAAAATTCAGAAAACGGTAATATTATTCCTGTAAAAACCTTAAGAAGTATAATTAGTGAATATGTTATATCAGAAAACATTGTTCTTAAGATAGATTGCGAAGGTTGTGAATATGATGCTATCTATAGCTTAGATAATACTACCTTAGATAAAATAAGTCAAATAGCACTAGAATATCATTATGGACCTTATAAATTATCTGAGTTCCTAATAGAAAAAGGATTTAAGGTTGAATACACAAAGCCTAAAAGATATAATGAACACGAAATTGGAATTTTATATGCGTTTAAATAATAGGATTTTAATAGAGTAATATTTTTATAAAAATAATTTTAATATATTATCTATTATTTTTTGTTTATTAAAAATATCATATGCTTTTCTTCTTATTTCTTCTCTAATTAGATAATATTTTTCCTTGTTAAGTTTATATTGGTTATAAAAATCTAAAATAGCTCTAGCAAAGTCTTCAGTATTAAAGGGTCTAACTAATTTACCCAATATTATATTATCCCTTATCTCAGGCAAATCAAAAGCCACAATTGGTAAACCGTGAGATTGAGCTTCAAGTAATACATATCCAAAGGTCTCGTATCTGGAAGTAAGAATAAATAATGAAGCTCTCGCATACTCTTGGCTCAAAACTTCGTCATTAACTTCTCCTAAGTACTTTACGTTAGTTTGCTTTTTAGCTAACTCTTCTATGACGTTTTTACCTTCTCCATTACCTATTATATGGAATTCTATGTTAGTTTTTAACTTCAATATTATATCAACTAATAAATCTATTCCTTTGTGATTTATATCTAACCTACCTACAAATAATACGATAAACTTATTACATCGTATAATCTCAGAAGAGTTAGAATATATAAAGTTAGGAATCAAGAAAATTCGCTTACATCCAATCTTCTCCATTAAGTTTTTGTCATATACATTTAGCACATGAACCGTTTCATGTTTTGCTACGTTCCTAAATATTTTCCCTTTAATACCATTATCTCTCTGAATAAAACCGTGTAGCCCGAATATAATTTTCCTTCCAAACAATTTTAAGATAAAATATATTAATAAAAAGAATGGTAGTGATGGAATATCTACAAAATATACAGAATTACATTTAAGTAATTTAGCTATATTTCTTAGATTTGAAAATGTGGGTAATATAATATAAATACTTCCAATTTTTGCAATTTTAATTAAATACTGATTTTTCTGAAGTGAATTACTTTTTCCGAAATAAAATAAGGATAAATCTGGAATAGCTTTTTGAACTTCTAAAGCCCATCTAACAGTACCAGTTTTAGATTCAATTATATCTCCCTTTAACAATAAACAAGGCATCAGTTTAGCTATAGTGAACTCTATTTAAAAACTTATAACGAAATATGCATTACTATTCGTTAGACAAATTAAGGAAAGACACTAATTGGCCTATGAAAAAACTTATATTTAATTACAAGACGATAAAATAAAATGATTAGGTTTATAGGTAATAATAGGCGTAACCTTATTACTGCTTTGATACTTTACCTACTTACGTTAGTTCCTATTTATGTATTTCTATTTAGCAATGGATATTTGAACTTCTATGGCCCCAATTTGCCACTCTTCTCTGGAAAAGAAGTCGAACACTTACTAGCCGCATCAATATATAACCCTGAATATGGATTTTCTGTAAATGACGGTATTTATTTTTTATATTTACTTATTTTTACATCATTAGGTATTTACAATATTATTATATTATACAAGATTTTTCTTATTATCACCTTTTCTATAACATTTTTGTTATTATATACAATGATAAATAAAGCAATAAATATTTTTAAAATTAGTAGATATAAAAGCTTATCACTAATAATTGGAGTATTATTCTTTTTACTTAATCCTTTATATTTAGAGTACGTTGCGTTTAATTTTTATAACCTTATATGGGGAGTTATAATATTTTCTTACATCTTAATAAAACTAATTGATATTGTAGTAAATGATAAAAACGTGACTAAACTTGACATATTAAAATCTGGTATAGCCCTAGGTTTTTCGGGATTAATGGATCCAAGACTTTATATTTGGGGCTCATATATTCTAATATTGACATTTATAATTGTCATTATAATTAAGCCCAGATTAATATTAAAGTTAATAAAATATCTTTCATTAACTTACATATCGTCATTACCTATAATCGCTTACATATATTATTTATTCGTTTATCCTTCATTAATAACACAAGCAAGCACAATAAACGCTATAACAGTACCAGCTTATAGGCCAGATACTTATTCTTATATCGCAACGTGGTCTGAGAATTCTTTACTCTTTAACGTCTTTGCTTTCATAAATTCTGAGTGGACTTCTATAGTATATGCTCCACCTTCAATTCTCTTTTATCCTAGAACACAATGGTGGTTCTTTCCGCATTTCGGTAATAATTCCTTAATATTGCTGCCGCCTGGCATAATAACTTATATTTGGTTGGCATCTCTCTACATTTTCTTCATAGTAGCAGCACTAGCATTATTTGATAGAAAAAGAACACTTGCCTCTTCTTTGTTATTCATTCCAATGTTACTCATTATTTCATTATCTGCAGGAACAAACGTTCCTATTAAGGAATTTGTATATTTGCTAGAGATAGATCCTTCAAAACTACCTATTGTTGGAGGAATATTTGCCACAACTTTTGCAATTCCTTATTATGCTGAGGTCATGGCTCTGCCTTTTGCAAGTTATCTTTCCATACTTGGTACCAATTATTTATTAAATAGAATTAATAAGGAGATTCTAAAGAAAATTGCGGTTAGTATAATAATTGTGCTAGCAGTGTTTGCCAGCTGGCAATACTTTAACGGTACTCTATACCCGTCAGAAGTCACCGGATCTTTCCCTGGTAATAGTATATCCTTAGAAGGATATTATTATCCTTTAAATCCTCCACCTCAATGGGTTCACGTAATGAATCTCTTATCAACCTCTAACGCAGGAGTAGCTTACGTGAGAGTGTCCGGAATGTAATTATCTGAACGAATAGATAAACAGAATGATAAATATTAATATTGCCAGAAGGGTGAAACCCGGATAACCGAGAAAAACTTTATAATGGAAAAATATCAAGACGAGAGGATTTACCTATCGCGCATAGCGTTGCCTGATCGCGAGGAGGCGCGTCTCAGAGCTGAACGGCTCTACGTCCTGGAGGAGTCCTCCGTTGGATCGCGAGGAACATCTTGATGTTGTAGATCACTCCCAGGACGTGAAGGAAGACGTCGTTCCTCCAGGTCGTGGTCCCGTAGGGCCTCCAGAACGCGTTCAGGTAGGTGCCGAAGAACTCCACGTGGGCCCTCAGGGTAGTGAAGGGCTTCTCCCGCGCTATGAGCTGTGTCGGGGAGGGAGAGAATCCCCTGTCCGCGATCTTAATCCCCTTGAGCGGTGACTTGAACCTCTTGTCCGAGAAGTTGGCTGGCTTCACCGTGATGGACCTCACGAAGAGGGAGACGGAGATCACGGCCACTGCCTTGAGCCCGTAGTGCGAGACCCCTCTCTTCTTGGTCCACCTTCCCTCGAACCTCCTCTTGGTTCTCCCCAGGGAGAGCAGCTTCCTGGCCCTCTCCAGGTTACCTTCCCTCCTCTCCAGCTCCGCCTTCTCCCGAAAGGTCTCCACGCTCCTCTTCCCAGGAGGTAAGTCCAGTAGGAAGGAGTCCACTAGCCACGCCATGAAGTCCACGAGATGCGCGCTCGCAGGGAGGTAACTGGGTAGGCACTTCTCCTCAAGCTTGAAGGAAATCTCCAACAACTTCTTCCTCACCCCGTACAACCTGCCCACGAAGTCGTGCAGCGTGCTCTTCCCCACCTTCCTCCCCACGAACCAGGCCACGACCACGTTCACGTTGACCATTTTCACCGCGTCCCTATAGGAGCAAGAGTAGAGCACCATGACGATTAACAACTTCAGGTAAACCAGCGCACCCTCGCCCAGAACCCTCTCCAAATCCATGGTGTCCAGCACGGGCTTGATCTCCGTTAACCATTTTTCCCTCCACGGCATATCCTCTATTGGGGGAAGAGGGTAGTACATCAAGTTTGGTATGTGTCTTAATGTTCTTGCCATGGTACTACCCTCTACTCCCATAACTTAAGTGTTACTCCAATTTAATCCAAGATAATGCTAAAAATCAATTTATTCTTGTCAATAAAAATTCAATTTTTTACATTCCGGACACTCTCACGTAGGTGAAGTAGGATTTAGTGAAAAGTGGGCACATTTTCAATTTATATCACATTCTCCTCCTTTAATGCCTGGTTACGCTACAATTTCTCCTCCACCTACTACTAACGTTAACCAAGCTCCTTTGGCTTACGATATAGCAGGGATAAAGTACTTATTCATAGACAATACGTCTTACATCCCATTAAGCAATTCTTTCATTTATTCCTATCTAAACCACTCTGGGCTTAAGGTAGTTTACGCAAATGCCGATGTTTACTTACTTGAACAGCCTAACGCTTCAGTGTTTAGGGAAGCTAAGATGGGCATTTATTTCAATTCATCTAATGAAACAATTTTATTTAAGGCCGAGTGCTTACTCTATCCTCTACTTAACTATACTCCAGCCATAATTACACCAGTAAAAACTAGCAATACTGTGACAATGCTGCTTAATCCATCAATAGTTGATGAGAATAACATAGAAATATTTAATGAGAGTAAAAACGCGACCATCCTTCAAGGGTCTTATATAATAGATCATAACGGAAGCATATCAACTTTTAGTCTATCTGGCGAAGAAAATATTAGCATAAAACCATGGACTATAATTATTCCAAACGATATTAACATTCGCGAGTTTGAATCCATACCCATCAATTTCTCCTTTAACCAATTTATGGCAGAATTTAGCGTTAATAATAACCCCGGATATTTAGTCGAAACTTCATTACCTTTACCTTACGGTGGAATAATAGTGAATAACGGAAAAGCTTTGGGCGTAAACGGCTTTGGGCAATACGTTTTTACGTCAGACGGTAAACTAACGATTTCAATAAAATTAGGTTTTATAACTGATTTACTAATGACTGCTGTAGATATTTTCTTTTACGCATTATTTATATACTTTTTCGTTTACAAGAATATTTTTAAAGGTCTAGGTACTGAGGTTTTTAGGAATGTTATCACTAGGATTAGCAGACTCAAGAGCTATAAGTAAAGCTAACAGTGGTTCGGAAAGGCATGTAAGGGAAGTTATTAAGAGGCTTTCCTTAAGATATAAACTTTACTACTTACCTACTACTCACGCTTTTTTAGACGCAATATCTGAAGATCAGTTAAAAGAGATAAAGAAATTCGCCAAAGTTCCCTCATTTTTTGAATATTTATTGGATAAAAAATTAGGCAAAGTTTCACTATTAAGAGAATTATTTACCTTTTCCCCTTTAGCCAAGGAGCTCGTGAGAGAGTATGAAAGGGAAATAGGTATATTAGATTTCATTTATGTTCCTCATACTTATAGAATTCAATTAATGCCATCTATTCTATTTTCAAAATTAAGCCGAGGAAAGTACGGAATGTTATTAATGACCGATCCTCACAACTCTTTATTAGAAAAGGAGTCCTTTTTTAAATGCGTAAATGTCTGGAGCAAAATATGGTTTTCAAGAAAGAGTGCAATCGAGTTCTGTAGTTTTCAAAGATTACAAAACATAGCATTTTTACTGAAGGCGATAAAGACAAAGCCCAGTTTTATAAGCGTAATGAACAAATGTGCTTTAAATTATACTGGTCTGCCGAAATATTTTAATACAAAAGTTCTATCTCCTCCCCACGCTTTTAACAACCTAGCCTTAAAGTACAGAAATTTTGATAAAGAGGACTACCTAGTATTTCTAGGAAGAATAAATACTGCCAAAGGAGCAAACGAAGCTCTGGAAGTAGGAAAACATGTAAAATTAAAAATGATAGGCTACAAAGAGCAGGAGTTTATAGTAAAGCAAGCAAGAAGCTTTGGAATAGAAGTAATTGAAAACGTTTCTGAAGAAGAAAAATTCGAAATACTCTCAAAGGCAAGGGCTTTAGTTCTACCTTCACACCAAGAATCTTTTTCTGTAACCATACTTGAAGCACTGGCGGTAGGGACTCCAGTAATAACTTATGATTTACCTTCTTTAACCTCTACTTATAATTTTAAGCCAGTATTTTTTGTAAAGGAATTCGACGTTAAAGGTTTAGTAAACACTGCTTTAGAAGTATATAATATGAAAAAGATTGAAGAAATGTTTAATGATGAGAGGTTGGAGGAATTTATTAAAATGCACTCAAGTTGGGATAACGTAAGTAATGCAGTTGATAAATTAATTACTGAAGCTATTCAAGAATGACGAAATTTGTAACTAAATATATACGGATTAAAAAACATCTCATTATTAATTATAGGAAATAGATATATTTTATTACTATCTCTAGTAATGTCACCATAGAGCTATTAAAGGTTAAATACGCAAAAATTTTATACTATTTACTTTCCATTATTTTATAGATTGCTTTCTTCTCCATTTCAGCTGCTTTTTCCCAATTTAGGGTTTTAGCTAATTCCCTACTTTTCTCTCCTATAGACTTCCTTAGCTTCTCATCCTTTAATAGTTTAACAACTTCTTCAGCAAAAGAGCTGATATCAGGGTATGTTACTCTTATTGCAACTGGATATCTTTCACTCCATTTTAAATCCCAAGTAACTACTGGTAAATAAGCTGATAAAGCCTCAGTAACTGCTAAGGCAAAGCCTTCATACAAAGAGGGGAAAACAAAGACTTTAGACTTTGCGAGCAAATCAATTTTCTCTCTTTCAGTAACGAAACCGTAATAAACGGAATTTTTAGGAATTTCGCTCCATCCTTTTCCTATAATACATAGTTTAGCGTCAATTTTCTCATTAACTTTATCCCATATTTGAAATAAATACCTTGATCCTTTCCTCTCGCCGTAGTTCCCTACAAAAATTCCGTCGCATATTTTCTCCTCTGACGTGTAATAATCCTCGACACTAACGCCATTAGTTGAAGTTAAAATAACCTTGTTAGGAAAGAGACTTTTAAGTTCTTCATATACTTCAGGATTATCTAGGCAAATGATTCCCTTACTTCTTGCAATGACAGTACGCAAGAATTTGCTTCCTCTAATCTCTTCAGTAACATGATGAACTACCACAATAAAAGGCTTCCGCGAGAAAAGGGATAATAACCACGTATAATAAACGCTTAATGAATACTCACTATAACTTATTAAGACGTCTACTTTCCTAGCGTATTTAAGGCAATTTAAGAATCCTTTCAAGTAGGTTTTCTTATCAGTACTTGAGGAACTAACTAAGTGAAATTTTGAAAGCAAAGGAGATATTTCTGGATCTACTTGTGGCAAAGTTCTTTCGTCTACACATAAATAAACTTCCTCTCCCATTCTGCTGTAAACTTCTAACGTTCTCCTCATTCCACCAAGGAATTCCTTACCAAACCTCATCGGAGGTGATATTAAAATCCTCATTGGTATTGTTTCTAAGTTACAATATAATAAGAATTCTGTCTTCTTTACGCATATCTTTGCTCATCAATAAGCGTACTTATCTACCGCGGATGACATCTTCTAAAATGACGCATCAGTAATCTCATCTTGTAAATTTATTTTAGTCTTATGTACGTGAAGCTAACGAATTAATTCAGCGCCAACATAATACAACTAATCTAGTTTAAGATCGGTATAAAATAAAATGCATATATAGCTCTTAAAATTGCTTACAAGTCTTTATGGTGTATAAAAGTCAGTTACTGCTAGACACGTTATTTTACATCTATTTGTTGGTTTTCTTTCTATAGAGAATAGAACATTATTAACTTATTTATTTAGTGAGCATTTTATAATTTTTGCAACGTTTTCTGCAACATTATCCCAATTATGAAACTCAATAAACGAGTTAACTCTCTTATCATATATTGCCTCTTGTAAATTTCCGGTTTTAAGTTCATTTTCTACCTCATCAACGAATTTTCTTATATCTCCTTCTTTTACAAACTTTACTGCAGGTATATCTTTGAATACAGAATGCACAGTAGGTATAGAATACGCTATTACTGGAGTCCCTAATGCTAATGACTCTAAAATTGTAATAGAAAATCCGTCGGCTAAAGAAGGATATATAAGAAGTTTAGCTTTAGATACCGTAACGTAAAGTTCTTTCCTATCTAAAAAACCCAAATATTCTACGTCTAACCCATTATCTCTTATGTAGTTAAAGAATAGTCTCTTAAACTTATCATAAATAAACTTCCCTGAAACTTTTGCTCTTACTGATATACCTCTCTTCTTAAGTAAATTGATTATATAGAGAAAGTTTAGAATACCCTTAGGTGGAATTAAAGTAGTCCAGAAGATAACATAGTCCTCCTTCTTAGTAGTCCTATATTGCAATAACTCTTTATCAACTCCATTTCCAGGGTATAGGATGTACTTCTCTGAATTTTTTATTTTCACAGAATCTAGCGTGCCTTTACTTACTGCAGCTATGAAGCTTAAGTATCTCGATTTACTTATGTAATTAGCTTTACTTCTAGTTAGCAAATAAAGTCCTATAGACCTCTTTAGAAAATAGTCTAAGGATTGCAAAAAGAACGGACGTAGAGTATAATATGTGTAAAATATGGATTGAGAAAAGGAGTATAACGGCTCGTGAAGCGTTAAACCTAAAGGTATTCCTACCTTGTTCGAGATGAATATACTCTCTGGAGTAGTATAATCTGGATCGTAAATAAAATCAGAATCTACTTTCTTTACTCTTTCTGCGTATTCATTATACACGGAGAGAGAATAAGGCAAGAATGAAGGTTTCAAATTACTAAATTTCGATAGAAAGCTAATGAAGTCTGGGATTTTTATACCGAGTTTTTTTATATTCTCGATCTCCTCATTTATCCTATCATTATTTATAAAAAAACTTATGGAAGGAATAAATTCTACCTCAAAGTACTTCGTAAGCCTTCTAACAACATTATTAACGTGAACGCTTCCTCCAGAGTAATTTGACCTCAATCCCGAGGTTACTACTGTTATCTTCACAAATGGCTTTATTGTTTATAAAAACTAATAAACTCGATGAGAGTACTATTAATAGCAGGCAAAGATGATTTCAATGAAGACGTGAGTAAAGTCACTGGAATAGGAAGATACGTTAGAGAAGTTTACGAAGGACTAAAAAAGCAAATAGACGTAGAAGCATATCCTCTTTTTGACTACTCTTCAATCTTCTCCTCTATCAATAGTATAATCAAAGGGACTTTTCATGATTACTCTAGTTATGATATAATTCATTTACTTTCACCTAAACCTTTCTTCCCTCTAAGAAAAGGTAAGGCTAAATGGATAACCACAGTCCACGATCTCTTTTTCCTTAAATATAATGAATCAAAGCCTTCACCTTTTATGCAGAAGATCTATCTAAAGAGTATACTAAGCTCAGATGCAATAATCGCTGTGTCTAGTTTAGTTAAAGAAGACGTAGAGAAATTAGGTTATAAAAAGAAGATTTTTGTAATAAATCCAGGAATAGGAGAAGAATTCTTCACATCTCCTAAAAAACCAGAGAAAAAAGATGTGATAAAGATTGGATACATAGGAAGACTTGATAGCGAAAGAAAGGACTTAATTAGGGGGATAGAAGTATTCAGAAAAATAAAGGAAAAGAACGTTATATTCGAGCTTTGGGGGAATTATAATCCTGATAGTGAGATTTTTAAGAGAATAAAAAAAGAAAGCGAAGAAGACCCAAGAATAAGGATCATGGGACCTGCACCAGATGAGAAATTAGTTGAAATCTACGATTCATTTGACGCATTCTTCTTCCCCACAAAGGAGGAAGGCTTCGGATTACCTATCGTTGAGGCGCAAGCGAGAGGAGTTCCGGTAATTGTATTTAAAGACGCTAGGATTCCAGAAGAAGCATGCAATTACTGCATAAGAATAAATGAGGAGTTTCCCCAAATAGATTACATTAAATCTTTTAAAGAAAAATATAATGATGCGCTAAGAAAATACGCCAGTAAATTCTCTTTGGGAATCTCCGTTAAAAATATATTGAACTCTTATGGTAGTATAATGCTAGAATTATAATGATTGTTACTAAAAATTTATCTCTTAATAGTTATCTATCGTAAAGGCACAAATTATAAAATTTTAATACTCAAACAAAAATATATGGAGATAATTAGTGAAAAGCCAGTAAATGTACGTATTGGCAAGCACGTTATCATGCTACCCTTATCAGCTATAAGAGAATTCTTGCTATATGCAGGAAAAATAAGGTAAATAAACTGTACATAGATAACGATGAAAAATTTATAGTGATAAATTCTGACAAAATATCTAT
The DNA here is from genome assembly GCF_900079115.1 of Saccharolobus solfataricus. Taxonomy (NCBI): domain Archaea; kingdom Thermoproteati; phylum Thermoproteota; class Thermoprotei; order Sulfolobales; family Sulfolobaceae; genus Saccharolobus; species Saccharolobus solfataricus. Next base: position 1,564,391 of record NZ_LT549890.1, read on the forward strand.
AAATGAAATATGAGGAATTGGAGCTTATATCGAAGGCTGGAAATACGAAAATGACCTCTGGGCTTATAATGATGTTAAATTTCCTGAAATTAAATCTGTTTTCATTATGTAAGGAGAGATTTGCCCTTGTTAAAAGAATTATCTCTTAATGAGTAAAATTAGCTAAATATTGCTGAAGATAAGAAATCTTTTTATTTATATACAATAAGCTATCTCATCATGACTAATATGTTAAAGATCAGAGCTCCAAATATTTTTATGAAAGATTACGTAGGTGGGGCTGAATATGTTACGCTTAACTGGTTAAAAAGGTTCAAAAAGATAGAGTATGAAATTGTACCGGACGTAGATTTGGTCTATCTAGATTTATGCATGAATAAAAAAGTTCAAAAAGATAATATCTTAGAAATTATTGATAAATTAAAGTTACATGTAGATAATGTAGTATTAGATTACTATCTGGATTGCAAATTGCATAATAATACTGATATATTTAAAAAAATACTAGACAATGAAATTATACTGGACATGAAGATTGGTACAAACGTTAATATATCTCAATTCTTTAATAAACATATTTTAGAATTTATAAATGGTAGACCGGTAGGATATGATTTTTTATATTATTCATTAAAATATTCTAAGAAATATATTGGTATACTTCAACATCTTGGCGATATACCCATAAGTTTAAAATTCTATATTTATCACTTTAAAGAATTACTAAATTATCTTGAAAGCCTCGCAGAGTTGATGTACTTATTAGCTAGCGTTATAAGGGAAAAAACATGGGTACAAGCTTTAATACATAATAAAGATAAGGTACATCTTTTAACTCCTTCAAGAGGAGCCATTAAGAAAGCGGGATTAGACAAGTTAAATTATACAGTAATTTTTCCTTATGTAGGATTAGATAGCACAATTTTAAATTATTCATGCAAAAACAAAGATAATTATGCAGTATTTTTTGCAAGACCTTATAGGACTAAGGGAATTCTAGAAGCCATTAAGATTTTCAAATTGGCTAGAAAAAAAGGATACTTACAGAGGTTATATATTATCGGGGGTAATATAAATGATATTACTTCAAAATATAATAATAAATCCGATATAGTAAACCTTGGACGAATCAAAGATAAAAACGAAGTATATAAAATCCTAAGTAAAGCACAGATGAACATTTATCCATCTATATCAGACGCATTTGGTATAACTATCCTAGAATCTTTAGCTGTTTATACTCCAGTAATAATGTATTATAATGAGGCTAATTATGAATATTTCTCAAAGTCTAAACTCGTAAAAATAGTAAAATTATTTAATAAATACGAATTTTTAAATAAAATAAATGAGATTATAAATAATAATTTGGAAATAGATGAATATACATATAATCTTATTCTATCTCATTTAGACTGGAACAAAATTGTTAATAATATAGAAGAACACTTGCTTAATATTATAAATGATATTAAATAATTTCACAAAATACTTGCTTGTCATATTTCATTTTTAGAAAATTAGACATTAATAATTCTTATATATTATTTTTATTGTTTTTGATTTTACTGTCATTACTAGTTCTAAGAGTAACCGCTATAAGACTATATTTAAATCTTAGTCATGAAGAAGTATACTTAATGAAAGTGATAAATAAATCCAGAGAGACCCTTTATAATATTTATTATACACTATATAAGATTAATGTGTACAGGAAGATATTCTCCAACTGGTTTTATGTTATCCATAAACTCAGAAAAGGAGAAAAAGACATAGACGTCGTCCTAAAAAATGGGAGTAAAGGAAAGTGCAACATAAAATGTATATTGACATTAACTACAATAATATCAGAATTTAGCTCTATTAATTCAAGAAAATTTAATTTTGATGATAATAATAGATTATACTATGATAACAATTTAATAATTCAAGAAAATAATACCACATGGTTATTATCAATTGGAGGATTTATTAAAAATAATGATTATTGGTTCTTTCCTAAATATAATGTAAAATTTAATACGATAGGATATGGCATATTTGAAACCTTCATAATAGAACAATATTATACTGAAATACAAGGTGAAGTAATAGATATAGGTGCTAATATAGGCGATTCTGCAATTTATTTTGCCTTAAAAGGAGCTTCTCATGTATATGCTTTTGAGCCTTTGCCATTAGTTTACAAAGCAGCATTACAAAATATTAAGTTAAACAATTTAGAAAACAAAATTACTCTGATTAATGGCGCAGTTGGATCTAAAGAAGGAAAGGTTAAGGTTCCTCTTAATATTAATCTAGAAGATTCAGGAGGCTTTTATATAACTAATCAAGGTGATGTTGAGGTTCCACTATTTTCATTCGATGATATTGTAAAAAATATGGTTAAAGATCCATATCTTTTAAAAATGGATTGTGAGGGGTGTGAGGCAGATATAATACTTAACTCTGATAGTATATCTTATTTTGAGAAGATTTTAGTAGAATCTCATCCGCATATAACTAAAGTTTCTGATAAAGCATTATTATCAAAACTAAGAAAGCTTAAGTATAAATGTGAAGAGAGATATAGAGTAGGTAAAACAAAACTGTTTTATTGTTCAAAAATCAACTAGTCTTTCATTTTAATATTTTATTCGTATAGAGCTAAGAATAAAAATATAATTAAGATAAGAAGCATTCAAAGTAATAGACGTATTAATAGAAAGCCTTATTATCATTAACATAAAGATAACCCTACATCTCAGCTGTGTTTTACTCTATATTTAAACTGTAACTATGTGTAATCAAAAAGCTTTAATATTTTCCTTTTAAAGAACTAAACTGAATGAATCCTATAAAGAACACTTTAAAGAGTCTTAGTGTAACTACTACCAACGTCATAGTTGCTTTAATCTTCTTCATCATTACAGCTAAGATTACTAACCCAGAATTCTTCGGAAAAGTCGCAATAATTCAACTTCTCGAAGTAGTAACTTCTGCCTTCTTTTACTTTATTCCCGGACAAATAATAACGAGAGAAATTTCTTACCTTTACGCAAGGAAAGAGATAAGCAAGAGCGTAATAGGTAAGTTTCTTTCTTTCCCTTTCCTCGTCTTACCGCTTTTTCTTATTCTCCTCCTTTTCCCTAATTACGTTAAGTTGACAATACCTTACCTTTTCCTTTACTTGCTTAATGGTGTTATGGGCTCTATAATGGTTGGAATGGACATGTTCACTGAGACAGCGATAACGGGGAACATCTTCCTAATAATAAGGTGGGGAATCTCAATAATTGCCGTCCTCTCTCACAACATTTACCTTTTCATTGAAATATGGACTTTAGGAGGGATTATCTCAGTCTCCATGAACTACGCTTTTCTAAGTAGGAAAGTGGGGTTAATATTACCTTCTTTTGACTTTGCTTTTCTCTTTAAGCACTTCAAGGAAGGCTTACCTCTTTATCTATCTTCTTCAGCAACTTTCCTCTCTTCACAAGGTGACAGAGTTACAACTGCTTATCTGCTAGGTTCCTACTACCTAGGTTTATACCAGTTTTCTGCTTTAGTAGCTGGAGTACCTTCAATGGTTTTAGGAGCTTTAGGAGGAGTTCTCTTACCTACAGCATCATTTTACAAGGCTTTGGGAAAAGACGAGAAGAAAATGTCTTCTATCTCCTTCCGCGTGCTGTCTTTAATTACCTTTCTCGCTGTCATTATTTCAATACCTACAGCCGTTTTGGTCGTTGAGAAATTCTTCCCTGCTTATATTTCCGGAATTAAAGTTCTGATCCTCCTCCTTTTAGCTACTACTTTGCCTTTCCCCATAGGCTCTTTAACGAATTTCATTATAGCAGCTAAGAAGTCGTTGAGGCCTTTTCTCATCCTTTCACTACTTAACGGAGGTCTGGTTTTATTAACTTCTTTCCTCTTAATTCCTAGAATAGGAATAATTGGTGGAGCGATTTCTCAGGCTATCGTATCGACAATCTCCTCTTCCTTCGTCTTAGTTTACGCTTTAAAGGAAGATACTTTCGTTTTGGGCAAGAGGGAGAGTGCCATATTGTTCATGATGCCTTTAATAGCTTTTTATGAGGTTTTTGTAGACCCTCCTTATCTTGACTTTCTTTTACTTCTCTCCGTTATACTCCTTTTTAAGACATTTAGGATAATTACTGCTGAAGACATGAAATTGATAGACTCTTTTTTGCCATCTAAATTGAAGTTCATTATCTCGTTAATGAAGGCAATCAGTTAGTAAATAAATTATTGGAATTCTTCTAGTTAACTGAGAGATTTTAGTGTCATAACATTTTTATCTCCTACAAGAGAGGAATTTTGTATTACTTGCTTAAAGATTTAGTAAAAACTTAACGTGTAGTAGTTTTTACGGAAATTTCTCTTACTTAAATATCCTCATTCTTTTATACATCAATAAATCTTATTTATTTTAGATGATAATATTTTAGGCTTTACAGTAAATAATTTAACTTCTCTTTCATTTTATAAAATTATTTTTAACGTTACATAATTACTGTAAGGATTTTCGTAGAAACCGTGGCGTAACTTTTCCTCTAATTCCACCACGGGCTAAGGGATCATACACACTCACCCTTCGAGGGAAACACCTATATAGGTTATATTAGCCGGGGAGAGTAATACTCCTCGGCTGGGGAAACGTGGTCGAGAGGGAAACTGAAGTAAAATCTTCGGGTAGCGGCGTGACAAGCCCCTACCGTCGGACTGAACATTGTGATAAAATTCACGAATATAGGTGTGACAAAGGGGTAGGGGTAATAGGACGTATCAAGAGATCATTTAATTACAAGTAGGGGGAGGGTGAGGAAGTACGAGAACAATAAAGAGGGTTATGAAGAAATCCTCAAGATGAAACCTTGTACAATAGTCCTAGAGCCCACTGGAGTATACGCAATAAGACCTTCACAATACTTCAAGGAGAGGGGGATAAGAGTACTACAAGTTAGTCCAAACATACTATCGAGGGAGAAGGAGTTTAGGGGGAAGAATCTTATCATCGACATCAAAAATAAACGGTGTATAAAAATCTATTAATGGTGTATTATACTTATCCTTCGGTAAATCATTAGCAATTCTTTCTATAGCATCATTAAGACTTACATTTGCTAATTTTCTTAATAAAGAATCATTTAAATAATATAAAAATATTTTAGTTATAGCATAAACTCCCTCTAAATCCTTTAGGGTCTTATAATCAGAATAAAACGGATTATACAAGCGAATTAATACAACATTATCCAGTAAAGCTAATAAAGCACCTCGCAGATGAGCATGTATACTTATATCGTTTGCAGAGATCCAGCTCCTTTGAGCCATAAACCTATTAGCGTCTATTAATGCAACGAATTCATCACTACTTAAGTTCTCACATTTGTTAATATTCTCTTTAGCACATCTAATAATTTTCTCTTTAATCCTATCATATATTTTGTTTCCGTATTTATAGTTTAGAAAGTACTTCACATATTCCTCGGCTTGTTTCTCAAATTGTTCTGTAAAATTAACAACAAAAAGGTTTCCCTCACTATCTATATAAAATATCGGAGATAAGGTGATCGGATTTAAAATTATTGAGGGTAGTTTTTCAAGACTGTCTCTAAGACGCACGTTTTTTTAGCAAATTCACTAGTTTGCTCACTAATACTAGCTGTAATATCACAGTCTCTTCTCTCTTGTCCACCCCTCACTATAATACTTTTAAAGAGATCATGAAGATAACAAGATAAATAATTATTATTAATAAATTCCTTAAGATATTTTCTAAGTATCTCATCATGATTAATACTTCCCATGTAAATATATAACTGGGTTTAATGTTTAAAAGGATTAACAACTGATATAGAATGCCAATCATACGAAGAACTTCATAATTTAATGTTTTTCATGTCACTCTTTTTATGTCCAATAATGTTCATTTATTTGAAATTACCTTAAAACTGCTCGTCAGTATGAGAATCTCTTTTTTCACGTAAAAAACGAGATGAATAAAATACATAAAAATTCTGGTTTATGCTAATTTTTGGAGAAAAGTTTGAGACCGTGGAGTTAAGCTAACTTTTCCATAATTTCCGTTAGCTTAATTGCGTGGTTTCTCCAAGAGTATTTCTTACCTGTTTCTAAAGCGTTAATTGAAAGACTTCTTCTAAGCTTATGATTCTCTAAAACCTCGTTTATTCTGTCTACAGCCTCCTTCCAGTCTTTTACCACATAACCGTTTTCCCCTTCAATTACGAACTCCTTTCCTCCTATTCCGTCATTTACTATTACAGCCGTACCATTACATAGGGACTCCAAAACAGCCATACCAGGTCCTCTTTCATCGAATCCAAAGCGTATAGTTAAGGACGCTTTTTTATAAAGTTCCCTCAGTTTATCTTCACTAATCCTACCAGTTACTATAACTTCTGGGTATTTTCTTTTAAACTCCTCCATAGTATCCCTTCTTGCCCAGGATCCCGCCATTATTAACCTTCCCTTTATTCTTTTAGCTATCTCACCGTAAATTTCTGGTCTCCTCCCCTCATCCCACATTGATACCGCTAAAACGAAATTTTCCTTATCTTCTTCAACCTCATCTATTGTGTAACAACCTGGATATAACACTTCAGCTCCCATACCTTTATCCTCTAGAACTCTTTTGTTCCATTGTGAATTTGTAAGTATGATTTTAGCACCTTCTAATACTTTTCTTTCCATTACCTTAGGTATTAGATATTTAATACCCTTTAAAGTTAAAGAAGTCTCATGAAGATATATCGCGTAATCTTCTCCATGAAATACCTTACGTAAATAACCAGTAATCCCAGCAAATTGATCGTGAAACAACGCGGGTTCCTTAATAATTCTAGATGCCTTAACTATAAGATCTAAATCCACAGTTGCTTCATCACCCCTATTTTTAGCGTAAATTTCCGTTATCTTCCTAAAGAGAGGTGTGAGGAATCCTTTCTCTCCTTTCCTTCTCAAGAACTCAACGTATATTCCACTGAGATCGTAATTGTAAAAGGATTCTCTATATACTAATAACTTAGCCTTAGCGTTCCTAGCCTGTTCCACTGCAATTCTGGCAACTCCTCCGTTCCATAAAACCCTTAAAGCGATAGTAAACATTACATATTATTTAAAAAAGGGCTTAAATATAAAAGTTAACGTAAACTAACTGATAGGTTTTACGGCTTCCTCACGTCTTAAAAGGGCTAAGATTTCCTCCAGAGAGCTTATCGCCCTATCATCAATTCAGCTTTTATTTGGTGGTAGACGAGATGGTCACTGACTTTCTCACCGCCCTGAACGGTAGACCCAAGATCATATTAGAAAAAAATATTTCTGGTAGGATAATATCGAATTTATAAAAGATAAAGAAATTTATAAGAGTATTAAGAATTCAGTTGAAGAAAGGGTTTAAGGTGAGGGAGATGTGGTATTACCACGTGAGTAAGTGAGATGGTAACACCCGGTCTCCCTCACCAAACATTCAACAAATAGGATATAAATTACTTTCCATGTTGAACTTCCAAGGGGAAAAGGTAGATAAGGTAGCAAAAACTCTCATCTCCGCGTGTTTGTGGAACGACTCTGTAGAGAACAAGTCCAGAGCGTATGACGTATCCCCACAGACCGTGAGGAATTACGTAGAGAAACAAGGGATGGAAGTGATTGAAAAGCTATTGGAAAGAGCTAGGAAAATATCCTTGGAGATATTAAAGGGGGTAAAGGAGATAGATCTTTCAATAGACTGGACAACCAAGACGTGGTATGGGAAACCAGTGAAAGGGAGCTCTGAAAAAGGAAACTCGTGGAACTACGCAACAACCAAGTATAAGGGGAAAGTACTTTTACTTGCCTTTATTCCGCAAGTGAACGGTATGACTAAGGACGAGATAGTGAAGGTTCTTGTGGAGCAAGTAATGGCAATGGGATTCAAGATAAGGTTGATAACTCTTGACGCTGGTTTCTACACAGTTGATGTGCTCAATTTCATTTCACAGTTTAAGTATATAATTGCTGTGCTTGTTGGGGATGTTAAGGTGTATGAGGAGTTTGACGGGGATTACACAACTAATAGTAAGAGGCATAGGAGGGATGAGCAGGTCAAGTTCAGGTTTCTCGTGTACAGCAAGGAAGAAGTGAGGAGAAAGAGTCTTGTTTATTTTGCTAGGGCTACTAACCTAGACCTATCCAAGAGGGAAGTGTTGGATTTGTATAATAAGGTAAGAGGTCCCATAGAGACCTCTTATAGGAACATTAAGGCTTTTCTTCCATTTACTGGTTCTACTAAGTTTGTTTTCCGCACGTTGATCTTCGTGCTGGCCCTTGTACTCTACTCCTTATATACCATATTCAAGGGGGAGGTGGGGAGAGAGGAGTTTAGATTATTATTAATTCTTTTATTTCCTGATTTATTCAATCCAGAGAATTTTACATTTAATGCAATTGAAACACTTATTTACACTATAGATTTATTTTTAAGGAGGTGATTTTGGGTCTACCGCAGAGAGGCGAGGCTTTCCGCCCCCTTAACCCCATTTATTTGTAACGTTATAGTTTAACTATTTTCTACTAAACAAAATATATAAAAATCTCATTTCGCCCTTTACTTATCTCTTAATAATAACACCACATGGGCCTCATGAATTTTCATTAATTTAAATAATCATGTAGAATGTGCTTTATAGGAAAATCGTTCCGTAGACCTTATTTATATATTTCACAAAAGATGATAAAAAATTACTATAGTGATGAGAAACTCAAAAATATTAAAGAAGCGTTATTGCTATTAACTTATTTTCAGTCATTTCAAGCATTGTCTCTCTAACTCCTTCTCTCCCTATACTGCTTTTCTTAAATCCGCCGAATGCTAGTGAGTCCCATCTCAATCTCGTACTATCATTTATGATAACAGCACCAAACTTCAACTCTCTACTTAACTTTAAAGCCCTATTTACATCATTAGTAAAGATTGCAGACTGTAAGCCATACTCGGTTGAATTAGCTATTCGTATTGCCTCCTCATCACTCTTAACACTCACAATTGGTACTATAGGCCCGAAGACTTCACTCTTTAGGACTAGCATATCCAGTGAGGGATTGGTTACCATAGTTAGTGGGAAGAAACTTCCACTCTCTGGACCCTTATTGAGGATTTCAACCTTTCCACCCTTAGCTTTAGCGTCTGCTAATACACTGTTTAAGTTCTCAACGCTCTCTTTGTTGATTACTGGTCCAACGTCGGTAGTTTCATCCAAGGGGTCACCTACCTTTAACGCTCTAGCCTTATCGTTAAACGCCTTTACGAACTTATCGTATATCTCCTCCCTAACTATAATTCTCTTGCCAGCATTACAGTTCTGACCAGCGTACTCAAACCTAGCTCTAACAGCTATTGAAGAGGCTCTCTCTATATTGGCATCTTCTAAGATGATTATGGGATCAGAACCTCCCAACTCCATTATTATTCTCTTCCCTAAGGAAACAGCTTTAGAGGCTATTTTAAGACCTGTTTGTGTGGAACCGGTTAACGTAATTAAGCCGACTAATGGGTGAGTAATTATCTCATCCCCGATTTCACTACTATAACCAGTGACTACTCTAACTGCACTATCGGGTAATCCAGCCTCAACCAATATTTTCTTCATTTCTATGGCGGCTAGGGGTGTATTTATACTTGGCTTAACCACTACTGAATTTCCTACTGCTAAAGCTGGAGCAACCTTATGGGCAAAGGAGTTTATGGGGAAGTTGAAGGGTAAAATTGCAGTTACAACACCTATTGGTTCCCTAGTACTTACAACTATTCTATTCTCATTTCCAGGAGGGTACTCATAAGCGTCCACTCTATAATTTTTACCTTCTAAAACCATTCCGACTTCTTCAGCAGCATGTCTAAACAATCTGGAAGCCCTTAATACTTCAACCCTAGAATCCCTAATCGGCTTACCGGCTTCCATCGCAAGTAGTTTAGCTAGTCTCTCTTGTTCTCTTTCCAAAATTTCCGATACTTTTCTCAATATAGCTGTCCTTTTATAGAGGGGCATCTTTGATATTATTTCAAATCCCTTATATGCCTCCTCTATTTCTCCTCTAACCTCATCTTTATGCATTCTTTTCACAGTTCCAATTACATTAAGATTGGAGGGCGAACGAACTTCAATAACCTCTTGACTCATCAAGTATGTATTTGTATTAGAAGTTTTTAAGTAATTATGAAATACTTAATCCAATTTTTAAACCTATAATACTTATAACATTTTTATAAGCACATTCATCTTTAGTTTAAAATAATTTAAAATAAAAGCGTATTAGTATGGACACATTGGGTCTTCTGCAAATGGGTTATTATATACTGCAAAAGCCCTAGCCCTACTCCCCCCACAAATATTATTGTATTTGCATATGCCACATTTCCCTTCGAACCTACTATCCTTTATTTTTTTCAAAACCTCGGACTTTCTATAAATATCGACTAAACTCTCCTTCTTAACATTACCTAAATACAATGGTAAGAAGCCACTAGGATAGACATCACCATTATAACCTATGAAGATAACGCCAGCCCCGTCCCTAGTAGGCAAAATGCTCTTATCAGCTTCCTTTACTGGTTCACCTAATAATTCGCGTAATGTAGAAACCAGCTCATTATCGTTAGTAGTAGCTGGAGTATACTCAAGTTTAGCTCTCCTAAAGAAAGGTGCCTCAACAGTTCTCACAATTAAATCATATCTAGTGGCTTCAACTAGAAAATCTATAACATCTTTATATTTATCTCTAGGAATATCCAATTCAGTAGTTCCTCTACCCACTGGAATTAGAAAGAACACTTCCCAAATCTTTACCCCCATCTCTTTTAGCAATTTGACTACGAAAGGTAATTCACTATAACTCTTCTTCCAAACTAGGGTATTGACTTGAACTTGTATCCCGTATTTTAATCCAAGCTCTATTCCTCTTAAAGCGTATTTATAACTACCAAGTCCCCTTAACCAGTCATGAGTTTGCGAAGTAGCTCCGTCTAGGCTAATTGACATGTATCTAGCATAATTGCTTATTATCTTCATGGTCTCATCGTCTAAACGGTGAGAAGGAGAGGGTGCTATTGAAACTACTAATCCTAGCGACTTAGCGTATTCCATTAGTTCGAAAATATCACTTCTACTTAACGGATCACCACCGGTGAAAACTATAACAACCTTTCCAAATCTCGCTATATCTTCTAATAATTTTCTACTCTCTTCAGTATTAAGCTCACCTGGCAACGGCTTATCTATAGCGTTAGCTCTACAGTGTTTACAAGTTAATGGGCAAGCTTTAGTTACTTCCCAGAAGACTAAATGTGGAGCGTTTTCAAAGGGCATAATGGGTCATCTCCATAAACATCTCCATTCCAATAATACGCTCTAGCTCTATCTCCTCCTTTACACGCCGATTTATATTTACATTTATCACAATATTCCCCCCTCAAATACTTGTCCGTATTTATGAATAGGTCGGGAATATTCTTAATTATCTCCTTAAGCGGTTTTTCCCTAACGTTACCTAATTTGTAAAAGTCAATGAATTGACAAGGATAAACGTCACCATTTGGATATATTGATATCATCTTCCTTCCACATCCTCCACTATTTTCAACAAATTTCATGTACTTTTCAAGTTCTTCCTCATCTCTAGCCAACTTTTTAGCTATGTAAACTCCATCGAATTGTCCCAAGGTAGTCTCAATCTCTATCTTTCCACTTAGCTTAATTGCATAGTCAATCATTTTGTTTATGAAACCAACATATTCTTCTGGAGTATACATCCACTCCCTTAATTCCTTACCCCTCCCACTAGCTGATAAATGATAAAACGTTATTCTCTTAACTCCCAGTTCCAGGGCCAATTTCACGTATTCGTCTATCTGATGAATGTTTCTAGCCGTAATAGTAAATCTAAGTCCAACGTTTAGTCCAACGTTTATTGCATTTTTAATTCCCTTTACTGTCATGTTAAAGGCTCCATTTAGACCTCTAAATCTATCGTGAAATTCTGGATCGTAACTATCTAAACTTATACCTACGTAAGAGAAATCCAGTTCTTTTAATTTCTTCGCAACACTCTCGGTAATCAATGTGCCATTTGTAGATAAGGCTAATTTTATTCCCTTTATCCTAGCATATGATGCCAATTCAAAGAAATCCCTTCTCATTAATGGCTCTCCGCCGCTCATTATAATTAATGGAATTCTCATTTCAGCCATTTCGTCTATTAGCCTTAACGCCTCTTCTGTAGTTGACCCATCCTCACCTTCTGGTGACGCGTTAATATAACAATGAAGACATTTCAAGTTGCATTTCCGCGTGAGATTCCACGTTACCACTGGTCTAAATACGTCGCTGAATTTACTAGGTCTATCCTTATTATACTCACCTTTAATGTGAAATGAAACTGTACCAGCATTAGTTACTAGAACGCTTATTGGAATCATAATAATAAAAAGATATCTTAGTCATAAAAAAGTGATCCCTAATCTTTTAGCAATTATTTTCTTAAACGGGGTTGTTTTGCACAATTATCTTTTTAACTCTCCTACACTTCTGCAATAGTTTTAACTTATTAATATTTGGTGGTATTATAAGCTCATCAACATCACTTATTTCTTGGATGTATTTCTCCACATCATCATCCGAAATATTAACTAGGCTTAATTTCTTAATACCTTTAAATGCAATAGGCTTACTCGTTTGCATCATCTCTTCCTTGTTTACTGATAACTCGTCTATATCGGAAATTATTATTAAATTGCCTATTCCTTCCTTAAATCCTTCAATGAACGTTTTACCACTTTCAACTACTCCACTTGCAGTTCTTTTGGCAGCATCTGATAAATCTAAGAATGTTCTAAACGCTTGGTTCGTAACTTCCCCAATAGTCTTACCAGAAGATCTAGCAATTTCTGTTAGCTTTCTATATATTTTCTCATCAACTCCTCTTATTGTAATTGTTTTCTTTTTGTTTTCATTGTTTTCTTGACTCATGTGTTAAACATGTATTACAGACTTATAAATTCTTCCCAATTTGTTTGCTTTGTTGAATTCTTCGATTGAGTACTTACCTTGATATTTGCTCTTACTTTAATATAAATAATGGGATTTAACAGCCTTAATATAAAAATATTATGATCTTGAATATAATTCTTTTAAAAACTATCTAACCCTAGGATTTTAAATAAAATGCTTATTGTACTTAATAAAAATATAATTTCTAATCTAAATCTAGGATTTCAGTATGGTATGAGAAAGGATTAAATTCATTGAAGGCAAAGATAGATTGAAAGCTGAAAACTTTTATGAGAATGCGAAGAATTATTTCCTACAAATAACAGAATTTTAAAAAATGAATTTCTAAGTCTCTTTATTAGAGGACTACTCATAAACGTGTGTAGAGATAATATAAACGTTTTCATTTATTCTTCTCCGAAAGATAGGCGGAACTTTTAGGTGTGAGAGGTGTGTGGGTTCGCTCTTGACAGGCAATTAAACGCATCCCTTAATATTTTCCTCAAGATGTGTGAGTTTCCCCACATTCGTGGAATATCAAGGATGTGAGTTATCCCGTTAAAGGTACAGGAGTAATGAATGAGGCGATGCTTGGGACTCTGGTGAAGCCAAAGGGCTGAGGATTGATATTAAATATCATGAAATCCTATGAAGCCTAAACCCCTCCATATTATTATATGATACTTGAGAGATTAAAAAGAACGACATCTTAGTTGTAAGAGATAGAATGGGCTATGCGATAAAATTCGCATCTGATTAACACTACCCACATATCAGAAGCTTATTATACTTCTGCTTACTCAATACCTAATCTTGGGTAATTCAACAAAGAGATTACGCAGAACAAGGATTCACAACAACAAAACACAGAATATCATCAATGGACAAGCACTTCCCTGGAATTCAAATAAATTCACGATTACCCGTTGGCTCTCGACGTTCTTCTTGATATATAACCTATTTACACTCCAGTATATTTACTAGACAAAGAAGTGATAATAGATGTAAATATTCCAATTGAATGAAATTATTGTTCACACTCTTGTTGGTGATATTAAGCGCTTTTCAAGGCCGAGTCCTTTGTAGCTTATTGTGGATTAGACCTTGTTGTGGAAAGAAGCGGTAGGGCTGTGATAAGTAAGGGAATTCCCAAGAGGGGTAATAGATACTTGCGTAGCTTGTTTTATTTTCTTGCAGAGATGAATTACCATAGGCCCCAACCTTGCTGAAGTTCTACAAGTCCCACAAGGTTAAGCTTCACAGTAGGAAATTGCACACTGCTTTGGCTAGAAAGTTGGCTAGGATTATATGGAGTGTATGGTATAATAATAAGCCTTATGAGCCCAAATAATTAAAGAAACCCTTCCCCTTAATCGCCACGTGGGTTGAAAGGACTCACGTGGCAACCTTAGTTGACACTATGCTTGAAGTTCAACCGAAATATTTATTACTGAATACCACAAGGCAATTACCATAATAAAACTTTAATAAGAATAAGGGAATAGGTAATTGTGTGATAGATCCAAAATTAATAATAAAGTTATTAGAAGATAGACAGAGACCTAGAGGTAGTAAGATAAAGGATGAAGACTTAAAGAGACTGGCCAAATTTGGAGAGGAGAATATGAAATTGCTGGAAGTGTTAGGCTGTTGGAAAATGGAAGGTGATATAATATATTACAAGACTGGTTGCTTAGGGAATTACTTTCAAGAATAAGTGAGCTGAAAGGTAGTGAAACAGATCGCTTTCTAAAATTTCTAGCAATTTTAAATACTCTTCTAGAAGATAAGGGTCTTGGTAGGATTATTATCGTTGGAGGTTTTGCTGTAGAATTATATTCTGGTAGAAGCTATAGAACAGGCGATGTGGATGTGATAGTAGAAGGTATAGCGGAAAACTTAGTACGGCAAGTATTAAAGGAGATATCGGATTTTGGGCTAAGAATATACTTACCTAAGATAAGGGAAATATCGGAAAAGGGAATTGACATAGTCGATAACGTTTATAATAAACGTAAATCTCCGCTTAAAGTACAAGTTGACTCTTATTACATCTATATTACTCCGCCGGAAGAGGTAGTATTAACTTACCTAGAAGCATGGAAATTCTGGAACAGTATTGAGGATAGAAATAAGGCTGTTCTTGTTTATTGCGCCCAACGGAACAGAATTGACGTTAATTACATAAATCTCGAAAGTGAGAGAAGAGGAGTAAAAGATTTCCTTGAGAGAGTGAAAGACTATTGTTAAATGAGTTATTAAGAATTGCTCCCTAATCTGCTTTGCTGAATACTTCAATTTTCTAAGATGTCAGACTCATCAATTTTTCTTAAATTCAAAATCGAACGTTGATTTAAAAGTAAGTTACACGTTAACTCAGATAAAAATTGAACTAATCCACAAAGCACCACTTATAAAAATGTTTAAATACTCCTTTTATGAGAGTGGAGATGGTGTCGCTATTAAGCTATTTATATTTGTATAACGAGTATTACTTATGGGTAGGAAGGCTGTAGTTAGGCAAGACGTTTCTTGTCCATCTTGTGGTTCTCATCATGTAGTTAAGTGTAGTTAGGTAGGCAGAGGTATTTGTGTAGGGATTGCGGTAGGTACTTCTTGGGTGATGCTATTTACCATTCTAGGGAGTTGAGGGAGGAAGCTTTAAAAATGTATTCTAATGGTGTGAGTCCTAGTCTTATGGGAGAGAAGGTTAATTTCATAATTTATAACATAATGACTACGCTATCACACATTCAGATATTTTTTGTAAAATGAATTTAAGGTCTATCGTAAAGTACTACATGATTTCTTAGAGAATTATGGGATTGAATAGAGTGAAAACATAGTTTCGTCTCAAGGAAATTAGGATATGTATAATAATAGGTTTATCAAATTAATTTTTAAGATTAACATGATTTATTAGATATATTCTTACGAAAAAATATATAATCATTCTCCTCACCCTTTTCACATATGAAAGCAACACTCTTAATACCACTCTTGCTAATTAGTTTCTTTGCTTCTCCTCAACTCTTTCCTTCAAATGTTAGTTATGTTTTTGTTACTAATAATCTAATAGGAGTAGTGTATCATATTCAAAACACAACACAACTTTTCTTAATGAATTTAAGTGGTTATACGATTAAGTTACCTTTAGAGGGGATAGCACATCTTTACTCTTACTCTAACTACTTGCTGGTTTTTGTAGAACCTTATTTTAATGTAGTCTCAAATTTCATGACGTCTTTTCTTTTAAATGGTACAACAGTTTATGTGATAAATACATTAACCATGAAATACTATAAGCTAAATCTTAAGGAGTTAAGTGTAAATGTAAATAACTTTTATGGTGACAATGATGGAATTTATGCTTTTAATGTAGCAAGCAAAATCTTATCAACTACAAATGAAGAAGTTTACGGTTACACAGTAGTTATACCTAAAGTTGAAATAATCATAAATGCATATAACTTAATAACCAATTCTACTAGAACAATATCATTTGTTACAACTGGTCTACCGTTGTCCTTTGAGAAGGATGGCGAAAATTTCACAGGCAAACCCTATGCTGTTCTCAACCCTAATAATAACTTCCTCTATATCATAACGGCAAATAATAACCTCCAATACATTATTAACGTCATAAATCTAACTTCTGGTGGAGTAAGCGAGTTTAATGTTAGTTTTAATGGGGAGATAGCAGATTTAACTCAAGACTACCTAACGTTCTATAATACCTCTGAAGTAATGCTCTATAATCCTATAAAGAATATTACTATTTCATATCCATTCTTATCTCCAGGATTAATAAGTATTTCTTGTGTTCCATCTACACCAAATCTTTATCCGCTAATAACTTACACCAATAAAAGCAATAATACCCTTGTCTCAACAATATTATCTTTTACCAATGGTGGAAAAAACATTTCCATAGATAATATTCCCCTTATATTATTATGTCCAGCAATTACAGTAAGCGAATTAATTGATACGAACAGTCTTAAAATACCTTTTTCCACTACCCCCAATGAAATTAAATTAAATTCAGTTCCAGTAAGTATTAACGGAAATGTTGTGCCATCAGTATCTGAGATTTACATCTTCGAATCTTCAGTACTTCTAAAAACCTCAAATGGCTATTTAGTTTATAATGATGGAAAATTAATTAATGGTCAAGTAGTATCCGGCGTGGTTATTACCAACAGTAGCAACGTGAATTATGCCTACGAAAATGTTTTAGGGGTAAACCAGCCAATTATTTTAATGAGTACGATCATAATTGGAGGCAAACCTTATTATATACCTGGGGGCAAATACATTGTCGGAAACATAGGCAATAATGTAGTTCTTTATGGAAATGGAGAGATAAGCGTTATGCAAGTTAATGAATCAGAAAGTGGAATTCATGTTAATACACCAGAACTATGGCTTAATATTGGAATAACTGCATTCATAACACTCGTATTATTAATAGTGGTAATTCCGCTTATTAAATTATTAAGAAAAAAAGGTGGTAAGTAAGGAAATGAGAAACTTCTATAACATATAATCTTTTTTCCTGATAAACATGAAGGAGATTAGAAGAAAGATCCGAAACAATTTTAGTGGAGATATGTCTGGAATAACAAGAAAAATTTTTATCAATTTTAGTTTATTATTTGTTATTGAATTCTATAAAAATTAATCTGTTAGCTAAAGACTATATCATTTATTCAGCCTAACTATATAATAAAATAGTAGAGCACTTATTAATGATATTGTACCGTAAATTAGTGGGTAAAGAAGTACAACTAGAAATGGGTTAATTCCAATTAGTTGTCCAATTATTTCTGCTATTTTACTAACAGCGTTTATAGGGTAAATTAGATATAGGGAAAGTGAGGATAAGAATCCTATGAGAAAACCTCCTATCGCTGAATACTTTCTGCTTAATAATCCTAAGGGTATTCCTATAGCTACTGCTGTAAATGGATACAATACAAAAATTTGCATTATATATGCTAATAGTATTGACGAAATGATAATGTAAATCGTATTTGTACCTTTCATTACTATTACGCCTCCAATGTTATTTTTGCTATTATGGTATAATTATATCCTGAATAGGAAATATATTTGAAGGATAACCATAGGGGTAATTGATTCTCTCTAAACGCGCTAACTAGACTCTCTGAAGGACCACCTGGGAATATTCCATAGAATTGTGAAGAGTAAGGTGAAGCTATAAACCTAAGCGATGAACCTATTGTTACATAAGGTAAAGGAACTGTGGGAATATAAGGAGTTGAACCAACTGCAAGCGTATGAGGATCACCAAATATTGGAATAGGTCCAACGGAAAGTGCCTTTAATCCCAATGGGTTGTAAATTTCTAAGAAATGTACTCTTCCCCAATACCATTGACTTATATTGTCTCCTAAATTCTGTTCTAATAACGAGATCGCTTTAACAAACGATTGCCTAACTAAGTTAGTGAAGTTTCCATTAACCCAAATTGATGTAGGATCGTATTGTGCAATATATATGAAGTCAGGTACAATATAAGGTATACTAGCTATATCTAATATGTCTAAACCCATTTTATTAAGTATTTTCGCAATGCTATTATTCACCATTTCGGCAACAATATAAGTATATATTGTAGGCGCTACCTCGTTTTGGTAAAATGTGAAGTTCCAATTACGTAGATAGTTAAATGCAGTTCCTTGAATACTGCCATTCGTGTTATTGACCATAGCCTTTATTATAAGGGGAGTAAGTAATGATGCCCAATAATCGGTAACGTTGGATTGCAATTTCATCATATCACTAATGTTAACACTTCGTTGATACTCTAAATAATGATAAATATCTTCAGCTCTACCACCGGAGCTCCAGAATCCACCAATAAATGGAAATGGATAATTTATCCAAACAGTGGGTTGATTAGGTGCAAAGGCGAACCCCCTTACAGGGTCAAATGTCTGCGGCAAGTATTTGAAGGGTATATAACCAATTGGTTCGTACTTCGTAACAGTACCGTTTAATGGCGTTCTTGCACCCACTACCAATACGCTTTTACCATTAGGTAAAGTCTCATTTATAAGTGGATACAGCCCAGCTACAATTATTCCTGCATGATGCTTACTTACAATTGCCAAGTTCTGTGGGGGAATTACCCAATACTTTGCTGCATTTATTAAATCATTAAAGGACGTTGAATTATCTAAAAGAAGTATGGAAATTACTGTAAGAATCGGCTCTTTCCACGCAGACCAATACAGACTTATTCCGTAGTTCTTATACCTAGCTACTAGTGGTCCATTATTAGTATAGTAAACGGTATACGTTCTGCCCATTAATGTGTAATTATACTCATTCATTTGATACCATTTACCATTATAATAATACTGACTTCCATTCACTATTTCCAGATAAGCGTCTGAAGAACTCCCTTCTGGTGTCGTTAATCCCCATGCAGTGTAGGCGGTATGTCCTATTAGAACCCCTGGTATACCAACCAATGACCAACCGGTTACGTTAAACGCAGGGGCTATAAGTTGTAATGGAATCCAGACTGATGGATCAAATAAAGGTAAATGCGGGTCGTTAGCCAGTATCGGACCTTGAGTGGAAAAATCAGAAGTTATAACCCATGAGTTGCTTGCAAATTTCGGAAACAAGATAAAAGGATCTGAAATGTTCAGTATGGCATACTTCATTAGTGGTACTAGATCTTTAAACTCATCTTTATTTATGCCAGTAGCCCATGATTGATACCAGTTTAGCGACCATAAATACTGAGGTGAAATCCCTTGATCGGTTAAATTATAACCGTTAACTGTACCATCCCCAGGGATGACAGTAAGATTTCCATCTATGAAATGAGGATAATATGGATTAATTTCGTTGATTTCTGAATAGTTGAAGTATGTGTAAAGTAGTGCAGATTTAAGTTCATCATTAAATCCTGAAGTTAAACTCCAACCCATATATTCCCCAAAAGCTAACGAATAATCTGGTGACCAATAATAAGGTCTAACATTTAATAACTTGAACTCTAAGGGTAAATCCCTATAGTTTAAAGTATTTATATAATCATTAACACCTTGAGAGAAGGCTTCCAGATATGAGTAAATTGTTGGATAGTTGTGCTTTAAGTATTGAGCACTCATTATTGCATTCTGCGGTATTCCTATTAAATGCATCGCGATATCCGAGGATAACGCTTTCGCACCAACCCAAGAGCTTAAATTTCCCATAGCTAAAAGGCCAAATAATTCTATTTCAAATAATCTTTGACTAGCTTCGTAATAACCTTCAGCGAGAAAGAGATCATGAAGATTGTTTGCGTAAATATGAGCTATTCCATTACTATCTATGTATATATTTACGTTACCACTTAAGCCAGGGATGGAAACGATTTCGTTTAGCATATTTACGTTACCAGAGGAGTACCAAATCCCAAGAAAGGGATTTAAAATAGATAAAGATGTCGTAAAAATAGAAAGAATTACTAATAAAGTCACTAATGCACCTATCATGAGGTAATTATATCCCTTCAACTACTACACCTCCTTCTTATCATACTTAAATTATGTAAATTCCATAAAAAAGTTTCCACAATAGAGGTGTGTGTTTTTGCATTAACCTTGCATTTTGCAAGTTTTCAAATCTCTTTAAGAGGCTTCACAGCCAGCCTCTCAAATGGGTTTTTATCCCATTAGTGTCCCTGGGCTTATCTTGTTTTACTCCTTACTTGTTTATTTCATTTTCTCTTGTAATACTTAATTTTGTTTATAATCTAGTTTTGCGTGAATTCCCTATATAGGTTTATTAGTCGGGGAGAGTAATACTCTCCTCGACTGGGGAAACATGGTCGACGTGAGTTCTGAAGCAAAGTCTTCGGCTACGGGCGTGACTAACCCCTACCGTCGGACTGAACATTGTGATAAAATTCACGAATATAGGTGTGACAAAGAGGTAGGGGTAATAGGAATAGATATATCAAAAGAACATTTAATAACTAGCAGGGGGAGGGTGAGAAGATACGAGAACAGTAAGAAGGGTTATGAGGAAATCCTCAAGATGAAACCTTGCGTAATAGTCCTAGAGCCTACCGGAGTATACGCAATAAGGCCTTCACAATACTTCAAGGAGAAAGGGATAAAAGTACTACAAGTCAGCCCAAACGTGTTATCAAGAGAAAAAGAGCTTAGGGGAAAGAAAACAGATTTTTACGATGCAGAAAAATTAGAAAACATGGTTAACAGGGCTAAGGAGTAAGATTACAACCCCTTAAAGGAAATGACAACACTCTACCTCTTCCTAAAGGACATAGAGACGAAATACAAGAATAGGTTAAAGAGGGCATTATTCTTAGTAAGTGATAACGATAAGGTAAACAAGGATAGGTTGGAAAGACTTGCGAAAGGAGATTTTACACGAGAAGAGCTCTACCAACTTGAATACACGCCAATAGTGCTTGAGGAGATCAAAATCTTGGCTAAAAACCTCCTTGAGATTCAAGAGAGGTTGAAGGAGGTTAGGAGGATGATTGAAGGGCAAGTTCCTCAAGATCATGTCCTATTGACTATACCAGGTGTTGGGAAGCTTGCAGCTGGTATTGTTGGTGATATTAGGCGTTTTCCTAAACCAGAGTCCTTTGTGGCTTATTGTGGTTTAGATCCCGTAGTTGAGAGGAGTGGAAGAGCTGTGATAAGTAGGGGGATTTCCAAGAGGGGTAATAAGTACTTGCGTAGCTTGTTCTACTTTTTGGCAGTGAGGAATTATTCTAGGAACCCTACTTTGTTGAAGTTTTATGAGACACACAAGGATAGGTTGAAA
Organism: Saccharolobus solfataricus; assembly: GCF_900079115.1. NCBI lineage: Archaea > Thermoproteati > Thermoproteota > Thermoprotei > Sulfolobales > Sulfolobaceae > Saccharolobus > Saccharolobus solfataricus. The sequence continues at coordinate 1,586,266 of NZ_LT549890.1, forward strand.
GGTAGGAAGTTGTATGTTGCTTTGGCTAGGAAGTTGGCAAGGGTTGTTTGGAGTGTTTGGTATAATAATAGGCCTTATGAGCCTAAATAAGTAAGCCCTCCCCCGAATCGCCACGTGGGTTGAAAGGACCCACGTGGCAATGTTAGCTAGTACTATGCTTGAAGTTTGGCCGAAAGGTTTATTACTGAACGCCCCCGTTAAGTTAAAAAGATAGTCCGATCTCTTTTGCTAAGTCCTTTAGCCTCTTAGCTTCTTTTTTCATTTGTTTAACGAAAAGAGATGCAGAGTCATTCCATTCCTCGGGAGTAAAAGCAAAGAATTCTACGCGTGCTTTCAGGTACTTTCCGAGTTTTTCAAGTCTATCAATATACCTTAAGCCTTTAAAGTCTCGCGATATTATGACTAAATCTATGTCACTTGTCTCTAAGTAATCTCCTCTGGCCCTAGAACCCACTACGTATATATCTTCAATTTTAATTTCATTACTTATATCATTAATAAATTCTATTGCGACTTTTACCAATTCAACTTGACTTTTTAATGCAGATTTCGCTTTACCCATTCTATCACCTTTTCCGCTTTTTTTACTAACTCCTCAGCATCTTCCTTACTATATAACGAATATGGTATAGTATTTGCAGCATCAGGATATCTAGAGATAGTATAATGTAAAGTAAGTTTGATTACTTCACTTCTTATCTCCTCTACGGATAATCCTATCTCTTCCTTTATTATCTCTAACAACTCATTTAAGTCATGAGTCCTCTCGATCTTTCCTCCCGCTATTAAGAGTGCTTTTAGAGCTTTCTCAGCAGCTTGTTCGGCCCAAAAGGCTGAAGCATAATAATGACCAGTTGTGATAGTATCTTTAGCAGTTGCTAAATCTTCTAAGGCTTGTCTCAACCATTTTTCTGCTTCTTCTCTCATCAGTTTAGATTAGCATCTAGGCCTTTTAATCATAACTATCCTAAAAAGGAGTGTAAAGGGAGATGGCATCTCATGTGAAAATTGCGACCTTTTTGTGTATAACGATTTAAATGAAATGTCCTTACAAAAATTGGAGGCGTTCAGTAATAAACCTTTCGGTCAAACTTCAAGCATAGTGTCAACTAAGGTTGCCACGTGAGTCCTTTCAACCCACGTGACGATTCGAGGGAGGGATTCACCTATTTAGGCTCATAAGGCCTATTATTATACCAAACACTCCATATAATCCTAGCCAACTTCCTAGCCAAAGCAGTGTGCAATTTCCTACTGTGAAGCTTAACCTTGTGTGCTTCATAAAACTTCAGCAAAGTAGGTTAAGGGGATGAAATTCCCTTCCGTGAGGGTGGGTTGAGTTCACCGAGCTTTCCCAATAAACTCTTATAAGGCTCTTTCACGGGTTGAGTATTTGTTAATAATAATAAAAACCTTATCTTATTTGGTGAGGAAAACTTGAAGTTATCACCAGTGGTGTTTCACCAATTTTACTCAAAATGATACAATTTCTATGGAAGAGAAAAATATCAGAGCGGAGTTAGAAAAATCGGCTTATTTCAACACAAGAAGCAAAAAATTTTCATATTTGTTGAAGAAACTAACAGAAAACGAGTTTATATATAAAGAGTAATACCATTTGTCTAGTATTATCAATAGAGGAAAGTAGGTGGAAGGACGAGATGAACAAGAAAAGGTTAAAGCGAGGGACTCCATAACTCCGTTATGCAAACCATGATATTACCCAAAACGGAGCTGAAGTCCCTCGCTATAACTTTAGCAACAAACAATATTAACGTTATCTCTCAAGATCTAGACCCGGAAATAGTGAAAGCAGCACCATCCTTGCTAACCGGAAACAGAGGAAAATACTACTTGAAGGTAGTAAGACGAGGCGAGAAAGTAATTAGTAAAGGTCAGAGAACCTTCAAGTTCTACCCAATCTACAGAGAAGTAAAGGGAGAGATCAACGTAGTCGCTGTAGATGAGACCGGATTAACCGTGGGAGAAAAGGAACAAGAAAAAGCAGAGGGCTTTCTACTCTACAACTGGAAGAGAAAAGGAGTAAAGATGAGATCCTTGGACCTCGTATATCCCTTAAGGTTACCCCTCCTAGTGGAGGTAGCAGATTTGAGAAGCGACAGTCCATCACAGTTCCTACTCAGGAGCGTGAGGGAAGTAAGCCAATACATGGAAATAGATTACGTTGTAGCTGACGCCGGATTCTTGAACCTAGGGGTCATCAAGGAAATGCCCGTGAAGACCATTGTGAGAGGAAAGTCGAACTTGAAGGGATTCAAGGAACTATCTAACGTTCCATTAGTTGAGAAGAGATATGAGGTTAAGGACAAGGTTTACGTTGCGTATAGGGTCTTGGAATTTGAAGGGCTTTATTATTACGATGTGGTTTACGTTAAGGGGAAGCCGAGGCACTTCATGTTCGTAACGAACTTCGAGGGAGATCCCTATGAACTGGCTGAACTCTATAGGTTGAGGTGGCAAGTTGAGGAGGGTTTTAAGGTTAGGAAGGCAAGGATAAGGTATGTTAGGAAGTTGAGTAATAAGATCTTCTTGTTCCTCTATTACACGGTTCTGGATTCTGCGTGGAATCTAGTGAATCATCTTCTCTTTAACTTCAAGTCCACGTGTAAGAAGGTTTTGTCCTTCGATTCATTCGTCAAGCTTCTCTAACTTTCTCGGTGTTCAGAGGAGACTATGCACGTCGTTTTCACCACGTGAGAAAAATTCAGAATTCTCCTCTTATTATTAGAATTGTACGCTATATTTTTTGCAAATTATTTTAACATGTTATGTTTCATAATAATTTTATTGTTTTTCTCTATATCAATCTCTTTTTGAAAGGACTAATATTATATCTTTCAAATGAAATAATTTGGTGAAACACCACTGGAAGAGATTCCAGTAATCGATTACCACGTCCACGTATGGAAGGCTAATGAGGAGAATTGGTTAAGACCAGATTTGGCAAAGGGTTGGATTGATTGTTTCTACGACTATCATAAGTCGTTAACTCCAGAGGATTACTTCATGGACTATAATACTTTCAAATATTACGGTTCAAATAGGATGATTGAGGATGTCTTCATTAACGGTTATGTTGACGTAGCGATAACTCAACCCCAATATTTGCAATACTTTTATCGTGAATCTTTTGGAAATACTGAGGAGTTTGGTAAACTAGCGTTAAATAATCCTAATAGGTTCGTTATAGGAACTAGATGGGATCCTAGGGATGGTGAGGAGGGTAAGGAAAAGTTAGAGGAAGATGTTAGAAGATATAGGGTTAAGCCTTGGCAGATGAGACATGTTAAATTGTATACTGCGGAGTGGAAGGACGTTAATGGTAAGCTATCAAGGGGATGGAGGTTAGACTCTAAGGAAGCATTTGAGTTTATAGAGTTCAGTAAGAGCTTAGGGATAGATATTTTAGTTGCACACAAGGGACCAACAGTATGGCCTTTGGATAAGGACGCATTTGACATAACTGACGTTGATGCTGCAGCGTCTTCTTTCCCAGAAATTAAGTTCGTAGTTACGCATATAGGATTGCCTAGATTAGACGATTTCGTATGGACTGCAGTTCAAGATAAGAACATTTACGCTGGGCTAGCAGTTGCCTCAGCCTTCATACATAAGAGACCTAGATACTTCGCTCAGATTATGGCAGAATTGCTATTTTGGTTAGGTCCGGATAGGATTTTAATGGGTTCAGATTACGCAATTTGGAATCCAAAGTGGATATTGGAAGAGTTCGCTAAATTTGAGCTACCCGAAGATGTGAAGAAAGAATACGGTGTGGAACTAACGTTAGATATAAAGAAGAAGATCCTTTTTGAAAACGCTTCTAAACTATGGGGAATTCCACTACCTCCCAGAGATGATGAAGTTGGTAAGAGAGCTAAACCACTCATAGTAAAGGTGTAAAGTAATGCTTGAGGATGTGATCGACCCAGAAACCAATTACTCCATAGTGAAAATGGGTTTCATAAGAAATATAGAGATTGAAGAAGGCAAGATAAAAGTTACGTTATCTCCTCCCACTTTCTGGTGTCCTCCCCTTTTCCTATATATGATCTTAGAGGATGTTAAACGAAAACTGAGTGAAAGTTATAATGGCGTATTAATTCAAGTGGTAGATCACCATGATGCTGAGAAGTTAACTAGTTGTATAAATAATGGGAAGAGTTTTGAGGAGTGCTATAAGAATGAAGTTGAGGGAAACAGTTATGAGGCGATAAGGGAAAGATTTAGGGTAAAAAGGGAGAGGGATGATAGGCTAAGTAAGCTAACGCTAAGTATAAATGGCGAGTTTTGTAGACTAATATATGAGGCTAAAAGAAAATGAAAGCAGTTAGAATTCATGAATATAATAAACCTTTGTCCTTAGATGAGGTTAATAAACCTAGGGTCTCTGGACCATATGATATAGTAGTTAGAATTAGAGGAGCGGGAGTCTGTAGGACTGACTTGCACATTATCGAAGGAGTATGGAAAGACGTACTAAATCCTAAGTTACCATTTACCATAGGTCACGAAAACGTCGGTATAATAGAGGAAAAGGGTAATGCCGTAGACTGGTTAGATGTGGGAGATCAAGTAATATTACATCCCTACATTACTTGTAGACATTGTAGAGCGTGTAGGTCTGGAAACGATATGCATTGTCCATATGGGAAATTCCCTGGATTAGACGGTACTGATGGCGGTTATGCAGAATATTTAAGGACCTCAGCTTTCTCTGCCATAAAGATCCCCAAGGGGATTGATATAATACCAATGGCACCCTTAGCTGATGCCGGAATAACTGCATACCATGCCGTAAAGAAGATTTCTCAATACCTCTATCCTGGAAGCATTGTAGGTGTTATTGGTGTTGGTGGACTAGGCCATATTGGTATTCAAGCCCTTAAGGCAATCACTCCAGCTAGAGTTATTGCAATAGATATAAGTGAAGAGAAGACTAAGCTAGCTAAGGAATTGGGTGCTGATGAAGTAGTAATAGCGGGAAAGGATAGTGGCGTTAGTGATGTCTTGAAATTGACCGACAACATAGGTGTTGACGCAATCATAGATTTTGTCGGGGAACACTCCACTCCTCAAAATGCCTTAAGGATGATAAGGAAGGGAGGAATATACTCAATTGTTGGCTATGGCGGAGAATTTAAAAATAGCACTTTAGATTTCATAAATAGGGAGATCATGGTGGTTGGTAATCTAGTGGGTACTTATAATGAGTTAAGCGAGTTAGTAACCTTATACGTTCAAAATAAGGTAAAATTAAAGGTAAAGACGTTCCCCTTAGAGGAGGCTAATAGCGCACTTGAGGAGTTGAAAGCTGGAAGGATTTTAGGAAGGGCAGTCTTAGTGCCTAGCTAATCTAATTTCCAGCAATTTTCTCTTATCATCTTCGAATAACCATTTCAAATCGTTTTTTATATCCCTTGATTCCTTAGCCTCAAATCCATAGGCTAATGCAACTTTCCAAGGCGAAGTTGATGGAAACAGCCAATCTGCCTCCACACCATGCCTTGACAGTGACGCATATCCCTCGTTATTAATTACAATCACTTTTAATCTAGTACTGTATTTTACGGCACTCCATAATGCTTGAGGAGTATAATTGAAACTTCCATCTCCAATTATTGCCAAGACTTTAGCCCCATTTATACTATAACCTACCAATGCAGAGAGTGCCCACCCTAATAATCCAGATCTCGTTATGTAGAGAGAGGATGGTTTTAGTTCAATAATCTTTATTAAAGTATCCCTATAAGTAGGAATTTCTGCAAATATTGTATATTTATCCAAATAACCTTTCATTTCTTTGAAAACTTCGGTGATAAAATCACCTTGTAACTCTAGATCCCTATTCTCACGTTTAATAATGTTTTTGTTTAGACCTTTATATAACATATTGTAAAGCTTGATGAGGAAATCTTTTGGATTACAGACAATAGTATCCCATTTCCTCTTTGACGCCTCTTTAAAGTCACTAGTTACCTCCACTATATTCAACCTTATATCCACGTCTGGGAATACAACGTAATTTAACCATCCACCAATGACTAAAACAAGATCATATTTTTCTAATTCCTTCACTACATCAGAAGCCTTATATCTGGATAGGGGGCCTTTAAACAAAATATTAGAGGAGTCAATTGGAAATATACTCAAATATGGTTCAGTGTAAATTGGAGCGTTAAGTTTCTCAGCTAATCTAACTAACTCCTCATGAGCGCTAAATATGGAAACTTCATATCCAGCCACTATTGCAATCGAGCTAGCGCTCTTTACTTTATCTAATACAAATTCTATTGCAGACGTATCACATGTGCCACTTACAAAATATTTGGGTATATCTACTTTCTCTCCTTCACTCACTTCCATATCTGGAATGTCTTGAGGTAAGGATATGAGCACTGGACCATATGGAGGAGTAATACTCTCCTTATAAGCTCTGATGAACGTTTTTATTGCGTCTTTTTCACTTCTTATCTCATATGCTGATTTAACGACTCCTTGAGAGATCTTTATAAAATCGCCGTAGAGGACTGGTTCATCTATCAATCTATACAAGTACTGTTGCCCAACCAATACGATAAGGGGAATTCTGCTAATAAGAGCCTCATATATAAAACCCATAGCGTTGGTTAATCCCGGTGAGGAATGTAAATTAACTATTTGAGGTTTTCTCGTTGCAAAGTAATAACCCTCAGCCATTCCTACCGAAATCCCGTCATGGAGCGCTAGGTAGTAGTTGAAGTCTTTTGGCATGTGTTTTAGAAAGCTAAGTTCTGTAGTACCAGGGTTTCCAAATACTTGCCTAATTCCTAATTCACTCATCAGCTTAAACAACGCATTTCCTACTTTCATGGCTAAATAATACGAGTTAATAATTTTAAAAGTGAATTATATTTCCCTTTTCGGTGAAACGACTTGCCACAAGGATTTAAATCTTCTTAGCGTACCGTCTTTCTCCCAAATAGCTGAGAATTTATCCAACGAAATTGTTCTGTAAATATAAAAATGGGAGAGGAACTAAGGATTGTCTAGTCGGGAGTGTGGGCGATTCATGTTTCCATTGCGAATTGTAATATTCTCTATGAATTAGGATAATTCAATGAAGAAATTATTGTGTATATTTCTAATAAAGTGAGAAAAATAAGATACACTGTAATATTATTACAATGATGAGAAAACAAGTTAATAGATTATAATTGTTAGCTATGGTTCGGGCGATCTAGAGCATCCTCCAAGGGGAGTGAAACTTACCGAACCTCCGCCTTTCCAAGAGAGAGTTGAAGGACTCGATCAAGTTATTGGATTTGAATCACTTCCAGAGTTCCTTGGGAACGGAGAGATAACTTAAGAGCCTCGGACAAGTCTCGTGCTTAATTTCACCACTCTCGGTAGATGAGATGATCTTTAACGCCTCTCTCTCCTCCTTAGACGCGTTGCGCTTGAGGTGAACCAAGCATCCTTGCCTTCTTACTTGAAGTTCGGCGAGAGAGATCTTGTCCAACGCCTTAGTTCCATCAACTACCACCAGGACGAAGCTATACTTCTTCCAAACCCTAACCAAGAACCTCCAATAACTCATGACGTCCTTCTCTACACTTAAGGTTATGTCCAGAACGGCCCTCTTGCCTTCCGGAGTCGCACCAATCGCCGAGAGAAGGACCCCCTTTCCTCCCTTGAGCTTCACGTACTTCCCATCAACTATTACATACTTGAAATTACCACTCGCTTGGATCTCGGGCATCCACAGCTTGGCGCTCAACTTACCTCCTAGTACAGATAGCATTTATCGGAAAATCCTGGCAGTTCAAGAGGCCCATAAAAACTTTTTAAAATTAGAACCTTTAATTTTGGTATGACCAAAGAATTGACGAGGGAGGAGTACTATAAGGCATTGGAAAAGGCAGTTAACGAGGTCATACTATCCATGACTGGAACGAGGAAGGATGTTGCCAAGAGGCTACTCTTGGGGGCGGTGGTGGGAAGAAATGCTACCGAGATAGCTCAAGAGGCCGAGATGAACTACGAGACCGTACTGAATAACTTGGACAAGGCAGCTCAGGTTAATCTAATCGAGGTCGTGAAGAAGTTAGTCGGGGATCATCCTGTCCTTCTCATAATAGACGACACCCACGACCACAAGCTCTACGCTAGGGCCATGCCGGTCTCCAGAAACGGGGCGCAGATCTTCTACTGCAGGGCGCACAAGAGATTCGAGTCCGCGATCCAACTCCTTGTGATTGGCGTCAAGGATCTGGTGAACAACCAGATCTACGTGATCCACATAATTGCCTACATACCCCGAAAGGTGGAAGAGGAGCTCAAGCGTAGGGGTGAGGAGGTGAAGTTCAAGACCAAGATAGATGCCCTCTTGGAGTTTCTCTCCTCCCTCTCAGGTTTGAATGTGAAATCCAAGGTCTTCGACTCGTGGTACGTGAACTCGAGGACTCTCCAAGGGAATACTGTGGGGGAACTCAAGTCCAGCGCGCGAGTCGTCGAGAGTGGCAGATCCGTACCCGTTAGCGAGTTCCCCCAAGGGGAGTACCTGGTAGAGTACTTGGGGACTCCCATAAAGTTACTTGTTATAGATGATTATAAGGGTTACGGGAGGAGGTATTTCTTCTCCACCGACCTTAACGACACGGCTGAAGATATTATAACAACTTGGGAGAACCGTTGGGACATCGAGGTCTTGATTAGGGAGCTCAAGGCCTTGGGACTCGAGGGTGGGTCCTTCTTGACCTGGGTTAGGAACTCAGGCTTCGTGGCCTTGAAGGCTCTCTCCCTCCTCGTTGTCCAATACTTCAAGTACTCCACGGGTCTGATGCTCGGGGCCAAAAGGTTGGCCAGATTGATAAAAAGCATTTACCGTGAGGCGGGTGGGATCAAAAAACTGTTCAAGAGGAGGAGAAAACCGTAAAGTGCTATACAGAATAGATGGTCATCAGAGCCTTGAACACCTTCTCCTCCCTTAATAACATTTCCTCCACTTGAGTCTTCACCCTTCCCTTATTGTACAGTACGGGTAGTTCCACCGAGATCCACTCTAGCTTGTAAATGACTTCTCTCCCTTTTAACATGATCTTGAATCCCTTGAGGAATCTGTACTTTGTATAATCTTTCCTTCTTATACCCCTCACGTGCTTTGGGCTAGTCTTGTCAGTATCTTCTAAGGCTATTTTCTCGATCTCCTTGACCGATTTGTTTAATGAGGCCTCTTCAGATAGTATATTGGGGACGAGCGTGAGGTTTCCGTTGAGATGTGTAAGCTCTTCTATGACCTCACTTGGCTGAGTGAGGTTGTAGAGGGTTTTCTCGTCAATTGTTATAGTTTCCATGATATTACCTCACGCTTGTCTCTTATTAGTATTATCGAAAATGTAGAATCAATTATTCTTATCTGTTTTTAGAGAAACAAATTGAAATCGCAGTGGATCCGTGAATCACCGTACGTGGTTAAAAGGTTGCTTATTAATCATAAAAGTTAATAATTCATATTCAAGAATTAAAGTAATACACTAAGTACTATAAATTCTCGATAAATATTAAATTATTAAACTTCTTATCCTTTAACTCTTTTTCCATTTTAAATAATGCAGAAATTCCTAACGCTTTAGCTGTTGCAATGACAGAGGCGTCAATTATAGATAGAGAATTATTACATTTTATTTCAACTATATTCTCAGCAAAATCAAATGCATTCACCACTTCAAAGTAATTTGAATCTAACAACTTCTTAACAAGTTCCCTAGCCTTGTCTATCCCATATTTTCTACATATTATGTAGGATAATTCAATTAATGTTAAATTAGTAATTATAGGTTCTATTTTTCCACTATCCACTAGTTGAATGAACTTTTCTCCCAATTTAGAGCCTTCTAAAACTTCAACTAATACTCCCGTGTCAGTCACTACTTTCATCTTCTATCCTAGACCTCTCAAATTCTTCCCTAATTCCTTTAGCAGAACCTAAAAGTGATAGTAGTAACTCTGAGTTCTTGTTACTTTTCTTCTCCTCATAAAGGGTTATTAAATATTTTATTGTGTCGTTTAAACTAACCCTTTTACCTTCACTTAACTCTAATTCAGCAGAAATTTTAACTAACTTCTCTTTTACATCTTCACTTACTCTTATAATTTTACTCACAAATGTAAATAAGTGTGTATGTATATAAAGTTTACTTTGTATACTGCTTTGTGGGTCACTTCTGAAATTTATAACTAATTACGCCCATCCCTCATTCCACTGGGGATGACGTCGTTAACATCACTTGCAATCAAGAAGTGAGTATGTGAACTACCCCGCTATAAACGGTAGATCTAAAATCACTTCTCTAAAAATAATAGCTATTCGTTAATATTATTGTGAATTATGTATAGCATTTTAGGGAAATATATAGGGCTAGATAGTTTTCATATACTCAAAATTTTAGGTTAGGGATTTTCTACTACAATTCTGCCTTATAACAGACGGGGGTTCAAAGGGGGCGGAAAACTTCTCTTTGAGATGGATCCCTTTGTAGAAAAGTTAAAATAGGAAAATAACGAAATACACATCAATGCCCACCTTAGGGTTTCGCTTCCGTGCATACACTGACGAACAAACCCTTAGGGCGTTAAAGGCCCAGTTGAAGTTAGCATGTGAGGTATATAACACCTTAAGGTGGGCAGACATCTATTTCTATCAGAGGGATGGGAAAGGACTAACACAAACTGAGTTAAGACAGTTGGCTCTAGATCTGAGAAAACAAGATGATAAGTATAAGCAACTCTACTCGCAAGTAGTTCAACAAATAGCTGACCGTTACTACGAAGCTAAGAAGAGGTTTTTCGAAGGTTTAGCACGTTTCCCGAAAGAAAAGAAACCTCACAAATACTACTCCCTTGTCTATCCCCAGTATGGTTGGAAAATACTTCAAGTTAGAGAAATAAGAAAAGGAAGCAAGAAGAAACTAATAACGCTTAAACTATCAAATCTTGGTACGTTCAAGGTAATAGTTCACCGAGACTTTCCCCTTGACAAAGTAAAGAGAGTGATAGTGAAGCTAACAAGATCTGAGAGGATTTACATCACTTTCGTAGTTGATCACGAATTCCCCAAGTTACCTAACACTGGTAAGGTAGTGGCGATAGATGTTGGTGTAGAAAAGTTGTTAGTAACGTCAGATAGTGAATATTTCCCCAATTTGAGACCTCTTGAAAAGGCGTTATGGAAAGTGAAGCATCTACACAGAGAACTTTCAAGGAAGAAATTCCTCTCTAATAATTGGTTTAAGGCTAAGGTTAAGCTTGCTAGGGCTTATGAGTATTTGAAGAACCTGAGGAGTAATCTTTACATGAAGTTGGGTAAGTGGTTTGCTGAGCATTATGACGTTGTGGTGATGGAGGGTATTCATGTTAAGCAGTTGATAGGTAAGTCATTAAGGTCTCTGAGGAGGAGATTGAGTGACGTCGCGTTCAGCGAGCTTAGAGATTTGATTAAGTATCAGTTGGAGAAATACGGAAAGAAACTCATCCTGGTCAACCCAGCATACACTTCCAAAACTTGTGCTAAGTGCGGGTACGTAAAAGAAGATCTGTCTCTATCTGATCGTGTTTTCGTTTGTCCCAACTGTGGTTGGATTGCAGATCGTGACTATAATGCTTCTCTTAACATCTTACGTGGATCGGGGTCGGAGCGATCCTTAGTGCCTGTGGAGCTCCGCCCTCTACCAGTACTCTGGCATGGCAGAGCTGTGAAGCAGGAAGCTCCCTCTTTAGGAGGGGGTAGCTCACCGTATAGGTGATTTTCCTATAAATGCTACTTGAGTTGTTGGATCGGGAGGTATTGTGCAGTTTAAGAGACGGAAGGGGTCGGATTAGGGAGTTCCCAGGGGAGGTGTTTCCTCTTTAGTCCACGATAGGGAGTGTTCTCATGCAGTCATCTTATTCGATATCATGTAGTAAAATTAAATTAGGTTAGAAATTTTCACAATTAGTCTTTTCGATCGGGATGTAGCTAAGGAATTAGAACGTGAAAACAGCCTCTGAAAAAGCTTATGTGCGAGGGTTATGAAATCTTTTTGTGGTAGTACTAGAATGGATCTCGTAAACCTTGCACATAAGCTTTTCTAAAATAATGTCTTTGTTCAAATTTCTATATCTTAAACGTTAAACGAGAGTTTTTCCATACTATTCCAATATTTTTACAAATGTTTTTGAATTTCATGACTGTTTGAGAACACTCCCAAACTACTATTATATCCTCATTTCAATTAATCTAAAGATATACGATTTAGGTTTGCATTGCCCCTTAGCTCTTTGTGAAAATTTAACTAATCCACAAAGCAATATCTTGCGAAAAATATTTAATTAGTAATTTACCAGTCTTTCATAAGTATTATGTGGATAGTCCATGGCGTATGGGACGGAAAGAGATTCGGTATATGGGCTGAGAACAATGAGTATTATAGATTTGCCAGTGTAAATGATCTGTATAGTTTAGCAGAAGCTCTTGATTTTTATCCAGAATTTAAAAATGAGAATATCATATTTCCAGTAGATAGCAATGGCAACCCGGTGTTTTATGATTATAGTTCGGCGTCTGGAGTATCCTCCTTTGAGGTAACCGTAGCTAAAGCCCGTTTAGATGAAGTTTTTAAAATACTTAGATTAAAGAAAGTGAAAGACGTATTGTATTCTTCATCCATGTTTTTCTGGCGTGATCTGTTGAAGACAACACTTGAACTTGTAAAGTCTGGAGATATAGTTCCTACCTTAAATGTAGCTAGAAAGAGAATTGATAATTCCCTTATGCGGGAAACGAGTCTCTACAAGCAAGAAATCATTTGGAAACCTCTAATTGAGGATAATGATATAATAAACGTAGCTAATAAGGCTCCGCCTGATGCTTTTTTGGAAAATTCAGAAAGGCTCGATTTAATTAAATCTTTTATACAAGAAATTATTCATTATATAGTTTCAGAATCGTTAAGTGAAAACTATAACATAATATTATCGTCCATACTTAAAAGGAGAACTATAGATCCGTATTCACTAATTCAAGATGTTAAAAAATCTAATTATACACTGTACTTTGCTCTTCTTTATAATGACGAGGGAGGGAAGATAATATCTGGATTATTCAATAAAGATGAGAATACTATAATTACATTTGATGTTATTCACAATAATGAATACTTAAAGCGGATATATTATGATCTTCTCTCCTCCACGACTAATATGTACTATAAACTGAATGGATTGTTTCTTGGTGAAGTTAACCTTGATGCAAAGGAGCTCGATGATTTTCTCGAAATAGTTCCTAAACTTAGGCATAGAGGTTTTAAGGTATTTACAAAGATAAAGAGAATTAGGCCGATAATAAGAATAAACAGTGACTCGTACGGTGTATTTTCACGTAATATGCTGTCCGATTTTGATTACAAGATATCGATAGGTGATAAGGACATTTCTGAAGAAGAGTTCATGAAATTAGTAAGTGAGAATAGAACAATTGTTGAATTGGGAGGAAATCTTGTAGAGATAGACGAGAAATCGTTGCAGAAGATTAAAGATTTATTATATAAAATAAAATCTAAAAAAATCGATAAAATAGATATTCTGAGGGAGTCTCTACTGGGAGATATTGAAATTAATGACGAATTATTGGATAGACTTAGGGGGAATAAATCCTTTCAATTATTGGAGCCCTATAATATAAAGGCTAACCTAAGACCATATCAAATTAAGGGATTTTCTTGGATGAGGTTTATGAATAAATTGGGTTTTGGTATTTGTCTGGCAGATGATATGGGATTAGGTAAAACTTTACAGACCATAGCGGTATTTTCAGACGCCAAGAAGGAGAATGAGTTGACCCCCTCACTTGTCATATGTCCTTTATCAGTTTTAAAGAATTGGGAAGAAGAGTTGAGTAAGTTCGCTCCTCATTTAAGGTTCGCAGTATTTCATGAAGATAGATCTAAGATTAAATTGGAGGATTACGATATAATACTCACCACATACGCCGTTTTGCTGAGAGATACAAGATTAAAAGAGGTTGAATGGAAATATATTGTAATAGATGAGGCACAGAATATTAAAAATCCCCAAACTAAAATTTTTAAAGCTGTCAAAGAGTTAAAGTCTAAATACAGAATAGCTCTTACGGGGACGCCAATAGAGAATAAAGTTGATGATTTATGGTCGATAATGACTTTTCTCAATCCTGGGTTATTAGGGAGTTACAGTGAGTTTAAGAGTAAATTCGCCACACCTATCAAAAAAGGAGATAATATGGCTAAAGAGGAGTTAAAGGCAATAATATCCCCTTTTATTTTAAGAAGAACTAAATACGATAAGGCAATAATCAACGATTTACCAGATAAAATAGAGACAAATGTATATTGTAATTTAACTCCCGAACAAGCTGCTATGTACAAAGCTGAAGTGGAAAATTTATTTAATAATATTGACTCTGTTACAGGAATAAAGAGAAAGGGTATGATTTTATCTACTTTGCTCAAATTAAAACAAATCGTGGATCATCCTGCACTACTGAAAGGAGGCGAACAGTCTGTACGAAGATCTGGGAAAATGATAAGAACTATGGAAATTATTGAGGAAGCGTTAGATGAAGGAGATAAAATAGCTATTTTCACACAATTTGTAGATATGGGGAAAATAATAAGAAATATTATTGAAAAGGAGTTGAATACTGAAGTTCCTTTCTTATATGGAGAACTATCTAAAAAAGAGAGAGATGATAGGGAGTGTTCTCATGCAGTCATCTTATTCGATATCATATAGTAAAACTATATCAAGTTTTCTCTAATATACTGTACTCCCTTCAAGTATGTCTCATTTAAGGGAGTTCTCTCCTTTGAAAATACGTGAGGGTACATTACATTCAACAAGGCCAAACTGTACTCCGCCATCCTCCCACTCCTAGTAACAGCTTTAGTATCCCTAGCCAGCCTCGCCAAATGAGACCTACACCAAGAATTATGACTCTCCACAAGATAAGTATACTTCTTACTCGCTACACGATTATCGAGAACTTGATAAACACAATAGTAGTCAGTATAGTTTACCTCACTCCTAGGTAACCAACCCAAGAGATAACGAAAAGTCCCGTAACTCCTATCCCCAAACTCATAGAAAGGCACACCATCAGCAAGAGCAGTCCAAATCCACAAATCCTCCCTTATCACCCCATGCCTAACACGGAAATAAGTCCAGAACTCGTCAAACACTGTAGACTTAGCTGTGAAATTCTTGAGCTCACCCTTCAAGATCGTTAGATTCGTAAAGGCCCTTATCCCAACCCTCCTCACTAGGCTGTAAACAGTAGTCAATGGTTTACCTTCAACTCTTGATATTGCCCTCATGCTCATCCTGTTCAAGTACTCCTTTAAGATTCTCTCCCTCTGTTCCCTATCCATTCTATGACTTGTGACGTCGTAAAACGTCCTTCCACACGCTTTACACTTGTATTTTGCTTTCCCTCTAGATGAACCGTTCTTCACTACTCTGTTAGAGTTACATGATGGACATGTTGGTCTGCTTTCTCCTCTCCTCCTTATCCCTACTTTCCTCAAGTAGTAGTATAGGGTTGATGGTGGGATTCCCGTTTTCGTGATTTGAACTCCCAAGGAGTAGGCTGCTAATGCTAATGCAATATCCTTTAGCTCGTACTTTCTCGGCTTAAGATTTAAATTTCTTAGAATCATAAGTATTAATTGTGCGAGGGTTACGAGGTCCATATTGGTAACCCTCACAAAAAATCTCGTAACCCTCGCACATAAGCTTTTTCAGAGGCTGTTTTCATGTTCTAATTCATTGGCTGCATCTCGATCGAAACGACTAATTGTGGAAATTTCTAGCCTGATTTAATTTTACTATATGATATCGAATAAGATGACTGCATGAGAACACTCCCAGATGATATAATTTCAAAGTTTCAGAACAACCCATCAGTGAAATTTATAGTTCTCTCCGTTAAGGCAGGAGGTTTCGGAATAAATCTAACTTCTGCCAATAGAGTTATTCATTTTGATCGATGGTGGAATCCAGCAGTCGAGGATCAAGCTACAGATAGGGTTTACAGAATAGGGCAAACTAGGAACGTCATTGTCCATAAACTGATAAGCGTAGGTACTTTAGAGGAGAAAATAGATCAACTATTAGCATTTAAAAGATCGTTATTTAAGGATATAATATCTTCTGGAGACTCGTGGATTACTGAACTAAGTACAGAGGAATTAAGGAAGGTGATAGAACTCTCTGTAGGTGGATATTAATGAAAAGAGGGTGGTTGTTTGACTTCGGAAAGAATATAAGAGAAGAAATTGATGATGGTAGAGCCAGTAGGGGAAGAGAATATGTAAGAAATGGTGCGGTGAGAAAGATAGAGATAAACCCTGGAAAAATAGCAGCCCAAGTTTCAGGCACAAAGTTATACGATGTTAATATATATGGTAATACTCTTTCTGAAGAAGATAAAAGAAAAGTGATAAATATAATTAATAAAAAAGGTTATTTATCGTCTCTGCTTTCCTATAAGTTTCCTACATCCATAATTGACGATTTAGATGAAGAAGGTATCGAGTTAATTCCAAGAAATTTATCTTATGAATGCACTTGTCCAGATTACCAAAGACCTTGTAAGCACATATACGCCGTATATCTTACTGCATATGATATAATTAGTAATAACCCGCTTCTTTTATTTAAGTTTCTTGGTATAAATAAAGAGGAATTAATTTATGAGAAAGGACAGAAAATAATGCAGGAAATTTCAGTAAAAGACTTCCAGAGGAAATATGAATTTCCAAGTATAAAATTCGTGAACGCTAAGCCATGGAATAAGTTTGGCAATGATAAGGAAGTTGTAAAACACATGTATATGCTGATCATGAAAACTGCTGAGAGAAAAATAGACGAACTTAAGTAACGTCCTCCCGCTTAGTTAGTCTGTTGAATATTTTTAAATTAAATCACTATTATCTCCCTTTCAATTAATCTCAGGGTGTACAATTTAGGCTTGCGAGATCTCTCAACTCTTTGGGAAAATTCAACAAGTCCACAAAGCAGATTGAGAAAAAGTCATAAGTTTGTATATATAGAATATAAGACGTTATTCTTCTAAAAGAAGTATGTAAATATTATTTAAGCTTATCTTGAAAGATAGGAACACAAGGAAAGGCGAGTAACTATAAAGACCTAAGGACTTAAGTTATATGTATATAGGACAAAGCAGTTGTTTGAGAGAATAATGAAATCTGCAAGTGAAATACCTAGTGATTGTACAATTTATTCATGATCAGTTAAACGTTACTGTTTCCAGAAATTTGTTACACTTTATAATTCATTAATAAGTTTCTTATAAATAGTGATAACAAGGAATCAATTAATCAAGTTGATAAGCTTTATGTATTCATTAAGGCCAATACAATGGAATTATTTTTAATGATATTTTATAAAATAATACTAGACTATAGACTTACTGGAAGTAGTAGTGAGTTTAGATACTAAAATATCAAGGAGCAAAAAGGGAATTAGTAAACTACCCAGCTTTACGACGGGGCATCCCCACCTCATGATTCTCTGCTTCTCTGAGCAATCTTTATCCCCCATAGTAGAGGTTCCATTGAACCTTCTATAATATATGGAAGAGGGGTTACGGCGAGTTCGCTCTACACAAGCACTAAGGGCAGACCCATGATCCAGCTCTTTCTGCCAAGGTCTGATTCATTTTTATCACTTTTTTGATAATAAACTTTTCTAAAAGGGTGCTATTCATCCAATGGTACGGGACTTTCGCCCCTCAACACCCGATAAGGTAAGGACGGCGTTATCACTACTTTGAAGTTCAGATAGCATTTATAGGAAAATCGTTACACTTTTACGTTACGTTAAAAATATATAACGAATCTTTCCTGGTTAGATGAGAAATGTTTATTGATAAGCTATAATATTAAGAAGTACAATGAAAGATATTTATAAATACATGGATAAATATTTTGACTTTTTATGATAAGGGAATTTCCTAAAACTACTATTCAGATTACAAAACTATCTTTAGCGTACTTGAGGAGAGAAGTATGTAAGAGATCTTGATGTAAATTTGCTGGCCTAAGAATAACTTCATCTTTATCTTAGAAAACTTTATATATTACTATAACTAGTTCCTAATAATGGAAGAGGTTAAGGTAACGAGGAATTATCAGATTACCATACCTTATGAAATAAGGCAAAAATTAGGAATAAAAATAGGTGATAAGCTAATTGTGACAGTTGATGGAGACAAAATAGTTATTGAAAAGAAGAAGGGAAATATATCTTCTCTAAACTTAACTTTAGGTAAGAAAATAACTGATGAGGAAATAAATGAGACAATAAATGAGGCTGGAAGAGAAATTGCAGACAGTAGTTGATACAAATTTTATAATAGCCATAATTTTTAGGGACCATGAGAAACATGAAGAAGCATTAAAGGAATGGGAAATTATTGAAAAAGCTTACTTGCCCCTAATTTCACTATCAGAACTCTCCTATTTTCTAATAAAAAACGGCGTGAATCTTGAAGTAGTAAATGAGGTAATAAGCGATCCGAAAATTGAGATAGTCCCAAATACAATAGAGGACGTTCGTTTTGCGTTAGCTAACAAAGAGAAAATAAAGGGATATGACGATTTTAACGACTTCCTAATACTCTCAACAGCTAAAAGGCTCGATCTACCTTTACTTACTTTTGATAAAAAACTGAAAATGAAAAGTTAACCGTATTCCAGAATCTGGGAGTGTTTTTACGCTGGCCTCATTTGATATTGACTAGTGGCAAAATTATACCGCATTATCGTAATATACTGTTTTCTCTTCAAGTAGATCTCGTTCAAGTGAGTTCCTCTCTTGAAGTAGGGATACATAACGCCGTGGATAACAGTTTCGCATTGAGCGTAAAGTTTATATTAGTTCATTATAAATTTTTTATACAATGCTAAGACCAAAGGAAGTATGCCAAAGACTAGGAATATCCTACCCAACACTTAGGGAATACGTGAAGAAAGGATACATAAAACCGGTCATATTGCAGAGCGGAAAGTGGAGATTCAATGAGGAAGACGTAGAGAAATTAATGGGAATAGTAAAAAGGAGAAAAGTGGTACTTTACGCTAGAGTATCATCAAAACAAAAAGACGAGCTAGTGAACCAAGTAAAGTATTTAGAGGAACAAGTGAAAGAATACGACCTAGTAATTACTGACATAGGTTCCGGGTTAAACATGAAGAGAAAGGGATTCTTGAAATTGCTGAGAATGATATTAAACAACGAAGTATCACGCGTAGTTATTGCTTACCCAGATAGGCTAGTTAGGTTCGGTTTCGAAATCCTAGAGGAGACTTGTAAAGCACATGGCTGTGAAATAGTAGTACTAAACCAAGAGGACAAGACACCAGAAGAAGAATTGGTTGAAGACTTAGTCTCAGTACTAGTCTCGTTCAGCGAGAAACTGTATGGTATGAGAAGTCATAAATACGAGAAGGTGAAGAAATGTGCTGAAGAACTTAAGAATTAGAAAATTTGAACCGGAAGAGGAATACGTATATTTCACGTACTCCATCAAGAATAGTGAGAGGGAGAAGAGCAAAGAGTTAATTAAAGAATACAGAACACTACTACAGAAAGCAATTGACTACCTGTGGAGCTTAACGAAAATACAAGTAAGAAAAAAGAACGGTAATTACAAGATAACACTACCGAAGAAGAGGGAGGTGTACAAACCACTTAGGGACGAACTAGAGAAAATCAATCACCTCGCGTCACACTACGTCGATAAGGCAATTAATAACGCATTCTCAATCATCACATCATGGAGGAAAAGGGCCATAAAGGGGAGAGCTTCGATTGAAAAACCTACGTTAAAGAAGGCTTACGTTAAGGTTAAGTCTACACTTAGGAAGGTTGTTGGGGAAAGCGTTAGGATAACTGTAAGACCTCATGAGTACATCACCTTCTCGTGGAGTAAGTCATGGTTCTCAAGAAGGGTTAGGGAGTTGGAACTTGGTGAACCTATAATTAAGGAGGAGAAGGTTTACCTACCATTTCGTTACAAGTTACCTTGGGCAACACCAGTGAACTTCCTGGCTATTGACTCCAACCTTTATACTCTAGATGCTTATGATGGTGAGAAATTCGTTACAATCTCTCTAAAGCAGTTGTACTCCCTTAAGTACTCCATGGAGGTGAAGAGGGCTAAGGTGCAATCATTTGCATCTAAGCACACGAAGAGGGGGAGAGAGTTGTTAAGGAAGTATTCGCATAGGGAGAGGAATCGCGTTCTGGACTTCGTTCACAAGTTTGTTAACACTTTGTTGGACTTGTACCCCGTGACGTTTTTCGCTGTGGAAAAGCTTGATAAAGAGAGTATGTTTAAGGATGCTAATGACTCTCTTTCGAGGAAGATTTCTAGGACTGTTTGGGGGAGTATACATAAAGTGTTGGAGTATAAGGCTCCGCTTTACGGTTCTTTCGTTAAGGAAGTGAACCCGTACCTCACCTCGAGGTCTTGCCCCAGATGTGGGTTTGTATCCCGAAAGGTTGGTAAGACCTTTGAGTGTGAGAGGTGCGGGTTCAAGTTGGATAGGCAATTGAATGCTTCACTGAATATTTATCTCAAGATGTGCGGATTCCCTCACATCCGTGACGTTCCACGGGTGTGGGTTGGGGTTATTCCGCTAATGGGGCGGAGAGGGATGAACGTCCGTGACTTTGGTGAAGCCCAAGGGCTGAGGATTGATATTAAATATCATGAAATCCTATGAAGCCCAAACCCCAGCGACCAACTCGAAGTCATAGCTGACTTGAATAAACACCACAAAGGGAGGACAGTAAATTATTGCCAAAAGGGGAAAACAAGAGACTCAAAATTCCTCAAGAAGCAATAGAGAAGTACACCATAAACGGCATCAACTTTGAAGTCACGGACAACAAAGTGAAGTCCACAACGAATACCATAAAGGAATTAAAGGAGAAGGGAAAGATCGTCAAGAGGTTCTACTATAAGGACTATGACGCCAACGAGATTTACGAGACTGTGGATGAGGTAGTTATTTCCCCTAGAAAGAACGCTTCTACTAGACTCGCTTCAAGGCGAAAGGCCGTTCTCGAGTTCTTAAGGTTGGGTTAAAATAGTTGGAAAGACGAGAAGGGTTACGGCTATAGATGATTCGTGGAGTCGATTTTCTCAACGGTTAAGCGGACCTTTGGTGAGACGGTTAAAGTGACGAGTTTTTCTGGTTAGGTATTGGAGGTTATGTCCAGTTGGGCTTGGATGACCCACATGGCCAATCCGTCGTAGCTAGGGCAAAGGAGATTATGGTCAAGGGTTAACCTAATAAAATACTATAAAAACTGTTTATTCTCTATAAAAAATATAAAAAATGATTGCTCTACAATGCCATTCTATTGATGTTTATTGAACAGTCCCACTAAGTATCTTAGATCTTCGCATAATATTTCTTAAGTTTAATGTCTTATCGTAGTTTACTTTGCCGTTTTCAATTACTACACCATAAACTTTTTGTGCTATATCATGTGTAATATATTCATTTTTTACGTCTTGTAGAACTAGTTCCGGGTCTCTATCTAAAGGATCTCCCCAACCTCCTCCTCCCGCACTATGTAAACTTACTTTGTCCCCATACTCTAATTTTATCGCTGCTATCTTTCTGGCAACTCTG